>CAURKZ010000001.1:0-213760 GCA_963525605.1 uncultured Campylobacter sp.
AGGCGCTGATACTGCGCGCCGATATACAAAAACGCATCGAGCAGCTAAAATCAAGGCTCGCGGATAACGCGAAGGTGCAAGAGGGCGAGAAACCTAGTGAGGAGCCAAAGGTACTACTAGCCGAGCTAGAGGCGCTTACGGGCGAGCTTGAGCGGCTAATCGTTCGGATAAATTTAACCAACTGCACTGCAAAAGCGGACGGCAAGAGCCTAACCGAGCTAATCGCCAAGCGCGATGTACTCACGCTAAAAGCTGGTGCATTGCGGGCTTTCGCGCAAGCTTCCGCGCAAAAAGTGGATGTTTATTCACGCAGCGAGATTAAAATCCTAAGCACGGTCGATGTCGCGGCGCTGCAAAAGCAGGTGGACGAGCTGGCTAAGCAGATCAGACAGCTTGATACGACGCTGCAAGGCGCGAATTGGCAGACCGATCTGATCGATTAAAGCGTCAAATTTGGCGGCGAAATTTGAAAGGATTTCGCGAAAAATAAAATTTCGGGTAAGTATCGCAAGAGGCGAGTACAAAATTTATGGCAGCGCTCGCGGAAACGGCGCACCCCTTTTACGATTTATTTTCAGTAAATTTACAAGGGCAATGTAACTACGCAATGTAACTACCGCGTACTGATCTAGCGATACCGAGGGCGGGAACGGGGAAATTTAAAACGAAATTTTGATTTTAACGGCGCGGTTTGCGGGATTGCGGCAAAATCTAGCGGCTATTTGGACGGGCTTGACGCTCAAATTTTTGCGTTAAATTAAGGCGCGCTTGCAAATTTTGCATTTTAGCTGCGAGCGTCAAATTTTACAAAAATCATAAAATTTAGCCAAATTTAAAGGATGAAATTTGAAATTTAAAACCCTTGCGCTAGCGGCCGCATTTTTCTTTGCGACCGGCGTGAATGCGGAGCTTGCGACAGAAGCAAATTCCATAAATTTTAGAAAAACGAGCGGCACGGAGCAAAATCTCGCGGACGCAAAAGACGCCAAATTTCAAAACGCGCATTTAAAAAGCGCAGATACCGCGGAGCGCGGCACAAATCCAAACTCATCGCAAAAAGCAACCCTCATCGACGAAGCAAAAAATTTCTACCGCGTGGACGAGCTGCTGTTTCGCAGCGCACAGCTTGATGGAAGCTACGCCGCAAAGCTGCACGAGCTTGGCATCAAAAGCATCGTAAATCTGCGTCATTTTAGCAGAGGCGGCGACAAAAGGGCGTTTGGGAATCAATTTTGGCTCGCAAGCAAGCCGCTTCAAAGCTGGGAGATAAAGCCCGCGCAGATCGCGGACGTCTTGCGCACCATTCGCGAGCGTCAAAAGGAGGGCGCCGTGCTCGTGCACTGCTATCACGGAGCCGATCGCACTGGGCTTGTGGTGGCGATGTACCGCGTGATCTATCAGGGATGGAGCCTGGATACCGCGCGCAGCGAGATGATAGACGGCGGATACGGCTTTCACTCCATGTGGCAGGATATCGCAGGCTTTTTGACGCCGCAAAACGAGGCACTCGTAAGAGCCGAGCTTGGAATTTAGACGAAATTTCGCCCGTCCGATCAGACGGCGTGAAATTTGCATTCAACTTTTAGCGACGCTATAAACCAAATTTGATGACGGTATTAACGATATATCTGAAGTGAGATAAATAATTTTTAAGAGGCCTTAAAGCAATAAAACTTAAAATTTAGCCGAGACAGAGTAAAATTCGAGCGGCAAATTTAGCAAAAGGAGCGATCGTGGAAAATTTATTACTAGCGCAGCTGCGCGAAGCGCTACCGCAGGGTATGCGCGTGCCGAGCTTGAGGCGCTTTATGCGTGGATCGAGGCAAACGGCTTTTATGACGACGCGGGCGGACGCAGACGCGGCTATCTCTACCCGCAAGATCGGCTGCAGCAGAGCTGGAGCGACGATGAGCGCGAGGGCGGCACGGACATTGTCTTTTTCACGGATGAGCCGAAAAATCGCGACGAGGAGCTAAGATATTGGTTTTACGGCGAGGATCGCGAGCTTGCCGCGGAGATCAAGCAGAGGCTTTGCGTATTTGCAGGCAGCGGCTCGGAGGGCTCGATGTGCGCGCTGTGGCTGGATGATGCGGGCGAGGCTAGACCCCGCACATGGGCTCCGGCTCGGGCTCGACCATGACCTGCGTTTTGGCTCATAGCGGGCTTGATTTTTTGCGATTGCTCGCAATCGGTTATGATGAGATCTGCTGGGATGAGGATTTTAGCGCGCCGCCAAACAGCGAGGATGACGATTCTATCGTACATCCAAACGCGAAATTTCAGCAGTGGGTAAAGGATACGTTCAAAACGACGATCCCGCAGACTGCGCTTGAGCTCGTCACCCCCGCTCATATGGACGACGAGAATCCGAGCGATGAGTTTTTGATCTGGGTAAATCGCGTCGCAGAGTAAAATTTAAAGCGGCTTTTGCGCCGCTTAATGAAGTATTGCGGGGTTTGCTTTCGTAGGAAACCTTGAAATTTAAGCTTTTGCTGGCTAATTTAAAGAGTACAAATTTAAGGGGTGCCTTTTGGTTAAAATTTAATGGCGGCGGTATCCATATAGAAAAGCATTAACCATCCATTATCGCTTTTGCTGCTCTTAAAATTTTTTAATAAATTTGCTCGATAGAATTTAACTCTTTGCAGTGTGGCGGCGAAATTTCGCAGTTATCTGAAATGCGGGTGCGATGTAAGTTGCCGCGTCTTTAGGAATTTAAATAAATTTAACTAAATTTCGCATGGATGAGCTGATATGCCAAACATATGGAAGTTCTGTCGGTTTATTAGCAAAGAACTGATTGAGACTAAATTCTAAAGCAAAAAAACAAGGCTAAAAGCTTTTCGGTAGTTTTGGTGATAGGTTGTCTTTAAGTGTCGTATCAGAAAAATTGTGACTGTAGCGACGCAGGCAGCGCGCGCAGAGCGAAAAAATGGCGCGAGCATCTGTATCGGCGTAGCGTTTTTAGGCTTCGTATGAAAGATCATATCCAAACGGTCCTGCTGTCAAATATCCGCATAAATTACGGCGGATTTTTATCAAGGGCATGAGGGGGCGAGCTACAGGCATATCCAGCAAATACGTCTTTGCAGCTAGCTGCATGCAGGCATTTAAAAGACGGAAAGTAAAAGCAAACAGGTTGAAATCTGAAAGCATTAATAGCCGCGCAATAGGCAAATTGCGCTCAGTGGCGAAGTGAGCGCAAACTTTTGGCAGCTTTAAGTTATCTGCACGCGCGGAGGGTAGCAGGTGCTACTTTACTTTAAATCTCTTTTTGGATATTGGGCTTGCACGCGCGGAGCAGCAAGCACTAAATAGTTCGGCGCGGAGGTATCGCATTTTGCACCACTTTCGCAGTAGCTCTCTTTTATACCTGCCAGCTGACGCGCTTTCTAGCAATATGATTGATATTGTTTTAGCATTGATGAGGATGAGCTTGGCAGGCTCATATACAGCGCATACAAGTCCGGTAGCGTATAGTGAACGCGCGACTTTGCGTGTTTTATGAATTTAGCGAAGGATTTGAGTTGAGTGTTGCGGCGAACGTGCATAGATTTTTTTGATACCTTATTGAAATTTAAGACGAGTGTTATTGCGAGCGGGTGCAAATTTTTAGGTAAAATTTTATGCTCACTGATTTTTATATGGCTGCACTAAAGCATACTTCATACAGAAAAATTTCGTATAAATTTTTAACGTAAACTTTGCCCATTTAGGGGGAGAGGAGAAGGAAGTAAAATTTACGATCAAAAGGACGGGGGATTATATCAGCAGGCTGCGTGTGTAACGCAAAAATAGCGATCCAGGAAGCGTGCCAAGCAGCACGGATGAAACGAGACGATCTTCATCCGCCACTTTTTAAAATAAAATTTCGCGACTAAAAAAGCAATTTTGCCTTTGTAAATTTTAAAATTTTACTAAAAATTCTTCGTATTTTTCTGCACTTTTTGCGATATATTCGCTATCTGGATGAAATGAAAATCCATAGCCAAAGTAGCACGGCAGCAGTTTAGCGCCCGTAAAATTCATCGCGCATTTAAAAGGTGTGATAACTTCTTCTATGCCAAATCCGATCGTGCCGTCTTTTTTATAGTTATTTTGCTCATCGCCGATAGTGATCGCTAGGGCGAATTCTTTACCTTTCAGCTTGCCGCCGGTGCTGCCGTAAGCCCAGCCGTAGGCGAATACATCGTCGAACCATTGCTTTAAAAGCGGCGGATAGCTGTACCAATAAAGTGGAAACTGAATGATAATTTTATCGTGGCTTAAAAGTAACTCCTGCTCGCGCGCTACGTTTATTTTGCCGTTCGGATAAGCGGCGTAAATTTCGTGAATATCAAATTTATCCGCTTGCTTTTTGGCTACCTCGCGCCACGCCTTGTTTGCATGCGAGCTTGCCATATCGGGATGAGCGATGATGATGAGATTTTTCATATTTTATCCTTGTTTTAAATTTCTTACATTATATGCTTTTTGGCTGAAATTTTGATTTATCATCTAACATAATATGGATATGAAATTTTAAATGAAATTTTACTTCCACTCAAATACTAGTGGCGGGCTTGTAGTTTTTACATGCGATTAGAAGTTAAATTTATAAGCAAATACGGCAGGCCCCAAAATCGATAGAATTTTATCTATTAAATTGTATTAAAAATTTTAAATAGTATGAAAAATGCGCCGAAAAAATTCGGCGCAAATGAAAGGAATACTAATCTTAGATTAGCGCAGGAGCTACTAAAAATCCTAGAGCAACCGAAAGCGCAACCATAATGGTTCCCGGAAGGAAGAACGAGTGGTTAAATACAAATTTACCGACCCTAGTCGTTCCGGTATCGTCCATAGCGATCGCGCCGAGCGTCGTAGGATAGGTAGGGAGCACGAACAAGCCTGAAACGGCTGCGAACGATGCGACTAAGATCCAAATTTGACCGGAATTTTCAGGGCTAGTCATTCCAAGCGCGGCGGCGACGGCAGGCATCATAACCTTTGTGGTCGCAGCCTGCGAGTATAGCAAGCAGCTTAGGAAGTATAGCGCGACGGCTAGTACGAAAGGATACTGCGTAACGACGTTTTTAGCTACCTCTTTGATGCTGTCGATGTGGCCGTTTACGAAAGTAGTACCGAGCCACGCGATACCGATGACGCAGATGCACGCATTCATACCGCTTTGGAAGGTGCTGGTAGAAAGCAGTTTGCCCGTATCGATCTTGCACAAAACAGCGATAAGAAAGCCGATAGTTAGCATAAAGCTGATGATCGCGCTATCTCTTGAAAGGATCGGTTTTTCTACCAAGCCGACGCTCTTTGAGATCGCAAGCGCATAGCAGACGACGATCAAAACGCCGATAGCAAATATCGCAACCGATCTTTTCGCATAAGGCTTCGGCTCTTTATACTCCTCGGCTTTGATCTCAGCTACAAGACCTTTTGAAAGTCTCTCTTTGTAAACAGGGTCTTTTGAAAGATCGAGATCGTAGAATTTATTTACGATGAAAGCCGTAATGATCATAGCTACGAAGGTAGTAGAGATGCAGATAAACAAAAGCTTAGGATAGCTAACGCCTAGCTTCTCGCACAAGCCGCTCATAGCGACGAACGCCGCCGAAATAGGGCTCGCAGTGATCGCTACCTGAGACGAAACGACCGAAAGCGCAAGAGGAGCGGAAGGTTTGATGTTCTGCGTCTTTGCGACCTCGACGATAACCGGGATCATAGAAAATGCAGTATGTCCGGTGCCCGCAAGTATCGTAAGTAGATAGGTAACGATAGGCGCTAGGAAGTTGATCTGCTTAGGATTTTTCCTTAAAATTTTAGATGCTACCTGAACCAAATAATCAAGTCCGCCTGCGACTTGTAGCGCCGTAATCGCGGAGATTACCGATGCGATAATTAGGATAACGTCAATCGGAATATCCTTCATATCGACCTTCATGCCTAAAATGGCTAGGACGACAACGCCCAAGCCGCCTGCATAACCGACGCCCATGCCGCCTAGCTTAACGCCTAGGTAGATGCCGCCGAGCAACACGATAAATTGCAATATCACCATAAAGTCCATTGCAAAACTCCTTATAAAGTAATTTTTTTAACGGCGCGCAGAATTCTAAAGATTTCAGCAGGTAAAATCCGAATTATCTTTATAATTCAGTGGTCGGAATTCTATGCGGAATTTTATCCTAAAATTTCGCAAGTGGAATTTTACTCCACGGAAGCTAAATCTAACTTGATGAAATTCTGCATCTACGGAATTCTGCACGATCAATTTTATCTATTTAGAATTCTACTTTGCGGAATTTCGCCTATTAAATTAACCGACGAAATTCCGCGCCGCACCTAGTTTGGAACTATTTTTTGCTCATATGTGGGTTGAGCATAGATTTAGGCTCTAGGATCTTATCGATCTCCTCTTTTTTCAAATATCCGCGCTCTAGGCAGATTTCGCCGACGGATTTTCCGGTTTGAAGTGCCTCTTTGGCGATACTTGCAGATTTTTCGTAACCGATGTATGGATTGAATGCAGTAACGATACCGACGGAATTTAGCACCGATTTTAGGCAAGCTTCAGGGTTTGCCTTTAGATGTTTGATAGCTTTTTCAGCTAGTGTATTCATCGCATTTTCCAAAAGCACGATCGAGTTAAATAGCGCATATGCGATGCCAGGCTCAAACGCATTGAGCTCGAATTCTCCGCGCTCAGAGCAAAGCATAATAGTCACGTCGTTACCGATTACCTCATAGCAAGCCTCGCCTACGACCTCAGCGATGACTGGATTTACTTTGCCCGGCATGATGGAGCTACCCGGTTGCATCTTAGGAAGCTCGATTTCGCCTAGTCCGCATCTAGGACCGGAGTTCATAAGACGTAGGTCGTTTGCGATTTTGCTTAGGCGGACGGCTGCTGTTTTTAACGCGCCGCTAACGTGGACGAAGTCCGCAGTGTCTTGTGTGGCGGCGATGAAGTCCTCTGCGGCTTTAAATTTAACGCCGGTGATCTCGCCCAGTTTTTTCTCGACTACGTTTTTGTAATCAGGGTGGCAGTTGATGCCCGTACCAATCGCCGTAGCGCCCATATTTAGGTAAGTCATCGATTCTCTAGCAGCTTTAATAAGCGCGATATCGGTTTTGATGTAGGTAGCAAAAGCATTGAAAGTGTTTCCAAGAGTAGTAGGAACGGCGTCCTCAAGCTCCGTCCTTCCCATTTTGATGACATCTTTGTATTCTTTGGCTTTAACTTCAAGCTCTTTTTTCAAATTTTCCATAGCTTTTAGTAGATCGGTTAGCTTGGCGTAAGCGGCGACTTTGATTGAGCTAGGATAGGTATCGTTGGTGCTTTGACCCAAATTTGTGTGGTCGTTTGGATGGAGGTATTGGTATTCGCCCTTTTTGTGTCCCATGCTCTCCAAAGCTATATTGGTAATGACCTCGTTGGTATTCATATTCGTTGAAGTTCCGGCGCCGCCTTGGATCATATCAACTACGAATTGATCTCTGAACTCTCCTGCGATGAGCCTGTCGCAAGCTTTTGCAATCGCATCGGCTTTTTGTGCGTCTAGGACGCCGACCTCTTTATTGGCTAGCGCAGCTGCTTTTTTGATTTGTGCAAATGCTTTGATAAAAAACGGATAGTCTTTGAGCGCTCGTCCGCTTAGATGGAAGTTCTCTAGTGCCCTAAATGTCTGCACACCGTAGTAAAAATCGTCGGAAATTTCTAATTCACCGATGAAATCGTGTTCTTTTCTGGTCTTTGCCATAATAAGTCCTTTCGTTGAAATTGTTAATGGAATTTTAAAGCTTTTAGTATTAAAAGCAGCTTAAAACGTAACGAAAAATTAAAATTTAGAAATTAGTATGATTGTTTAAGGCTTTAAATAGAATTTTACTTAAAAAATATTTTGGAATTCGCTACTAAGGCATAATTAGACTTTAATAGAAATATCGTATTGCACGCAGATTATGAAAGTGAAATTATAAAAATTCTTGTTTAGCTTAAATTATAATTTGAAAAATTTGAACTTAAAGGCGATAAAATGGAATTTTTCATTGTATTTGTATTTACTGGCGTGAAACTATTTTTTGCGTTTTATAAAATAAACATATAGAAGCGAGATTATAATGACGACGGCGAATAGAGCGATCGTAATTAGATGCAGATCTTGCTTGATTAGTTCCTCGTTTTCGCCGATGAAATATCCCAAGCTCATTAGTATTAGTGTCCAAATCGCAGCTCCAAGCCCGGTAAATAGCACGAAGCGCGCGACATTCATCTTTGCAAGTCCCGCAGGAAGGCTGATGTATTGACGGATGCCAGGGATTAGGCGGCAGTTAAACGTTGAAATTTCGCCATGGCGGTTAAAAAACGCTTCGAATTTTGCAAATTTCTCCTCGGTGATGCCTACGTATTTGCCGTATTTAGCGATAATCTTACGTCCAAAAAAGTAGCATAGATAGTAATTAAACAGCGCGCCGGTGATGCTGCCGCCAAGCCCACAAACAAATGCCGCAACAAAGCTCATCTGTGATTTTGAGGCTAGATAGCCCGCAGGGATCATCACGACTTCACTTGGGAAAGGAAAGAAGCTGCTTTCTAAAAACATCATCACAAAAACGCCAAGGTATCCCCAACCTGCGACAAATTCTACGATAAAATTTACGATATTAGAAAGCATTTGAATTCCTTGATTTAATGTGAAAAAAACCGGCTGAGCCTAAAATTTCGCAAAATTTAGCGCATATAAAACAAAGGCGCGGGCTAAAATTTATCCCTGCAAGTTGCCGCTGCAGCGAACTTGCATATAAATTTAATAGCTTCGCGCCTTAAAATTAAAACTATTTTGCGTATTCGATGTTTAGTTTGCCGAATAGCTCATTAGCCTTGTCATCAATTTTTTTGTTTACTTTGCTTGGAAGTAATTGATTTTTGATGAGATCTTTTACATTTTCAAACGGCATAGTCTCAGCCTTTTTGCTGCTTTCTTTGTAGATTACATGATATCCGAATTGTGTCTTTACCGGAGTTTTGCTCATCTCGCCATCTTTTAGCGCAAACGCCGCTTTTTCAAACTCCGGCACCATCATCCCTTTGCCAAAAGAGCCCAAATCGCCACCGTTTTCTTTCGCACTTGGATCGATTGAAATTTCTTTAGCTAGCTTATTAAATTCCTCTTTTAAATTCTCTTTTTTGACTTTTGATAGCTTCGCAATCGCGTTTTTAGCAGCCTTTTCGTCTGCTACTAAGATATGACTTGCGGTAACGGAATCTGGTTGCATGAAATTCTGTTTATTTTCATCGTAAATTTTTTTAGCTTCCTCGTCGCTGATGCTTACGTCTTTAGCCTGTTCGCGTTGCCATAGATTAAATGCGATGCCATCTTTAGCAAGCTCTAGCTGATGCTTATATTCGTCGCTGTTTTCAATGCCTGATTTTTTCGCCTCTGCGATTAGAAGTTTGTATTTGATTAGATCATCGATTAGTTTTTTCTTCTCATCGGCGGTCGGTTCCTGTCCGCCGTGCTGCATACCTTGAGCCAAAAACGGTGCAACATCCTCATCCGTAATAGTGATATTTGCGTCTTTTGCAGTAGCCAAAACGCCTGCATTAAGCGAAGATATAGCCATAGCGGCAACAAAGCTGAAAGATAAAATTCTTTTCATTATTTTTCCTTTATTCGGTAAATTTCGCGCAATTATAAAAAAAGATAGTAAATAAAATAGCGAATGCCAGCAAATTCGGCGCGAATTCTGCGCCGAATTTTAAAAAGAGAGGAGTTAAAACGATGGAATGATTGCGCCTTTATATTGCGTCTCGATAAACTTTTTCACTTTCTCGCTTTGAATCGCTTTATCTAGCGCCTTGATTTTAGGGCTGTTTTCGTTGCCTTCTTTAACGCTGATGACATTTGTGTAAGGGTTTCCCTCAGCCTTTTCTAAAAATAGCGAATCCTTGATTGGGTTTAAATTTGCATTAAAAGCAAAATTTGAGTTGATGACTGCAATATCGACATCGCCCAGGGTTCGCGGAAGCGCGGCGCCTTCAAGCTCTAAAATTTCTAAATTTTTAGGGTTTTTCGTGACATCTAACGGCGTGCGAAGTTTAGCGTTTTGATCAACTTCGATGAGCCCCGCGGCTACGAGCAGATCAAGTGCGCGGCTTTCGTTGGTCGGATCGTTCGGTACGGCAACCTTGGCGCCGTTTTTAAGATCTTTTAAATTTTTAATCTTATGGCTGTAGATGCCCATCGGCTCTAAATGCACGCCCACGGTCGCTTTTAACTTCGTGCCTTTGTTAGCGTTAAATTCCTCCATATACGGCACGTGCTGGAAAAATCCCGCATCCACGTCGCCGCTATCGGTAGCGAGATTTGGGGTTACGTAGTCGTTGAAAACCTTGACCTCAAGATCGTAGCCTTGGGCTTTTAGATCGGGTTTGATCTGCTCTAAAATTTCGGCATGCGGTATCGGAGTAGCGGCGACTACGATTTTTTCGGCAAGAGCGAAGCTGACGACGCTGGCGCTAAGAAGCGAAGCGAGAAGAAATTTCTTCATAATTTAATCCTTTTGGTTAAAATTTCGCGGTATTATAGCAGGTAGAATTTTTAATGTCAAGTGCTTTTATATGATTTTTTAAAATTTTATCTAAAATATTCTAAAATTCGATATTTATATATATATTTAAATACTACATTTTATTGTATAATGCAGAATTGGCACGCTTTAATGAGCGCTTTACATAAATTCCGCTAAAATCGCAAAATTTAAAATTTTAAAAAAGGGCTGAAAATGGCAGATTTTTACGACGCGAAAGCCGTAGAGGAGAGCTTTTATAAAATTTGGGAGCAGCGCGGTTATTTCGAGATCGACGGCAATAAAGATATCCGGCAAAAAGGCAAAAACTTTTGCATTATGATGCCCCCTCCTAACGTCACCGGAGTGCTTCATATCGGGCACTCGCTCACTTTTACGCTGCAAGATATTATGACGCGATACAAGCGAATGGACGGCTACCGTACGCTGTGGCAGCCGGGGTTAGACCACGCAGGCATTGCGACGCAAAACGTCGTCGAGCGCGAGCTTTTGGCGCAAGGGATCAAAAAGGAAGAGATAGGGCGCGAAGAGTTTTTAAAGCACGTTTGGCACTGGAAGGAGCAAAGCGGCGGGCAGATCGTAAAGCAGATGAAGCGCCTTGGCGTCACGCCTGCGTGGAGCAGACAGCGCTTTACTATGGATGAGGGGCTTAAAAACGCTGTGCGTAAAGCTTTCGTAAGCTTATACGACGCGGGGCTCATCGTGCGCGGAAACTACATGGTAAACTGGTGCACGCACGACGGCGCACTAAGCGACGTGGAGGTCGAGCATAAGGAGAACAAGGGCAAGCTTTATCATCTGCGCTACTACTTTGCGGACGCGCAAGATAAATTTATCGTAGTCGCAACGACGCGCCCCGAGACCTACTTCGGCGACACCGCCGTAATGGTAAATCCCGCGGACGAACGCTATAAAAATTTAATCGGTAAAAAAGTCGTGCTGCCGCTAATCGGCCGCGAGATAGAGATCATCGCCGACGAATACGTCGATATGAGCTTCGGAACGGGCGCCGTGAAGGTCACGCCCGCGCACGATACCAACGACTACGAGGTCGGCAAGCGCCACGAGCTGGGCTTTATCACCGTTTTTGACGAAAAAGGAATTTTAAACGAACAGTGCGGTAAATTTAATGGTTTAGAGCGGCTTGCCGCGCGCGATCAGATCGTAGCGGAGCTTGAGAGGCTGGGCTTTATCGAAAAAATCGAGGATTACGAAAATCAAGTCGGCTACTGCTACCGCTGCAAAAACGTCGTCGAGCCGTACATCTCGCAGCAGTGGTTCGTGCGCGCAGATATCGCAAAAGAAGCAATTACCAAAGTAAATTCCGGCGAGGCGGAATTTTTCCCGAAGCACTGGATCAATAGCTTCAACGCCTGGATGCGCGAGCTAAAGGACTGGTGTATCAGCCGCCAACTGTGGTGGGGGCATAGAATTCCCGTGTTTTACTGCGACTGCGGTCATCAGTGGGCGGATGAGCGCGAGAATCCTGATGCCTGCCCGAAATGCGGCGGTAAAAATTTTACTCAAGATCCCGACGTGCTCGATACGTGGTTTTCAAGCGGTCTTTGGCCGATCAGTACGCTTGGCTGGGGCAACGGCGAGGCGCTGAAAAACGAGAAGTGGTTTGAGGAGGATTTGAGCGAATTTTATCCAAATACCATGCTGATTACGGGCTTTGACATTTTGTTTTTCTGGGTCGCGCGCATGATGTTTCAGTGCCAAAACGCCATGGGCGAGCTGCCGTTTCGCGACATCTACCTGCACGCCTTAGTTAAGGACAAAGACGGCAAAAAGATGAGCAAATCGAGCAAAAACGTAGTCGATCCGCTGCTAAAAATCGATGAATTTAGCGCCGATATTTTGCGCTTTACGCTTACGATTTTGTGCGTGCAGGGGCGCGATCTGCGCCTTAGCGACGACAAGCTTTTGATTTACCGAAATTTTACGAATAAGCTTTATAACGCGAGCAAATTTTTGCTTTTAAACGCCTCTAAATTTGACGATTTGGACGCGGCGCGGATCAAAACGAGCCTCGGCAAATATATGCTTTCGCGCTTTAACTGCTGCGTGGGCGCGGTGCGGGAAAATTTAGACGAATACCGCTTCAATGACGCTGCGACCGAGCTTTATAAGTTTTTTTGGGACGAATTTTGCGATTGGGGCATCGAGCTTAGCAAGGCGGATAAGGCTGCGATCGGCGAGCTGGGGATGATTTTTAAAGAAGCGATGAAGTTGCTAAGTCCGTTTATGCCGTTTCTAAGCGAGTATCTGTATCAGGAGCTAAGCGGCACGAAGCTGCAAGACGCGCGCTCCATCATGGTGATGAGATACCCACATCCTGGCGAGCGCGACGAGCGGATCGAGGAGCTATTTTCGCTTCTTATCGAAGCGATCGTTAGCATTCGCCGCGCAAAGGCGACGATCGAGCTCGGCAATGCGCGCGTAGCCAAAGCCTACGTCAAATCGGCAGTCGATCTAAGCGCCGCCGCGGGCTATATCAAAACGCTTGCCAAGGTAGATGAAGTGGAATTTACGCAGCAAAATATCGCAAATTCCGCCCGCGACGTAAGCGAGAATTTAGAAACTTTCGTGCCGCTTGAAGGGGTCGATCTTAGCGGCGTGATTTCGCGTATTAACGCGCAAAAAGCGAAGCTGCAAAAAGAGATCGAAAAGCTCTCGGGCATGCTAAATAACGAGAAATTCGTAGCCTCCGCCCCGCAAGCCGTGGTCGAGGCCAACCGCGAAGGGTTGCAAAGCGCGCAGGAAAAATTTGCCAAGGTATGTGACGAGCTAAAGGCGTTTGGCGAGTAGCCCGCTAAGTTGAGCTTAAATTTTAAATTAAGGAGAAAAATATGTCAAAGGGTAGTATAGGTGGATTTACTTTAGGCACGGTCATAGCCGTTGCACTATCATGGGGAGTCAATAAAAGCATAATGTGGGCGATAATCCACGGATTTTTAAGTTGGTTATACGTGATTTATTATTTCCTACTGAGGTAAAATTTCATCGGCAGCGCGCCGTTTTGCGCGCTAAATTTTAAAATTTGAAGGTAAAAAATGAGCGAAAAAATAAAAATAGCGGTTTTAGGATATGGAAATTTAGGTCGCGGCGTGGAGCTTGCCGCGCGAAATAGCAAGGATTTAGAGCTTTCGGCGGTGTTTTCTCGCCGCGAGCCGCACAGCGTGCGAACATGCGGTGCGCCGGTATTCAGCGCGGATGAAATTTTAGCGCACAAGGGCGAATTTGACGTTTTGGTGCTTTGCGGCGGCAGCGCGACGGATCTACCGACACAGACGCCTGAGTTTGCGCAGAGCTTTAACGTCGTCGATAGCTTCGATACGCATGCAAAAATCCCGGAGCACTTCGCCGCGGTGGACGCCGCCGCCAAAAAAGGCGGAAATGTAGGCATCATCGCCGTAGGCTGGGATCCGGGACTGTTTTCGCTAAACAGACTATTTGGCGAGAGCGTGCTGGAAAACGGCAGCAGTTATACGTTTTGGGGCAAAGGCGTGAGCCAAGGCCACTCCGACGCCATCCGCAGGATCGAGGGCGTCGTGGATGCGCGCCAATATACCGTGCCGATAGAAAGCGCCTTGAGGCGAGTCCGCGCGGGCGAAAATCCGAAACTTAGCACGCGCGAAAAACACCTGCGCGAGTGCTACGTCGTGGCCGAAGAGGGCGCCGATAAAGCGCGTATCGAGCGCGAGATAAAAACGATGCCAAACTACTTTGCCGACTACGATACGAGCGTGCATTTTATTGATATTGCGACGCTTAAAAAAGAGCACGGCGGCATCCCTCACGGAGGATTTGTTTTGCGAAGCGGAGCGACGGGCGAGCACGGCGAAAATAAACATCTGATCGAGTTTTCGCTAAAGCTTGACTCAAATCCCGAATTTACCGCAAGCGTGCTCGTAGCCTACGCACGCGCGGCGTATCGCCTAGCGCAAAAGGGCGAGCGCGGCGCATTTAGCGTGTTTGACATCGCTCCGGCGCTTCTTTCGCCAAAGAGCGCAGATGAGCTAAGGCGCGAAATTTTATAAATTTCTGGGGGCGTTTCAGCGGAATTATGAACGAGGAAATCTGAGTGATAAAGATAGAAAATTTAAAGAAATTTTACGGCAAAACCTGCGTGATCGACGATGTGAGTCTGGAGGTAAAGCAGGGCGAAATTTTTGCCATCGTCGGTCGCAGCGGCGCGGGTAAAAGCACTCTGCTGCGCTGCATAAACGGCCTTGAGGACTATCAAGAAGGAAGCCTCAAAGTAGAGGGCAGGGAGGTAAAAGAGCTAAGCGCCGCTCAGATCCGCGAGCTACGTAAAAATATCGGTATGATTTTTCAGCACTTTGCGCTTATGAGCCGCCGCACCGTCGCGCAAAACGTCGCCACGCCGTTAGCATTTTGGGGATATTCGAAGGACCACACGAAGCGCCGCGTAGCCGAGCTTTTGGAGCTCGTGGGGCTTGCGGATAAAGCAAACGCCTACCCCAGCGAGCTTAGCGGCGGACAGAAGCAGCGCGTGGCGATTGCGCGCGCGCTTGCCTTGAGCCCTAAAATTTTGCTTTCCGACGAGGCGACCTCGGCGCTTGATCCCAACACCACCGCGCAAATTTTATCGCTTCTGCGCCGCATAAACAAGACGCTTGGCATCACGATCGTGCTCGTTACGCACGAGATGGAGGTCGTAAAGGGCATCGCGCAGCGCGCGATCCTGCTTAAGGGCGGGCGCGTGAGCAACTCGGGCGATATCGTCTCGCTGTTTTTGCACCCGGATGAGAATATGAAGGAGTTTTTGGGCGAGGAGGAGGTGCTACCCGCAAGCGGCGTGAATATCAGGCTCTTTTTCCCGCCCGCGGTTGCGTTTGACAGCGTGATCACGCATATGGCGCGCGCTTTGGAGATAAATTTTAATATCGTCTGGGGCAAGCTTGAGCGCCTCGATAAAAACGTCGTCGGAAGCCTTGTGATCAACGTAGAGCCCGCACACGTCGCGCGCGTGGAGGAGTTTATCAAAAACGCGGGCGTAATCTACGAGATTGTAAGCGAGGACGAGATCAAAAGCTGCGCCGCGATCTAGGTGTGATTTCGCGCCCTGTGTGCTTACGCTGCACTAAATTTAAGGGCTTACGCGGCATGGCGAATTCAAAAGCTCGCGCGAGGTCGCGAACTCAAAGGCTGGCTCGGCGTTTTTGATTTGATGTGCGCGTCGTGGCATTAGTCGTGGCATTACAAATTTAATTAGTTTAGCCAGCGGTTTAAATTTCTATTTTGCCTCGATAAAATAAGCTCGGCAATGCGCTGTTGGCGTGCGCTCTGGCTAGCTTTGATTCGCGTTTAGAATTCGACTAGCCGTAGCGAGCGATTTAAATTTCAGAGATCGCGACCGACCGAGCGCATTTAAGCCGCTCCGCGTTTGAAATTACAGGCGTTTAAATTTAAATTTGAATTTTTTTCGGAATTTCACACATACTTCACTTTTACGGAAGTATAATTCCGCTAATTTCTTTTAAGGAGTACGTAATGAAAAAACTTACTTTGTTTGCGCTTAGTGCGCTATTTGCTGGCACTTTTGCCGTAGCTGCCGACATGGGCATGAAAGATGAGATGAAGGACGCCAATACATCAATGCATAATGGTGCGAAAGAGATGAAGGGCGACATGAAAGATATGCACAAGGATGCTATGAAAGAGGGTAAACATATGAAGGATGAGATGAAAGGCGAAATGAAAAAAGAGATGAAAAAAGAGATGTAGTGAGTAAAATTTTACTCGTAGAGGACGATGAGACGCTTTGCGATCTCATCGGCGAATATCTAAAAGACGCGGGCTTTGACGTATGCGTTTGCAGCGACGCTCAAAGCGCCGCGGATCTTGCTTATGAACAAAAATTTGATCTTTTTATCTTTGACGTAAAAATCCCCAAAGGCGACGGATTCTCACTTTTAAAAGAGCTACGCAAGAGCGGCGATCGCACCCCTGCGATATTCGCCACGTCGCTAAATACGCTTGATGATCTTGAGGTTGGTTTTAAAAGCGGCTGCGATGATTATCTCAAAAAACCATACGAGCTAAAAGAGCTGCTTCTACGCGTTAATTCGCTCATAAAGCGAAATTTCAGCCACAATTTCGATGATTTCGTGACCATAGACGACGAGTTTAAATTTTATTTTGCAAGCAAAGAGCTACGCAAAGCGGGCGTGCCCGTCGCGCTTTCAAACAAAGAGCGCGAGCTGCTGGCGCTTTTTTTGCAAAATAAAAACAGGCTTTTGAGCAAGGATGAAATTTTCTCCGCAATCTATACGTGGGGCGAGACGCCGAGCGAAGAGGCGCTGCGAACTTACATCAAAAATCTACGCCGCGTTCTAGGCGAAGAGCACATCATAAATCGCCGCAATGCAGGGTATCTGTATGTCTGAAAAGACCGCTTTAACGCTTAAAATTTTATCTTTATATCTCATTTCAAGCGCGTTGTTTTTAGGATATTTTTTCAAGATAAATTACAGGATGAACGAAGCCGCGCTACTTTCGCACAGGATAAAAGAGCTAAAAGAGATCAAAATGATGATCTATATGAAAGCAAGCATGGACGGGCTGGAATCGCTAGCGGACTTTGAGCGCGAAAAGGGCGTGAGTGCGTGTATATTTAAGCCAAACTCTGATGAAATTTACGGCTGCAGTGGTGAGCTTGGCGCACTTGATAAAGCGAAGCTAAAGGCGGAATTTATAAGTGGCGGAAGGCTAGGAATTTATGAGAATCTGCAAAATATGGAGGAGCGAAACGCCTTTTCCAAGGCTAAAATCATCCTGCTCGGAAGTAGCGTACAGGGTGAAATTTTAACGCTTCGTATCAAAACCGCAGCGATGATGATGGCGCTTTTGGGCGTGATATTAGCCGTGGCGTTTTATCTGGTGCGGCTAGGCACAAAGCCGCTTTACGATAAGATCGACACGCTAAATCGCTTCATCAAAGATAGCACCCACGAGATCAATACCCCGCTTAGTATCATCTCCATGAGCGTCGAGACGATGCGGCACGCAGAGCTTGGAGAATACAATGCTAAGCGCGTCGCTAATATCGATCTTGCTGCCAAGACGCTTTCGCGCATCTACGAGGATCTCGTGTTTTTAACCTTCGGTATGAATAAGGAGGGCGAGATTAGCTCGATCGATCTAAAGAGCCTCGTCGCTTCGCGCTGCGAATATTTTGCGCCGTTTATTCAAAAGCGGAGACTAAGCCTTAAAACCGATCTTTCGGATGCGAGCATGAACGCAAATATTTATGAAATTTCGCGCCTGATCGACAATCTGCTAAGCAACGCCGTAAAATACGCCGATGCAGGCGGCTACGTGGATGTGCGGCTAAGGCACGGCGAGCTAGCGATCTCAAATAGCGGCGAGGGGATCGACAGGAAAAAGGGCGACGAAATTTTCAGGCGCTTTGCGCGCTTTAACTCAAGCGAGGGCGGCTTTGGAATCGGGCTTAGCATCGTAAGCGAGGTCTGCAAAAAATACTCCTTTTCTATCTCCTACGATAGCGTGCCGGGCGAGATAACGACCTTTCGCCTTACGTGGCGCGAATAAAATTTCAAAATTTAGTGAAATTTTAAAATTTAGAAGCGGTCGCTTGCGGTTTAAATTTAATCGTCGCTCGGTCGCTTAAATTCCGCGCAAAAAGGGTCTAATTGCCGGAGCGTTTAAAATTTAATCGCCCGCTCGCTTTGCGCTCGTAAAATGACCCTAAAAGTTATTGGTGCGGAATTTTATCAGTCGCTCGCTTTGCGCTCGTAAAATGACCCTGAAAGTTATTTGGTGCGGAATTTTATTCGTCCGCGATTTTATAAAATTTAGCTTTTATTTCTCGATAGATATATCCAGTGGACTATATCACTAAGCGAAATCGCGACAAGCATACTCATAAACATCGAGGTGGCTGTGAAAAACGATATCCAGCCAAACAGGCTCTCTCTGCTCGCAAAAGTTGGAAATGTCCGCCCGTTGCCCACTCTGTGTGGGATGCCGTTTACGGCGAAATCGGCGTAGAAATAATTGTTTAATGCCCAGTAAGCGAAAGGTATGCCGATAAGCACAAATATCTGCGTTTTGACGGCGGGAAGCTCTTTTTTGTATAAGAATGCGGCGATCGGACAATACACGCAGCTTAGCGCGAAAGCCGTTAAAATAGGCATCCACATCGCAGCGACGTAAAATTCCGCAAGTTGCGTATGCGGGCTTATTTTGCCAATTGCGGCGATGTTTGGAAAAAACCGCTTCATAAATCCAACGAAGTCCGCGCATGCTGCGCTTACGTCTAAAATATTTTCGGGTAGCACGAATACGCTAAGCGCCGCGATCGCAAACAGCGCAAAAACTGCCGCGTAAAGTCGCCCGAAAAATTTAGTAAATTTCGTATCGGGATACGGCGCCTCTTGCTCTTGCGCGCCTTGTGAATTTAGCAAATCGCTCATCGTTCGCTCCTTTAATAAAGTTTACGTGCCAAAACCCGGCTTGCGCTAAATTTTAAAATTTTATGCCTTATCATTCGGTAAAATTTCACGACGAGGACTTGCTTTGGAATTTTACGGTCTAATTTGAAGCCAAATTTATTAAATTTAACCAGCAAAGCTTTGTTTAAAAACAAAGCGTCGCCGCTTCTAACGCGCAGTGATCTAGGCAGGGTTTGGGCGGCAGACCTGCTTGCGGTTGCTGGCCGAAGCAAAGTAAAAGGGCGCTTCGCAAGTATAGCCTCTTCTGCTCCGCCCCCTCCGAGGAAGAATTTAAGCCTTATCGGAAGCGACAAATAAAATTTAAACCCGCGCGTAGCGTAGCAATTTCTCGTATCGTCGGAGCCAGAAAGCCTCTAAAATAAAAGACTCTTTCATTTAGCGTAGACTTGCAGCCAAGACTCAAAATTTAATTGCCTAACGAAAAAGGCAGGTTGGCGTTGCTTGCTCGCAAAATAACCGCGGAATCCCACTAGATCAAATTTAAAATTCCGAGTATTTCTGATAGTCGATCTGCGCGGAGTTTTTGTTGATCGTATCGACCGTGGCTTCGGCGATCGCCAGCTCCTCGTTGGTAGGGATTACGAGCGTTTTGATTTTACTATCCGCCGCGCTTAAATTTCTAATCGAGCCGGTATTTTTTGCGTTTTTTGTCGCATCGATTTCGATGCCGATATGAGCGAGCTTCTCGCAGACATTTTGCCTAAAATGCGGCGCATTCTCGCCGATACCGCCGGTAAAGATCAAAGCGTCCACTCGCCCGAGCACGGCATAATACGCCCCGATCATCTTAACGACGCTGTACACCAGCATCTCAAACGCGAGCTTCGCGCGTGGCTCGCCGCCTTCCATCTTTTCATATACCTTTCGCAGATCGCTTGCACCGCAGATGCCCAAAAGTCCGCTTTTTTTGTTCATTATGACGTCCATATCCTGCGCGTTGTAGCCCGCGACGCGCTCGATGTATGGGATGATCGCAGGATCGATCGAGCCGCATCTGGTGCCCATGATGATGCCTTCAAGCGGCGTTAGCCCCATCGAGGTGTCGATACACTTGCCGTTTTCTATGGCGCTTACGCTAGAGCCGTTGCCAAGATGTAGCGTAATGGCGTTGAAGTTTTCGTATTTCTTACGTAAAAATTTCGCTCCCATCGTCGAGACGAACCAATGCGATGTGCCGTGCGCGCCGTAGCGACGAACCTTATATTTTTCGTAGAATTCATACGGCAGCGCGTACATATACGCATAAGGCGGGATACTTTGATGAAATATTGTATCGAAAACCGCCACGTTTGGAATTTTAGGAGCGATCTTTAGACAGGATTTGATGCCCGCTAAATTTGCGGGATTGTGTAGCGGTGCAAGCGGCGCAAGCTCGGCGATTTTAGCCATTACGTCCTCATCTATGAGTGCAGGAGCGTCGAAATAATCCGCACCTTGGACTATTCTATGCCCGATGCCGCCTACTTGAGTTAGATCGTTGATTACTCCGCTTTGTTTTAAAAGATCAATCGCGATTGCGATCGCGGTTTCGTGATTTGGAATTTGCTCGTTTTCAACTTTTATGCTTCGTCCGTTGGCGCAATTGATGCTTCCGCTTGCGTGCGTCGAGCCGATCTCCTCGATGAGCCCACTTGCGATGCAGGCGTGATTTAGCATATCGTGGAATTTAAATTTAACCGAGCTCGAGCCGGAATTTATGACTAGGATATCCATTAATTCTCTCCTGCTTGAATGGCGCTGATAAGTATCGTGTTTACGATATCGGCGACCTTGCAGCCGCGGCTTAGATCGTTTACCGGCTTTTTTAAGCCCTGTAAAATGGGCCCGATCGCCACGGCGCCTGCGGTGCGCTGAACGGCCTTATAACAGATATTTCCGCAGTTAAGATCAGGGAAGATAAATACGTTCGCGCGCCCTGCGACCGCGGAGCCGGGCATCTTTTTCTTAGCGACTGCAGCATCGACTGCGGCATCGAATTGCAGCGGCCCGTCGATTAAAAGCTCCGGCGCCTTTTCGCGCGCTTTTTGCGTTGCAGTTTTTATGAATTCCACGCTATCGCCGCTGCCGCTATCGCCGCTGGAGTAGCTTAGCATCGACACGCGCGGCTCAAATCCGAACGCCTTTGCGGTCGCGGCGCTTGAGATCGCGATACCCGCCAGATACTCCGCGCTCGGGCTCGGCGCTACGGCGCAGTCGGCAAAAAGCAGAGCCTGCGTATCCAGGCACATTATAAATGCACCGCTAACGGTTGCGATGCCCGGCTTTGTCTTGATGATCTGAAGCGCGGGGCGGATCGTCTCCGCAGTAGTAGTGCTAGCGCCGCTTACCATCGCGTCTGCCAGCCCCTCATACACGAGCATCGTGCCGAAGTAGGTGCGATCGCGCGCTAAATCGCGCGCCTGCGCCTCGCTCATACCCTTTGCCTTGCGAAGCTCATATAGATCGCGCGCAAATTTTTCTAAGCTCGTATCCGTCTGCGGATCTAAAATTTTAACGCCGCTTAGATCGAGACCTAGCTTGCTTGCGCTTTTTTGCACTTCGTCTTGCCGCCCCAGAAGGATCAAATTTGCCGCGCCGCTTTGCTTTATAATCGCGGCCGCGCGTAGAATTCTCTCATCGTCGCTTTCGGGCAGTACGACGGTTTTAACGTTCGCGCGAGCCTTTGCGTAGAGCTTGCTTTCAAATTTCAACGGAGTTAGAATTTCACAGCGTGTGGAGTTTGCAGCGTCCGTGAAGTAGCTTTTGTCGGCAACGACTTTATCAAGCTCTATCGCGCCGCTTTCGCAAGCGAAATTTTCGTCGTGAAATTTTGCATCGCTTTCGCAGGCAGAATTTTTACCGCAAAGCTCCGATTTTTTAGAATTTGCACCCTCTTGTGCAGGTCTTAGCGCGGAAAATGAAATTTTATCCTCATATATGCTGGCAAAGCTTACCGCTTTTGCTGCGGTGATCAAGCGCGTGCCGATGCGCGCGGCAATTTCGTTAGGATAAAATCCGCAAACTGGGATATTTAGATCCTTTGCGATTTGTAAATTTAGCTCGCGCAGATCAGCTCCCGCTACGCCGCGAACCAGCACAAAATTACACTGCTCTAAAATCTGCGCAAAGCGCTCTATTGCCGCCTTTCGCACGCGCTCATCCTGCCCATCCGCGAGCGCTTTTTCAAGCTCGCTCCTGCTAAAAAGGGCATTGTCGCCAGCGATGCAAAGTTGCAAAACGTTGTGAAAGCTCATGGATAAAATTTTATCTAGTTTTTTTAGCTCGGATTGATAGGCGGCGGGTTCGTCGCATAGGAGCAAAATTCCGTTCATCGGTTGATCCTTTTGAAATAAGATAGGCAATTGTAGCAAAATTTTGCTTGCGTGTTAATCAAAGATTTATCGTGAGGGTTTAGAATTTGGTAACTTCCAACAAAGGAGCGCACATGAAAAATTTAGTGATTTTGGCTCTTTTAGTGAGCCTCGCCGCGGCGAAAATCAACATAAATGAAGCTAGTCGCTATGAGCTGATGACGATCGGCGGACTTGATGCGGGTAGGGCGGATATGCTTATGCAATACCGCCAAAAGCGCGAAATTTCAAGCGCAGATGAGCTAAAGGGCATCAACGGCTTTGCAAGTTACGATACCGCTAAACTGCAGAAGAGCTTTGAAATATCGCCTAGAGCTAATGTGCAGCAGCCGGTGCAGCCTGATCGCGACATAGTCGTAGTCGAAAAGACCCGCACCCGCACGGTTTACGGAGGCTCTACTTACAAACGCGTTGAAAATTACGGCAATGGCATCACGATCACAGAGACCGGCACTTTACCGCCACCTCCTCCTCGAGGATATGGTAGGCACGGCGGCATGATGCCACCGCCTCCTCCCCCGCCTCCTGGCGGCATGCCACCACCTCCGCACGGAGGTATAAAACCACCTCCTCCGCCACCGCCACCTCCGCGCGATGATTATTCTCGCAGGAGAAGTTCTAATAGTATGAGCGATAGCGAAATCGGCGGAAGCTCGCGCCGCAACGTGCCGGTGCCTATGCATATGGGAACGATCCGCTCAAAAAGATCCAGTAGCGTCACAAGCTTCGGCGACTGCGATCCGCAAAGCGGCAACTGCGCTAGTGTGGGCGTAGGCGTGCAGGTAGATAGAGGGTTTTAAAATTTATTTTATGCGGGCGGGATTTTAGAATTTTATAATCGAGATTCCGCCCGCCCTAAATTTACGGCTAAATTTTAAAATTTCGTAACGTAGAATTTAAAATTTACACAGGCGTTGCTTCGCGCTACGATAAAATTCCAAAAAATTTTATAAATTCAATCCAAGCCTCGCGTGGTAAAATTTCAAGCCAAAATTTTACGTTAAAAATTCCGTGCCGCGTTTGGTCGAAACAAATCTGCACTTTAAAATTTTAAATCCGAACATCCCGTCCGTTTTAAATTTATGGCTAAATTTTAAATTTGCCTTTTCCACTCTTTCTAAATTCCAAAATTTCGCCCCGTCTGCGCCGCTATTAAATTTGAAATTCGACCCGATTTAGCGCCTAAAATTCGTGAAATTTAATTTACAAAATAATATAATCACAAAATTATTCCAACGAAACAGGATGGGCGTATGAAAGAAATTAGCGGATCGCAGATGATCGTGGAGGCGTTGCGGCAGGAGGGGGTCGAGGTGGTTTTCGGCTATCCTGGCGGCGCGGCGCTGAACATATACGATGAAATTTACAAACAAAAATACTTCAGACACATTTTGGTGCGCCACGAGCAGGCCGCGGCGATGGCTGCGGACGGATACGCGCGCGCTAGCGGCAAGGTTGGCGTGGCCGTCGTCACGAGCGGTCCTGGATTTACGAACGCGCTTACGGGGCTTGCTACGGCGTATAGCGATAGCATCCCGATCGTGCTTATTAGCGGGCAGGTGGCGACCTCGCTTATCGGTACCGACGCCTTTCAAGAGATTGATGCGATCGGAATTTCACGCCCCTGCGTCAAGCATAACTATCTGGTTAAAACGATCGAAGAGCTGCCTAGAATTTTAAAAGAAGCCTTTTATATCGCTCGCAGCGGCAGACCGGGGCCCGTGCATGTCGATGTGCCGAAGGACGTGACGGCGAAGCTAGGCGTTTTTGAATATCCTAGCGAAATTAAAATGCAGACTTACAAGCCGAATTATAAGGGCAACGCTAAACAGATCAAAAAAGCCGTTGAGTTAATCGCAAACTGCAAAAAGCCTATCCTCTACATCGGCGGCGGCGTCATCAGCGCGAGCGCAAGCGAGCTGGTTCGCGAGCTTAGCGAGTTTGCGCAGATTCCGGTCGTTGAAACCCTTATGGCGCTGGGAGCTATGCGAAGTGACGATAAAAACTGCCTCGGTATGGTCGGAATGCACGGCAGCTACGCCGCAAATATGGCGCTTAGCGAGTCTGATCTGATAATTTGCTTGGGCGCGAGATTTGACGATCGCGTCACGGGCAAACTTAGCGAATTCGGCAAAAACGCAAAGATCATCCACGTCGATATCGATCCTAGCTCGATCTCTAAGATTATAAACGCGGATTATCCGATCGTTGGCGACGTGAAATCGGTGCTAGAGGAGATGCTGCCGCGCATTAAAAGCGAGGTCAGCCCTGCAAATTTCGAGCAGTGGCGCGAGCTCATCCGTAAATACGATGAAATTCACCCGCTTAAATTTAACGACAGCGATGAAATTTTAAAGCCGCAGTGGGTTATCCAAAGTACCGCAAAAATCGCGGGCGAGGATGCTATCATCGCTACGGACGTGGGGCAGCATCAGATGTGGGTCGCACAATTTTATCCGTTTTGCAAGCCGCGCACTCTGCTAAGTAGCGGCGGACAGGGTACGATGGGATACGGCCTTCCTGCGGCATTGGGCGCGAAGGCCTATGCGGGAGACAGACCGGTTATAAATTTCAGCGGCGACGGCTCGATTTTGATGAATATCCAAGAGCTGATGACTGCGAGCGAGAGCGGCTTAAACATCGTAAATATCGTTTTAAATAACAATTTCTTAGGCATGGTGAGGCAGTGGCAGAGCCTGTTTTACGGGCAGCGTTTCTCATCGACCGATCTTAGCTCGCAGCCCGATTTCGTAAAAATTGCGGAGGGCTTCGGTGGCGTGGGCTTTAGCGTTAGCACCAAAGCGGAATTTGAAGATGCGCTGAAGCAGGCTCTTGCGAGTAAAAAGGTAAGTGTCATCGAGGCTAAGATCGATCGCTTCGAAAACGTCTGGCCGATGGTGCCCGCAGGGGGCGCGCTTTATAATATGATTTTTGAGCAGGAGTCTTAGGATGAATAGCATAAGAAGAGTAATCTCGGTCGTCGTTACCGATGAGCACGGCGTTTTGTCGCGGATCTCGGGGCTTTTTGCGGGGCGCGGCTATAATATCGACACCCTCACCGTTGCGCCGATTCCAAACACCGGCCTATCGCGCCTTAGCATCGTCACTTCGGGCGACGAGCGCGTCATAGAGCAGATCACTAAGCAGCTTCATAAGCTGATCCCCGTCTACAAGGTCATCGATGATGCAAAATTCGTCGAAAAGGAGATGGTTTTGGTAAAGATCGCGCTGGGCGAAAATTTAGCGGGGCTTGACGCCGTTTTAAAAGCCTACAACGGCAGCATCGCAAACAGCGACGACAGCAAGATCGTCATCATGGCGTGCGACGACGCAGACCGCATCGACGGCTTTTTAAAGACGATAAAAAAATACAATCCGATCGACGTCGTCCGCGGCGGCAGCGTCGCGCTGGATATGTAAGTGGCGATAAAATTTAATCAAAGGAGCGCAAATGAAATTATCTAAAATTGCCGAAATTTTAAATATAGAGCTTAGCGGGGCGGACGCGGAGATTACCGCGATAAATTCGCTTCAAAACGCGAACGAAAGCGAGCTGAGCTACTGCGACAGTGACAAAAACGAGAAATTTTTATCCGCCACCAAAGCAGCCGCCGTGCTGGTAAAGTGCGACACTGCGGTTCCAAACGGCGTGCGAGCGCTGGAGTGCGAAAACCCGCATCTAGCCTTTGCGATCTTAAGCGCGCATTTTGCCAAGCCGCTCATTCGCAGCGGCGCGCCCGCAAAGATTGCCGCCAGCGCGCAGATCGGGCAGAGCGTGCATATCGGCGCAAATTCTACGATCGGCGATAACTGCGTCATTTTAAGCGGCGCGTATATCGGCGATGACGTGCATATCGGAAGCGGCTGCGTGATCCACGCAAACGCCGTCATCTACAATGACGCGATCATCGGCGAGCGCTGCATAATCCACGCAAACGCCGTTATCGGAAGCGACGGTTTCGGCTATGCACACACCAAAACGGGCGAGCACGTTAAAATTTATCACAACGGCAACGTCGTGCTGCAAGACGAGGTCGAAATCGGCGCGTGCACGACGATCGATCGCGCGGTATTCGGCTCGACGATAATTGGGCGAGGCAGCAAGATCGACAATCTCGTTCAGATCGGGCACAACTGCGAGCTTGGGCAAAACTGCCTCATCGTCTCTCAGGTGGGGCTTGCGGGCTCGACGACGCTCGGACGCAACGTCGTGATGGGCGGACAGAGCGGCAGCGGCGGGCACGTAAGCGTGGGCGATTTCGCTCAGATCGCGGCGCGCGGCGGCATAAGCAAGGATCTAGCGGGTGGTAAAAACTACGCGGGACATCCTATAATGGAGCTTAGCGAGTGGTTCAAGCTGCAGGCTAAGATCGTTAGATTTTTTAAAGATAAAAAGCACTAGCCGTTTTGCCTTGGCTGACTTGCCTTGATCGGTTCGGTCGATCGGCTTAATTTGATCGTTTTGATCGTTCGCTCTGATCGACTCCTCTAGCCAGCTCGATTTAATCGGTTCGCGTCGTTTTAGTGAAGTTTGAAACCGTCAGGCAGTTGGTGATTGTGGAGCGGTTTGCGCTGCCATCTAGCCTAGGCTTCAGCGTAGCTTGCGACCGCCGCGGCGATAAATTTTTACCATTTTATCGGTAGAATTCCGCCCGCGCCATTTTTCATCGTGCGCTTGCTATGTGGGCGCGGTAGAATTTACTCTGCTGGTTTGGTCGCATTGCTCGTAGTCATTGCGGCCAAGCTTTACGAGCGCTTTAAATCAGCGCAAATTTAATGAAAGGAAAAACAATGATAGAGATGTTTTTATGCTCCTATTTTGCGGGTGCGGCGACGCTTTTTGAGGACTATGCGAGGCAAAATATCCGCGCTAAAGAGGTGCTTTTTATCCCGACCGCCGCAAACGTCGAAGAGTACCGAGACTACGTGGACGAGGCGAAAGAGGCGTTTTCTAAAATGGGCTTTACGCTTGAAATTTTAGATGTTTCCAAAGCGAGCGAGGCCGAAGCGAAGGCAAAGATCGGCGCAGCGCAGGTGCTTTACGTAAGCGGCGGCAACACATTTTATCTTTTTCGCGAGCTTAAAAAGAAGGATCTGGTAACCCTCATCGCCGGTCGCGTCCGAAGCGGCGAGCTCGTGTACGTGGGCGAGTCGGCGGGCGCGATGATCGCCGCACCCAGCGTGGAGTACGCAGCCATGATGGATGATGCGAGTGGTAGTGAATTAGTATCAGCGCAAACCGGGCTAGATCTTGTTAAATTCTATCCAGTAGTACACTACGGCGAGGAGCCTTTCGTGCAAAGCACGGCTAAAATTTTAAAAGCTTACGGCGGCAAGTTAAAATTGGTGCCGATAAATAACGCCGAAGCGATCGCGGTGCACGGCGATAAATTTGAAATTTTAGGGCGCCAAACTGCGGCGCGAAAGTAAAATTTAGCAATAAGCGCTTTGTAAAATTTACGCTTGCGCTCGCGCATAAGGCGCAAGGCAGAATTTAAATTTAGGCGCGGCAAGCCGCTAACGAATGAATTTAATCAAAGGATCAAAATGAAAATACTACTTATCAACGGCGGAGCGCCGTTTAACGGCAAAGGCGGCAAGCTAAGTAAGACGCTGCACGAGCTAGCCAAAAAGACGCTACAAGCCCTAGGACAAGAAACGCGCGAAACTACGATACATGAGGGCTACGATATAGAGGGCGAGGTAGAAAAATTTCTATGGATGGATGCCGTGATCTGGCAGATGCCCGCTTGGTGGATGGGCGAGCCTTGGCTAGTTAAAAAATACGTGGACGAGGTGTTTATGGGCGGCATAGGCAAGATAGTGGCAAACGACGGGCGACACAGCGCAAATCCAAACGACGGATACGGCACCGGCGGCCTGATAAAGGGCAAATCGCACATGCTAAGCGTTACTTGGAATGCGCCGCTTCAGGCGTTTGACAAGCCGGGTGATTTTTTCGAGGGCGCGGGCGTAGACGGCGTTTATCTGCATTTTCATAAGGCAAATGAGTTTTTAGGCACGAAAAGGCTGCCTACTTTTATGTGCAATGACGTCGTTAAAAACCCGGACGTAGAGCGTTTTACGAGGGATTACGAAGCGCATTTAAAAAGGGTTTTCGGCTAGCCTTAATGCACTCAAACGAGTTTATCTGCTCGCGCAATACAGCGCCAGATGAGCTAAAGCGGATTTATAAGATCGCTTCTTAAACTCGGATATTACGACGCTTGTGAAATTTTAAAATAATGCCAAGCAGTACTTGTTCGAGTGTGGCTTGCGATGCGCGAGGTTTTCGTAAATCGCGAGATTCGAGCTTTGCTCGGCTGAGTGACACTGCGTGATGTGCGGGAGGTGTGAAATTTGCGGTGTTGCGGCGTGAAATTTCGAGTCTTACGGTGCGCGATTTATGCAGTCACTATATAAAATTTCATACGGCTGTCGCAGCTTTTAAGTCTGTGCGAAATAAAACTTGTGAAACGACGTAGCATTTTGCGATCGTTTTAAATTTTGCAAATGGGCTGTATTTTAGCTCGGCGCGAGATAAAATTTTACGCGGCGCACTTTTATGTGATGTACGCGTCTGGCTTGCCGTTGTTCGTTAGTGCCATGTCAGCGAGTGTCTAAGCATGGATGAGCGCGATGACTGCTCGTGTAACTATTAGCGTGCCGTTCAGTGCTGCTAGTGGCTGATGTGTGTTTACGGGGGAAGAGATGCTAAAAATCGATATGCTTAAATTTTTTCGCTCGGGCGAGTTTGCAGGCGTAGAAAGGGGCTTGAGCTGCGCGCAGATCGCCTCGATGTTCGGCTCTGCGGGCGCGAGCTTTAAGAGCGCGGGGGCTGAAATTTTAAGATATGGCGCCTTTGAGTTTCACTTTTTTCGGGACGAAATTTTTATGATTTTTCAGATCATTTCAGAAGCGAGCCTTTAGATTTCGGCGGCGCAAGGGCGGGGCAAATCGAAATAGAGCCTTGGATATTTAGCGGAGCCCCTATCGATCTTGCGGCGGTGAAAGGCGCTTTAAATCGTGAGCGGATCGAGTATCGCGAGCGTGCAACGGATGAGGGTTTGGAGCTAAGTTTAAGCAGCGGCGTTACGCTTGCGTTTGAAAGCTTGAGCGGGTTGGGCGAGCCCCGTGGCTACGAGCTTGCCGCATTTTGGATAAAATTTTAACCGGAAAAGCGTGGGCGAAATCTAGGTAACAAAGTAAAATTCAGCCGAGTGAAAATAAGCGGCCGCTTGGATAAAATTTGACCAAAAATGCAAAATTTCGCGGATGAAATTTAACGAGTAAGGATTTAGGCGAAATTTTAACGCAAAGCCCGTGAGTACCCATAAATCGGCATTGTGAGCACTTGTGCATCTATATCGCAGGCTTTGTTTATTCGCGCTGTATGTTTTGTTCATCTATCTCACAAACGTCCTACTGGGTTCATTCTGCGCTAGCTCGAGATATTTTTTAAAATTTCAAAGCATGATTTAGCCGGAATTTCATAAAACTTGCCAATAACAATCGATCCTGAAGCTGAAAGATCTGCAAATAGATCTTAAATTATATTCACTTGATAAAATTTTTTAAAACAATATTAGTATTATTTTATAAAAACTATTGACTTATTTAACCCTCTTTTGATAAACTATTGCATCAATTTTACCGCAAAGGAAACACAGATGGATCAAAATTCCCTCCTATATAAGGTGCTTAATTGCCTATCCAATTCGCAAAGCATATTTGTAAATTGCATAAGGTTTGCAATTTTCGTCGTCATGATCTGGATAGGCGGCCTAAAAGTCGTGCAGTATGAGGCGGACGGCATCGTGCCTTTCGTCACGAACAGCCCGTTTTTCAGCTATCTGATGAAAAATAAAGACGTAGTCGATAACGGTAAGGGCAAAATGGTCGCGGAGTATAATCTGCACAAAAACCCCGAAGGCTTGGTCGTGCCGGATAATATCAAATGGCATAAATCAAACGGCACCTACACGGCTTCTTACATTATCGGCGCGACGATTTGCTCGATCGGCATCTTGATGTTGCTTGGCATATGGTTCCCAAAAATTGGCGTAGTAGGCGGACTTTTGACCTTCGGTATGGCTATCGTTACGCTATCGTTTTTGATAACGACGCCCGAAACTTGGGTGCCGAATTTGGGCAATCCCGCCCTCGGCATAACAGAGAGCCCGAACCACGGCTTCCCGTATCTCTCGGGCGCAGGTAGGCTGGTGATAAAGGATCTGATAATGATGTGCGGCGGTTTGATAGCGGCTGCGGATGCGGCTAAAAGGTGGCTGCAAAGTCTTTCGAAGTAAATTATAAAGCTAAAATTCTACCTCGCGGCGGGCGCAGGGCTAAATTTTACCGCCGCGAGCGCTAAATTTAACGCTCCTGTAGTTTTGCCTGCAAGCTTAAAATACGTACGTAGCATAAATTTTCCCGTTGTGTTTCGCGGCGCGCTACCGCTAGATTTGATCTGCGGTTTAATTTCTTTGGAGCAAAAGAGCTTAATTGCGGCCGTCTTTCTAAATTCTCCGATTTGCTCCTCGCAGCGTCTTGATTGAGGCGATATGGCCCGTGCTTTTAGATGCGGGCCGTGCAAGCTTTGTAAATGTGGATTTTAAGTGATGCTTGCAATTTTGCAGTCAGATATGGATAGAGGTAGTCGGCGTCGATGGATGCGCTGAAATTTGCACTGATAGGCACGTATAGAGGTCGATAAAGCTAGAAATTAAATGCCCGCTCGGTCAAAGCCGGTCGAGCTAGTTTAGAGAGCCGCATACCGATAGGGCTTCCAAAAAGTTTAAAAGCCGGAGGCAAATGAGCAATTGAGTATCACTCTACGCAGATATTTGGAAGGCACGACCAAAGCGACAAATTTAAAGAGAGAACCTACTTTTTTATTATAAAATTTAGCCCAAATTTAAGGCTAAATTTTTACGCGCTTCTTAATTTTCCTCGGCTAATTTTTTCTCTATAAATTTTAAAATTTCATTCGCGCTTACGCTTTCGCGCTTTAGACCTGCGCGAGTGATGAACTCGACGCTTCCCTCCGCCAGGGCTTTTCCCGCGAGCACCGCGTACGGAAAGCCCATCAGCTCGAAGTCGTTCATCTTCACGCCGAAACGCTCCGCGCGATCGTCGAGCAGCACGCGGATGCCGCGCTCGCGGCACTGCTCGTATAATTTTTCGGCAAATTCTACCGCCGCCGCGTCTTTGTGATTTGAGATGATGATCTCAAGCTCGAAAGGCGCCAGCTCGCGCGGCCACACGCAGCCTCGCTCATCGTGGCTGCTTTCGATCGCCACGGCGATAAGGCGGCTTGCACCGATGCCGTAGCAGCCCATAAAAAACGGCTGCGCCTTGCCGTTTGCGTCCAAAAATCGCGCTCCCATCGGCTCAGAATAGCGCGTGCCGAGCTGAAAGATATGGCCCACCTCGATGCCTTTCGTGATGCCAAGCTCGCCGCCGCAGCACGGACACGCATCGCCCACGCCCACGGCGGCGAGATCCGCAAAGCGCGATTCATTAAAATTTATCACGCTTGCGCCCACGTAGTGGTAATCCGGCTCGTTCGCGCCCGCGATCATCTCGCGCGCTCCTTTTAGCTCGGCGTCGATGTAAAATTTCGCTCCCTCGCCGAGCCCGAAAGGTCCGCAAAAGCCCGCCGTAAAGCCCGCTCGCGCGATCTCCTCCTCGCTAGCATCGACTAGCTCCAGTGCGCCGCAGGCGTTTTGCGCCTTGGTCTCTTGCAGCTCGTCGCAGCCGCGGATAAAAAATGCTACGATCTCGCTGCGATCCTCGTATAGCGCTTTTTTGATCACCGCTTTGATGGTGTAGAATTTATCCATTTTGAAAAATTCCGCGACCGCATCGATCGTTTTCATCGCAGGGGTTTTAAATTTCATCATGCCGTCGGTTTCGGGCGCGGCGGCGTTCGTGGTTTTGGGAGCACGGCGCGCAGCCTCGATGTTTGCGGCGTAGTCGCAGCGCTTGCACACGACGATATCGTCCTCGCCGTTATCCGCTAGCACCATAAACTCCTTGCTGCCGCTGCCGCCGATCGCGCCGCTGTCCGCATCGACCGCGCGAAAATTTAACCCTAGTCGCGTAAAGATCCGCGAGTACGCCTGTCTCATCACCTCAAACTCACGCTTCATATCCGCAGCGTCTGCGTGGAAGCTATAGGCATCCTTCATCGTAAATTCGCGTCCGCGCAGAAGCCCGAAGCGAGGGCGGGCCTCGTCGCGGAATTTCGTATTGATCTGATAGATATTTAGCGGCAGCTGCTTGTAGCTCGTGATCTTATCCGCTACCATCAGAACCGCCGCTTCCTCGTTGGTAGGGCTTAGCACGAAGTCATTATCCTTGCGGTCTTTGAAGCGCAGCAGCTCCTTGCCGTATTTGGCGTAGCGACCACTTTTTTTCCACGCATCCGCAGACGTCACGACGCTAAAAGAGACCTCCTGCGCGCCCGCAGCGTCCATCTCCTGCCTAATGACGGCGCAGATCCGCTCTAGTACTATCTTTCCTAGCGGCAAAAAATTATAAAGCCCGCTGCCTAGCTGCTCGATAAATCCCGCGCGGATCAAAAGCGCGTGGCTAGGTAATACCGCGTCTCTGGGGGCCTCTTTTAGGCTCGGAGCGAAAAGCTTGCTAAATTTCATTCTGTCTGTCCTTTTTCTCGTTTTCTTGATTTAAAAATTTTTCGTAGTTTTCTTGCAGTTCAAAAATTTCGACCAGCGCGTTTACCGTGCCGCCCTCATCGTCCGCGTCGCCGAGGTTTTTTAAATTTACCGTCGGAGCGTGCAGAAACGCTTTAAAAACCTGATGGATCAGTTTGCGCGCCTCCTCTGCATCGCTGTGCTTTAGATAGCCTTTTTTAAGTGCTTTGGCTAACTCTAGCTCGGCTACTTGCTTCGCGCTTTGACGCAAAGCCTTGATGATCGGCGTGGATGCCGCCGCTCTGAGCCATTTGAAAAACTCGTTCGTGCATTTTGCCACGATCGAATAGGCGATCTGCGCCTGCTCCTCGCGAAGTAGCAAATTTTTCTTTACGATCTCCTCCAGATCATCGACGCTATAAACCTCGACGTCCTCGCTCTGACTAAGCTCCACGTCGCGCGGCACGGCTATATCGAAAAAATATCGTTTAAAGCTTTTGGGCTCAAGTAAGTTATCGGTAATGATCGGCTCTTGCGAGCCCGTAGCGCTGAAAAATAGACTATTTAGGTTTAGATATTTTTTGAGATTATCAAGGCTATCGATTTTGATGCGGGATTGTACCTGCGCGGAGGAATTTGCGCAGGCGGTGGAATTTTTATCGTCCTTGGGATTTTCGCCTGCTATGCGAGATTCATTGCTGTCTGTAAAAGTCTCTTTATTAAAATTTACGCCGTCTTTGGAATTTTGTTTTTGCGCGGGATTTTCGCCCGCGAAATTCGCGACATTTCCGGAATTTAAGCCGTCTGAATTTTTTTCTGCACCGGGATTTTCATCCGCGCAATTTTTCGCATCCAAGGAATTCTCGCCAAGCAACGAGGCGGCCAGCCTCTGCGCACCAGCTAAATTTCGATTTAAAATCGTAATGTTCGCGCCGCTTGCGAGCAGGTGTTTGCACGCTAGCTCGCTCATCTCTCCCGCGCCCACTACCACGGCGTCCGCGCCCTGCAAGGAGCCCAGTCTATCCTTTGCCATCGTCACGGCGACGCTTGAGACCGAGATCGGGTTTTTTGAAATTTCGGTTTGATTGCGGATACGCGCCGCGCACTTTAGCGCTTCATCTATGGCTTTTGCGATTTGAGCGCCGGCGCGAGCGTTTTGCATTGCGAATTTATAGGCGTCTTTGAGCTGGCCTACGATCTGTGTTTCGCCCACTACGAGGCTATCAAGAGATGCAGCGACGGCAAAAAGGTGGTGTATCGCGCCGCGATCCTCATATATATCGGCTAGGTTTTGCAGCTCTTCAAAGCTCACGCCGCTAATGCGCGAAAGTGCTAAAAGCACGAATTTTTGCGCTTCTTCAAAGTCGCTTACGACGGTAAAAATTTCAACGCGGTTGCAGGTGCTAAGCACCAAACACTCCTCTATTGCAGAATTTGAAGCCAAAAGACGCAAAATTTCTTTCTTGCGCACGTCGTTTGAAAACGAAAGTTTCTCGCGCACCGTGATGTCCGTGTTTTTGTGGGTGAAGCTCACGCTCATATACGCCATCAAAACTCCCTATCTATCATATCTCGCACGATTTGCTCCAGCCTGTCGTTTTTAAATTCCGCCACGGCTTCAAGCGCCTTTTGCCCGTAGGCGCGAGCTTCGTTTATACAGCGCTCGATGATGCCGTGCTCGCTAAGCTTCGCCTTGATCCATGAAATTTCGCTCTGGCAAAGCTGCTTTTTAAAAAATGATTTTAGCTTTTGCCGCTCGGAATCATTTAAATTTTCGTATAAATAGATGTAGGGCAGGGTGGTTTTGCCCTCCGCAAAATCGCTCAAGCTCGGTTTACCGAGCGCTTCTGAGCTTTGCGTGACGTCTAAGATGTCGTCGATAATCTGAAAAGCAAGCCCAAGGTTTTTGCCGTATTCGCCGAATTTTACGCTCGCGTTTGAAATTTTATCATGATCTTTCGCGGCGTTTGGAATTTCGCCCTCGTTTTTTGCGCCGCTCATATCTGAAATTTCGCCGCGATTTTCCGCGCTGCCGAATTTTAAAAATGCCCCGCAGCGCGCAACTTCCTCTATGAGAGCCGAGGTTTTTAGATAGATCATCTGCAGATATTTGCTCGCATCGTCGTTGAAATCGTTGCTTAAGCTCACGTCCATCAGCTCGCCCACTGCGAGCTTCGTGACGGCGAGCGAAAGCGCGGCGGCGATGCGGCTTTCAAATTTAGAAAGCTCGAAGTATGCCTTGGAATAGAGTATGTCGCCCAGCATCACGGCGTTTTTGGAGCCGTAGGTGGCGTTGATCGAGGGTTTGCCGCGGCGCACCGAGCTTTCGTCGATGACATCGTCGTGCAGCAGGCTCGCGGCTTGAATGAGCTCGATGATCGCGCACAGACGCAGCGATTTTTCATCTTTTTGCGCGATGTTTAGCAGCAGCTTGGAGCGCAGTTTTTTGCCGGGGCTTAGCCTGTCAAACATCTCGCTAGCGGGCTCGTAGCCGCAGTCTGCGATGAAGCTTTTCATAATTAAATCAATTTGATCTTGCATTATTCGTTGTTGCTTAGGATATTTCCGCTCATCTGCAAAAATTTGTCGTTTAGCGCGTCTTGTAAATCCTGCTGTGCGATGAAGCTTTCGATCTCGCGCTCGCTAATGCCGCGCTCTTCGCAGAGCTGCTCACAGGCGATGAGGCGGATTAGAGCCTCTTCGATTTCGTTTTGCACTAAAGTAGGGCTTGCAGCGGATAAAATTTCAAAAAATTTCTCTCTTGGGCTACCTTCAAAAATATCCATTTACCTTCCTTAAAATTTCGCGATTATAGCAAATGTAAAATTTAATTTAGGTTAGGGCGCGGCAAACTATCGGGGCTTTTAAACAGGAGCGATTGCACAGATTTTGCGCTCGCGTGCGGTAAATTTTAAGCTTAAGCGCGGGATTTTGGGCTTTGAATCTCATAAATTTTAAAATTTTACTTGTTTGCGAGATAGGCAGAGCGAGCGGAATTTAAAAATTTAATCTTGGTCGCGTGGCAGATTAAACGCGAAGCTTTGCAGATAGGCGGAATTTTAAATTTACAGATAAGCAGCTTGATTTTTGCGGAAATTTTAAAATTTTGTGGCGCGAGTGAAATTTTAGGTTTCGCTTGAGCGGATAGAATTCCGCTTTGTTTAAGCGGTAAAATTCTTGAATTTCGCGTAGGCGGAGAGGATTTTCGCTTTGCTTGTGCGGTAAAATCTTGATTTCTGAGCGGCGGGTAAATTCTATTCTCACAAAATTTACTCGCGTGCATAACACAGATCAGGCTTTTTAAAATTTTAAAATTCCGCCGCTTTGCGAGAATTTGAAATTTCATGGACGCAGCAAAATTCCAAAATCGCGTTTGGCATTAAATTTTAAGTCTAGCTTTCGAGGCAAATTTTAAATTAATCTGCGAGAGTATCTCTAAATTTAGAATTCCGCCACCTTTTACAGATAGAATTTCATTTTTCGCGCAGATGAAATCGCGCACCATAAAAGCTACTTTAAAATTTTAAATTCCATTCGCGCAGATGAAATTTCGGTTTTTGTGCTGGCGGAATTTTTCGCACAAGGATTATTTTTAAATTTAACTTCGCTTACGTTGCGCACGAGGATGGAATTTGCTCTGTTTTAAGAGTTAAGCGTGATTTTGCCATGCTGCGATACTACTTTTAATTTAGCTATGCCTAAAAAGCCAGGCTGCTTAAATTCCGCCGATGATTTCGCGCGCTTGCGCGATGCTTAGGGCATTGCGGCTTAGTTCGCTAGGCTCGCCAAACCCCCAGCATACCTGCAAATACTCAAGTTTTGCGCCTTTTAGATCTGCCAAATTTGCTTGAAAGCATCGCGCTGCCGCAGCTTGTGCCTCCTTTGTCGCTTCTGCTTTTGCGGAAATCTTAGCGCCTTTAAAACTTAGCGTTGCCGCCCCGTCAGCACCTGTGTCGTTAGGGCGGAATTTTTCATCCGCGTTAAGATTCTCGCCACAAGAGCTTAAGCTTCCGCTGCTAACGCTGGAATTCTTTCTACTCGTGTCGCGGCTAGCATTTAAGCTCTCGCCGTCATTGCCGCCTTGAAATTCTAAATTTTGTAAAAATTCCGCGCCGCGGATCGCGGCTAGCTCATCTTTTTTGCTGTCGCCCAAAAAAATCGCGTTTTTGTGTGGCGAGCGCGATATTACGTGTAGCAGCATCGCAGGGTTGGGCTTTGAGGGCATCTGCTCGTCTGCGCCTACGACCAGATCAAATAGCCCGCGCACGCCCGTTTTTTCTAAGATCGCGCTTAGGGTGTAGGAAGGCGCATTAGAAGCGACTGCGAGAAAAAATCCTGCTTTTTTGCACGAGTGCAAAAGATCTTCGATACCTTCGTAAAGCACGGCGAAATCGCGGTAATTGCTTACAAATTCTTTCTCGAAAAAAGCAAGCTCTTCGGTGCTCGCTTCGGTTTTGCCGTAAAATTCCAAAAAGGCGTTTTTGCTCGGATCGTTGATGGTGTGGACGATGAAATTCTTTTGCAGTGGCACTAGGCCGTAGAGCTCGCGACGAGTGTTATTGACACTGATTTCGATCGCGCGCGAGGAGTCAAGCAGCGTGCCATCCATATCAAAAATCACGGTTTTCATCTAGTAATCCTTTAAAAAATCGATTTTATGCTTGTCTTTTTTGTAACTCTTATTATTTTTGAGCTTTTGCAAAGCGTTTGCTTCATGCTGTAGCGCCGATCTAAACGCAGCATCGCTGATCTGTCCTGCCTCGCTAGCATCAAGGACGTTTTTGGCAAAGTTCTCAAGCGCTTTGGTGTAGGGGCTATCGAGATTCGTAGCGGCCGCTTTAGATAAAATTTCGTAGTTTTTAGCTATTCGCTTCGCAAAAAGCTCTGCGTCGAAATCCTCGCGCTTTAGCAGCGCTACGGCGGATTTTACGAAGCGTTCTAGTGCGCGGATATATTTAACGCGCTCATCTTTTTCTTTGATTTGCATGATCTTTCCTTAATTAAAGCGCGCATTATAGCAAAATTCGAAATTTTGGCAAAATTACGCATATTGTAAAACTATATTTTAATAACATTTTTTCTATAAATCCCGTTATTATAGGCATTTTAAAACCATATAAAAATACTTGACTTTATTTTAAAATTTCGCTATTATTCGCCAAATTTTTTACAAAGGACAAAAATGCAAAAAGAAACCCTCGCAACTCATTTCGGTTACGACTCCGTCGCAGGCTACGGCACGATGGCAGTTCCTATTTATCAAAGCACCGCGTTTAACTTCGGTTCTAGCAAAAAGGCCGCCGATCGCTTCGCGCTGCGTGATCTAGGGCCGATTTATGGGCGTTTGACAAATCCTACTACTGATGTTTTTGAGGCGCGACTTGCGGCGCTGGAAAGCGGCAAAGCCGCAGTCGCGGTCTCTAGCGGGCAGGCAGCGATATTTTTTGCGGTGGCAAATTTAGCCGCAGCGGGCGAAAATATCATCATCGCCGAGAAAATTTACGGTGGCGCAACTACGCTTTTGGCGCACACGATCAAGCGCTTTGGCATCGAAGCTAGGGCTTTTGACTCCGAAACGGCAGATAATTTGGAAGGTTTAATCGACGATAAGACTAGAGCGATCTTTTTTGAGACGCTTTCAAATCCTCAAATTTCAGTTGCAAATACCGCTAAAATCGCTACAATCGCAAATAAGCACGGCGTAGTAACGATTGCGGATAACACGATCCCAAGCCCTGCGCTTTACAATCCGCTTGATGACGGCGCCGATGTCGTAATCCACAGCGCTAGCAAATATATAAGCGGGCAAGGTCTTAGCATCGCGGGCGCGATCGTTTCGGGCAAAGGATTAAATTCCAAACTCAAAGGCAATCCGCGTTACGCACATTTCAACGAGCCTGATGAGAGCTACCACGGCTTAGTTTATGCGGATTTAGTAGATAATTTTGATATTTATACGCTTAGGATTCGTTTGTCCTTGCTTCGCGATATTGGTGCGACTCTATCGCCGTTTAACGCGTTTCAGCTCATCCAGGGGCTTGAAACACTGCCGCTTCGCATGCAAAAACACTCTCAAAACGCGCTAAAGATCGCAGAATTTTTACAAAATCATCCGAAGGTAAAGCAGGTCAATTATCCGGGGCTTGCAAGCTCGCCGTTTAATGCCGCAATCAAAGCGAAATTTAAAAACGGCTATGCAAGCAGTCTGATGAGCTTCATCGTAGATAGCGAAGAAACAGCGCTAAAGGCGGTTAGCAAGGTTAAAATTTTCTCCGTCGTAGCAAATATCGGCGATACTAAGTCGATCATCACTCATCCTGCGAGCACGACGCATTCGCAGCTAAACGAGGAGCAGCTAAACCGCGCTGGCGTGCCTGCGAGCTTAATCCGCCTAAGCGTGGGTATAGAGAACGCGAATGATTTGATTTCCGATCTTAGTGAGGCACTGAAATAATGGCACTTTTAAGCACAAAGGGCGTTTATGGGCTGGCTGCGATTTTGCAGATCGCCAAAGCTAGCGAAGTAGCGCCGATAAGTATAAAAGAGATCGCCGAGCGTACGGGAGTTTCTAAGAATTATTTGGAGCAAATTCTAAATACCCTTAGAAACGAAAAGCTAGTGTGTAGCATCAAAGGTAAAAACGGCGGTTATCACCTAGCCAGAGATGCTAGTGAGATTTCTTTCGGTGAAATTTTTACCGCTCTTGAAAAGGATCTGCGGATGACTAGCATTCAGATGAGTGATCCCGGACTGCGGGCGTTTTTTGAGAAATTTGACGTCAAGCTGGCAAAGATATTTAACGAGCCTCTAAGCAGCTACGAGGAGATGATGGCGCGAAGCGTCCAGTATTTAAATTTCAGCATTTAAAGGAAAAATATGAAAATAGCAAACGATGTTACGGAGCTCATCGGCAATACTCCGTTAGTCAGAATCAATACATTTGGCAAAAATGCCCTCATCTTAGCCAAGGCGGAATTTTTAAATCCGAGCCACTCGGTCAAAGATCGCATCGCATGGCAGATCGTAAAAGACGCGCTAAGCTCAGGCAAAATCGATAAAAATAGCGTTTTGATAGAGCCTACCAGCGGAAACACGGGTGTGGGGCTTGCGATGATCGCAGCAAAGCTCGGTATGAAGCTCATTCTAACGATGCCAAGCTCGATGAGTATCGAAAGGCAGAAGCTCATCGCTGCATTCGGCGCTAAAATCGAGCTGACCGATCCGAAATTTGGAATGAAAGGCGCGGTAGATAGGGCAAACGAGCTAGCCGCGAGCACGCCGAATAGCTTCATCCCGAGCCAGTTCGATAATCCGAGCAATCCAAAGGCGCATTTTGAAACTACCGGACCCGAAATTTGGGAGCAAAGCGGCGGCAAAGCGGATATTTTAGTCGCAGGCTTCGGCACGGGCGGCACGATCAGCGGCGCGGTAAAATTTTTAAAATCCAAAAATCCGAATTTAAAAGCCTATGCCGTCGAACCCGCAGACTCGCCGCTGCTTACGTGCGGTACCGCGGGCGGGCATAAGATCCAAGGCATCGGCGCGAATTTCATCCCCGAAAATCTCGATAGAAGCGTCATCGACGGCTTTTTGACGGTCGAAAACGACGACGCGTTCGCTGCTGCTAGACAGCTGGCGCAAAAAGAGGGCTTGCTCGTGGGCATTTCAAGCGGCGCTAACGTTTACGCAGCCGCGCAGATCGCTGCTAAGCCCGAAAACAAGGGCAAAGTGATCGTTACGATCCTCTGCGATACCGGCGAGAGGTATCTTTCTACCGAGCTTTTCAAATAAACGGCGGTTTTTGCGCCAGTGCAGCGTTAGTGCAGCAATTTTTACGCATTTTACGCGAGCGCGCAGCTTCGCGAGATTAAATTTTACGCTGGCGCCGGAATTTGCGCGATGAGTTTTGCGCGATCGCACGACTATATTTTATATTTTTCGCGTTACGTAGGCGCGAGATTAATACGATAGTTTCTACGCGGGCGAGGCGATAGTTGCGATGGTTGCGCGATGATTTTATGAGAGCGAAACGATTTTTAGCTTTGCTGATTTTGCGTTTATTGATTTGCTAATTTAGCGGCTCGTCGTCGCCCGCCGCGAGATAAAATTTTGCCCCGAAATAGGGCTAAATTTTAAAATTTCATCTTACGCGCCGAGCTGGTTTTGGGCGCGCTATATACGGCGGCGCGACCGCGTAATACGCGGGCATTAAATTTTAAAACCGCTAGGCTCGCCAAATCTGCGCGATCCGTACGCCGCAAATTTTATATCGCCAGCCCGCGCACGGCATAAAATTTTTAAAATTCTACTGAAATTTTAAAACTCGCTCGTGCGGCTAAAATTCCAAGCCCGCGCCGTGTATAAATTTCAAACTCCGCTGTAAATAAAATTTCAAAATTCCACCCTTTAAATTTAGCCGAATTTCAAAATTTAATCATAAAAACGCTATCATCGGGGCAAAATTTTTAAGGTTGTAAAATGAGTTTGAGCTTGAAATTTCGCCCCAAAAGCCTAGAGCAGATCGTGGGACAGGGCAAGATCGTAGCGGTTTTTAAAAAATTCGTCGCCGCAGGCAGCATCCCGCACAGCATATTTTTCGGCGCCGCAGGTAGCGGCAAAACGACGATGGCGCGCGTGATCGCAAGCGAGCTGAACTATGATTTTTACGAGCTTGACGCCACGAGCTTGAAGGTCGAGGATATCCGCAAAATTCTATCCTCGCACGCCGGTTCGCTCATCAAGCCGCTCATTTTCATCGACGAGATCCACCGCCTCAGCAAGACGCAGCAGGAGGTGCTGCTCATCCCGATGGAGAACTACGCCGCGATTATCATCGGCGCGACGACGGAAAATCCGCAGTTCGTGCTAAGCAGCGGCATCCGCTCGCGCTCGATGATCTTTGAGTTCGAACCGCTTAGCTACGAGGATTTGGAGGCGCTTCTGGCGCGAGTGCAGGGCGAGATCGGCTTTGAGATGGACGAGGAAGCGCGAAAATACCTGCTAAACTCCAGTAGCGGCGATGCGAGGAGTATGTTGAACCTGCTCGAATTTGCGCTTTTGGCAGACAGCGCCATTACGCTGGATACGCTTCGTACGCTGCGCGCAAATGCAGTAGCTGCGGGCGTTAGCAGCGACGACGTGCATTATGAGCTAGCAAGCGCGATGATAAAAAGCCTGCGCGGAAGCGACGCCGACGCCGCGCTGTATTACGTCGCGAGGCTGATAGATGCGGGCGAGAGCGCGGATTTCATCGCGCGCAGGATGGTGATCCTAGCTAGCGAGGACATCGGCAACGCCAATCCAAACGCCCTAAATATCGCTACTAGCACGCTAACTGCCGTCAGCAAGATCGGCTACCCCGAGGCTCGCATCATCTTGGGGCAATGCGCGGTCTATCTGGCGCACAGCCCCAAATCAAACGCCGCGTATTTGGGCATTAACGCCGCTTTGAAGTTCGTCCGCTCCGCTGCGCCGCTGCCCACGCCGCGCTATCTCATCAACTCCGACAAGCAGATAGCGGACTACAAATACCCGCACGACTTCGGCGGCTGGGTCGAGCAGGCCTATATGAGCGAGGCGGCGAAATTTTACGAAAGCAAGGGGATCGGTTTTGAAAAGACGCTGGATGAGTGGTTGGCGCGATTGCGCAAAGAAAAGATCGATATCAAGGAGTGAGAATGAACTTCAGCAGCGTCCTAAAACTAATGAAGCAGCGCTACGGCGCGGATGGCGAGTATCTGTGGGATGAATATCCGAATTTTGCGGTTTTTCGTCACGCAGGAGGGAAGCGCAAGTGGTTTGCGCTTTTGATGCGCGGGCTTGCAAACGAAAAGCTCGGTCGCGCACTTCCTGGCTCAAGCGACGTGATAAATTTAAAAGTTTCGCCCGATTTGGCGGCAATTTTGCGTGACGAAAAAGGAATTTTTGCAGCCTATCATATGAATAAAAAGCACTGGATCAGCGTCTGCCTTGATGCGGTGCCGCGCGAGCAGATCGAGGATCTAATCGAGCAGAGTAGGGAGCTTACGAGTTAGAATTTGCGCCTGGGTTAGGTTTAAATTTGCGTGCGAAAGAGGCTAAATTTGAACCGAGAGCGTAGATTTTAGCGGCTCGCGAGGCTTAAATTTAAAATATTTGCAAGGAGCGTGGATGAATGAGCAAAATTTGAAGTATATCGCAAATTTAAAAGCGCAGGACGTGCCGTGGAGTAGGCTCACGACAGCTTACGGCAGGGCGAGCGAATTCCCCGAAATTTTTAAGAAACTCGCGCTGACAATCGAGGCTTGTGATGCGGCGCGCAGTTCGGGCGGCGAGCAAAATTTAAAAAGTGAACCTGGCGCAGGGCAAAATTTAAAAAGCAAGCCCGGTTGCGGGCAAAATTCTACGGATGCGGCAAGATGCGGCGCAGCGCAAAATTCCATAAATTTAGCGCAAACGAGCGAGTCCAAATTTCAAAAGGCGGATAACGAGGCTGCGAAATTTAAAGCGGGCGGAGAGACGGAGCTTAAAGCGGGCACGGCGAAGTGCGGCGAGGCGGAATTTAAGAATGCGGATAGCGCGGCGATAAAATTTAAAGTGAGCCAGGCGAGTAAATTTAAAACGAGCGCGGCGGATAAGAGCTCTGATGCGAGCAAGCGGGAGAAATTTGACGCCAAGGACCTTCAGGACGCGCTTAGTAAGATTTTTAATGAGATAGAGCATCAAAGTACGCTTTGGCACGTAACCCCTTTTGCGCTGCTGTTTTTAGCGCGTATCTTTATGCGGGCGCGCGCTACAGCGGGCAAAAACGCGAATAAAAATAATCAAAACGCCGCGGCGGGCAAAAAGCAAAACGATGCGGCAAGTAAAAACGACGAAAACGAAAACTGCGAAAATGAAGCGGCAGGCTTTATCGCGGCTCGGCTCGGCAGGTTTTTTGCGTTTATGATTGAGATTTGCGATGATGCCGATAAGATCTCGCACGCAGCGCCGCTGGCGAGCTTTTCGGATATGCTTGCGGAAAAATATCTGTGGCCGCAGAGCGATGAGAATGACGAGGAGCGTTGGGAGGAGTACTTTTACGACGATGAGCTATTTTACAGCCTCTATTTTTATTCGCGGATGGTTTTGGATGCGACTGGAGTGGACTTTGCGCAATTTAAGCCTGGGCCGGGTGGCGTTTTTAAGCGTATTGCTTGTGAGCGCTATGTTTAAGCCTCTTTCGCGCCATGTTTAAATTTATTGCGGTGCGCTTTGGCGACGCTTTGTTTAAATTTAGACTTCAAAAAATTTTTAAAATTCTTTAAAAATTTACGGCGTGCAGAATTTACAGATCGTCTGTTTAAATTTAAAATTCGCGCGATTTTTGATCGGCGGTGCGGTTAAGCTGCGGGTAACGCTTTTAAATTTAGATCGCCGCGAAGCCTTAAACCCGCTTGCGGCGCGGCTTTTTATGTGGTTTTAAAAAGATACCAATTCGGCGCAATTTTTTCTATCATTATAAACTCGCTAGGGCTCATTTGCGGCAGATCCGCCTCGTCTTGCACCCGTAAAAAGCCCACGGAGTTACCCGCCGATAAGTAGCATAAATCTTTTGCATTGTTACCGTATAAATTCCAGAATTTATACGTTACTTCGCTGCTTTCAGATTTATCTAGCATCTTGTCACATAAATCTTAGAAATTTCATATCGACGTAAAATTCTACATCGTCACGTAAGCTAGCGGCGTTACATAAAATTTATATTCAAAAGCCTATCTCTAACCTCGATATCCTCCAGGTTTAGTTTGAGTTCATCTTTTAAATATTTTTCTAAATTTTTTCGTTCAAAATCGCTTAACATCGCAAGCGGGATACTGACGAATACCCCATTTTCGCTATCTAAAAATATTAAGACATACAAATTTATGCTTTTTATCCTACCCATTAGCCGCAAAACGGCAAAGCATATCAAATCCATCAAATACAATATCCACGAAAAAGCCATTAAAATAAGCTTTTTAAAGGTGCCAATATTTTTATCATAGCTAAATTCTTCTACTGCAAAATCTACGAATTTATAAATCGCTACCTTATCAATACGCGCTATGTCGATAGATTTTTTTGTAACTATCGTTTCTTGATAGTTTGCGGAGGATTTGTTATATTCTATTCTGCCGGGATAGAAGCTTAAAAATTTGTTTTTATTTATCCCTAAAAGACCTATTAAGGTTAAAATCCAAACCCCAACCCAGTAATGCCAGTGAATACCCCTAGTGACGAGTTCAAAAACAAGCATGACGATGGACGAAGTAACGCCCAGATCGATATAAATCCCGATCCAATAATCTTTGATTATAAAAAGCGGCATTTGCTCTTTTTGCATCATAGTTTTTATAGGCTCGCCATCGCTTCAGCGCGCGCGAGGAGCTGCTTTGCGCCCTTTTCAATAAAAGCGCGCGCGAGCTCCGTACCTACGCTTTGGTATTGAGATTTTTGCGCGACGATGCTTTGACGGATACTCTCGCTGCCGTCGGGCAGGCCAACTATCGCGCTGATGTGGATATTTTCGCCCTCAAGGCGCGCGTTGATGCCGATCGGCACCTGGCAGCCGCCCTCCAAAACTCTGACAAAATCCCGCTCCACGGTCGTTTCGATGATCGCGCGCTCGTCTTTTAAAAATTCTATCGCGCGTAGAATTTGCGGCTCGTCCACCGCCTCGATACCGAGCGCTCCTTGCCCCATCGCAGGGATCATCTGCGAGACCTCAAAGGGCGCTACGTGCTTTACCTCGGCGCGCAAATTTAATCGGTTGATGCCCGCCATCGCTAAGATGATCGCGTCAAATTCCCCGTCTTTTAGCCTTCGCAAGCGGGTTTGGACGTTGCCGCGCAAGGAGATCACCTCTAAATCAGGCCGCATGCTAAGCAGCTGCATCTTGCGGCGAAGGCTCGTGGTTCCGACTTTTGCGCCGTGGGGTAGCTCGCCGAATTTAGAGTATTTTTCGCTGATCATCGCATCGCGCACATCCTCGCGAGCACAGATCGCCGCTAGCACGAGCCCCTGCGGAAACTCCACGGGCACGTCTTTTAGGCTATGCACGGCGATATGTGCTTCGCCGCGAAGCATGCTTTCCTCAAGTTCCTTCGTAAAAAGCCCCTTGCCGCCGATCTTTGCAAGCGGCGTGTCCAAAATTTTATCGCCTTTGGTTTTCATGCTTTTTAGCTGCGCTTGGATGCCGCTAGCTTCAAGCAGAGATGCGATATGCTTGCTCTGCCATAGCGCAAGCACGCTGCCGCGCGTAGCGATGATCAAATTTTTCATTTTTTCTCTCCTATGTTTTTTCGAATCTCGATTTCGTTCTCTTCGATCACCTCAACGTCGATTACGTCATCGCTTGCGCGGCTGCGTCGCCAAAATTTTCGCTCTCTTTTTTCGGAATTTTCGCTACTAACGTTAAATTTAGGCACGTCGCTGGTGACGCAGTAAAATGACGCAATAAGTACGCAAACGCCCAAAATATCGCTAAAAATCCCGGGCACTATTAGAAAAACGCCGCCTACGACGAAGCCCACGCCGCTTAAAATTTCTTTCGGCGAGATTTTCATTAGATTAAAAAAGCCCATCCACGAGCGGTTTGCTACGACGTAACCGCCTAAAATCGCGCTTATGACGATCTCCACCGCATACGCCGCAAATCCGTTTGCGCTTACGAAATAATAGGTCGTAAATGCCTCAATTATCAGATACGGAACGATCAAAAGCCTAAACATATTTTTCCTTGAATTATCGCTTTAAGCCGCGCCTCTTTAAAGACGCTAAAATTTAATCGCGGATTTTAGCAAATTCCGTCTGAATTTTTAATGTATCGCAAGAGCCCTTCGCAGCCGCGCTTGATATCTGCGTAGCAGCGCTCAAAATCACGCGTGTAGTAGGGATCGGCGATTTGTAGGCATTCGGAGGCGGTTAAATTTGAACCGGCGCCTTTTAAATTTAAGCCGGCTTGTTTTAGCGCGCCTTTAAAATTTAGCGCATCGCAGTCTGTAAAATTTCCCTCTTCAAATTCTAAAAGAAATTTTACCTTAGCCATATCCTTGCCACGAAAAATTCGCCCCAGCGAGCGCATATTTTCATCATCCATGCAAAGAATTAGATCGTAGCGCTCGTAGTCTGCGGGCGTGACCTGCACGGCGCGATGCGCTACGAGCGGCACCTTTTGCTCTTTTAGCACGCGCTGCGTCTCATAGTAAGGCGGCGAGCCGATCTCGTCGGTGTGCGTCGCCGCAGAATCCACACTCACGCGCGCACTTAGGCCGCTTTGATTAATGAAATTTTGCATCACGGACTGCGCCATCGGCGAGCGGCAGATGTTGCCGTGGCAGACGAAAAGTAGCTTCACACGCGCCTACTGCGTGATGATGTCGTAGTTTTTGGGGATCGAGGGCTTAAAGATCGCCTCATTCACCGGCGCGTTTTTGCGGACGTTGCTTAGATTAATGACGACCTTATTGTCCATTTTGTCGGTGTAGCTGATCTTACTCGGCAGATCGCCCTTCATCTCGATGAGATATTTCACGTCGTCGAAGTTTGCCTCATAAACGCCCTTTTTATTGGGTTTTGCGTTCGCTAGGATTGCCGTTAAATTCGGGGTTTCTTTGATATTTGTGATGATAGCCTGCTCGAGTTCCGGCTCGATGACGACGACCTTTGTGAAGCTAAAAAATATATTTTTTATCGTAGGGGTCTTGTAATGCCACACGGCGTGCTCTTTTGTGGCGCTAAAATCGCCGCCGTAGCTGATTTTTGCATCGTCGCTCTGCACGGTTTGCGAAAAATTTGCACTCAGCGTGTTAAATTCTATCCCACCTGCAAACGCAAAAATGCAGCTCGCCGCTAAAGAAATAAGAGTTTTTTTCATAAATTTTGCCTTTATTATTTGAAATTTTGCGCGTATTATAGCCGTTTTTCTAGGATTTAATTAAATAGAAACTAAAAATATGTTAATATGCGCGGTTAAAATTTTAAAACTAAGGTTTGAGATGTTTAAAAAGGTCATCCACGGGATTTTCGGTACTAAAAACGATAGGATCGTCAAACAATACGCCAAGCGCGCGGCGCAGATCAGTGCGCTTGAAGAAAACTATGCGGCGATGGACGATGCGGCGCTTAAGGCGGAATTTGAAGCGTTAAGAGCGCAAGTTCGCGCGGGCGAAAAGAGCACGGATGACGTGCTTAACGAAGTGTTTGCTATCGTGCGAGAGGCGGGCAAAAGAGTGCTAAATATGCGCCACTTCGACGTTCAGCTAATAGGCGGTTTGGTGCTAAACGATGGCGCGATTGCCGAGATGAAAACGGGCGAAGGAAAGACCCTCGTAGCGACCTTGGCAGTAGTGCTAAATGCGATGGAGGGCAAGGGCGTTCACGTCGTGACCGTAAACGACTACCTAGCTAAGCGCGATGCCGCGCAGATGGGCGAGCTATATGAATTTTTAGGGCTTAGTACCGGTGTGATCGTAGGCGGCGAATACGACGACGCCAAGCGCAAGGCTGCATACGCGTGCGACATCACTTATGGCACAAACAACGAGTTCGGCTTTGACTATCTGCGCGATAATATGAAATTTAACGCGGATGAAAAGGTGCAGCGCGGGCATCATTTCGTAATCGTCGATGAAGTAGATAGCATCCTGATCGACGAAGCCAGGACGCCGCTAATCATCTCGGGTCCTACGAACCGCACTCTAGACGGCTACATCAAGGCAAATGAAGTAGCTCGCCAAATGATCCGCGGCGAGGCGCCAGCCGATCCGAAAGGCAAGGCGACGGGCGATTTTACCGTAGATGAGAAAAACCGCGCCGTTTTGATCACGGAGGCAGGAATTTCAAAAGCCGAGAAGCTTTTTGGCGTCGATAATCTCTATAGTCTCGAAAATGCAGTGCTCAGCCACTACCTTGATCAAGCACTTAAGGCGAATTATCTATTTGAAAAGGACGTGCACTACGTCGTGCGCGACGGGCAGGTCATAATTGTGGATGAATTTACGGGTCGTCTTAGCGAAGGTCGCAGATTCAGCGAAGGGCTCCATCAGGCTCTTGAAGCTAAAGAGGGCGTGCAGATCCAGGAGGAGAGCCAAACCCTTGCCGACATTACCTTTCAAAACTACTTCCGTCTTTACGAAAAACTCGCTGGTATGACGGGTACGGCGCAGACGGAAGCAACGGAATTTTCTCAAATTTACAAACTCGAAGTGGTCTCTATCCCTACGAACGTGCCGGTCATCAGAAAGGATCAAAACGATCTTATCTACAAGACCGAGCGCGAGAAATTTGACGCCGTCATCAATGAGATCAAGCGGCTAAATTCCAAAGGCCAGCCCGTGCTAGTGGGTACGGCGTCGATCGAAAAGAGCGAGAAGCTGCACGAGCTTTTAGTCAAAGAAAACATCGCGCACTCCGTGCTAAACGCCAAAAATCACGAGCGCGAGGCGCAGATCATCAAAGACGCTGGCGTAAAGGGCGCGGTGACGATCGCTACGAATATGGCGGGACGCGGCGTGGATATCCGCATAGACGATGAAGTGCGCGCTTTGGGCGGGCTGTATATTTTAGGTACCGAGCGCCACGAAAGCCGCCGCATTGATAACCAACTCCGCGGACGAAGTGGACGTCAGGGCGATCCCGGCGAGAGTAGGTTTTTCTTAAGCTTGGAGGATAATCTGCTTAGAATTTTTGGCAGCGACAAGATTAAAAATATCATGGATCGCTTGGGGTTAAAGGATGGCGAACATATCGAATCAGGCATGGTTTCGCGCGCAGTAGAGAACGCGCAGAAAAAGGTCGAGAGCCTGCATTTTGAAGCGCGTAAAAATATCCTAGAATACGACGACGTCGCAAACGAGCAGCGCAAAACGATCTATAAATATCGCAACGAGCTTTTAGACCCCGACTACGATCTGAAAGATAAAATCATTCAAAACCGCGAGGAGTACATCTCTAGCGTGCTTGAGGAGCTTGAAATTTTCGACGGCGCAAATATCAAAGAGGTCGATAAATTTCCGATCGTCGCCAAAATCGCTCAAGAAACGGGCGAGGTACTCGAAAATAGCGAGCTTGAGAAGGTTGATGATTTCAAAGAGCTAAAAGAAAAGATCGTCGGCGCGCTTGCCGTTTCGTATGAAAACAAGATGGCGCCGATCGATCCGCAGCAGCGCAAAAGTATCGAAAAGATGCTTTATCTGCAGATCGTGGATCGCGACTGGCGGGAGCATCTGTATCAGATGGATATCCTAAAGGCGGGTATCGGACTTCGCGGCTACAACCACAAAGACCCGCTTACGGAGTATAAAAAGGAGAGCTATAATCTCTTTATGGAGCTTGTGATGCGCCTCAAATCCGACAGCATCCGCTTACTGCATTCGATCCAGTTTAAATCTAGGGAGGAGATCGAAGCCGAGCAGCGCGCGATGCAGGAGCGCATGGAGAGCTCAAACGCCAAAGAACTCGCCGCTGTAAGCACGAATGAGGCGCAGCTAAAGGGCCCCGATGAGTTCGGCGACAAAAAGCCTAAGCGAAACGATCCTTGCCCTTGCGGCAGCGGCAAAAAATACAAAGACTGCCACGGCAAGGGCGGCCCTAAAAAAGGCGGCTTTGCGAGGTAGTCGCGGCGATCGGTCCTAAGTATCGCACGATCAGTGATCTTGATTGCGAGCATTGCGCAATCGGCGCTTCTCGACCTTGATTTGTTTTTGTATTTAACAGAGCGGTTAAGGGCGAAAGGCGTTATAAAATTTTAAAAGAGGCTTAATCGCGAGGCGGCGCGGACAGAAATTTCAAAAGAGCTTGTTCGCGAGGCGGCACGGACGGCGCGCAAAGCTGCGCGATGGGGCGGAATTTTGGTTTTGAAATTGTAAAATTTCAAAGCGCATTTGGGGTGCCTTTGGCTACTTGTTTTCGCAGCGCCGTTTCGGTGCGCCGTGCGGTAAAACGTAAGCCAATCAGCGCGTAATACTTAAATTTAGTGCGCGGCTAGAACACTGCTCGCAGTTAAAATTTTAAATTTATGCGATTACGGGCGAGCTTTTTAAGCGAAATCCGCTTTTTAAATTTTAAGAATTTCAAAATTCTAAAAAAGTTTTAAATTTCTAAAATTTTAAAATTTCGAGGCATTTGAAATTTTAAAATTTAAAATTTAGGTTTAAAATTTCAAAGTTTTGGTAAAGAGGTCTGTTTGATTTGTCATATCCGATATCTCTTGGGGGTAAATTTCATTGCGTATAAGAGATTTCGGCGCGATTTTAAATTTTAAAAACTCGCTGGAGCTTCTATATTTAACGCCGCAAAACCTGTTTTGGAATTTTAAAATTCCAAAATACTTAAAATTTCACATAAAATTTAACACTAAATTTTATGTGAAATTTTACAAGGACGGCTTTTTGGTAAAGTATTTATTATTCAAATATCTCAGATTCGATCGCTCTCAGCCCTTCATTACGCTTTCGGCGCTGCTTGCGTTCTTGGGCGTGGGCGTGGGACTTACGGTGCTGATCGTCGCGATGGCGATAATGAACGGCTTCGATAAGGAATTTGAGCGCAAGCTCTTTACGATGAACTACCCGATCACGATCCACAGCCATTTTCGCGGCGGTATTTCAAAAGACGACGTGGAGGGACTGCGGGCGGACTTTCCCGATCTGATCTTTAGTCCTTACATTAGCTCGCAAGTCATCGCCAAAAGCGGCGAGAAGCTCGAGGGCGGACTGATTTTCGGCGTAAATTTAAACGATGAAAAGAGGATTAACTCGGTCGTCGCGGCAGGCGCCAAAGACGCCAATCTAACGGATTACGGCATCATGATAGGGCGCGGGATCAAAGATGAGTTTATGCTGGATGAGGGCGGCAAGATCACGATGATCTTTACGAAGAGCGATCCGGGCGGCTTTGCGCTAATCCCCAAGATGAAGCGCTTTGACGTGCGCGCAGATTTCAGCTCGGGGCTGATCGCCTACGACAAGGCGTATTCCTACGCAGACGCAAGCGATCTAGCCAAAATTTTAGGCTACGACGAGGGGACATTCGACGGCGTGCATGTTTTTTCAAACGATCCGTTTAAGGATCTGGAGCGCATCAAAAAAAGCCTCCCTAGCGGCACTAGCGCCGTGGGCTGGTGGCAGCAAAACGGCAATTTTTTCAGCGCCCTTGCGCTTGAAAAGCGCGCGCTTTTCATCGTGCTGATGCTGATAATCCTAGTCGCGAGCCTAAATATCGTAAGCTCGCTTCTGATGACCGTAATGAACCGCCGCCAAGAGATCGCGCTTTTACTTAGCCTGGGGGCCAGCAAAAAAGAGGTCAAAAGGACATTTTTCGCGCTCGGAGCCACTATCGGCGGCGGCGGTATCATATTCGGGCTTATTTTAGGCCTATTCGGCGTGTGGCTACTCGGAAGCTTCGACATCGTAAATCTGCCGGCCGATGTTTACGGAAGTTCGAAGCTGCCGATGGAGCTCTCGCTAGGCGATTTGGCGATGATTTTAATCGGCGCGGTGCTTATCGTGGCGCTTTCGTCGTGGTATCCTGCCAAAAAAGCCACGCAGATCGACGTGCTACAAACGCTGCGCAACGAGTAAATTTACGCGGCGCTTTAAAATTTAGCTAAATTTTAAAATTTCAGAGCAGCGCGGCTGTGTTCGGAGCGGTATTTTAGCGCGCGGGTGGAGACTGCGCGATCTTGCGCGGCGCGCGTTGCGTAAAATCGCACTAAATACGATTTGCGTCGCCAGAATTTTGATTTTTTCGCGAGATTGTAAGCTGCGAGAAGCCTAAATTTTGACGAAATTTGTGTCGTTAGAATTCGCCAAAAATTTTAAATTTCAAAGGGGATAAAATTTTTATGAGTGCTTTGAAAAATTTTATGAAATTTTGCAACCAATCAAAGATAAAATCATAAAGATTTTGAAAGGATCTATGGTGCAAAAGATCGTTTTATTTCTGTGTGCGGCGCTGTTTCTATGTGGCTGCTCTAGGAGCGGACCGCAAGATGTCCCAAAGCCAGAGCAAAATAAGGCACCGAGCCACCATTATACAGGCTACTATTACGCATAGCGTATATTGCGCAGCGGGCGACGACGATACGAGACGTTTAACGGCGAGCAAATAACAACATCATAGTTCTTGCTCAAACAAGGCTTCATTCCACAATACAAGCCTTAGCAGCGTCTCGGCCTGAATGTAGCGGCGCCAAGGTGTCCATTCGTCTATAATGACGATAAAATTTAGGCTTATTTGAGTAGGCATAAATTCAGGACAAAATTCTTTTTAAAATTCCTTCAAATTCCCATAAATCCCGTTGAATAAATCTAAATTTTATAAATTTTAGGGTAACATTCCCTATTTTTCAAAAAGGCTTTAAATGACTTTAATCGACGGCAAAAGCATAAGCGCAAAGGTAAAAGAGGAGATCAAATCGGCCGCTTCGGATCTTACCGCAAAGGGCGTAGAGCCCGCGCTGGCGGTGATTTTGGTAGGCGAGGACGCGGCTAGTAAGACCTATGTCGCGAGCAAGGAAAAAGCCTGCGCCGCCTGTGGGATCCGCTCCGTAGCGCACCGCTTGAGCTCCGACGTGAGCGAGGCGGCGCTTTTAGAACTGATAGAAAATTTAAACGAGGACGAAAGCATCGACGGCATCTTAGTGCAGCTGCCGATTCCAAAACATATCGATACGAATAAAATTTTAGAAAAAATAAGCCCGCAAAAGGACGTGGACGGATTTAGCGCGATAAACGTAGGCAAGCTTACTAGCGGGCTTTCGGACGGTTTTGTGCCTTGCACTCCGCTTGGCGTGATGCGCCTGCTTGAGGAATACGGCGTGCAGATAGCGGGTAAAAACGCCGTCGTGCTAGGTCGCAGCAATATCGTAGGAAAGCCGATGGCGAGCCTGCTATTAAATGCCGACGCCACCGTCACTATCGCTCATAGCAAGACGAAAGGTTTAAAGCAGCTTTGCGTAGATGCCGATATTTTGGTCGCGGCGGTCGGTAGGGCGCATTTTGTGAGCGCAGATATGGTAAAAGAGGGTGCGGTAGTAATCGACGTGGGGATCAATCGCGGCGAGGATGGCAAGCTAAGAGGCGACGTCGATTTTGACGCAGTCGCGCCAAAATGCTCGTTCATCACGCCCGTGCCCGGAGGCGTGGGACCGATGACGATTGCGATGCTTCTTAGCAATACGATAAAATCGGCGAAAAATCGCTTAAGACAAAGAGCCTAAATGAAAATACTAAGCAAAATTTATCACTTTTTATCAAGTTGGACGGGGACGGTCATCGTCGTTTTATTCGTCATTCTTTTTGTGGCGCAAGCCTTCGTGATCCCTAGTGGATCGATGCGCACTACGCTTTTGGAGGGTGATTTTTTATTCGTTAAAAAATTTAGCTACGGCATCCCGACCCCGCATATTCCATTTGTAGAGTGGCAGGTAGCTCCTGATAGCGACGGAGATGGGCATATCATCCGCGGCGAGGGTCCGAAGCGCGGCGACATCGTGGTTTTTCGCTATCCGCTTAATGAAAAAATGCACTTTGTAAAGCGAAATTTTGCCGTAGGTGGCGACGAGGTGATATTTGATCTGAATAATTTCTACCTTCGTCCACATGAAGGCGACGAGTTCATTGCCGCAAACTACGATGCTCGCGACATTGTGATTTTAGGTGGCGAAAAATATGTCAAAGAGCCGTATAAATTTAAGGGCATTCACTACGACCCTAATGCTAGAAACTCGATGCTAACAAATGTCAAAATCGCACTTGAGAAGGGTGAATTTTCTATGAAGCCCATTAGTCTAAGCGAAATTCCTCACAGCTTCGAAGCTGCAGGGATAAGCTTCAATGCCTTTTACATCAAAGTGCCGCAGGATGAGTATTTTATGATAGGCGATAATCGCAATAATTCCGCTGATAGCCGCTTCTGGGGTCCGGTACCTTATCGTCTGATCGTCGGCAAGCCGTGGTTTACATATTTTAGTATCGATGCCGATCGCAAGATCCGCTGGGAGCGCATCGGGCGCTTCGTCGATACCTTGCAAAACGACGAGAGCCTAATCTATGAGCAAAAATAAGGAACGGCAATGCAAATAAATAAAATTTTTATAGCGAGCGATCATGCGGGCTTTCGTGCCAAGGAGCAAGCCAAAAAAGCGCTCGCCGCTTTAGGTTACGAAGCGGTCGATCTTGGCACGCATAGTGCCGAAGCGAGCGTAGACTATCCCGATTTTGCGGGCGCGTTGGCGGATAAAATTTTAGCCGAATGTGAAGCCTGCGCGCGAAGTGGAAATTTTAAAAAAAGTAGCAGCAAAAATTCCGCTGCAGCCGCGGAAAATTCCGAAGCGGGCGGTAACGAAAATTTCGTCGCAAGTATAAACGACTGTAGAAATTTTAACGACGCCGTACAATGTAGCGAGAAAAATGAAAATTTTAACGCTGTTAAAAACGCTAGTCATCAAAATTTTAACGCTAGCGAAAGCATGACTACCAGCGCAAATGCAGCCGTAAGCCAGAATGCGAGCAAAGATAAAATTTTAAATTCCACAAGTTATGGCATTTACGGAATTCTTATCTGCGGTACGGGCATCGGTATCAGCATCGCCGCAAATCGCCACGCTCACATCCGCTGTGCGCTGTGTCATGACGCGACGAGCGCTAGATTAGCCAGAGAGCACAATGACGCCAATGTCCTAGCCTTCGGCGAGCGATTAATGGGCGTGCTGGTGATTGAAGATATGATTAGGGCATTTTTTAGTACCGATTTTGCGGGCGGTAGGCACATTAAGCGCGTCGCAAAGCTAGGTGCTTGCGGCAGTGCGAATTGCATGCTTGGATTTGATGGGGATAATTTCATGCAGAATTCCGCTCAAAATTTTACGGAACAAAGCTGTGACGCTAATTTAAATGGGAGGAATTCCAAATTAAGCTTCGGTGGTAAAAACCCTTCTAGCAAAAATCCTATCGGCATGGATTCTGCGTCAAATTTTGCGCGGAGCCTTAACGATAAAAATTCCTTCTTTACCGGCGAGAATTCCTTGATAGGCTTTTGCGGTGCACATCATATAAATTTAAATTCTACGCACGCAAAGATAATCTTTAATGAGAAAAATTCGCTAGATAAAAATTTCACTAGCGCAAATTCTACGTTAAATTTTACGCGCGCGAGCGTTTGCAAGAAAAATTTCGCTCAAAAAGCTAGCCGCAAAGATTTTGTCGGTTTAAACCCAGCAATTATAAATTCCGTTTGCATGAGCGTTAAGCCAGAAAACGCAAATTGCGCTAGTGCAGGTTTAAAAGATGCGAATTTTGCCATTACGAGCGTAAATTTAAAGGGTGCAAATCTTTCTAACGCGTATTTTAGGAGCATAAATTCTGCCTATTTTAGCGCAACACTCGCTACTATGCGCTTTGCAAATCCAAATGAAGGAGGCGAGCAATGAGCGTAGCATTAGGCGTTTTAGCGCTATTTTTTGCAGCGCTACTTATTCTATCGATCCGAAAAAATTCTAAAATTTACGCCCTTCTTCGTAAAAGCGAGCAGAAAATTTCAAAGCTTAAAAGCGATAACGAAAAGCTTAAAACTGCCCTTCGCTTCGGCATCGAGGCTCTGCAAAACGAGGAGAGCGAAAACTGCAGCTTAAAAATTCAAAACGCAAGATTGAAAAGAGGTAAGCTATGAAAAGCCTAAGCAGCGAGCAAAAAAGCTATTTATTTCGCTCGATCCGCACCGTGCGTGACTTCCCAAAGCCCGGTATTTTGTTTTACGATATCACGACGCTCGTAGGCGATCGCGAGGCGTTTAATTTCCTGCTTGATCATCTAGCCGAGCGCTATGCCGATTACGGACTTGATTACATAGTAGGCATAGAAAGTCGCGGATTTATTTTTGCAGCGGCGCTTGCTGCGAGGTTGAGGGTTGCTTTTGTGCCGATTAGAAAGCCAAAGAAGCTTCCTTATATCACGATTTCGCAAAAATACAGCCTTGAATACGGCTTCGATCAAGTCGAGATGCACGTGGATGCATTCTCAGGCGTGCAGGATGCCAAGGTGCTGCTAATCGATGATCTAATAGCCACCGGAGGCACCGCACGAGCGGCATTAGATCTCATCGCGCAGACGCAGGCTAAATGCGTCGAGGCGTGCTTTTTATTAAATTTGCGCGAGTTAAACGATCTAGGCGAGTTTTCGCGTCGCACAAACGTTTATTGCGTTTTAGAGGCGTAATTTTGGAAGAGCTACTTAAAAATTTACTGCAAGAATACCACCAATACGCCTATATCGTGCTTTTCGTTTGGTGCATTTTAGAAGGCGAAATCGCACTGATTTTGGGCGGTATCATGGCGCACGAGGGACATATAAATTTGCCGCTAGGTATCTTTGTTGCGGGGCTTGGGGCATTTTGCGGCGATCAGTTTTATTTTTATATCGGTCGCTACAACAAAAAATATATCAGTAAAAAGCTCGCGGCGCAACGCCGAAAATTTGCGATCGCGCACCTGCTTTTGCAGCGCTACGGCTGGCCGATAATTTTAATGCAGCGCTATATGTATGGCTTTCGCGTCATCATCCCGATGAGTATCGGCATCACTCGCTATAGCGCAAAGAAATTTGCGATTATCAATCTTTTTAGTGCTTGGTGCTGGTCGGGCGCGACGATGGTTTTGGCGTGGTATTTTGGCGAGGAGATCTGGAGCGGGCTGCGGCTAATCGAGCAACACTGGTATTTTGCGATACCTATCATAGGCGGAATTTTATATCTATTTTTTAGGCTATTTAAACGTATGGAAAATCACTTTATGAACTCACGAAAGGAACGAGATGAAAGTAAAACTGCTAGATCGTAAAATTAACGAGATAGAGGCGGATTTTGAAGTTATTTTGGTCGTGGATAAAAATTTAAATCACGAATTTATTAAAGACGCGGATAAGTTTGCGCTTTTTAATTACAAAGGTGAGGGCAATCTGCTGCTGGCCGAGAGCGGGCGGCTGTACATCGGCGTCAAGGCGCTAGAATATGACCGCGTCCGTACAGCACTTGCAAGTGCATACAACGCGCTTAAGGGCTACGCGATTAAAAATTTCAAAATCGCCTTTTATAAATGCGGATGCGACCGCAGAAGCACGATGGCGATGGTCGAGGGCGTGCTTTTGGGCGGCTATGAGTTTAACAAATACAAAAGCGACAAGAAAAGCTCCAGCTTGAATGAAATTTTAATCTCGACGCAGGAGTACGGCGGCAGTAGCCCCGACGTGCAAAAGATGAACTACGGCGTGCAGCAGGGCACCGTGATGGCAAATGCCGTAAATTTCGCGCGCGACGGCGTCAATGAGATCCCCGAAATTTACACGCCCGAAAAGATGGCGAGCGAGGCTGAAATTTTAGCCTCGAACTACGACGACGTGAGTGTTAAAATTTACGACGAGGACTTTTTGCGCGAGCAGAATATGAATGCGTTTTTGGCGGTAAATCGCTCCAGCGCTCATCCGCCTCGCCTCATCCATCTGATCTATAAGCCGCAGCGCTGCCTAAAACGCGTCGTTTTCGTGGGCAAAGGGCTTACTTACGACAGCGGCGGGCTAAGTCTGAAGCCGAGCGATTATATGCTTACGATGAAAAGCGATAAAAGCGGCGCGCTTGCTGCGATGGGTATCATCAAGGGCGCTGCCGAGCTAGAGCTGCCGTTTGAGATACATGCGGTCATCGGCGCTACCGAAAATATGATCGGCGGCGATTCGTATAAACCCGACGACGTGCTGCTTAGCCGCAGCGGCGTAAGTATCGAGGTGCGAAATACCGATGCGGAGGGGCGGCTCGTGCTTGCCGACTGCCTAAGCTACGCGCAGGATCTTGAGCCAAGTCTGCTAATCGATATGGCGACGCTTACCGGCGCTTGCGTCGTGGGCCTAGGCGAATACACTAGCGGCATCATGGGAAATAGCGAGGAGCTAAAGCGTAAATTTAAAGATCTTAGCGGATCAAGCGGCGAGCTATTTAGCATTTTGGAATTTAACGATTATCTGCGCGAGCTAATCAAAAGCAGTATCGCAGACGTTTCCAACTGCTCTTCCAGCAGGTACGGCGGCGCGATAACCGCGGGGCTATTTTTGGATAAATTTATAAAAGACGAGTATAAAGACAAGTGGCTGCACCTTGATATCGCGGGGCCTGCGTATCTGGAAAAGGCGTGGGGCTATTACGCCGCGGGCGCGACTGGCGCGGGCGTGAGAGCAAACTTATATTTCTTGCAGGCTCTAGCAAAAGAGCTAAAGGACGCATAAATGGGGCTTTCAGTAGGGATCGTAGGGCTTCCGAACGTCGGCAAATCCACTACCTTTAACGCACTTAGCGGCGCGCAAAACGCGCAGGCGCAGAATTATCCATTCTGCACGATCGAGCCTAATAAAGCGGTCGTGCCCGTGCCCGATGCCAGGCTAGCAAAGCTGGCGGAAATCGTTAAGCCCGGTCGCATCGTGCATTCGACCATCGAGTTCGTCGATATCGCGGGCCTCGTGCGCGGAGCTAGTAAGGGCGAGGGGCTGGGGAATAAATTTCTTTCAAATATCCGCGAGTGCGAGATCATCCTTCATATCGTGCGCTGCTTCGAAAGCGGCGACATAACCCACGTCGAAGGCTGTGTCGATCCCATTCGCGATATCGAGATCATCGAAACCGAGCTTATTTTAGCGGACATCGAGCAGCTTGGCCGCAAGATCGAGCGCCTCGGTAAGGAAGTCAAAGCAAATCAAAAGGGCGCTAAAGAGGCGCTAGCCGTGGCAAACGAGCTTTTAGTGCATCTAAACGACGGCAAGCCCGCTTCAAATTTTGCACTCAAAGAGGACGAAAGCTATATCGCTTTAAATCGCGAGCTGCGCCTGCTTAGCGCCAAAGATGTAATCTACGGCGCCAATGTGGACGAGGACGGCATCGCGCAAGATAACGAATATGTCGCGCGCGTAAGAGAATACGCAAACGCCCGCGGCGCCGAGGTAATCAAGCTCTGCGCCAAGATCGAAGAGGAGCTCATAGGGCTAAGCGACGAGGAGGCGCACGAGATGCTGCAGAGCCTGGGCGCGCAGCAAAGCGGGCTGGAGCTAATCATCAAGCGCTCCTTTGCGAAGCTCAGCCTCATCAGCTACTTTACCGCCGGTGAGATGGAGGTGCGCGCGTGGACGATCACGAAGGGCTGGAAGGCTCCGAAGGCCGCGAGCGTGATCCACAACGACTTTGAGCGCGGATTTATCAGAGCCGAGGTGATCGGATTTGATGATTTTATCGCGTGCGGCGGCGAGAGTAGGGCGAAAGAAGCGGGCAAGATGCGCCTTGAGGGCAAGGACTACGTCGTGCAAGACGGCGACGTAATGCATTTTAGATTTAATGTTTAAAATTTGTTTTTAGGTGTGTTGAAATTTAGTCTGCGATGGCTTTAAAATTTTGTAAAATTTCAGCTCAAACGTGGATTTAATAAATTTTGATTTTTGCGGGCAGCGGATTTTAGCTGAAATTTGTATCGCTAGAACAAAACGAGACTTGCGCTCTAAAGCCTAGTTAAATTTCACGGCGAAATTTAATCGGCTTTGCTTGCGTTAAATTTTACGCAAGCAAAGTTATACCGCGCTGGATTTGCGCTTAAATTAGACCGGCAAAACATGTCTAAGAAATACTTCCTAAATAATGCGCCAAAATTTATACGCGGTAAAAACTGCGCGTAAATTTAAAGGGCAAAATTTTGCTAAAGATCGCATATCTTGTATCTGCACGCGATAGTATTTGAGTTCTATATTTAAATTTACGGCTTGCAAATAAGCGTCTAGCAAATTTTTAATTTGATGATCTCAAATTTAAGTGTGTATTTTAGTGCGCGGTGCGGACTGCACTCGTAAAGCTAGTTGTGTAAATTTGCTATCGATAAGCAGTGGGTAGAATTTAGTGAGAAATTTTAAAACCAAGCTTGTGATTAGTTATATCTTGCTACATGAAATTTAAAAGCTAGAATTTTGTCGCGCAGAATTCCGTTGCGCCGCGGAGCTTTTCGGAAAAAATGAGCGGTTTTTTTAGCGCCGAGCAAACAAGCGCTAGCAAGCAGCGCGAAATTTTAACTTAATTTTGGAGGATTATGCGAAATAAGCAGCCTTATATCGAAGGCAGGATAAAAAACTTGCGCATCCGCGTCCTTAGGCAGGAGATCGAGACGCTCGTGCTTTTTGAGATCGGCGGCGTTCGCTTTCGTATGCGTTGCAGGGCGTTCTCGTTTAAGCAGGGCGATTTAGTGCGCGTAAAATACTGCGAGCAGGGATATTTAGGCAGCCTCGTCGCCTTGGAGGTCGAGCGTCGCAGAATGCCTTTGGAATATGCCCGCGATTTTGAATTGAGCGTGCTGGATGCCGCAAGACGCGCGCTATATTTAGTTTGGGACATTTTGATTACGTTTGGTCTAATTTTTTTCGTCACGGCGGTGTTTTACGCGATCTACCTTGCGCCCAAAAAAGACGCATTCCCAAACCTAGGCGATTTTTTCTACACTTGCGCGGCGCTTGCGTTTGTTGCGATGATAATTCTGGCATACATTTACGCAGCCGCCTGCGCTATTAAGAGCCGCGCGCCTCGTTTGACACAACTGGTGTTTAGCCTTGCCGAGCGGCTACTTAGCTTGGCGCGACTATTTTGGGCGGTACTGCTTTTTTGCATCGCTGTGATTGCGGTGTTGCTTTGGATTTATATGACATTTATTAAGGATAAAACGGCAAGCCTGAGCGATTTTTTCTATTCTTGCGTAGTGCTTACGCTTGTGTGCATGATATGCCTAATTTGTTCTACTTGCATGCAAAAACTCTCATCTTGGCGCAAGCGTCGCAAAAAATAGCGCTACCTCGCCGCACAAATACACTACACGGAATTTTATAATTCCGTCATCTCAAATTTTGCCGGGCAGAATTTCGCGCTATGCTATAAATTTTATGCGCTGCTAAATCGTAAATTTCGCTTCATATAAATACGGCGAGCGGCAAAATCCTGCCACGCAAATAAACCATACCGCGTTGCGGGCATTGATAATCTATTCGTTTATTCAGCCAAATTAACTCATGCCGCCGCAGATTTTATGTTTTAAAATTTCACGCCGAATCTTTCGCGGCTAAAAAATACCCCGCAGAGCCGCCGTGCCCTCTACATGTCTGTACGGCAAGAAATAATGCGTGAAGTTTGTGCAAGTGCCCCCAGACACGCATATTTCGGCGCTCAGTCTGTGTTTGACATGCGTAGAATCGAGATCAGGTATCTCCAATCCGCCGCTTTTGTAACCGCTATAGCCCATCTCTATCGGCACCTCCAGCTCATCTTTTTCAAAAACGACGCGTCCGCTTTGCACCTGCTCGAGTTTGATGTTTTTCAGCACGATCCCGGGCGCGCTCACGTGCTCAAAATTTATACTTAGTTCATACGGAGCGCCGGTCGAGTTGTCGTCCGAGAAGTCGGGCTCCGGTTCGCGTTCGTCGCGCCATAATCGTCCGCCGATAGTGGTAGCTCTTAAGCGGGCGCTGATACTAAAATCCTTCAGATCCAGCGAAGCGCTGCTAAAATCACAGATGAGCGTCCAGGCTACGACGGTGCGGCCGAAAAATTTATCGGCGATCATATATGTGCCAAAAAGCGAGCTTATGACCACCCAAAACAGAAATATAAATTTAAAAACCTTGCGTAAAACGAACTTTAACGTCTTCATCGTTATCCTTTCGATCTAAAACTTAAGCGGAATTTCACCCGCAAATCCGCGGATTAAAATTCCGTACAAGATTTCGCTTATGAAATTTTGCGCTTTTTGGTCTGCGGCGGAATTTTAAGACAGAATTCCGTGGCGAAATTTTGCTGCGAAATTATAAAACAAATTCCACCCATGAAATTTTCCCTAGAACCACGCCTGTAAAATTCCATAACGAAATTTGGAGCTGAAATTTTATGGGCGGAATTCCATAGTTAAAATTTCGCGATGAAATTCCATAGTTAAAATTTCACGGCAAGCCTCAGAAATCAATTCCCGCGGCAAAATTCCGCGTCTTAAAATTTTAAGAAAGTATGAAATTTTTTATCTGATCGCAGATCGCCTCTTCGGATTGTGCGGCGTCGATTTGCAGGGTCTCAACGCCGCACGCCCTGCACGCCTGCACCATCAGCTTCTGCACGCGCATTAGATATTTCAGACCGCGAGCCTCGATTATATCGCTGCTAGCACGCGTTTTGAGCCGCCGCCCGATGAGCTGTTCGTCTGCCGAAAACAGCACGATTTTATCTGCAAATTTGCCCCCAAGCGCAAATTTATTAAGCGCGATAAGCTCGCTAATATCCGCGTTTTCGTCGTTTGCCAGTGCATAGGCAAGCCCCGAGATGAAGCCGCGATCGCTTAGCACGAGCCTGTCTGCGCCGCCCTTTATCACGCGCTCGTAGTGCTCGGCGCGGTCTGCGAGAAACAAAAGCAGCTCGGCGCGTTTTGAAATTTCGCCGCAGACCTCGCGCAGATTTACGCTGCCGCGCCGCCACTTAAAATCCTCGCCCAAAACGAGGCTTCGTACCGCTTCGCCGAGCTTCGTGCCGCCAGGCTCCTTGGTCACGATCGCTTGCGGAAAAGCCGCCGCTAGCCGCGCTATCTGCGTGCTTTTGCCCACGCCGTCGATACCTTCGAATATTACATACATTTTTCGCCTTTAAATTTGTGCGTTATTTTACAAGCTTATAGCTAAATAGCGGCTTTTTTTAAATATTTTGGCGCTAAATTTCGTCTTAAAATCGGACTTTTGCGCGAGCTTATGCGAGCGGCTTTTGATCTTTAGGCGTAAAATTTTATCGGGCGCTTTGTTGCCCAGCTTTTGCTATTTGCGGTGCGGCTCGCGGTTAAATTTAGCGTTCGAATGGATGCGTCGTATAACACAGCGAGCGAGTAAATTTGCGCTTAAGGGGCGTGTACCTAGCGAAGCAGGGCGCCAGTCGATAAAGACAGCGCGCCGTGCGGATATGATGACGCGTCGGGCGAAGCAGGCATCATCATGCAGAGCAGGATATATGCTTTGCAAAGCGGATAGCGTTAGACGGAAATGGCGGCACTTCGGGCGGAGCAGGGCGGCGGCGTCATCCGGAGTAGGGGGGTATGTTTGTAGGCAGTGCGGGCGGGCAAACGCTGTGCGCGATGATAAAATCGCGACGATGAAATTTTAAATTTTATCCTTATATGTGCTTGCAAGCTCGGGATTTATCGCTTTGAAATTTTTCCGCAGATCGCCAAGATCGCAATCGGTAGCTGTGATCGTAAAATCATCCGTCATATCGAGCGCAAATTCGCCAAGACCTGCTTTGAGCTGCTTCACGCACTCCCAAATGAGCTTTTTAGCCTGTGCATATTTATCATTTAGCTGCGTTTCTTGATTGAAAAGATCAAAAATTTTCGCCGTTTCGTAGTCTACTTCGACCTCGGCTCGAAACTCGTAATCAGGAACAAGCCAAAGAAGCCAGCCGTCCTTTCGTGCAAGCCACTGCGCTCGCTGTTCTTGCGAGCCGAATCCGATGATCGGCGGCAAACTCCTATTGTCGCAAGCTAAATTTATGCAGTAGAGTTTACAATTCGGTGCGTGCTTTTTGATCGTCTCTTTAATCGCTGGCAGTAGTCTTTGTGCGGCGAGCTCATAGAGCTTTTTATAGCTCATATTCTTATCTGGCTTTTGATAGCGCACATAGCCATTTTCGGTTATTAAGCTTAGCTCGCCCATTGCGTCAAATTCATAGTTTGTTACGTCATTCCTTCTGCCTGCGCGAGGGTGCTCTACATACTCCCGTCTTTGTGCGAGCTTGCCGCCTTCGTAAGTAAAATTTTCTATCCCATAGGCGTTGTTGTCAAAGGCCGAGTAGATGGACTTTAGCTCGCCATTTTCATAGATAAATCTTTTTATATTGAAGCATCCTACGCATCTTTTGTTATAGCAACCGAAATGATATTTTAAAACTTCGTCCCGCCCCCAAAAATAAAGGCTTTCAAAGAAATGTTTTTTGCCGTCATGTTGTCTTTCAAAAACGACGCGGTCTTGCGCGTCAAAGCCGTATTCGTAGGCGTTTGCGATCTTTTTTGGTTTAGCTTTTAAAATTTTGCCCTTAAAGAAGCGGTTATATTCGAAATAAAACGGCTCTAAATTGATATAGCTACCCGACGCCCAGCGCCTGCTTACGACCTGCGCTTCGGCTATTTTATTTAAGGCTTTGTATTCATCTCTCACGCTTTTTAAAAACGTTCGCAGTCTTTCTATCTCATCCATTGCTTCGTTCATTTTATCTCCCATGCAGTTTGCAAATTTTAAATTTAGCTGCGCCCGCGAGCTAAATTTCAGTCGCTTGCGAGCTCATTTTTTCAAAAATTTTAAAATTTCGCTTGGCACCAGGTGCGAAACATCGCCGCCGTGGCTCAAAACGGAGCGGACAATCGAGCTTGAGATGAAGGCGTTTTTGAGCGTCGGCATCAAATACACGCTCTCAAATTCCTCCCATAGCGAGGCGTTTGCATAGCCGATCTGCAGCTCGTACTCAAAGTCGCTGACCGCGCGAAGCCCGCGGATAACGAAGCGCACGCCGCAAGATTTAGCAAAATCCACGAGCAGATTATCAAAGCTTTGCACACTTATGCCGCGAAGTCCGCGTGTCGCGACACGCGCCATCTCTAGTCTGGATTGTAGGCTGAAGTAGGGCTTCTTACTCTCGTTGAGCGCGACTGCGACGATGACTTCATCAAAAAGCCCTAGCGCGCGCTTGATGACGTCCAGATGGCCGTTCGTGATAGGATCGAAAGTGCCCGGATAGATACATTTTCTTGAGTTTTGCATTATTGCCACCTTTTAAATAGCTCGTTTTGCACGCCCAGCGCGTCGCACCACTTGCCGATTATGAAATTTTTTAAATTTTGCACGCCGCAGTAGCCTGCGATCACGGGCGGAGCGATGATGACGCCGAGCGCGGCTAGCTCGCTCATCTGGCGCAGGCTGATCGCAGAAAGCGGCATCTCGCGCACGCCAAGAACCAGCCGCTTGTGCTCTTTTAACGCGACTGCGGCGGCGCGAGTGCTTAGACTGTCGCAAAGCCCGCCGTAAATTTTAGCCAAAGAGCCGATAGAGCAGGGCGCAAAGATTGTGGCGTCAATGCCGAACGAGCCCGAAGCGGGCGGCGCGCTCAGATCGGTATCCGGATAAAATTTTACGCTCCTAAATTCCGCAGATTTTAAGGCCTCGTCCGCGTCTATGCCGCTTTCGGCGCGCAGGACGCGGCGCGCACCCTGCGTAAGCACGGCGTGAATTTCATGCGGTGAGCTAGCAAGAAATTTAAGCAGATCAAGCCCGATCTCGCAAAAACTGGCGCCGCTTACGCAAACTAAAATTTTCATTTCAAGGCTTTCATATCGAAATTTTGCGGTTTAAAAACAAACGCGGCGGAAGGAATTTTAAAATTTGAAGTTAAGATGGAGCGGGAAACGAGAGTCGAACTCGCGACATCAACCATGGCAAGGTTGCGCTCTACCACTGAGCTATTCCCGCATGCGGTAAAAATAAAGCGCGATTGTAGCCTATAAATTTTCATTTGTCAATAATTTCTCGCTTAAATTTCATAAATTTTTACGATTTCTCCAGCGCGAACTTTGTCACATTCGGGATCAGCCAAGAAAAAATGCGATGCCGCAGCCAGCGGTCTGATGCGCCCAGAAGGCGACGGCATAGGCGTAAAAATTCCGCCTTCATATGCGCCTACGGTTAAATTTACTCTGCCGCTTTTTAGCTTCAGATCGCTTGCGAGCTTGGCATAGATCGCCGCTTCTGCGCTAAAAGCCTCGCTTGCGCCGCTAAGCTTAAATAGGATCGGCAGTATGACTGCGCGCGTAAGCACGAAAGCAGCCATTGGATTGCCTGCCATTGCAAAGACGAATTTGCCGTCTTTTGCGAAGCACTTGCTGGGGCGGCCGGGCTTGATATCAATGTGATCGAAAACCTGCAAAAATCCAAGTTCACTCATAGCGCTTTGCATAAAATCCGCCTCCCCAGCGCTTGCTCCACCGCTGGTAATTAGCACGTCAAATTTACGCGTAGCAGTATCTAGCGCCTCGCAAACCGCGCTAAAATCATCCTTTAAAATCCCTAAATACTCATTTTCAAAGCCGTACTTTTGCAGCAATGCAGCAATACCGCTAGAGTTGGCGTTATAAATTTCGCGCTCGCTTGCGCTCTGCCACGGCTCTTTTAGCTCGTTTCCACTGGAAAATAGAGCGATTTTAGGACGCGCGTAAACGCTTGCTTCGTAAATTCCTTGCGCGGCAAGAAGCATGATTTTAGCAGGGTTTAAAATTTCGCCACGGCGCAATAAAAGCTCGCCCGCGCGCACCTCCTCGCCTTTTTTACGAAAGCCGTCGTGGGCATGAACGGAAGCAGGGATTTTTAGAGTTCCGCCTTGCGCGTCTACATCCTCTAGCCTCGCGACGGAGTCCGCGCCTGCAGGCATTGGTGCGCCGGTCATTATCTTTTGCGCTTGCGTAGCCTTGATTTCATAAAATTTTTCGTCTCCTGCAAAAATCGTAGGCTCTACGATCTCTAGCTCTTCGTCTTTGAAGCCCGCCGCATAGGCATAGCCGTCAAGCGCCGAATTATCGAAGCAGGGCAGGTTTTTAATCGCAGAAATATCGCTAGAAAGGATGCGGTCTAGAGCGCTGGGAAGAGGCACCATTTCGCTCCGCCTGCTTGATGTGATTCTAGCCGTAGCCAAATCTATAGCCTCATTTATTCCTATCATTTTAAGTCCTTTTTATCATTTTTTACATTTAAAATTCGCGCAGTAAAGACCTCGCATAGTCTTAAATTCTATGTTTCGCAGGAGCTTGCAAAGCAAAATTTTACCCAAATAAATGCGCGAAATTTTACGGGCTCAAACTTACCTTATTTTGCTACTAGCGTTGCTTAAAATTTCGAAACGTATCACTCGTAGAATTCCGCGAGCTTGCTGTAGCAATTCCGCTCGCATGTGCTTAAAGAATTCCACTACGGCTAGTTCATTAAATTTTACCAAAGCTCGCCACTTAAATTCTTAAGGAACTCATCCTTGAAATTCTACCAAGATTTGCCTTTAAAATTTCGCCACACTTAGCTTTAGCGATTTAAATATATTGCTATTGATAGAATTTACGTGGCTCTTGCGCGGCGCGTTATTTCGAAACGCGTTTTGCGTAAAATCCCGCATCGCTTGCTTGCGCAAGATTTTTATTCCGAAGTCTTCATTCCTCCAGTCTCTGTATGTCCGCACCAAGCGCACCAAGCTTAGCTTCCAGCCTCTCATATCCACGATCTAGATGGTAAATTCTATGTATTTTGCTCTCGCCGCTCGCCGCAAGGGCGGCTAAAACAAGTGCCGAGCTGGCGCGCAGATCGGTTGCCATAACGTCCGCGCCGTTTAGCTTGCCGCCGCTGATCGTCGCGATGTGTCCGTTTAAACGGATATCTGCGCCCATTCTTGAGAGTTCGCTAACGTGCATGAAGCGGTTTTCAAAAAGTCTCTCGTCGATGGTGCTGACGCCCGTGGCTACACACGCCAGCGCCATAAACTGCGCCTGCATATCGGTAGGAAAGCCCGGATATTCGCTTGTGATAATCTCAACTGGTTTGATCTTTGAAGCGGGTAGGATCGTGATCTCGTCGCCGCCGTTTGAAATTTCAAATTTAAAGCCCATATCTTCAAATTTTGCAAGCACGGCGCCAAGATGAGCCGCGCAAGCGCGGGTGATCGTGATACGAGAGCCCGTGATCGCGCCTGCGCACAGATAGGTGCCTGCTTCGATGCGATCAGGAATAATCGAAATTTCGTTCAAACTTAAAAGCTCGCCGCCGCTTCCTTTGATGAGGATTTCGTTCGTGCCGATGCCCTCTATGTCGATGCCTGCGCTTTTTAATGCGTTGCAAACGGCGATTACTTCGGGCTCTTTTGCCGCGTTTATGATATGAGTGGTGCCGCTTGCTAAGGCCGCCGCCATTACGATATTTTCGGTGCCGGTGACGGTAATTTTGTCAAAATTTATAGTCGCACCCTTAAGCCCCTTTTTTGCGGTGCAAACGACATAACCCTGCTCGATCTTAACCTCCGCACCCATCTTTTCAAGCGCGCTAAGGTGCAGATCAATCGGTCTTGCGCCGATCGCACAGCCCCCCGGAAGGCTTACCTCGCAGTGTCTAAACCGCGCTAAAAGCGGCCCCAGCACCAAGATCGAAGCTCGCATTTTACGCACTATGTCGTAGATCGCTTTGGTCGAGTTTACCTCGCGCGGATCGATTTTGGCGGTGTTGGCGTCGAGAAACTCGCACTTTGCGCCTAAATTTGAAAGCAGCTGAATTAGCGTGTGGATATCGGAAACCGCGGGTAAATTTTTAATTACGACTTCGTTTTTTGAAAGGATAGATAGAGCTATGAGCGGCAGTGCGGAGTTTTTTGCGCCGCTTATTTTGACACTGCCGCTTAGTTTTTTGCCCCCGTTAATTCGTAGATAATGCATGATTTCTCCATGTAAAATTTCGGCGATTATACAGAATTTAGCTTTAAAGTTACCATTTTGTTACCACTGAGCGCTAAAATTACACCCAAAATTAAACGCTACATAATTTTATAAGGATTTTTATATGAAACAACTAATTATTTGCGCTTTGGGTGCGTTTTTGCTGGTCGGTTGCTCCTCAAAAGCCCCGTCTGCCGGCAGCCAGCAAGCGTATGTCTTAAACGATCATGAAGAAGGAATAACTTCGGTGCCGGGAAGCGAGTTTAACCGCCCGCTAATCGCATCTGTGGACGATTACACCGGTACTCGCGCTGGAGGGGACTGCAGTGGATTTATCACTGTGCTAAATGATAAATACGATGATCTATTTTTTAACTCAAAAGATCTGCCGAAATACTTCACAAACGGACGCAAATCCCAAGCAATATATAATTATTACAGCCGTAAAAATTTACTCAGCAATACGCCGCGAGTGGGGGATTTGGTGTTTTTTCAAAACACTTTGCGCTCTAACAAAGGCAAGGTCAATAACGAAATCAGTCATATCGGTATCGTGCGCGAGATATATGCCGATGGTCGCGTGAAATTCGTCCACAATACTCGTGGTAGAAATCAAGCGGACTTCGTAAATTTAAATAAGAAAAACGTCCATGTAGCGGGGCAAAAGATGGAAAATAGCTATATCGTCCGCTGCGGCAAAGACCGCATAAGCTGCCTAGCATCGAACCGCTTCGCAGGATACGGACGGGTGAATAACTAGAATTTTTAAAATTCTTTCGCCGTATTTTTTGAAAAATTTCTTATAACTTTTGGAATTTATTAGATTTTATGGAATTTTGCTAGACCTTTTAAAAATTCGCAGCAGTTTGATTTATGCTCTAGAATTTCAAGTAAAATTTTGCAGATAATTTAGCTTGGAATTCTAGCTACGACCTAGCTTTGCAGAATTTATTAAATTCCTAAAATTCTAATCAAATTTTAAAATTTTTTATGGCTTTTAAACTCCTGCAGCAAAAACTTATGAATAAAAACTCATTTTGATGCTGTTATGGCAAGTCAAATTAGCATTTTTAACGCGTAATTATATATAACAAGCATTTAAAATATTTACTCTAAAATTTATTTTGGAATTAATTTAAACTCAAATTTTTGTTATTCTTGGTGAAATTATACTTATAATTTTATATAAAATTCTACGAAATAGCTTCATATAACTGAAATTTTATCGTCATTAAATTTACAGCGTGTTTGCTTTTTAATTGATATCAGATAAACTTTATAAATTCCAGTAAGACTTTCAAAAAAGATTTACGGTCTAAATTTTATTACGGAGATTTTAATTCAAAGCTCTATATCTAAATTTTAGCGCAGCTATTTTGATAAGGCGCTTGCAATTAAAACTATTAACGAATTTTAATGCTAGCACTTATCCATAAATTTATCTCGAGCCTATAAAATTACACGACGCCTTTAATTTAATCAAAATTTCGCTACTATGCGTGAAAAATTTAAGGAGTCTCATGCAATCAGGCAAATTTACTCTCGCGATCATTGTGGCGAATGTCCTATTTTTCGTGATTTCATTCGCATTAGAATATTTTTTTGGCTTTAAGTCCTATCTATTTTTTGGGCTCAATCCGTATTTTTTCGAAGGGATGCCGTGGCAGCTACTAAGTTCATTTTTTATGCACGGCGGAGTGATGCATCTAGCGATGAATATGGCGGTTTTATATCAATTTGGTGGGATTTTAGAGAGAGCGTTCGGTGGGATAAAATTTACGCTACTTTACATCGTAGGCGGGCTGCTGAGTGGCGCTTTGTGTCTGATTTATATCCGTTATGCCATGAGCATGGGAGAAATCGTCAATATCGTAGGCGCTAGTGGCGCTATTTGCGTGCTTTTAGGCGTGATTGCTTATTTTGATGAACGCAATGCGGGCGGGATTTTTGTCGCGATTTTGATAATGAGCTTTGCGCCGATGTTAATGGGCGTAAATGTGGCATGGTATGCGCACATAGCGGGGTTTGCGGTCGGTTATGGTTTTGGAATGATCCAGAAAAAATTTAGAATTTTGTAGAATTTAACGCTAAATTATACATAAAATTTTATGAAAGGATGCAGATGAAGCGGATATATTTTATAAGACATGCCGAGGCGCAAAGCGGCAACGGAAGCGATTTCGAGCGGGCATTAAGCCGTGTGGGCGAACTTTGCGCAAATAAACTTGGAGAAAAGCTGCGTAGCTTGGGACTTATGCCTGATTTGATCATTACAAGTTCGGCTATACGCGCACTCCATACGGCGCAAATTATCGCTAATGCGTTGGATGCGACAAAAAGGGTAGCGTTATTGCGAGAGTTATACGATGCAAGCTTATGGGATTTGGCAAAGTTTGTTCGCGGCTTGGATGAGATACGACTTTTTGGGTTCGGTGTGAATGTGGAAAAATACAATGCGGTTGGTCTGAGTAGCGAAAAACATCGCGACGCAAACACTGAAAATTCTGCTTTTAAGAGCACTAAAATTCCCGCTAGCATTGGCGAAAATAATGCTATATCTTGCAATGATGTGGAAATTTCTAGCACAGATGTTATACAAAATTTTAATGCAGCTAGCGCAGAATGCGTATTTATTGTTGGACATAATCCGGCAATAGGCGGAATTTGCTCGCTTTTAGGCGAGAAGGAAGTTGATAAATTTCCTCCTTGCTCGATTTACGGCTTAGAATTTGACGTTTATAAATTCTCAGATATTACCGATCATAGCGGCAAAACGGTAATGCTACAATGCCCTTAATTACGCTTTTAGCACTTCATAATTACAATCGGGCAGCTCGTTAGCGCATTTAAAGCTACTTTTTGCCGAGCATTGTTATATACTCGTAAAATAAGACCATATGGCAAAATAGTAAATTGCTTTGAGATAACTTTAAATTTTAAAAAATTTCCGATGATGTGGCTAGCCTTGAAAATCGCAGGCTTAAATAAGCCAGAAAACTAAATTTCATATTTTTAGATAATCGAGCGTTAGCGCTTTTGCTTGAAATTTCATTTGCTTTGAAAAACCTTAAGTTTAGATTTTGCGGATGGAAATTTCGTGCCAAAATTTTCTCAAAAACATAAATTTATTGAGAAGAATAAAATTTATTAAGTAAAATTTAATAGTAGCTGTGGTATCATTCCCTAAAAATTTTGATAGGGAATTAAAATGAGACAGTACGAAACTTATAGATGCGACAAATGCGGCGCGGAGGTCGAGGTGCAAAAAGTAGGCGGCGGTGCGCTTAGCTGCTGCGGCGAGCCGATGAAATGTATCACCGAGGATCTGACGCAGGTAAATTTGATGAAGGCGTTTGCAGGCGAGTCCCAGGCGCGCAATAAATACGATCTTTACGGCGATTTAGCCAAAGAGGCGGGCTTTCACGCCATTGCGCGACATTTTTACGAGGCCGCCGAAAATGAAAAATGGCACGCTAGAGCCGAGCTAAAGGCGCATCATGCAGCCGCAGGCATTCCGCTTGATAAGATGGATAAAAATCTGCTCGACGCTGCCGCAGGAGAGCGCTACGAGCACGAGAGCATGTATCCGAGCTTCGCTAAAATAGCGACCGAAGAGGGCAAAAAAGAGGTAGCGCGCCTTTTTAACGCTATCGGCAAGGTCGAGGAGGAGCACGAGCGCGAATACAACGAGCTTCAAAAGATCCTGCTAGAAGAGGGCTTTTTCGAGAGTTTTGATGAGGAAGTTTGGGTGTGCGAGGTCTGCGGGCATGTTCATCGCGGTAAGAAAGCCCCGGGCGCCTGTCCGCTTTGCAAGGCTCCGCGCGAGTATTTCAAAAAACAAAGGCTTGTCTGATTTTGATGCTTGCGGCACAGCGTTTTTTGCGATAGTTTTTGAAGCCGTCGCAAATCTCGTTTATTGTCGCGAGCTGATCGTTCAAATCTCGGCTTAAAATTTGGCGCGAGATTTCGTCTTTTTGCTCCTTTTTGCTGCGGACTCCGTGGCTAGACGAAATCTCGGGCTAAATTTATTTAGCCTAAACTCCTTTTCTTATCCCCCTAAGAAATGAAATCCTGCTCGCAAGAGCGGGATTTCTGTCGTAAAATAAATCTAAAATAATCATGCCGATGATTTTATACCTTTAAATTTTATTAGAAATTTCTATATGATTTTTGCGCTATTTACGAAGCAAGCTTCGCGTCGATAAATTTCTCAGCAAACTTTGGTGGCAAATCTTTTGCATTTTTAAATTTTAAGGCGAATTCGGTGCGATGAGAATTTGAAGGCATATCAAACTATAAAATTTCGAGGGTTTAAATTTTAAATCAGGAATTCCATCCTTGCGGAATTTGCAGATAAATTTTATATCCGCTACACCATTACCTTTTGCTTATAAAATTCTCGGATGAAATCCCGTATCGTAAAAATTTAAATGAAATTTTGCACTAAATTTATCTGGAATTTTAGGCGAAATAATATGAGAAAATCTAAAAAGTAAATTATTCTATATTCCAAAAGAGTAAAATTTTAGATTCTTTTGCGATCAAGCTCTAAGGCTCGCGCGTTAATTTTAAATTTTGCCGAGTTAAATTCTAAAGCTCGCAAGGTAAAATTTTTAGGTTCTGTTATGCTAGTATGAAAAACAAATTTCAGAATTTTTCAAAATAAAATTCTGAAATTCTTGTAAAATATTCTATAAAAACGATTTTAAAGCCGCCTCAAAACGAAATCCCAAAAAATCTCGCTCAAGCAAGCCTCGCGCCGCCGTAAATTTTAAAATTTCACTCCTCGAATTCCTCCGCGACCTTCGCCGCAAGGCGCAGTTTGTCGCTGTCGAAGTGGGTGTAGATGCGCGAAGTATTTAGGCTCGCGTGGCCGAGGGCTTCTTGGACGAGCACGAGGTCCTTTTGCTTTTTATAAAGCATCGTCGCGAAGGTATGGCGCAGCATGTGAGCGCCGTTTTTTTCCTTGCGGATGCCCGCGCTCATTAAAATTTTCTCCACGATGCCGCTGACGTATGCCTGAGTAAGCGGCGCGCCGTTTTTGGTGACGAAAAGATAGCCCTCTTTGTTTGCAAAATTCGTCTCCAGCGCGTTTAGATGCTCCTCGATCAGGTGTCGCTTGATCATTACGATGCGGTATTTATTGCCCTTGCCGCGGATTCGGATGACGAAAAGATCGCCCTCTGGCGCGATATCTTTGCGCTTGAGATTTATCGCCTCGCCCACGCGGATGCCCGTATAGACGATGATTTTTACGATTAGGCGGTTGCGATGCGCAAAGGAGGGAAACTCGCTTAAATTTATCGCGTCCAAAAACCGCTTCAGCTCCTCCTCGCTCATAAACTCCGGAAGCTTCGTGCCGCGGCTGCCGCTAACGCCGCCCCAGTGCTTAAGCTCGATGCCGAAGTTGTGCGAGGTGCCGTCCTGTTCGTTTTGGCGGTCGATGAAGCCGAAAAAATTTATCAGCGCGATTCGATAGTTTTTTTTACTCGCATCGCTCAGCCCGCCCGTAATCGAGGCTAAAATTTCGCTCAAAAGCTCCTCATCGATATTTTTCATGCTCTCAAGGCCGTACTGCATGATCGCTTCGTAAAATTTTTTAAGCGGATTAAAATAGGTGTTAATGCCCGTAAGGCCTGCATTTCGCGCATCTTTTGCAAGCCGCTCGAGTTCGCCGATACTTGCTACCTCGTGATTTAGAGCCAGGCTCGCGCGGCGAAACAGCGCGTCGTTTTTCAGCTCCTTATTCGATAGCGCGCTTAACTTGTAGCGCACGAATTTTACGAGCCAAAACAGCAGCGATTTTTCAAAGCTATCCTTATAATCGAGCGGGAATTTCATTTGCTCTCCTCGCTGTCGCCGAAGATCACAAAGGGCAGCATCAGCGTGTTTTTGATGAGATTATACGGCGTTTTTAGCACGTCGGTCGCAACGGCGGTCGAATAGGTAGGCTTTTTCGTCGTGCCGCGAATCTCGATGATCGTGGAGATCGTGTTGTTTTCGCCCAAGATGATATGATTTAACAGCGGGATTTTTGAGATTATCGAGCTTGCGTCTTTGAGGTATTTAAGCTCCAGATCGATATTCAGCGCACCGCTTTTCATATCCACTTCACCGTTGCCCGCGATGTCTGCGCTACTGCCGGTAAAGCTCATCGCGTTTATGTAAATTTTATCGCCGCTGCGGCGGAAGTAAATTTTGCCCTTCTGCACGCTAAAGCCGCGATCGTTGAAATCGGGCGTCTTAAACGTAAGCAGCGACGGCACGGAGTTTATAAAGCTAAGTAGCCTTTGATAGATGATGTAGTCCTTCAGATAGGTGTTTTGCACGTTGATCTCACCGCGGTAGTTGCGCGGATCGATGCCGCTTGCTTTTAACGTAAATACCCCTCCGTCGAAACTCTGTGAGCCTAGGAATTGATTGAGCGCCTCGCCGCTGATGTTTTGCGCAAAAATTTGAAGCAAGCTCTTTTTAAAGATCAGCTTCACGTCGCCGCGTTTGAAATTTGCGTTCAGGTTCATATTTTTGCCGTCCAGCACGCCGTTAAAGTGCGTAAATTTCAGCGTCTTATTTAGATCGGATAGCACGATCGCGGAATTTTGTCCGCTGAAATTTATCGGCGAGCGCTCCTTTGTGCCGCTATTAAACTCGCTGGTTTGCACGCTTGTATTGATCGCGACGTCCACATCTTTTAGAGCGACGAAGTTGCCGCCTTTGTTTATTTTAAGAGAAATTTTACCGCTTCCGCTAGAGCCGTCCAGATCGCCCCCGCGTACCCGAAGTGCGAAAGAATCGTTTTTGTAGTGACTGCCGTCTTTGTTTAGCAGACCGAAATCAAAGATAAGATTGTTGCTGCTAATATCCAAATTTGTAAAATCGCTGGTTAAAATTTTAAGATCTCCGCCGCTAATGCCCGCGTTTTTAAGCGTCTTAGAAAAGGGCAGAATTCCGCTAATATCGGGCGAGCTAATCTCGATTCGCTCGCCGAAACTCATCTTTGCGCCCAAAAATTGCGAGCTTAGCACCGGCGCCTTGCCGCTAAAATCAAGGCTCATATTATCTCGCGCGTCACCAAATTTTAAAATTTCTTTGCCGTTCGGGGAGAGATTGAAGCTATGAATAACGCCGTTAAATTTAGCCTTGCGCGTGGCGATATCGATACTGCCGCTTGCCGTGGCGTTAAAAATTTCATTTTGCAGATTTGCGTCTTTGATATCGATTTTTTTCTCGGTGATGTGCACCCGCGCGGCTTTGGAGTGAAATTTCGCTTTAGAGATCATCAGATCGGCATCTTTTAGCGTCACGTTCGCATCGACCTTGGCGCTTTCCTTTTCTACGTCCACGTCTATCAACACGCGCGCATCGATCCCGCCGCCTAGCGGATATACGGGCTCATTTATGCCGTAGCTTTGCAAAATATCTACAAGGTCCTTGCCCAAGCTCTCTTTAGTTCGCAGATCCAGATATACGACCGGCCTCTCTTCAAAGAGTCCGCCGATGCGCACGCTGCTTCCCTCTAGGCTTTTGCCTTTAAATTTAGGCTCATTTAGCGTGAAATTTAGAAAATCGTTTTTAAGCGTGATGTTGGCGTCTTTTACCGTTACGGCTTCGATTTGCGGTTGAAATTTTATCGTAAGATCCTGCGCGTAAGCCGTGGCGCTGACGTTTTCGGCGATCGGGCGCGGATCTTTCAGATCGATTTTGGCATGCAGATTTTCGATATAGTAGTTTTGCGCGACCGCCTTACCGTAGATCCACTCGTTCGCAAGGGGATTTAGCCCAGTAAGTGCGCCCAGCTCATTCATAAAATTTTTTAGACTCAAGGCCGAGGCGCGGTTTATCTCGATATTTAGCTCCGAGCCGATATTGTGCACGTCAAGCTCGCCCGCAATCTCGTGCGAAGCGAAGGTGCCGTTAAAATCATACGTATCGGCTCTGAAATTTGCTCGCGCCGTGCCGTGCAGAGTGAGATTAAAATCATTTAGCTTAAGCTCGATCGGATCAAAGTTCAGCCCGTTTGCGCCAGGCGTGATCTTTGAGCTTAGCCTAAAAAACCGCGTATCCGCGTAAAAAACGTCGCTTTTGTATTTTAGCTTTAGGCTCTCGCCTTTTATTTTCATATTGTCTACGTCGATCTCTTCAAAAAAGGAGTTGATGAGCGAGATTTTTTTACTAAATTCTAAAATTTTCTCGCTTTGCGTGCGCAGATCGGTGGAATTTTGCTCTAAATTTTGTGTATTATTTTGCGTAATTTCAAGATTTTTGATGCGCAGCACGAGGCTTTTATTTAGCTTGAGATAAAACCCCTCAAGCTTTGCAAAGCCCACGTCCAGCTGCGAAATCGCAATACCGTGCTTTAGAGCCACAGCGCAGATTATAAAAAGTATAGTAAGAGTAAGAAAAAATCTAGCTAAAAATTTATACATCATCGTCCCATTAAAAAGCTACGCCCAAAACCAAATCGAGCGTGCCGAAAAACTGCGCTTATAATATGAAATTTATTCAAAATTTTGGCTTATTTGCCTATAATTTCAGCTAAATTTTGAAAGGAATGCATGAAATTCTTTATAAAGCTCATCAAAGCGGCGTGCATTTGTATCGAGCTTGCGGCTATTTTACTTTTGGCCGTGGGCTTTGATCTGCACGAGCGCGTCGGCAACGCGAAAACCGTGCAGATAGGCCAGGGTAGCTCAACGAAAATTTTATCGCAACTCTCAAAGAGCTATCCTAAATTTACGAAATTTGATGCGAGACTGCTTTCTTTTTACGGCGGCGCAAAAACCGGCGAGCTGGAGCTTAGCGGCGAAAATTTGCCCAAATATCAATTTTTGTATGAGCTAAGCGTTGCAAAGCCCGTGATGAACGAGATCAAGCTGATCCCCGGAGAGACTACGATCGTGTTTTTAAAACAGCTTGCGAAAGATCGCGGGCTAAGCTTTAGCGAGCTTGAGCGCGAATACAACGCCACGGCGCCGTTTTATGAAGGCTTTTTGATCCCAGAAACCTATAAAATAGGCAAAAACGAAAGCGAAAAAAATATCATCGACCACCTTGTTTCAAGCGCACAAAAATTCCACGAAGACTTGTCGCGCGAGCTTATCGGCGATTATAACGCCACGGCGTGGAAGCAGGTGCTGATCAAGGCCTCGGTCATTCAAAAAGAGGCCGCAAACGCAGATGAAATGCCCCTCGTAGCCTCCGTCATCAACAACCGCTTAGCCAAAAATATGCGCCTTCAGATGGATGGCACGCTGAATTACGGCGAGTTTTCGCACGTTAAAATCACTCCGCAGCGCATCCGCACCGACACCAGCCACTACAACACCTACCTCAACGACGGACTTCCCAAAGAGCCCGTGTGCGTGGTCTCTCGCGATGCGATACGCGCCGTTTTTGCGCCCGCAAAGAGCGAGTATCTGTATTTTATGCGAAATAAAAAGACTGGGCTTCACGATTTTGCGCGCACGCAAGCCGAGCACGAGCGCAACGTAAAGGCGCAGAGGTAAAATTTAAGTCCGTTTCGGCATTAAATTTAAAAAACGAGATTTCATCTTTAAATTTTAAAATTTAACCCCCGCAGTTATAAAAATGCGGGCCGATATTTGGGAGATAACAATGAAAATAGCGATATTCGGCGCAGGAAACATCGGCGCAGCGGTAGCGAACGATCTTATCGTAAGCGATTCTTTGAGCCAAAAGATAGACAGCATCGCGCTTGTGGATGCCGTAGAGCGGATCGCGCGCGGCAAGGCTTTAGATCTAGCCCATACGGCGGCGGTTTATGAGCGCGACCTGCGTATAAGCGGCAGCACGGAGCCTAGCGATATAGCGGATGCAGGTATCGTCGTGATCACGGCGGGGCACGCAAGAAAGGCGGGGCAGAGCAGGGAGGAGCTGTTTGGCAGCAACGCTGCCATCGTCGCGCAATGCGCGCGAGATGCCGCAAAATACGCGCCTAACTCCATCATCATCGTCGTTACCAATCCGCTTGATATGATGGCTTATGCGGCGCTGCAGGCTAGCGGGTTTGCAAAAGAGCGCGTCATCGGCATGGCGGGCGAGCTAGACGGCGCGCGGCTTAAATTTGAACTCGCGCGAGCGAGCGGCAAGGAAATTTCATCGATGAGAAGCGCGATCGTGGGCCCGCATGGCGAGGAGATGATCGCGCTTAAAAACGAGCTGGGATTTGAAATTTCGGATGAAATTTTCGAGCGCGCGGTACGAAATACCAAATGCGCCGGCGCGCAGATCGGCGAGCTACTGGGTACGTCGGCGTATTTGGCGCCTGCTGCGGGGGTCGTAAAGATCATAAAATATATCCTTTTTGATACCTGCGGCACGCTTGCTTGCTGCGTTGCGGATAGATCGGGAGTGCCTTTGGGGCGCTTCGTAAGCGTCGGCAAAATGGGTGCGATAGAGAGAAATTTCGCTTACTCGGGTGAGTTTTATGAGCAGCTCGAACGGATGCGCGAGCGGGTAGCGGGGCTGAAGTTTTAGTGGAAATAAAGCGAATTCGACGCGACGCGGAATTTACAGAGCTAAAATTTTAAAGCGCAGAATTCTTGTGATAGAATTTGCAGCATCAAATTTCACTTTGGCAAGAAATTTAAGCTCGCGGAATTTTGTAGCGTAAAATTTCATTCGCTGCGGAATTTTAAAATTTGCGCAATTTTGCCCGCTGTGAAATTTCATAGATTAAAATTTTACTTTGGCTCAGAATTCTGCGTGACGTAAAATTTTTAAACGCCACAAAATTTTAAAATTTAAACTCTGCAAAATTTAAAAACGAGAGGACTTTAATGCGATCAAAGCAGGCTTGCGCCGCAAAATTTCAATTTTTAAATCGCGAAGCGGGATTTAGTGCGGATTTTGATAAATTAAGGAGAAAATATGAGCGAAAATGAGAGCCAGCGCGCCGTCTGGACGGATGAGAGCCGCTGTAAGGCGTGCAACATCTGCGTAAGCGTCTGTCCTAGCGGCGCGATCGCGATGAGACAGGATGAGGGCGCCGTGCAAGGCATGATGATCGACGTGGTGGATGAGGGCGCCTGTATCGGCTGTAGGGAGTGCGAGTTGCACTGCCCTGATTTTGCGATTTTCGTTGCGCCCAAAGGCTTTAAATTCGCTCGTCTAAGCTCGCAGGCTAGAGAGATGGCTGAAAAGATCAAAAACAATAATTTTATGAAACCCAAGGACGCATAATGAGAGAGGTAATTTCCACAGGCAATGCCTTAATTGCGCATGCGGCGATTGATTGTGGCTGTAATTTTTTCGGCGGCTACCCGATCACGCCGAGCAGCGAGATCGCGCACGAGATGAGTCGCTTGCTACCTAAGGTCGGAGGTAAATTTATCCAGATGGAGGATGAAATTTCGGGCATTTCGGTAGCTTTGGGCGCGTCTATGAGCGGTGCGAAGGCGATGACGGCAAGCTCCGGCCCTGGAATTTCGCTAAAATCAGAGCAGATTGGACTTGGCTTCATCGCTGAAATTCCGCTTTTAATCGTAAATGTTATGCGCGGAGGTCCTAGCACCGGGCTTCCTACGCGAGTGGCGCAAGGCGATATTTTGCAAGCTCGCAACCCCACTCACGGCGATTTTCAAAGCATTGCGCTGTGCCCGGGCTCACTAAAGGAGGCTTACACGCAGACTGTGCGCGCCTTCAATTTAGCCGAGCGGTTTATGACGCCGGTATTTTTGCTACTTGATGAGACGCTTGGGCATATGCAAGCAAAGGCGGTGCTGCCTGAAATTTCGGATCTAAAAATCGAGCGCAGGGCGGAATTTAAAGGTAGTCCGAAAGATTATGAGCCCTACGACGCTGCGCCCGATAAGCCTGCGGTGCTAAATCCATTTTTTAGGGGATATCACTATCACATAACGGGGCTGCATCACGGCGCGAAGGGCTTTCCGACCGAAAACGAGCAGATCGTGGATCGCTCTATAAAAAGACTTTTTAATAAAATTTCGGCGCATGAAGATGAGATCGTGCAATATGAGGAATTTATGCTAGATGACGCTGATGCTTGCATCATCGCCTACGGCAGCGTTAGCTTAGCAGCAAAAGACGCGATTTTAAAGCTACGGGGGCAAGGCGTGCGTGTGGGACTTTTTCGTCCGATCACGCTGTGGCCAAGCCCAGCGCGCAAGCTAAGGGAGCTAGGGGAGAGATTTAATAAAATTTTGATCGCCGAGCTAAATTTAGGGCAGTATCTGCTAGAGGTACAGCGCGCTTGTTTGAGAGATGATTTTAAGACGCTTCTTAAGGCAAACGGCAGACCGATCAGCCCTAGCGAGATTATCGAGAAAGTAAAGGAGCTTTAAATGGCGTTTGATTACGACAAATATCTAAGAACGGACAAGATGCCTACGCTTTGGTGCTGGGGCTGCGGCGACGGAGTGATCTTAAAAGCGATCATCCGCGCGATTGACCGCATAGGCTGGAGTATGGACGATGTGTGCGTGGTAAGCGGTATCGGCTGTAGTGGCAGGATGTCGAGTTACATAGACTGCAATACCATCCATACGACGCACGGACGCGCGATAGCTTATGCTACGGGTATCAAGCTTGCAAATCCAGGCAAACACGTAATAGTAGTCACTGGCGATGGCGATGGGCTTGCGATAGGGGGCAATCACACGATCCATGGATGCCGCCGCAATATCGATCTAAATCATATCTTAGTAAACAATTTCATCTACGGGCTTACGAACTCGCAGACGAGTCCTACGACACCGCGCGGGTTTTGGACGGTTACGGCACAATACGGCAATGTCGATCCCAGCTTTGATGCGGCGAAACTTGCGATTGCTGCCGGAGCAACTTTTGTCGGACGCGAGAGCGTGACAAATCCCGAAAAAATCGAGCGACTTTTGGCTAAGGGCTTTGAGCACGAGGGTTATAGTTTTTTTGATATTTTTAGCAACTGCCACGTAAATTTGGGTCGTAAAAATAAAATGAGCGAGGCGGTGCAAATGCTAAAGTGGCTTGATTCGCGTACGATTTCTAAAGCAAAATTTGACGCTCTTAGCGAGGATGAGCGAGCGGGGCTATTTCCGCTTGGAGTTTTGCACGAAGATAATGAGCGCACCGAATACACAAAAGCGTATCAAAAGGTAATAGACGCGGCGCAAAGCGGCGAAGCGATAAATTTTGAAGGACTAAGATGAATCAATTAAGATTTGTGGGAGTGGGCGGTCAAGGCGTGATTTTAGCAGGCGAAATTCTAGCTGCGGCAAAGATCGCGCACGGCGGCTATGGAATCAAGGCATCTACGTATACCTCTCAGGTACGTGGTGGGCCTACGAAAGTGGATATTATCTTAAGCGATGAAGAAATTCTATATCCTTACGCAAGTGAGGGCGAGATCGATTTCATGCTCGCAACAGCGCAGAGTAGCTATGATGCTTTCAAAAATGGCGTGAAAAAAGGCGGCGTGATAGTAATCGAGCCGAATTTAGTAGCACCGAGCGATGAGGATAGGGCAAGCTTTAAAATTTATGAAATTCCGATCATTACCATCGCAAAATACGAAGTTGGAAATGTCATCACTCAAAGTGTCGTGGCTCTAGCGATCGCAGTAGAGCTTAGTCGCTGCATGGACGCAGGGCTCGTAAAAGAGCAAATGCTCCGCTCTGTGCCCGAAAAGACCCGTGCGCTAAATGAAAAGGCGTATGATTTGGGGATGAAATACGCGAGAGAGGTTTTAGATTGAATTTAAAGACTTCATATAGAATTTATGATTAACCGCAAGAGTAAAATTTAAAAATTTTTATAGGTAAGATATAAAGTTTCTAGATTAGAATGTCAAAATTATATAGCCAGCTACTTACATTATTTTTTGATGGGTTGTACTAATTCAAATTGCCCGCCGCGACCTTTTATCTTTTCAAACTTTATAAAATTATTGCCGTTCTTTTATCCTATTAAATTAATCTTATTTCAAAAGTTCTTTGGCTTTTTTCACTGGATTGCATTCATTATCATTTAAACATGGCTCCAAACCATAGCTCATCTTGCAGGCCAATTTTTTCTTCGAAGGCTCTATTGCCGCATCGCATACCTTTTTTAGATTTGCAAATGCTCTTTTTATATTGCCCGTATAGTACAAATCGTGCATTCCTGCATTTAGGCAAAAATTTAATAATCCTCCGGCATCGCAAGCTTTGTTTAGCGCTTTTGTTGCGTCTTCATCTCTGCGCAAATATATTAATAAAATTCCCAATGCACCGCAGCTCTCAAAATTTCTTTCGTCGCATTTTGCCGATAAAGTATCTTTTAATGTCGAGCAAGCTTCATAATCACCTTTGTTCCAATCGCATTTATTCGCTAAATTTTTTAAGTTTGTATCGTTTATTGCGGCAGAGATATCAATGTCTATATCGTTTTTTGCCAGCAAAGGCATAGATAAAAGCAGCGCTAATGATAAAATTTTTCTCATAATTATAGTCCTTTAATAGTCTCTTTGGCTTTCATTAGCGGATCGCACTTTGCATCTTTAGAGCAGTCTTCAATCTCTTTCTTGATGCTGCAAGCAAGCCTTTTATCTTCCGAAATTCCCTGTTTGCAAATTTTGTCAAAAACCTTAGCGGCTCTTTCAAGATTTCCCGTAAAAAGTATATCGCTAATGGCAAGATAGGAGCAGTAAGACATGATGCTCGCTTCACATGCCTTAATCAAAGGAGTGGATGAGAATTCATATTGACCCAAATCCGTAAATATTATTCCGACAGTCCCGCAGCTTTCATAATCTCCGTCGTCGCATTTCTTGGATAAAATTTCGACTAGCTTCGTGCACGCGCTGTATTTTCCGTTGCCGCTATCGCAAGCAATCGCTAAATCTTTTTCCTCTTGCGTCTTCAAATGATCTACGCTTATCTTTGCCGCAGCGGGGATCGCTGCAAATGCCGTTATAAACGCAAATAGCCAAATTTTAAGATAGAATTTTTTCATCGCCGCTCCATGTTTTTAAGCGGCGATTATATATTAAAGTATTTTAGCGGGCTCTTAAAATTTCGCAGAGTTGAAATTTCGATCGCCCGCCAAATTTAGCGGCGCCGTTTTCAAAAGTCGCGCCGCTTTGGGATTTTAAACATCACTTTTAAAATTTTAAACGTCGCGGTGGAATTCAAAGCGCCGCTTTAAAATTTAAAACATCGTTCTTAAATTCAAAGCGTCGCGGTAAAATTTCAAAATCCCACCGCAAGCTTTGGGCGGCTTTAAATTTAACATACCGAGTTCTATTAACATCCCGAGTTTGGCTGCACCCGCGTTTCGCCGCCCGTGTGGATCAGTAGGGCCTTGCCGCGCTTAAATCTACACGGCGGATCGGCTTGCACGGATGAGTACTCCTTGCCGTTTAGCTTGTAGATGATGTTGGAGCCCTGCACCGTCTTTTGGGAGTTTTGGATCGCATCTCCGGCGACCGCGCCCACTACCGCGCCGCCCACGAGCCCCACGGTCTCAGCTAAGCGCCTGCTGCTGCTATGTTTGCCGAGCTTATGCCCGATGACCGCACCCGTAGTTCCGCCCGCGACGCCACCTAAAATTTTACCCGTATTGCCCTCGGAGCGCTCTACGTTGATTTTGGCGGGCAGGACATCGACGATCTCGATCCGATCGCTCTGCCTCATGCGGTTCGTCTCGCTCGCGCCATAAACATCTCCGCCGTATCGATCCTGCGGGGTCGCGCAGCCGCAAAGTGCGATCGCTGCGATCAAACATAATGTGAAATTCTTCATGTTTTCTCCTTTGTAATGAGCTACGGGTGGCATTATACTATGAGTTCTTATACGAGCGGTTAAGTAGCAGTTTTAAAATTTTATCGGCTCGCTGCGGCTTAAAATTAGCTGGATACGAGGCATCGTGCCGTATCTGGGTGCCTTATAAAATTTTTATTTCACTCAAAATTTATCTTATTTTGTTAGAATCATTCTTATTTTTAAGGAGAGAAAATGAAAAAACTATTAGTTTACGCCACCAAAGGCGGCGACACGAAGGTCGTGAGCGAATACATCGCTTCAAAGCTCGGCTTTGAGATCAAGGAGGCCAAAGAGCTAAATGAGGAGGATTTGGCAGGAGCGGGCGCGTTTATTTTTGCGGCTTCGACGCACGGCGACGGACAGATCCAGGCTAAATTTGACGACAAATTGGAGCTTTTGAATAAAACTGATTTTGACGGAAGGAAGGTCGCGCTCGTCGGCGTCGGTAACATCGAGCGCCACGGCAACGATTTTTGCAGCGGCATGAGTGCATTTTTGCCGGTGCTTAAAAAGGCCGATCTCATCGGCGCTTGGGGCGCGGAGGGCTATAAATTTAAACATTCGCGCGCCTTCATAAACGGCAAATTCGTAGGTCTTACGATCGATTTTAAGGGCGACGAGCACTGGCAGGCGAGGGCTGACAAATGGATCGCTGCAGTTGGAGGCGAGTTTTAAATATTTCAACTTTTGCGCGACCGAGCGAGATTTAGGCTCGATGAGCCCAAATCTCGTTAAATTTCCCCATTAAATTCCACGCTCCGCTTGAAAGCGGAGCCCTTTAAATTTTACTCGCCACGCTGTTAGAATTTCCACCGCGTCCAAACGCCGTCGGCTTATACCGCGTAAAATTTTATCGCTAGCGGAGGCTGTAAATTCCAACTTGCCGCGTAGATTACTATAAACATCGCAAAAATTTAATTTGCGATGTTTCGTTTATGCACTATAATTTCCGCCCACAGCGCCAGTGTAGCACCTGTGCATTAAAATTCTAATCTCATATTAAAATTTTACTTACGCGTCAAAATTACGCTCGTGGCACCTATGTATCGCCCGCACGTCAAAATTTCACGCTCCGCTTGAAAGCGGAGCCTCCTCGTCAAAATTTTAAAATTTTTAATTCAAGAAGTCGCTGTGTTTTACAAGCCGTACTGCTTAAAATCGCGCAGATAGGATGAAATTTTAATCCACCCAAGCTTCAATTTTGCTCCCGCGGCAGTCCATTTAATGCGGCAAATTTAATGCGATCGATTTATAAAATCACCGCCCGAACCTCAAATATCAGCGCCGCATTAGAAAAGTTATTTTATAATAACCGCATATCAAAATTTAAGGCGATCTATGAAAAGGCTTCTATTTTTCGTCGTTTTTGCGCTGGCCGCTCTCGCCGCGGCGATCTACTTCAATCTCGATAGGCGCGAAGAAGTCGCGCACAGGGCCTACGGCATCATCGATATCAGGCAGAGTTCGCTCAGCTTCGAGCGCAGCGGTCGCATTAGCGCGCTTTATCGCGACGAGGGCGATTTTGTGCAGGCTGGCGAGGTCTTGGCGGCTCTGGATACGGCGGATCTGAGCTATCAAAGACGTATTCAGATCGCGAGGTGCGACGGGCTTAAATTTAACTTGCAAAAGCTGCAAAGCGGCTTTCGTAGCGAGGAGATCGAGATAGCGGCGGCGAACGTAAGCGCGCTGCAAAATGCCCTACAGCTCGCTACTTTGACGAACGAGCGCCTCAAGAGCCTAGGCAAAAGCAACTCCGCGTCCAAGCAGCAGATCGACGAGGCGTTTTACTCAATGAAGCGCACGCAAGCCCAGCTGCAAAGCGCGCAGGCTAATCTACGCCAGCTTCAAAGCGGCTATCGCGGCGAGGATGTCGGCGCCGCCCGCGCAAACTTGGCAAGCTGCGAGGAAAATCTGAAATATCTGAATTACCAAATCGAGACGCAAAGCGTGCTAAAAGCGCCCTTTGGCGGGCAGATCAGAGCGCGCCTTAAGGAGCTCGGCGACATCAGCATGCCAAGCGTGGGCGTTTTTGAGCTCAGCGAAGTAAAAAACAAGCGCGCGAAATTTTATCTAAGCGAAAATCAGCTCCGCTTCCTGCGTGCCGGACAGAGCGTGCGGATCATCGCCGCGGACGGCTCTAGCGCGAGCGCAAAGGTCGTCTACGTGAGCCAAACCGCGATGTACACGCCCCGCACGGTGCAGACCGAGGAGCTGCGCGCAGATCTCGTGTGGGAGGCGCGCGCCGATTTCAGCGACGAGGACGGCAGCTTTCGACTAGGTCAGCCGATAAGCGTGGAATTTTGACGCGAGAGCGTCGCGAGTGAAATTTTAACGCGCAGGTTGTACGCTAGCGCTGCGGGCGGAATTTTATCGCGGCGCAGGCGACAGGCAAAGCATTACGGGTGAAATTTATCGCTGTACATCGCCCAAGGCTATCAGGTGCGGCGAGTTGGAATTTAAACGGCTTGCCCGGCGATAAAATTTTAGCGGCATAACGACGCGAAATTTATGGGCGATTTTTGCAGCGCCTGCAGTCAGAATTTAGATAGCAAAGCTCGCTGCCCGGTAAAATTTTACGCAACGCAGCGCGAGCCGTGCGTACGGCGTGGGCCTGATGAAATTTTAAAAGCGCGCTTCGAGGTGAAATTTTAACGCCGCCTGTTCGGCAGAGAGTAGGGCGATGAAATTGCACCACCCCTAAAATACATCGTCTCGGCGGCGATAAAATGCTGCGCGCTTAGAACGAAGCCATACAAAGGCGGCGTAAATTTTATCGCGCGAGTTTTGTGCGAGCAGGCGGCAGCTTTGGATAAAAGATCGGAATTCCGCAGCGCGGCGAGTAAAATTTCGGCGAAATTTTGGCGCAAAGCAGAGCGGGCTAAATTTTAAAATTTGCGGCTCTGCGGAGAATAGGTAAAAGCCGGCGGTAGAGCGGGAGTGGGCTTTGTTTTGAGCGGGCGTTTGCGATAAACAAGCGGCGATTGAACCGAGCGCGGACGGCAGTAAAATTTCACTACGAAACAAACGGCGCGATTAAATACAGGTTGCGGGCGGAAGTGAAATTTTATCTCAAAGGACGCGGTAGCTGAAGTCCGTACTATGTTAAGAAAAGCCGAGACTAGGTAAAATTTTGCCAAAAGACATGGCGGCGGTAAAATTTCACCTCAAAGGGCGGGCAGCGGTAAAATTTTGCTGCAAGAGGCGCGGCGTAGATAGAGGGCTCGGCGCTCACAGCTCGCCGGGCGTCTAAAAACTCGCTTTCGTTTGCGTTTTGAAGTGAATTTATCGCGGATACTCACGGGCTGCTTCATGTTTTAAAGACCGCCCCGTTCATGCGCGTTGTGTGCGCATCGTTAGCAGCGCGGCTAGCCGATGCGATATGCACACGCTCAAGACGGATCGGGCGGCGCGCGGAATATTCAGCGCGAGCCGTAAGCAACGCCGATCGTGCGGGCACTCGAATTCGAGCGGGCGATTGCAGGGCACCCAGGCGCGACAGGGCTTGGTTTCGCGCGCTTGCGGTAAGTTGCGTCGAATTTATGCGAGGTTTGGTCGAAATTGTTCGGCGTGCGTCGTGAAATTTAAAGCGCGCGGCGGTTGTAAAACCAAGATGCCGTGGCTGTCTCAAAACTAAGATGCCGTAGCGGCTGCGAAAACCACGACGTCCGGTGGCTGTAGAAGCAAGGCGTCGCGGCAAAGAGCGCCTTTTAGGCGTGCGTAGGTCTCGTTCGTCGCGCCGAGCGACGGAGCGAGCAATAAAATTTGGAGCTAAGCTTGGATCTACTAAATATCGTAAATTTAAAGAAATTTTACCTGCGTGAAGATCGCAGCAAAAACGTCGTTTTTGAAAATTTTGATCTGCGAATTGACGATGCGCCGCGGCTCATCAGCCTCACGGGTCCCGACGGCGCGGGCAAATCCACGCTTTTAAAGCTCATCTGCGGCATCATCACGCCCGATTGCGGCGAGATAAAATTTGCAGGTTTCATCCCTAGCGGCGAAAATAAAGAATTCGTCCGCGCAAACGGCTATATGTCGCAGAGCCTGGGGCTTTACGAGGAGCTTAGCGTCTGGCAAAATTTAAACATCTTCGCAGGCCTAAAAGGGCTTGATCTAAAAGACGGCGCGGAGTATCTGCGCGGGCTTTTGCGCCGCGTGGGGCTTTTGAAATTTAAAGATTACGCCGTGGATTCGCTCTCCGGCGGGATGAAGCAAAAGCTAGGCGTCGCCTGCGCTATCGCAGCTCGCCCGCGGCTTTTGGTACTCGACGAGCCCACCGTCGGCGTCGATCCGCTCTCGCGCAGCGAGCTGTGGGCGATCGTGCGCGAGTATCTGGATCAAAGCGGCGCGAAATGCATATTTTCGACGGCGTATTTCGACGAGGCGGCGGATGCCGATTTGACGCTGATTTTGCTCGGCGGCAAGATCATAGCGCAGGAGCGCGCCGCAAATATCACCGCGGCGCTGCAGGACCGCACCTTTCGCATATGCAGCGAGGATTATCAGAGCCTAGCGCGCCGCTTGATGTTTAAGACGCAGAGGTTTTTAAAAAACTCCCCGCTCATCGACATTTGCCCCAGAGACGGCAGCGTCGATCTGCTAAGCGAAGAGCCGATAAGCCTGCGCGATCTGCAGGAGTTTTTAAACGCAAGCCTAGAGGGTGACGGCGAAAATACAGAGCGCGAAAACGGGAGCTGTGAAAATTTTAAAATTTCAAACGAAAGCATGAAATTTAACAAAGGCCCTAAATTTGATGAAAACCAAAGCGCTAAATTTAAACTCAGTCCGCGCGAGGCGAGCCTAGAGGATGCGTATATTTTTTTAAACAAAGCCGAAATCGGCGCGGCAAACTTCGGCTATGAAAAAAAGAGCTTCGATGCGGCTCAAACCGTCATCAAAGTGCGCGACGTGAGTAAAAAATCCGGCTCATTCACCGCCGTGGAAAATACGAGTTTCGAGGTCAAAAAGGGCGAGATTTTCGGCCTTCTGGGTCCAAACGGCGCGGGCAAAACGACGACCTTTCGCATGATCTGCGCGCTTTTGGGGATGAGCGGAGGCGAGATCTCGGTCATGGGTGAGGATCTGCGTCACGCCAAATCATCGATCAGATCGCGCATCGGCTACGTTTCGCAGAAATTTTCGCTTTACAAAAAGCTAAGCTGCTATCAAAATTTAGAGTATTTCGGCCGCAGCTACGGCATCGGCGGCATGGCGCTGAAGCGGCGCATAGAGGAGCTTTTGAGCGAGTTTGGCTTGCAGCGGCTGCGAAACGAGACGTGGCAAAACCTGCCGTTCGGCGCGGGGCGCAACCTTTCGATGGCGTGCGCGCTTATCCACCGCCCCGAGATCTTATTTCTCGACGAGGCCACCAGCGGCGCCGATCCGCTCTCGCGCAGGCTCTTTTGGAACCGCATAAATGCACTCGCGCGCACCGGCGTGAGCGTGGTCGTGACGACGCATTTTATGGAGGAGGCGGAGTATTGCGATCGATTTTTGATCCAAGATCGCGGCAAAATCCTGGCGCTAGGGAGCCCCGATGAAGTCTGCGTGCAGCATGGGCGGCGGCTTAGCGTGCAGCAGGCCTTCATAAACGAGGTGCAAAAATTCAGAAGCGAGGCGGGCGATGAGGGCTTTTGATCTAAATTTTGCGCGAGCTGCGAGGATTTTTGATCCGAATTTTATGCGGGGCGGGCGAAAATCTGCGCGCCCGCGCGATAAAATTTTAAACGGCGAAAGGCTCTTGCGGGGCGATGAAATTTTAAACGGCAGCGGAATTTTGAGCGACCGAGCTTTGAACGTCGGTAAAATTCCAAGCGGTGAAATTTTAAACGACGGCAAAATTTGGATCGATAATAAAATTTTGAAAGGTTGCGAAATTTTAAAGGGTGTAGGAATTTTAAACGATCGTGAAATTTTGCGCGGCGCCGAAGTTCTAAACCGAATGTCGCACGGCGGGACACGGCGCGGATTTAGTAGACGGGTACTGCGCGGGTTCTACGCAGAAGCGAGCCCGCTTCGTTTGTGCCGCAAATTTCAAAGCGCGAGCGGCTCGCAAACAGATTATAAATTTAAAAGGGCGACCGCTCTGCAAACAGATCGCAAATTTAAAATGGCGGTCAGTCTGCGAGTAGCTTGTAAATTTAAAGCCCTAATGCAAAAATTTCATCACGAATTTAGCGCCGCTGCAGAGCCTCTGCGTCAAAAATTCCGCAGCGAGACAATGCCGCGGTGCATAAAATTTCAAAGCCCGCCGTATGTACTCGCACGGCTAAAATTTCAGGGTGCGATGAGCGAGATGAGCGCAGGCAGTCCGTCTGTGCCGTTAAAATTTCAAATCTTGGTTGCCGCGCTTTTGCAATTAAAATTTAGGGGCGTGCTAAATGCGATCATGCGGCTAAAATTTCAAAGCGCGGCAGTCGCCGAATTTGCGCGATCAAAATTTAAGGGCTCGTCGCGAGCGGCGCAGTGCCGCGAAATCCGAGCACAGGGGCAGGGCGGATGAACTTTACCTTTTTAAAAATCCTTGTAAAAAAGGAGTTCGCGCAGATTGCAAAGGATCGATCGGCGCTTGTGATCGCGTTTTTGATGCCGCTAATTTTGGTCGTGATCTACGGATACGCGATGCGGATGGACATAAAGCCCGTCAAAGTGGGCTTCGTAAGCGATTTGGGCTCCAAAATCGAGCGGGATCTGCTCGGCGGATTTTTGGGCTCAAAATACCTACAAACCCGCGTCTATACGGATTTAGAGAGCGCGAGGAGGGATTTTAAGGCGCATGAGATCGAGAGCATTTTGTATTTTGATCCGCGCTTTGCGGCGAAATTTCAAAGCACTTTGGGCGGACTTGGCGGCGCGGGCGGCGGCGTAAATTTAAACCTTTCTAGTGATGAAAGCTCCTTCGCGGGCGGCGCAAGCGATATCCAAAATACTAGCGGCGGCACAAATGTCCGCCCGCTTGAGGACAGAGGCGCGGGCACCGGCACAGAAAGCGGCATAAACGCCTCCGCAGGCGGCGCAAGCGACGATAGTTCGCATCGCACCGGCGCGGAAACGGGTGGCAACGCAAATTCTTTTGGCGGCGGCAGCACAAGCGACATGAGCGCAAATCAAGGCGGCGTAAATTTAATCGGCGGCGCAGGCGATACGAATGCTGGTTTTATCGATGGCGCAAGCGGTATCCAAAATACGGGCGGCGTCGTCAATGCGAGCCCCTACGGCGCTCGCAGCGAAGGCGGCGCTGCAAATAACGGCGGCGGCTCAAGTAGCGTAGGCGGCTCAAATGGTGCAGGCGGCGCGAGTAGCTCAGACAAAGACGGCGCCGAAATTTTTCTTATCCAAAACGCCACGCAGTCGCAGCTCGCGCTTCTTAGCTACGTTTACGTAGCAGGCGTAATCGAGCAGGTTTTGGCGCAAGATTACGGCTTTTTAAACGCAAATTTAAACGCCGCTGCAAGGCCCGTCAGCGTGAATTATCGCAGTTGGTTTAACGAAGCCAACGAATCGACGTGGTATCTCGTATCTGCCGAGTACGTGGGGATTTTGGGGCTCATCTGCCTATTCATGGTCGCGGTCGTGATCTCGCGCGAATGGGACCGCGGCACGATCGCCTCGCTTTACAATTCCAACGCAAGTGCGCTTGAGATCGTCACCGCCAAGGTCGGCGCGTATTATTTCCTAGCGCTTTTGGGCGGTGCGATGACGCTCGTTTACGGGCAGGTGCTTTTGGGCATCCCGATCCGCGGCAGCGTGGCGATGCTGCTGGCGACGTTGTGCGTCTTCGTGCTGGAGATGACCTGCCTAGGTATGTTAATTTCGGCGATCTGCAAAAATCAATTCCTAGCGCAGGAATACGCCATCGTCATCGGCTACCTGCCCGTGACGCTGCTTAGCGGCATGATCTTCGATCTGCGCGGACTGCCCGCGACGATCAATTTCATCGGGCACCTACTGCCGCCCACATACGCGGTCAAGTCCTTTCGCATCTGCTTTTTATCGGGCGGGCAGAGCGCGACGCTGTGGGTAAACCTCGCCATTCAGGCACTCGGAGCGGTTTTGTTTTTTAGCTTGTGCGTGCTTAGCGTAAAAAGGGGCGCACGATGAAATTTTTATTTTTGCTTTACGCTTGCGCGGAGAAATTTCGCGCCGCAAAAATCGGCGCAATTAATGTTCCGCTTTCGCCTGAGGCATCGATGGCGGAATTTCACGCCGCCAAAAGAGAGGACGCGATGAAATTTTTAGAATTTTTTTGCAAGCGAGCGGAGCGCGGGCTTGAAATTTTAAAATTTCTTGGCGCGAGGTATTTTGGCTCGCATAAACAGGCGGCGGAGTTTTTAAATTTTACGCCCGCGCCGTCGCGCAATGGATTTAGAATTTTAAATTTTACGCCCAAGCTGCGCAATGGGCTTGAAATTTTAAAATTTATGCGCGCTTCAGCGCCTTTTGCGGACACAGCGCAAAATTTTATATCGCAGCGTGGATTGAGAATTTTAAAGCTTATTTGCGAGCCGCTGCGCATTCCGAGTCGTGTTTTGCCGAGCGCAGATGTAGCCGAAGCAGGGCGTGCGGTGCGGTTTACTTCGCAGCATACGCACGACGCGACAGAAAAACGGAGCGCGGTTAAGATTAATCAATATTTGAATTATGCGCAGCGCCGCATAGCGCGACTTTGTAGCGCAGCTGCACGGCACGGCTACGAAGCAGGGCGCGCGGAAAAATTTAGCAAATTTGACTTCGCAAACGTGCTTTTAAATTTCATCTCCTTGCCGCCGCGTAAATTTAAACTTGTGCTTTTAAAATTTTCGCCCGAACCGCCGCGTAATGGATTTAGAATTTTAAAATTTACGCCCGAGCTGAGTAATCGGTTTGAAATTTTAAAATTTACGCTCGCGCCGCATAAATTTAAACCTGCGTCCAATCCGTTTTTAAATTTTATCTCAAATTTCAATCCGCCCGCCCGCGCCGCTAAATTTGAAAATGGCGTTAAATTTAAAGGTACCGCTAAATTTAAAAAGGGTGCGCGATGAACGCTCTGCGAAAATCCCTGCTTCGAATTCGCGCGCTGATAAAAAAGGAATTTTTGGCGATGTTTCGCGACAAGGGCACGCGCATGGTGCTGATCGTGCCGGTGCTGGTGCAGGCGATCATATTCGGCTACGGCGCGAATTTCACCCCCGAGCAGGTGCGCTACGCGATTTTGGACGATGCCCGCGATGCGATGTCCACCGCGCTGGTACAGCAGATCGCCGCTACGCCGATGTTTAAGACCGAACTTGGCTGCAAAGACCTAACCTGCCTGCGCCGTGCGGTAAGCGAGGGCGAGGCGATCATCGGGATCTATTTCGGCGGCGATTTTAAGGATACGCACGAGCTTTTGATCATCGCGGATTCGCGCAATACGACCTTGGCAAACACCGTCATCGGCTTCGTGCAGGCCATAGCGGGGGAATACAACGCGCAGCATTTTGTCAATTTAATCAGCATAAATCCGCGCTATGTTTTTAACGAAAACACGATCACGCGCTATACGATCATGACGGGGATGATTTTGGGGCTTTCGATGATTCAGGTGCTGATGCTATCGGCGTTTAGCGTCTCCCGCGAGCGCGAGGAGGGAAGCTTTGATATGATGCTGATGACGCCCGCGAACCCGCTTGAGATGCTGATCGGCAAAGCCGTGCCGCCCGTGCTGATCGCGATCGCGCAGGGGCTCGCGCTGTTTTTGATCTGCGTATTTTACTTTGAAATTCCGTTCCGCGGGCGCTTTGCGTATCTTTTTGCGATCATCGCGATCTTTAGCGCCTGCAACGTAGGCATCGGCCTCGTGATCTCGACCGTCTGCAAAACCTCGCTACAATCGGTTGTGAGCTCGTTTTTGTTCCTGCTGCCGTGCATTATGATAAGCGGGCTGATAACGCCTGCGGACGCGATGCCGCGGTGGTTTTACTACATCGCGCACCTAGATCCGATGTATTATGCCAACAACTGCATGTGGCGGATCTATCTGGAGGGTGCGAGCCTAGGCGAGCTGTGGCATCTCATCGTGCCGCTGCTGCTGATCGGGCTTGGCACGTTGAGCTTTGCGGCGTCGCTTTTTAGAAATAAGCTGGACTAGGGATTTAGATCGGAATTTTAGAATTTCAGCTGGAATTTTGGCTTGGATTTTGCTTCGTCGGAATTTTTGGATTGAACCTCTGCTTAAAATTTTAAATTGATCGCGGAATTTAGGCTTGGAATTTTGCCCTAAATTTTGCGCGTTCGTAGCGGATAAAATTAAATCAAAATCCCGTGTTTCCGCCCGATGCGTCGCGCGTCGCGATAAAATTTCGCGCCTTAAATTTTAAAAATTTTGCGAAATTCCATCTTGCGAATAGAGTTAGAATTTAAATCCGGGGTTGCCCGGGCGTCTTGCGGCGGTCGTATCATCTGCGCTCACTGCTAAAGCAGGCATTTTTGCGGTATCTGCGCTCGCCTTGGAAGCGGGCTTTTTCGCATCGTCCGCGTCCGATTTCTTAAAAGTGGCGAGTTTGCTGTAAATGCTCAGTTTTTCGCCGTCCGCGCCTAGCTTGGCGCCGTCAAGCTCGCTAGAATTTTCCGCGCCGCATAACCTTGCGGGGTTGAATTTTATCCACGCTATGATTAGCAAAATCCCCGAAAACGCTGTTACCAGCGACGCTGCGATTAGATACGGCAGCGCGAGGATTACGCCTATTTTAGCTAGCGCGCCCAATACCGCTTCGCAGGGCCACGCCACGGACACCACTATGCCGTAGATTTTAAATAAATCCACGCCGCTAAGTGTGGCTAGGCGGCAGTTTAATACGCCCCAGATTATCACCGCTGCGCACGTCGAAAGGACGTAGAGCAGGGTGTAGAGCAGACCTAGCATCGCGCCCTCTTTTAGCGCTACTATCATGGCGCAGTAGCACAAAATCGCGACGATTGGGATACTTTCTATCAGCCTATAGGTCTTAACGAAGCGCACGCCTAGCGCCTTTTCTAGGCAAACGAAGCAGTCGTAAAATATCGCTAGCGTCGCTAGTAGCGCTAAAACTCTAAAAATCGCGACTGCGTCCTCGTCTATGTCGCTTACGCCCACCGTGCCGCTTACGCCGATGCCTAGCAAAATCACGGCGCCTAAAACTCCGCGGAATTTCGCCTTGCGAAGCAGATCTTGCTTTGAAATTTTTTTCATTTTTATCCTTTTAATTTTCTAAATTTACGCGCTATCTTGTGGCTTTGCTGCGTGCGGCGATACTGTGCCGGATGGCGCGGCTTTTGGACGTTGCTGCGATTTAGACTTGCAAAAGGCATGGTCGCTGCAAAACGAAAGCGCTCCTGCTTAGGCGAGCTTTTCTATCTTGCTCCAGGCTAGTAGGTGCACGATGCTAGTTATCACAAGAGCGACAAACGGCAAAAATTCCTTCAATGACGCGATAATTAAAACCGCATCGGAATCGCCAATTTACGGCTTGGAAGTAGCCAAACCGAAGGGCCCTGCGCCGCATAGCCAATTTAGCGCGAAAAAGAAGATGCAGAGCCACACGTAGATCCGAAAGGTCATCACGCCGCTTACGCGCGCAAGCGAAAAATTTATGCGAAGCCACGCTACGATTATGTAGATTGCGGCTGCGGGTACCGCCAAATTCGATATCGTCTCTCCTATTGTCTCTCTAATCATCTCTTCTCTACAAGAACTTATCGGATGAAATAATGAAAACACCGCGAGGCAGATGAAAACAATTACGCAGTTGCGGTAAAGCGCCGCCGCTTTTATGCCGCTAAGCTTTGAAATTTTGCGGAGCGCTCTTAGCCTATAAATCACCGAGAAACAGATAAGAGAGATAAAAATTCCACCTATGATCACGATATTATATGGATACCCCGGTATGCCCTCAAAAACAAAGTCTATCGCCATCAAAACCACCGGTAACGCCGCTAAAAATAGATCAATGCCTGTGCTGATCATCCCTTCTTTTCTTACCTGAGATATGGTGTCTTGCATACATAAGCCTTTTTGAAATTTATCCCGAAGTGTAAAACGCTAATCAAACCGAAAAGAGCGAAATTTTATCGTGACAAGAGGTTTATAAAATTTAAACCTCTGTGCTTATCCTTTCTATCTTGCTCCAGGCTAGTAGGTGCACGATGCCGGTTATTATGAGAGCGGCAAACGGCAGGAGCAGTTTAAGCATTACGACAGCAATAGCTAAAGCCGAGACCTGCTCGGTCCGCGGCTCGGAGGAAATAGCTATAGCAATAATCGCTGCATTGCATAGTATATTTAGCACAAAAAGTCCCACACAAAGCCACACATAAGTCCGAAAGGTACTTACGCCGCTTACGCGCGCCAAAGAGAAATTTATGCGAAACCATACGACGATTATGTAAATAACGCCTGCGAAAAGCGCTAGTCCAAATATCGCCGCAAATGGATTATCACTCTGCCCGCCGTCTGCGTCAGGCTCTCTCGGATAAAGGTAATTGAGCACGAGCGCTAGCGCAAAAAAGCAGACGCAGATTATTATGCAGTTGCGATAAAGTGTCGCTGCTTTTATGCCGCTAAGCGCTGAAATTTTTCGGAGTGCCTGCAATCTGAAAAATACTGAAACACAAATAAAAGCAATCAAAATTCCGCTAGCGATATAATTTATCGTCTCGTCGTCAAGGCGCCATGGCTCGCTGAAAGAGACATAGCCTACTACGATAAAAACCGCGGGTAGCGCCGCCAAAAACAGATCGATGCCGGTGCTGATCATCCCCTCTTTTCTTGCCTGAGATACAATGAATTGCATATATAAACCCTTTTTAAAAATTTGACCCGAAGTATATATAAACAAGCATAAAATATAAATTAAACCGACAAGATCGGAATTCTATCGCGACAAGATATTTGCGAAATTTTAAACGTTTACGCTTATCTTTTCTATCTTGCTCCAGGCTAGCAGATGCACGATGCCGGTTATTATGAGGACTATGGGTAATATCAAATGGTATAGTGCATTTAATGGAAAAAGGATGACGCAGAGCCACACATATGTCTCAAAGATTCTCACGCCGCTTACGCGCGCTAGAGCAAAATTTATGCAAAACCACGCTACGATCATGTAGATTGCGCCCGCAAACGCTATCAAAATGCACAATATCATTGCCAAATGCTTGTGTGAGATCGATAAAGGAATCGATAAAAAGATGCTTGTTATGGTAATGACACAGATGCAGACAATTACGCAGTTGCGGTAAAGCGCTGCCGCTTTTATGCCGCTAAACATTGAAATTTTGCGGAGCGCTCTTAGCCTGAAAAATACCGAAACACAAAAAATAGCAAAAATAATTCCGCCAATGATATAGGTAGCCGTCTTGTTGGTGCTAAGCCCTAGCATGCCGCCAGTAGCAATATCTAGCGCAACTAAAGTCGCAGGCGCTGCCACTAAAAACAGATCGATGCCGGTGCTGATCATCCCCTCTTTTCTTGCCTGAGATACGAGATCTTGCATAATAAGCCTTTTTAAAATTTATCCCGAAGTATACATAAATCGATGTAAAGCAGGAATTAAATAGCTAAATTTAAAATTTTTAAATTTCATCGCGGCAAGCTTCGGACTGCGGAATTTCGGAATTTCAGGAATTCTACCAGAGCGAGAATAAAATTTCGCCGCGGGATTTAAAACGGAATTTTGATTATGGATTTGCGGGGTAGAATTCCACTGTGAAATTTCAAATCTCAAGCGATAGCATGCTTTCGTTGCACGCTTAGAAAACTGGCAAGCCACAGAAAATTCCACTATGAGATTTCTGATCGGAATTCCCCGCGGCAAAATTTCACTATGGAATTTAGACTGGAATTCTATGGCAAAACCTCGATATAAAATTTTAATCAGAATTTCAAGACGGCATTTCAAAACAAAATTCTGCGATTTAAATTTCGCTCAAGATAAAATCTCGCGATTTAAAATTTCGCGCCGATTGATGAGTTGATTTGTCGCGCCACTACTTCACCTGCGCGCTGAAAATTTGCGTGATGCTGGGTATTTGCTCGCCCTCTATGTCAAATTCCGCCGTTTTGATCTGTACGCCGTAGAGCGAGCTAAGCGCGGCTTCGGTTAAAATTTCGTTGCTTGCGCCGTAGTTGTAGCTAAGATCATTTCGCAAGATCAGTGTGCGATCGGCGACAGCTAGGGCGTGGTTAGGCTGGTGGGTGGTAAAAACTATGCTCGCATCGCTATTTGAGCGCAGATTCGCGATGAGGCTTAGCACGCGGTCTTGGTTTTTGATATCAAGTGCGCTGGCAGGCTCGTCCAAAAACAGCACGTCGCTGCCGCTAGCTAGAGCTCTAGCAAAGAGCACGAGCTGCCTCTGCCCGCCGCTAAGGGCGTTAAAGCTGCGCTTTTGCAGATGGGCGACGCCTAGCGTATCCAGAGCGTCAAGGCAGATTTGAATATCCTTTTTGCCCGGTTTTGAAAAGAGCGAGATCTCGCGTACCCGCCCCATCAGTACGATGTCAAGCACGCTGTAATCAAACGCGACGTTAAAGCTCTGCGGCAAGAAAGCAAATTTTGCCTTGCGCACGATCTCGCCTTCTTTAGGCTGTAAAATCCCCATCATACACGACATTAGCGTACTTTTGCCTTGCCCGTTTAAGCCCAAAATCGCTAATGTTTGAGAGCTGGCAAGCTCGAAGCTTAAGTTGCGAAAGCAGAATTTTTCCGCCTCGTAGTAAAAGCCAGCGTTTTTTACCTCAATTAGATTTTGCATTTTTGGCGCTCCTTTTTAGAAGTAGGGCAAAGATCGGGCTTCCGATGAGAGCGGATAGAATTCCTAAAGGAATTTCGGCGCTACTTAGCGAGCGAGATAGATCGTCGATTGCCAGCATAAAGATCGCTCCTGCGATGAAGCAGGCAGGCATTAGCTTCACGTGGTCGCTGCCCGCGATGAGCCTGGTGGCGTGCGGCACTACAAGACCTACCCAGCCGATATTTCCGCTGACGCTAACTTGTACGGCGATCAGAGCGGTGCAAAGCGCTAGGATCGTGCAGCGTAGAAATTTAACATCCACGCCTAGCACGCGCAAATCATCATCATTTAGGCTGAGTAGATTAAACCGCCATCTCAGCGCGATTAAGACTGCAGAAGCGGGCAGGGCGATCGCGCACATCAAAATTACCTTATCGTATCCTGCGCTTACGAAGCTTCCTAGTAGCCAAAAAACGATATTAGGCAACACTTCCTCATCGTCTGCTAGATACTGCACCAAGCTCGTAAGTGCGGCAAATACGCCGTTAATGACTATACCTGCTAAAATGAGTGAGAAAATATCGGCGCGTGCTACGAATTTTGCCAAAAGATAGAGCAAAAATAGCGCCGCAAGCCCGAAGCAAAATGCAAAACCCGCAAGCCATAAACCGCTCAATCCTAGCAAGATACAAAGCGCGCCGCCGAATGCCGCTGCAGTGCTAACGCCTACGATGTGCGGGCCAACGAGCGGGTTTTTAAATACTGCCTGCAAGCTCAAACCCGCGATAGCAAGCGCTCCACCGCAAAGGCTAGAGAGTAGAATGCGCGGAATTCTAACATCCAGCATCACACTTTTGGCGGCTTCATCGCCGCCTCCGCTAAAGAGAATTTTAAAAATTTCTTCTAACGGTATATGAAACTGCCCACTAGCGAGCGAGATTAGCGCCAGCACTACCCAAAAAAGAAGCAGGATTAGGTTCAGCATTATTTTTGATATTTGACGCGGTAAAATTTCTCGTAGAATTCCTCTACTTTTTTATCAAAGTTTGCGTCCTTAAAATTTTGCGGATAAAGTTTCATCGCAAGCCATTCCTCACCAAGCGCCATTGCTTCGGCAGTCGGATGACCCCATGCTTTAACGAATTCGGGCATTAGATAAATTCTATCCTCTTTCACGGCGCTAAGACCTTTTAGCGCAGGGTTTGCCTTAAGCTCGGCAGGTACTTGAGGATAGCGGTTTTGCACTAAAATAATCTGCGGATTCCATGCTAAAATTTGCTCCGGAGAAACCTGCTTGTAGCCCTTTATATCCGCAGCGGCGACGTTTGTCGCACCCGCTCTTGCTAACATTACGCCAGTATATTTACCGCTACCGTAGGTCGTAAGATCGGGATTTGCCATATAAACTCTAGGTCTTTTATCTACGATAAAATTGCTAAATTTGGCATTCAAATCAGCTTGCGATTTTTTAACGAAATCTATTAGTTCAGCGGCATCCTTTTCGTGATTGCTTAGTTCGCCTAGAATTTTAACCCCCTCGTAAAAGCCCTCATCGTAAGCAGCAAAGCTATCGCGCTCATCTTTAAAGGTCGGATTTAGCTTAGCTTTTTCCTCTTGTGCAGAGCTAAAAAACGAAATGCCTACGACCGGGATTTTTAACTCCTCCATTTTAGCGATATATTCTTTAGGGAAGTAGTTGACCACTACGACCGCATCAGGCTTTAGACTAAGCAGAGCTTCGTAATTGACATCTTTGATATCGCCCGGATTAGGTAGGTTTTTAAAACTCGGCGCCAAACGATTATACTCTTTGCCTAGGCGCTGCTCCCAGCTTTTTAGGATGCCTACTACCTTATCTTGGGCGTTGATTTCGTTTAAGACATTGAGCGCTTCGTGGTGTAGCACGACGATGCGATTTACTTGATCCGGGATTGTGACCTTGCGACCGAGCTGATCGGTAATCGTGCGATCTGCAAAAGCCAGGCTAGCGCAAAGCGCTGCACCAAGAAGGATTGAGTGAATTTTAAGCATTTTTTCTCCTTGAAAATTCCGCAAAATATGCGGGATTAGAATAGCGGAATTATAGCTGATCGGTATAAAATTCAGATAAATTTTTATATAAATTTGATTTTGTCGTGGGGGATTTCAAATATTTTTGCAAGGCGGAATTTTGCGATTTTACGCAGAATTTTGCTAGTAAAAATTTTTACCCGTCTCCTCTAGGCTGACCGGATACTGCCAGGTGCCCAGCGAAACCGATTGGTTTTTTGATTTATTTTGTAGGCGTCGTCCATAAGGTTTTATTCCAAAGCTCCGCGCCTGAAATTCCTTTAACCCTAATCCAAGCGATAATTTCTAAAATTTCAGATAAAAAAATCGCTATAAGTATGATACATACCGCTGTTACATTGCTTATTTTCGGAAGATTAACGAATACATTCATAATATTTAGAAGTATCCAATACATAAAATATAATCCTCCACAGAAGTAAAAAATCTTATTTGTAGCAGCTTTGCCTAGTTTATAATACACTAGTATCAACACTACGTAATTAATAGTTTTAAGTGCTGGAATTACAACAAGAAAGATATTGCTCCATATGGCAATTAGCGTTGCTTCGTTTTGATAGCTAAACCCTATATTTTGAGTTTGTTCTAATAACAGAATAGAATGTATCTACAAAAGATTCTCTGTGGCTATGAAAGAAGTAATTGAGAGTTTCCGAGCTCGTGATATTTATAGCACACAATAAAAATGCGATAACCATGATAGTCCAAAGCACTCGAGCAATAAAGGTGTAATTAAATACGCTCTAAAGACCTTACTATCGGAGATATCCGAAATCATTTTGGTTGCCGAGAGTTTAAAAATCATCGAGGTGAAAATTATGGCAACAATTACGGCGGCAACGCCTAAAAATTTGCTTATTTCAACGTCATGCCAAAACTCGCAACAAGCCCAAATGATCAGGTAACAGCAGATCGATAAAACGCTAGAGGTTATGCCGCGAAATTTTATGGAGTTTAAAGTATCACGCTTCATTTTTTGCCTTTGGATTTTTGAAATTTATGGCGGATTATACTTGCGGGGTTTGAAATTTAGATAAATTTTATAAACCCCGCGTTACCAAATTTTAAAATTTGCGCCGTGAGATCGTAAAATTCTGTTTCCCAAAAGACCTGTGATAAAAAATTTCGGCAAATTTTACCTCCAAAGGCGTGAGATCCACAAAGCCGAAATTTAGGTAAATTATTCTATAATTGTATTTTATTTAAATTATGGAGAGCGTTTTGAATATAAAAGGCAACATCGCAGATGGACTGACTGCAGGCATTATCACGCTAGCGCTGGCGATAGCAAACTCTATCCCCAGCGAGCTGGGGGAGCTAATGCTGGTATCTCGGATATCTGTAAGTGATTGTGCTAGGGTTTTTACGGCAGCTTTCGGTGGTACAAAAATGTAAATCTCGAGACCTGCTAGACCTATGACGGTCGGTAAGTGCCGCCGCGGTTGTGAGATTTGCGGGTGATGCTGGGGAGTGGGGATCGGCTCTGTGATGGTGGTATTTGCCATTTTAGAATTTGCGCTTAGGTAAATTTTATCAAATATATCCCGTACTCTATCATTTAGGGCTTTATGAATGGCGTGGATATCATCATAATTTTGCTTCAGATAAATCCGATGTTTATGGCAAAAGGGCTTGGGAAAAATCACGGATGCGATCGTCGCTATCCCTAAGAGCGTGCGCATCTAAAATCTAGCTACGCTTATACTCTTAGCGCAAACGCTAGTGATCTTATATATTATTTCCTAAAAAGCTCTCAAGACTTGTGTCTACGCTATTTTTGTGCTAGTAGTTTTAATCCCAATCTGCGGTTACCGCATACTACGCGGTTTAACACATGTGCCGAAAAAACGTGTTAATAATGATGCCGTGTTTTTGCTAACTGTGTTTGTGGAGCTTATCTTTGCCGTAGCAGTAGGCGTGGTGCTTGCGCAGATAATTTATTACGCCGATTCATGCAAGGGTAAAAAGAAATTTGCTATCAAACTCTATATCTCGACGATGCGAAATTTGTCGAGATTATCGGACCGATATTTTTTACTGATAGCGCGCGTATTGTAGATGATCTACGTCTCCGGGTATGCCGGAAAAAGCTCACAATCGATTTCGGTCAGGCGACTTTTATAGACATTTCATTCGCTTACGCGCTCGAGGATTTTTTTGCAATATGTTTAAAAAAATGCTACAAATGTGGATATAATCATCGACGAGTGGCATTTTTGGGTAAGGCGCTAAATGAGCTAAAAAATATCTACTGCCGATAATATCGGAGTGCGAAGCGACATTTTGGAAGATGAAAAAAAGTAGGGTGCAGTGAAATTTCTGGCGCTGATAAGCCGATAGATTGAATGCTAGAATAAGTATTAAGTTAAGCAAGACTAATACACTTAAAGCTTATGTCCAAATTTTAAGTATAATTCAAGTAAAATTCTGCCAACAAAGTAGAATTTTTTACTAGGAAAATTATTTTAATAGGAGAGGTAAATGTTATTTAATTCGTATGAGTTTATATTCGTATTTTTGCCTATAACATTTTTTATATATTTTTTTCTAAATAAAAAGCGGCTGGGTGAGTTGTCAAAGGGATTTTTAGTCGCTTCATCATTATTTTTTTATGGTTGGTGGAATATTGCATATCTACCTATAATTTTGACTTCAATGATATTTAATTATTGCTTTGGAGTAGAACTAAATAAAAACAGCGCAAGAATTTCAAAAAAGGCGCTCTTGATCGTCGCAATAGCTGTAAATTTAGCGTTACTTGGATATTTTAAATCTTCGGACTTTTTAATTGATAATTTTAATTTTATCTTCAATCTACATATCCACAATTTAAATTTGCTCCTTCCACTTGCAATTTCATTTTTTACATTTCAACAAATCGCATATCTTGTAGATTCGTATAACGGAGGAGGTACTAAAGAATATAATTTTTTAAATTATTGCCTCTTTGTTACATTTTTTCCACAGCTCATAGCGGGTCCAATCGTTCATCATAAAGAGATTATGCCACAGTTTGACAATCTCAAAAATAAAATACTAAATTATAAAAATATTGCTCTTGGACTTTTTATATTTTCTTTGGGGTTATTTAAGAAAGTTATAATCGCAGACTCATTTGCAGTTTGGGCCACTAATGGTTTTGATAGAGCCGAGATATTGCCGTTTATTGAAGCATGGGCAACTAGTCTCTCATATACCTTTCAGCTTTATTTCGATTTTAGCGGGTATTGCGATATGGCAATAGGAGCAGCACTTCTTTTTAATATCAAACTTCCGATAAATTTTAATTCGCCGTATAAGGCTAGCGACATACAAGACTTCTGGCGCAGATGGCATATTACGTTAAGTAGATTTTTACGAGACTATGTTTATATACCGCTGGGAGGTAACCGCAAGGGCAAGGCGAGGACATATTTAAATTTAATGCTCACCTTTATAATAGGCGGCATTTGGCATGGGGCAGGCTGGACTTTTATATTTTGGGGGTTTTTACACGGATTAGCACTCATGATTCATAGATTTTGGCATAATTTAGGCTTTAGAATGAATAAAGTTCTAGCTTGGTTTATAACCTTTAACTTCGTAAATATTACCTGGGTGTTTTTTAGAGCAAAACACTGGGATGATGCCATTAAAGTAATAAAAGGTATGTTTGGTTTTGATGGCATTGTACTACCAGAATCTTTTAGACATAGATTTGAATTCTTACAAAACATAAATTCAATTGAATTTGGTGGATATTTAATACATATAGCTGGAGGAAAAGATACAATTTTTTGGTTAATTGTAGGATTTATACTAATATTATATTGTAAAAATTCTATGCAACTTATTTATTCTAATAATATAAAAAAATTTTATATAGTAATAGTTATGTCTTTATTTCTAGCTGCCTTGTCAAACCTAAATACCGTTTCTGAATTTTTATATTTTAATTTTTAGGAGATGCTATCTTGAATTATTATTATAAAACTAAACTAAAAATTTGTTTTTTTGTATTGATTTGCTTTGTTATATATCATATATTCGTATGGCTATTGATAACAAAAGAGGTTTTCGATAGAAACGACGGCATGATGATAGGCGACCTTGGCAGATTATCGTATAAGATAAACTCATATTCCCCTAGAAAAACGGCAGTGACCCTACCTAGAACTCATTATATTTTGGATTCGGATTTTCAAATGAGGCAGGTGGATGTAATAACCATAGGCGATAGCTTTTCTAACGGCGGCGGGGGTGGACTAAACCCGTATTATCAGGACTATATCCAAAGCGATAAGAACCTTACAGTTTTAAATATTCCACTAATAAACGAAAACTATTACAAGACGCTATTTTCGCTCATAAATTCCGATCTATTAGAAAAATTAAAGCCAAAATATATCATACTGGAATCTATCGAAAGACGAGCGGTGGATAGATTTGCATTCGATTTGGATAAATTTAAAAATGAAAGATCAAATTTAATAGCTCAAAAACGTGCTCCATCGTATCTACAAACCCCAAAGCCATTTTTTATAAATACATTAAACTACAATAGCGTTTTATATCGCATAGCTTACAGGTTCAACGATCATGCCTTTTTATCAAAAGTGTATTATCTTAAGCTGGATGGAGATTTTTTTACCTCCAAAGATCAAAGCGGGTTATTGTTTTATTATGAAGATCTATATGGGCTAGATAAATCAAATGCCGAAAATATCGCAGCGCTAAATAGAAATTTAAATGAAATACAGAAGCTCTTAAATGAGTCCGACATAAAACTATATTTTATGCCGATGGTAGATAAATACGATCTGTATTACGATCATATTTTGGATAAGAAATATGGGAAGAGCCGCTTTTTTGAACTGCTTCGAGGAGAGAGCAAGCGATATGTATTTGTAGACACTAAAGAAATTTTAAACAGGCTAATAAAAAGTGGCGTAAAGGACGTATATTTTTCCGACGATACGCACATGAGCACCATGGCGCTGAAAGAGATCATAGACAATATGGAATTTTAATTAATTATTCGCACAGTATCCAGTGGGTGAAAACAGTTGTAGAAATAGATTGCTGCATATCAAAAACATTAGAGGCTATACTGCAAATTTGAAATTTAGACTTAGAAACGAACATCCTTGTTAAATTAAAGAATCGGCGTTAGTTTCAAATTTTTAGCAGCTTTTGAACGAGAGGGCTTCTAGGAGTTTTAAATGCGCGAGCAAACGCTCTAAAATCGTTTTTACATTTTTAAACGTTAAACGCGCAAAAAAAAATCCAGATGGATATACACACAAATAGAATCGTGATGAGATTGTAAAAGGTACGAAAGTCATCTGAAAGCAGCCATCCCTCAAAGCTTACGAGAGTATCGTCAAAGGAATTTTTATCGGCGACGTAAAAAGAGTAGAGCACAAGTGGAATTTTGAATAGAGCGAATTTTGAATTAAATTTAATCTTTTGGCTTTGAACGAGGATTGTTTCAGGCAAATGGGCACTAGAAGCTGAATTTTAAAATAAGTGTTCATTTATGAAAAAGTGAGTATTCAATCTAAAACTGAAATTTTGCCAGGAAAGATTGTCGTAGTACAATGCGCAAATCGTGACGAGTTAAAAGCGCAGTCTACGCGCGGCAACTACAAAGTTCGCGAAAGTCCTTACATAGCGTACTCCGGCTTTTAAATTTAAAAGCCGGAGTAAAATTTAGAGCAAATTTAAACTATTTTACCTCAAAAGCAAAAGACGCGATGATCGTCTCTTCGTCGCATTTCTTTGGATCCGAAAATGCGAGCTTATTTCTTGCTTTTAGTATCCAAGGACCCGGCTTTAGCGCCATTACCTCGATTTCGCCCTTATCGTCGGTCATACCATAAAATGCGCTCATATCTTCCAAAAACCCATCCGGCGCACCCTCAACTGCGGCATTTGCAAGCGGTTTGCCTTCAAATAGCACTTTAATTTTAAACGGCTTATTAGCTTTGAAATTTACCGGATTTTCTAAAGGTACGAGCTCTAGTCGCTCGCCCACAGGCTTAGTTATGAGATCGCCTGCTTGTGTGTTGATTACGCCCTTTGCGAGCATAGTGGCGCGACGGCAAAATTTAGCGTCTTTGATCGTATCTTTCGTGCCGCCCATATGCCATTTGCCGCTTTTATCCTCGGTCCAAAAGGTCGGTTTATATTGCCCGGTAATAATATAGACGCCTTCCGGCTGCTTTTCGCCTTCAAATTTATAGTTCTCGCTCGTGCGCTTTAGCTCGATTTTTTTGCCGTTTTTATCTATGACTACGGGGATTTCAAAATTATTCTCCCTCTGCTTATCAATCGGCTCGCACGTGGCAAATCCATCTCCAAATCCGATCTGAACCCTCAGTTTGTCGTCATTTTGGCCCGCAAGCCAAAAATCATGCGCGCCAGCTACGCTAAATGCACCTAAAACTACCAATGCAGCTAAACTTTTCCTCATTTTTCATCCTTTCTTTTAATAAAATTTACTAAATTTAAAAACTATATCTTACGCCGACGCCGAGCGTTCTGCCTTTGCCATAGGTGATCAAGACATTACTCGCTCTGTCGCGTATGTGCGAGAAATACTCTTTGTCGGTCAAATTTTTGACGTAAAAATACACGTCAAAGCCATCTTTTAGGTAGCCTACTTTTGCATCCGCCGTAAAATAGCTCTTTTGAGCTAGCTTATTTTGAGCATCGAAGTAGGTCTTGCCTATCATATTTCCGTCCAGTCTTGTATAAATTCCCATCGGAGCGTAGTATGACGCGCCCAAAGAGAGCTTATACTCGGGGTTTTTCTCGATTTTATTACCTTTATTATTCGTGCCGTCTTTGTTGATGTAATCTCCGTATTTGGTCTTTAGCAGACTCGCGGCTAAATTTATATCAAGCTCCTTGCTCGCTTTTGCGACGCCTTCAAATTCCACGCCCATAGATTTTGACTTATCAGCGTTTGCGGTCGAGTAGATGTTGGGGTTATTGGGGTCGGTGTAAAATATATGAGTGCCCTTGATGTCCATATAAAATAGCGCGGTAGAAAATCTAAAGCTCTCATACGAACCCTTTACGCCGATCTCGTAGTCATCGCTCGTCTGTGCATCAAATTTATTATCCTCTCTGCTGCCGCCGGTGGTGTAAAAATTAAAGCCGCCGGCTAGATAGCCCTTCGAATACATCGCATAAATATTTAGCTCGTCGGTGATATCGTATCCAAGTGTGATTTTTGGCAAAAACGTCCTAAATGTCGCTTTCTCATCCATAGAAAACGCGGGCGCACCGGGATTGTGTCCTAGCTCGTATGAAAAATAATCGACCTTTGTGTGCTTTCTGATCTGCTGATATCTGCCGCCAAGCGTAGCATCAAATTTGCTCGTGATAGGATAGATGATCTGACCAAATACCGATGCCGTCTGCGCGCGATTGATTGAAGGCCAATCCTCGACTATTGTCCTACCGCCGCCGTCGCCGTATTGATCGCCGATCGGACCGAAGACTTGCTTTTCGTTTTCGTAATAAAGCCCGCCGACCCATTTGAAGCTTTGCTCGCCTACGCTACTAAATCTAAGCTCCTCGGAGAAGGTATCATTTTTAGAATTTAAAAATGTAATTAGCCCGTAGTGATCGGGGTCGAGATAGGTTATTTTACTACCGAAATCCTCTTCGTAAAGCCCGTCTTTTTTGGCTCTACGAAAGGTCGTAGCCGAGGTCGCGTCAAATTTGTCAAATTCATATTTTAGATCTAACGCTCCCGAGCTAGAGGTTTGCTTTACGCGGGCGGGAGTTTCTAAGTTTATATGCTTGGCTTCGCTTTTTGAGATATTGCCAAACCTCGATTTTGGGATAAAAAGCTCATCGAGCGAGTCATCCTGGCGGTGAAAAAGATCGCCATAAATTTTAATTGTAAAGCGATCGGTCGGCACTATCTTTAAATTTAGTCCGAAATTGTAATTTTTCTTGTCGTTGGCTTTATCGCCGTTTAGATCGTTGATGATCCAGCCGTCCTCTTTGGATGCCGAGCCGTTTAAGCCTAAAAATAGTTTATCATCAATCAGAGCGCCGCTGGTTTCAAAAAGACCTAGCATGTATTTGTGTGAGCCGTATTCGGCGCCCACGCTGCCGCTCCACTCGTTAGTCGGCTCTTTTAAAACGATATTAATGATGCCGCCGATTGAGTCTTTGCCGTAGATCGCACTGCTAGGACCTCGCAAAACCTCGACGTGATCGATATTTGTAACGGGGATATAGGCTGCGTCTTTGTTGCTTTGCGCTACGCCGCTGACATAGACCGTGACGGGGTTGGAACTCGTATATATCGAAGGATTGAGTCCTCGTGTACTGATGCCCTCGTACATTCCGCCCACACCGGTAATGTTTGGCATAGTTTTGACCAGCTCCTCGACGTTTTTGACATCGCGCTCTTGTAACTCAGTATCGCTTACGACGCTGATACTTTGTGGCACATCCTTTAAATTTTCACTTATTTTGTTTGCGGTAACTTCTATTTCGCCGAGATTTACGCTTTACTTAGTTTGCTCGTCGGCTATGGCTGGATTTGCAGCACTCAATAAAAGTAGGGTGGCTGCAGCTTCAGAGAGAGTAAAAACTTTCAAAATTTAACTCCTAAAATCTGATAAAATCTTCGCGTTATTATATCAGATGAGATAATCAATACTATTACAATATTAAATTAATGCAAAATATAAGTATGATTTGTATTGAATTTAATGTTGCAAATTTAGATACAAAATAGGGCGATACAATAAGCTTATTATAATTTAAATAAATACGTTCATAAAATTTATGGAAATGATGCAAAATTAATAAAATCAAAAAATCCATTTTTATAAATCGTTTACTACATAGAAATTATTAATATGAAAATATATATCAGTAGTTCATCATTTTTCAATTTTTTGGAGCAAAAGCGCTATATTTCTAGATATTCTATATTGAAAACTATAATTTTCAAGTAAAAATTCAATACGAAATTAACGTATAATTATATGAATAATTTCATGTATTTTTAACGCATTCGACGTTTTTATTAATGGTTTTTATTAGAAGAATTTTTACATAAATCTATATTTGATAATTTATGTGACTTCAAATGAAATCAGCAAGACAATGTGCTTTCTGCAAGAATTAAAATAGATAAATATCTGAATTGGGCAGAAATGAAGTTTTTGAAGTTTTGCTTATGCAGGGAGTTTAAATTCGAAATATAGGAAGTTTTCGCCTAAAAACGCCCTCTTTTATTCAATAACCAGGCGCATTAGATACATATCCTCGCCGTCGATTACGCTGATTTCAGAGCTGTTGCAACGCGGACAAGAAAAGTCGTTCTGCGTCAAATCTCCGCTAAAACCGCAGTTTTTGCATTTTACGACGATTTCTTGGGTGTGGATGATGAGATCCGCATTTTCGCATACGGTGCCTGCACGAAAGACTTCATAGCAGTTTTGCAGATAATGCGCTTCCACGCCGCTTAGTCGCCCTATTTTTACGTGCAGTTCCCTTATCTGCGGACTTTTAGAACCAAATGTATCGTAAGACGCCTGTGGATTCGCACCTAAATTTTTATAAAAATCACCGTTTTTGCCGTTCGAGTTCGTATCCACAACGCCCGTATTTTCGGTATTCTCGGTGCCCATGTCATCCGTATTTTGATTGGCGGTATTGGCGATGTCGCAACGATTTTTGTCGCCCTGCTCGACCGCGCCTTTTTTCTTTGCTATTTCGGCGTTTAGCGCCTTTTCACATAGCGCTACAAGATCCGCTACGATCGATAGTTCATGCATTTTTACCTCTAAATTTTACGGCCGCGCCGTATTTTATGCGAAATTTTGTTGTAAATTTAAAAATACGCCTGAAATTTAGGCATAAATTTGCACGCAAATTTAACAAATCCTCGGCAACAGCTCGCCTTTCGGAAGCTCTAAAAATCGCTGCGAGCCGTAGGCGTTTTGCAAAATCACTCGTCCTTTTGCCGCATGCGAAGTTTGAAATTGTCCCGCCCTATTTTCTGACGCCGCGTCCATATCGCTTACGCCAGTAAATTCGCCCTGCGCGCTAAGCTTTGGTGTCAAAGCACCCTCAAATTCGCTTCTGCTGTGCCCTACTTCGCGCACCTCGCCGATGATTGCGGCGTTTGCGTCAAATTCGCGCAGTATCTCAAGCGCCCTATCCGCCTCAACATCATCTTCTACGATCGCTACGAACGTGCCTTCGTTTGCAAGCTCGTACGGCTCAAAGCCCAGCAGTTCGCACACGCCCACTACTTCGTCGCTGATTTTAATATCCTCTTCGCGCACCAAAAATTCAAGCCCGCTAGAGCTTGCGAATTCGTTCAAAACCGCGCTGAGCCCGCCGCGCGTCGCATCTCGCATCGCCTGGATTTTCACGCCTTGTAAGATCAGCTTTTCGACCGCAGCGCAAAGCGGTTTGCAGTCGCTTTGCAGCTCGCTACTTAGCGCGATCTCGTCGCGCGCCGCGAGTATCACCGCCCCGTGCCGCCCGATGTCGCCGCTAAGCAGGATTTTTGCGCCCGCTTTGATGTTTTGCACGCGCGCAGGTCGCAAAACACGGCCGATACCGCTTGTGTTGATGAAAATTTTATCGCATTTGCCGCGCGGCACGACCTTTGTATCGCCGCAAACGATATGAACGCCGCAGCTTCGCGCAGTGCTCGCCATCGAGTCCAGGATGCGTCGCAGCTCGCTTAGGCTAAGCCCCTCCTCGATGATGAGCGCGCAGCTTAAAAACAGCGGCTTCGCGCCCACCATCGCAAGGTCGTTTACGGTGCCGCAAACGGCGATCTTGCCGATATCGCCGCCGTTAAAAAACAGCGGCGTAACGACGAAACTATCGGTGCTGAAAGCTAGCTCGCCACCGAAACTCGCAGAATTCAAAGCAGAACTCGGCGCCGTGCGGTCAAAATCCACCCCGACGTCTAAATTTAGTATCGCGCTGTCGTTGTTCGCGCGCAAAATTTCATTATCAAACGCCGCAAAGATCGTCTCGTTGATGAGCTTATTCATCTCCTCGCCGCCGCCGCCGTGGCTTAAAAGTATAGCTTCGTTCAAATTTTTCCTTTTTATTTGGTTTTAAATTCGGTTTTAAATTTAAAGCCCGTATTCCGCAGTCGAACGAGCCGTGCCGCTACGGCGCCGCGCAAAATTTCAAATTAAATTTTAGCCCGACGTTTCGCTTTGGTTAAAATTTTAAAGCATGACTTATTTTTAAAATTTACGCTCTGCTGGCCGGATACTGCGCGCAAAATTTAGCCCGCGTTCTTGACGTCGCCGTATTTATAGTACGCCGCGCACGCCCCTTCGCTTGAGACCATGCACGATCCTATCGGGTTTTGCGGCGTGCAGTGCTTGCCGAAAACTTTGCAATCATAGGGGCTTTTTTTGCCGCGCAAAATTTCGCCGCAGATACAGGCCTTGCTCTCGGGAGCGCTCTGTACGCTGCAGTCAAACTGCACCCTGGCATCCAGCGCCGCGTACTGCGGGCGCAACTTCATGCCGCTTTTTGGAATTTCGCCGAGCCCTCGCCAGGGAAAATCGCAAATTTCAAAATATTTATCTATTAAATTTTGCGCTTTTTGGTTGCCGCCCTCTTTTACGACGCGCTCGTATTCGTTGAAAACCTCATAGGTGCCGGCGTTTTGCTGCTCCACCAAATTTAACACGCCCGCCATTATATCAAGCGGCTCAAATCCGCTTACGGCGATCGGTTTTTTGTAATCGTGCGCAATGCTCTCGTAGACCTTCGCGCCGGTGATCACACTTACGTGGCTAGGCCCCAAAAACGCGTCTATCTGCACGTCCGCGTCGTCTAAGATCGCTCGCACGGGAGCGGGCACCGTAACGTGGTTGATGTGAAAAAAGAGATTTTTTAGCCCCAGGCTTAGCGCTTTATCGATCAGCACGGCGCTCATCGGCGTCGTAGTCTCAAAGCCGATCGCAAAAAATATCACCGTTTTTTGCGGATTTTCCTGCGCGATTTTTATGCAATCAAGCGGACTATAAAGCGCTCTGATGTCGTGCCCCTCGCTGCGCAGCTTCTGTAAGCTCGTGCGAGAGCCTGGTACGCGCAACATGTCTGCTAGAGTGCAAAAAATACTCTGCGGCATTGCGGCGAGCTTGATCGCCTCGTCGATGCGACTGCGCGGCATCACGCACACCGGACAGCCGGGGCCGTGGATAAATTTGATATTTTTGCCGACCAGGCTAGGAAGGCCGAATTTCATGATCGAGTGCGTGTGTCCGCCGCAAATCTCCATGATGTTTAGCGGCTTTTTGCTTTTAGAAATTATCAGCTTGCTAAGCGCTAAAATCAGCTCCTTATCCCTAAAATCCTTGATTAGATCCATTATTTACCTTAAATTTTACGGGTTTGCAAGCCGCTTTAATTCTCTGCGCCAGCTCTTGGCTCCATGCTTTCATACACGGAGCCCTCTTCCGCCCTCATCTGCTTTGCGATCTGCTCATAAATTTCGATACTCTCCTTCGCTCGCTGCGTATCGATCTTCTCCATCGCAAAGCCCACGTGGATCAGCACGTACTCCCCGACCGCCGCGGGCTCGGGGAGCAGATCCAAGCTCACGCCGCGGCGCACGCCCAGAGTCTCCACGGTCGCGAAATTGTTTTCATCGATTGAGATGATTTTTGAAGGGATTGAAAGGCACATTAACGAAATTCCTTCTTGTATTGTAGGAATTTCAGCCATTTTTCCACGCCCTCGCCGCTTTTACTATCAAGAGCGATGACGTCGGCTTTCGGATTGAATTTGTGTACCTCGCGCACCACTTCATCCATATCGAAGTCAAAATGCGGTAGCAGCGCGGTTTTAGTGATTACGACGCAGTCTGCGCGGCGAAATATCACGGGATATTTCGCGATTTTATCGCTACCCTCGGGCACGCTTAGAAGCACTACGTTCAGGTGCGCGCCTACGTCAAATGCCGCAGGGCAGACGAGGTTTCCGACGTTTTCTATGAAAACCAGATCCAAGCCTTTCGTATCGATGTGATGAAGTCCCTCGTGAACCATAAAGGCGTCCAGATGGCAGGTCTCGCCGGTGCTGATCTGATGCGCCTGCGCGCCCGCTTTTATGATGCGATCGGCGTCGCGGTTAGTCTCTAGATCGCCCTCGATGACGCCGATTTTAAATTTGCCGCTTTTGATAGTGGCCTCAAGTAGCGTCGTCTTGCCGCTACCGGGGCTACTCATCAAATTTAGACATAAAATTTTATCCTCATCCAGATGGGCTCTGTTGTGAGCGGCCTCCTCGTCGTTGGCGCTTAAAATTTTACTCATCACCTCGATCGTCTTGGCGTCGCTGATAGCGACATTTGCGTGGATGTGATCGTGCGCGTCGTGCTCGTGATCAATCCCCGCTGCGTGGATATGAGCGTGAGAATGAGTCATACCGTCCGCGTGGGTGTGGACATGCTCGTGTGTCATATCTGCGTGCGAATGGGTGCCCGATTCGTGAGTATGGCCTATGGAACAGCCGCAATCTTTACACATTTTTTCTCCTTGGATAATAAATTTTGCGCGTAAAATACCACGTTTTTGCTTTAAATGGCGTAAATTTGATAAATTTTATATCAAGACGCGAAATCTTATAAAATTTAACAGCGCTTAAAATTTATGAGCTTCGGTTTTATCTAAATTTCATACGTTGTTTGCGAAGGCTCGACGTAAAATTTTAAAGCTAGCGAGTAAAGCGCTGCTTTAAATTAAATCGCCTACCTGCAGATTGCGTAAATTTAGACCTCGCAGCTTGCAACGGCTCAAAACAAATCAGAGATCGCCGTAGATAAGAGCGCGAAATTCAGGGCTTGCGAGTGGATTTATCCCAGACCTCCAATCTCGCGCGTGCTCTCCGGAGTGCCAAACATCAATGCGGCGGTCGTTTTCATATCGATTTTGCGCTAGTTCGGCTTTGCAAATGCGGCACGAAAGCGGCACCTATAAAATTTAGTCGCGAGCTGCTGCGCCGGTTTCGTGCCTGTGCGTAAATTTAAACCTGCAGCAAGAATGCTTTTTGATTAAAATTTATAAAATTTTGCGCTTTCGTTTGCCGCGTAAATTTAAACAAATTTTATTTGCACGCCTTGCACGGCCGCCTCACCTGAATTCGCTACTCGATCGAGAATCGCGCTTCGTAACCTATAAAAATCGTGCAGCCGCTGCGTTTGAATTTAAAAGCGCGTAAATTATTTAGCGCGACGCGCTGTTTTTAAAAACGTACAAAAGCCCTACGCTTCGGTGATGATCGCCTTTACGAGCTTGGAAAATTTCACCCCTTTTAGCGCGCCGATTTTGGCGCTGAGCCGCTCAATCTTTGAAATTTTATCTCGCATCGTGATCTCCTCGAAGCAGTGGCGCTCGTCGATGTGGAAGTGGCTGGTGCTGACGATGGTGACGTTTGCGTGGTGCTCGATCTCTACGAGCTGCTCGATCAGATCGCTTTGGTGATGATCGTAAGCGATGCAAAGCACTCCCACGCAGTCATCCTCGCCATCTCCGTGAAGTACGCCCTCGACCATCTTTTCGCGTATGAGATCGCGGATAAACTCGCTGCGGCTTAGGTATTGCTTGGCGCGCACCATCTCATCGAGATCCTCAAAAAGTTTCGTCGGCAGCGAAATGCTAAATCTTACGGCGCTCTCTTTTTCCTCTTTTTTCATAGCTCCCCTCATTTCGCGTATTTTGAACGTAATTTTACCGAAATTCCGCTCAAATAGTAAGAATTTTGCGCTAATTTGGCTTATTCTTTAAAATTTAAAGCTACAAAGCATCGTGCGTATTTTGAAATTTTGCTCGCGATTTCGCGTTGTATTTTAGTGCTAGCGCTATGAAATTTACCGGTGCTACGTTATTTTGAATTCTACCGCGAGCTTGCGTTCAATTTTAAGAGTCAGGCGCTAAATAGCGTCTTGGCTTGGGATTTGCGCAGTATCTAGCTACGCGCCGCAGTAGAATTTTGCATCGGTTGCCATAGCAGTTCGCCGTGATGCTATGGCGGGCAACGGCGCGCCGTTAAATTTTTAAAATTTTAACGTTTCGGCTGTGACATATAGAGACGGCAAGGCGCAAATTTGTTCGCTGATTTTGCGATTTTCGAGAAGCTATCTGCGGTGTATTTTATCGCCCGTAGCGTATCGTAAAGTGTGGACATATCGCGGAGTTCAATCAAAATTTATAGGCGAGATACTAATAAAATTTTATTGAGTTGGCTTAATGCGATAGTTAATTTTTTATGGACGAGCTTAGCGCGAAATTTCGCTTAGATACGCCGCGAGCTGTCCGTAGGCGATGCCGCTGTCGTTGCAAGGAACGGCGCGGTTTAGATGAAATTTGATGCCCCGCGCGCGCAGCTTCGCGCACGTAAGATTTAAAAGCGTGGCGTTTTGAAAGACCCCGCCGCTTAGTGCGACCTCGAGCCCGAAGCCTTCCGCAAACTCCGCGATGAAGTTCGCCAAGCCGTTGATGAATTTCGTCGCGGCCAAGCGCGGCTCATCGCGCAAAGCCTGCAAAAACGCCTCTTCGTAATCAATCACGTAGCATTCGCCCTCAAAGCTCGGCGCGCAAGCTCCGTTTTGCAGGATTTGATCCGCATCGGCGACGTTTTTGCTTTCAGAATTTATTAAATTCAGGGCGGGCGCTTGCTTTATAGAATTTGCGGCGGCGTTTGCATTCTTTTCACCGCCGCCTACGATGTTTTCAGCCGCCCGCTCAAGCAATTCTTTACTTGCCGCATCGTCCGCAAGCTCTTTAAAATCGCCTTGCGACGCGCAACTGTTTTTAGCGCCGCTATGATTTTGTGCATTCAAACCGCCCTGCTTTGCTTCGCGCTCTGTTTCATACCGCAAATCATCGGTGTCCCGCCGCTGTGAAGCAAAATACGGCGCGTTTTGGATGAAATTTTCGCCCGCTTTTTTCAGCCTAAATTTATAGCTTTGCTCGCAGCCCTGGATGTATAGGTTTTCTAGTCGCATGCCCGCCTCGCCGTCGAAGCTTACGGTTCGCAGGCCGCAAATGATCGCAGCAAACGCGTCGAATAGCCGCCCCAGCGAGCTTGAGCGGACGGCACGCGGCGCGATTTTTTCTAAATTTGCCGTTTCGCTCGCGCTAAATTTTGCTAAAAACTCGCGCGCAGCGTCCTTTGCATTAAATTTAAACACGAGCGCAAGCGCAAGTTTGTAGATGTTTTTGATCGCATTCTCGCCGCCGATAAGCGCGATCTCGTCGAATTTCGCTACGCGATTAAAGCCGAACTCGTTAAAAATCATCACTTCGCCGCCCCAGATTTTGCCGTCCGTACCGTAGCCTGTGCCGTCAAAGCAAAAGCCGAGGTATTTTTTGCCGCTAAAAAGAAGATCGTTTTGCGCCAGATTCGACACCAGATGCGCGAAATGGTGCTGGTAGCGAACCACCGGGTATCCGCGCTGCTCAAAAAATCGCGTATGCGAAAACTGTGGGTGCAGATCCGCGATGACGGCGTCGAACTTCAGCTCGTAGGCGCGTACGAACATATTCAAAAGCGCGAAAAATCGCTCATTCGTGGCGACATTTTTAAGATCGCCGATGTAGGGCGAGATGAAAATTTGCCCGTCTTTGTAGATCGCAAACTGATTTTTAAGCTCCGCTCCGAGCGCGAGAAAAGTGCCTTTGAGCCGGAATTTGCTAGGGAAAATTTTTGGATTCATTCCGCGAGATGTTCGCAAAAACAGAGCGCGATTTAGAGAGTCCGCTTCGGCGGAAAAATTTGTGTAGCTAGCCAAATTTGTGCTACTTGCCGGTTTTGCGGCATTTGCGAAATTTACGGAGCTTGTAGGATTTGCAACGTTTGCTAAATTTGCGAAACCTGTGGCGCGGGTGAATTTCGTTCCGCAAACAAGTTTCGCTTCGGCGGCGGAATTTGCATCATTTTGGTTTTTTTGAGGCGCCGAATTTGTGCCGTCGCAGCTAGTTTTGGAAGTAAAATTTACGACGTCGCAACTTGTATCCGTATCGGAAGGTCTTTGCGAGTTCTCGAAATTTCGCCTATCTGCGAAATTTTCCTTAAAATTTTGCGGCGCGATAAGGGTTCGAGAGGTTGCAGAATTAGCCGCAAAATTCTGCGCGGAGTTTTTCATCTCACTGCAAGTCGGAAGCGGCTCGGAAATTTTGCTAAAATTGTAAGCCGTTTTTGAATCAGGCGCTAAAGTTCGCGCTTCAAATGGCGGTAAAAACGCGATACTATCGTCGCTCGGCGTTAAAATTTCGCGGTCGTTATCCAGGTAAAACGAGATGACGCCGCCCAGCTTCGCGCGCAATTCCTCGCTACTAAAAATAATGGGCTCGCCGCTAATGTTGGCGCTTGTGGCGACGATCGGGCGATCAAAATATTCAAAAAGCAGCAGATGCACGCCGGTGTTGGCTAGGAAAATGCCCATTTTATTAAGATTTGGAGCGAGCGCAGGCGCCAAAAATAGCGGCTCGTGCCAAAAAATAACCGAAAAGCTTGCAGGCAAACGCACGAAACCGCCTCCGTTATAGGAATATGCGCCATACGCGTCCGCTACACACGCCTGCGCAGAGCATGAGCCTTCCGAATTTATCGTCTGTTGCGGACTCGGCTCGCACGTCGCACGCTGCAAGTCTACCCCATCCTCAGCATGTCGCAAGCTCTGAATATTTGCCAAATTTTGCGAAATAGACTCGTCCGTCGCAAGCCGAGAATCAGGCTCATTCGCCGCGCATCGCGAGTCTTGGCTATCCACTGCGGACTGTAAATTTAAATTATTAGTCGTATGTCGCAGCTCTAACCCGCCTTCTGCTTGCGGCGAGTTCAAATTTTTAGCCGCACACTGCAAATCAGACCCATCGTATGCGCGCTCTAGTTTGCTTGCTGCGCTCCGCGAGTCGTCTGCCGCTAGCGTATCGCAGGCGAAATTACGACGCGCCGTTTTACTGAAAATTTGCGCACTCTGTAATCTCACCTGCTTTGCGCAATTTTCAGCGCTTTGCGTACTAAAATTTTTCTCTACAGAATTTCGTAAATTTTGTAGAGCAGAGCCCTGCCCTTGCGCCGCCTCTTCTTGCTTACCCGCAAATCTCGGCGATATAGGATTTTTGCTTTGCGCCTTTAAATTTTGCGTGCCGAAATTCGCTGCTAAGCTAGTCAGCGTGCGCCAAACAAACTCACGCTTTTTTAAAATCACGATCGGCTTGACATTGCAATCTATCAGCGCCTCTTCCTCCGCGCTTAGGCTCGCTGTGCGGTATGCCTGCGCTGCGTCGCGACACATGATCGCAAAGGGCTTGCTCGGGCGCTTTTTGAGCGTTCGCAGCATGCGTACTGCGCGCTCGTTCATCGCATCGCAAACGATATGAAAGCCGCCCATCCCCTTGATCGCGCCGATCTGTCCGCGCCGCAAAAGATCCGCCGTGCGCGCTATCGCATCCTCGCCGCTAGATAAAATTTCGCCGCCCGCGCCGCATAAAAACAGCTGCGGACCGCAGTGCGGGCAGGAGATCGGCTCGGCGTGATAGCGGCGCGTGAGCGGGTCCGTGTATTCGCCGCGACAGAACTCGCACATCTCAAACGCCCTCATCGTGGTGTTTGCGCGGTCGTACGGCAGCGCGGCGATGATGCTAAGGCGCGGGCCGCAATCCGTGCAGTTGATAAATGGGTAGTGAAAGCGCGGATTTTGCGGGTCGTAAAACTCTTTTTTGCACTGATCGCAGATCGCAAAATCGGGCAAAATCGGATTAAATTTACGCCCCTCTTTGGATTGTGCGATCTTAAAATCAGTAAAATTCTGCGTAAAATCTTGTGTATTTAGATCGGTGCGGATAATTTTATCGATACGACAAAGCGGCGGCGCTTCGCTGCGGAGGCACCGCTCGAAAATTTTTAAAATTTCTTCTTCGCACAGATCTTGCCCTGCGCTTTGCGAATCGTGTTTAAAGCCGTCCAAATCTCCCTTCGCACCTTGCAAGTCCTCTTTCGCATCTTGCAAGTCGCGCTTAGTATTTTGTAAATATTGCAGCGATTCATTCTGTGACGTACCGCGCTGCTGCGACGAATTTTGCACGATGAAATTTTGATCCGACGAAGCGGGCAAAATGGAGCCCTGCTCGTTTAGATCGGTCTCGAATAAGTTTGGTAAAAATTTCACGCTCACTGCGGCTTGAAAATCTCTCGTCAAACCATGCGACAAGCTCGTCAAATCGGGCAGGTTTGCTAAATCATTCGTTAAATCACGTGGCAAGCCGACCGAATTATTCGGCGAGCTCGGTGCGCTTTGCGGTAAAATGGAGTTCGGATTTAAATTTGAGCTCGTAAAATTTAGTGACGAGCTTGCGGTCTCGCTAGAATCCGCCTCGGTAGAATTTAAAGACCGAGCAGCCGATAACGATACTTTCTGTGCTTGAATTTCGTTAGAATTTGGCTCATCTAAATTTAAAGGGGCGGAATTTTTATCAATCAAGCCTTTTTGCGGCTCGGAAAGGTCTGCGCAAACGATGATTTTAACGCCCTCGCCGTCGTTATAAACCTCGCCTTTCAGCCCCAAATCCACGGCGAGCTTGTAGACGAACGGGCGAAATCCGACCCCCTGCACCGCTCCGAAAACCTCAAATTTAGCCGCTTTCATGTATGTGCTTTCATAAATTGCGCGCCGCAGGAGCTATTTTGCAAGCAAGTTGCGTTCGCGGCAAGTGGACAAAACGTTCCGGGCGCCTCAAAATATGCTCTAAATTTAATAAAATTTGATCCTTTGCTTCCGCGCCCTTTGCCGCTTTTTTGAAATTTCGCGCGGTCTCGTTTGCGCTAAGCTTAGCCCGTATGGCGCAGCTATCGGCACCGCAATGCCCGCGCAACTCGCTGTTTTGCGAATAAGGCTTCAAAGATTTGCCAAAAATACGCATATATGCCCGATCTAGCGAGCTTGAAGCGCGAATTCGTCGCTAAAACTCGCGTCAAAATTTTTGCAAAGTTTAAGCATTAAATCCGCGAATTTGCGCCCGCCAAACATCGCGCCGCCGAAGATCAAAACGTCAAAATCCTCTTTGCGCTCATCCGCCAGATCGCTTAAAAAATAGCCCAAACTATCGAAAAATCCGAACGCAAACAGCTTTTCATTGGCGCCTGCGAGCGCATAGCTCATCGCCGAGCGCAAAATTTTATCCGCTTGCACGCAGCCGCGCTCGTCCGTGCAAAAATCGAGCCGCACACCTTTACCGCCCGCAAAATCCTCCGCAGTCGCGATCAAAAACGCCGCATCGCGCCCCCAGATAAGCTGCGCGGCGACGCTAAAGATACCGTAAAATCCCGCATTTGCGCTTTTTAAAATTTCATCGATTTTTGCGGCATCTACGTTAAATTTGGCGCTGAAATTTTCAAGCAGCTTGGCGCCAGTCCCGTCGGCGCAAATTTGCGCTTTAAGCTCGTCAAAACTGCGCGGCAGATCAAATTTAAGTAGAATTTTTTTGGAGCTTTCGCCATAAATTGCGATCTCATCATCCGCGTCCACGCCCAAAAAACAGCGCAAAACCCGTTTTTTGGAGTCATTTAAAAGTCCTTTCTCGCGGCACGTAAGCGCAAAAAGAGCGGAGTTTTTGTCCTTTGAGCTTTTTAGATAAGCGCTTGCGGCGTCGCTTAAAAAGTCCTCGTTTTGCACGATCAAAAAGCCGTTTTGCAGCGGCGCGACCTTAAAAATTTTATCTTTTTGCGCTGCGTTTTCACATTTTGTGCTTAAAAAATAGATCCCGTCGCTTGCCAAAGCGCGCCCCAGCGCAAACAGGAATATGTCGCCCGCAAGCTTCACGTCAAAAAATTTAGGCGCGTTCTCGTGATTTTTTCTAAAGATCGCATTGGTTTTTAGGCTTATGAGCGGCTTTTCGAAGGCTGCGAGCGCGATTTTACTCTTTTCATCGCTCACAAAAGTCCCATCCAGCGCGCCCACTCCCGCGGCTATCAAAAAATCGTCGCTAAAATCCACATCCGCCTTGATCGTGAAAGTTGCGCCGCCGCGCCCGATCTGAACCTGCTGGGCGTGAAGCAAGCTTAGACGGCAAAGCTCCAGCAAGCGGGCGAAATTCTCCCTGCTTACCGCTTCAAATTTTCCGTCATGAAGCACGTCGGTGCCGCTTATTACTCCGAATTCGTTTTGAGACGGCTCGGAGTGAGCGAGGTATTCTTTCATCACTCGCGGAGTGAAGTTATTAAATTTAGCCGCGCTATGGGCGTTTGAAATTTCATCCTCTAAAAATTTACTTATATCGCCCGAGGAGGTATCTTCAAACGTGCCGTTAAATTTCAGCGTTTTCGCTTCAGCGCCGTCCTCGTCTACCACGCGCACGGAGGATTTTGCCAAAAATATGGAGTTTGGAATCAGAGGCATCGCCTCGTCGCTAAATTTTAAAATTTCATCCTCGCCACCGCGCACGAAAAGGCTTATTAATCTCGCCTCTTTTTTTAGGCAAAACTCCAGCGTGCTTTTGCGAGCATAAAACAGCAAGAAGTGCGCTATCAGCGCGTTTTCATTAAGGTAGTTAAACTCATATGCTACTATCATCTCGCCCCCTTTTTGCAAATCGATCCGCGATGTCTTGGGCGCTGAGATCGGCGATTTTTTCATGCGCGAAGCCAAGATCCGATAGGCACTTAAGCGCCGTTTTTTCCATGATTTTTGAGGACTCTAATATCACGGAGCTTAGCTTAAAGCTCGCCTCCTCGATGCGCCGCGGCACGACAGCTAGAATTTTAACGTGAGGTAGATCGCCGCAAAGATCCATCATCTGCAGGGTTTGAAGCATTTCGACCTCGTGTGCCGAGCCGCTCCAGCTGATCTGCTTAGGCATCGCGTCGTAGTCGAAAAAATACACCTCGCCGCCCTTTGCGCCGTCCGCGTCTATACAATCTACGAGCAAAATTTCATCAAATTCCGCCATCGTAGGCATCAAAAAGCTAGCCAAAGTCCCGCCGTCGATAAATCGGATCTGATCCGCACTCGGACTCGGCGCGGCGGAATTTATGGCGATGAAGTCCGCATTGATAGAGCTTTGCGCTACGGAATTTATGACGGAATTCTGCGAAGTAAAATTTGAAGAGGAATTTTGCGCGGCGAAATTTTGAGCGGCAAAATTTCGATCTAAATTTACCGCCTTGGAATTTTGGAGAGAATTTACTGCTACGGCATTCTGCTCGGAGATAAAATTTTCGCTCGCAGAATTTTGCGAGGGGTTGCATTCTGTGGAATTTTGCGAGGTAGAATTTTGTATCGCAGATACTTGGGCGGAATTTTGCATAAAATTCCGCGCCGCAAAATTCTCGCCAGCCATAGAATTTCGTGCGGCGGCTTTAGGATAAAATTTATAGTTCTGCGCGAGTGCGCGGACGAAGTGTACGCCTATGCCCTCGTCCGCGTAGATGACGTTGCCGATACCCAGTACCAGCACCCTCAAGCGTGCTCTTCCTTTTTAAATTTATAGCCGCTTACGATCGCATCCATCGCGCCGTCCTTGCCCTTGACGGCATTAAAGACCGCCATATAGACGTGGATAGGCACGAAGATTATGATGATATTCATACAAAGATGATGTATCATTCGCACTTCGCTTAGACCGCCCATCGCAGCTTCCAGCGGGCGCAAGAGACCGTATAGCGCGCCGCCGAGCCCTTCGTGATAGACGTGCACATATAATATCATACCCGTTAGGCAGATTACGAACAATACTAGATAAAAGCCCAGATAGGAGATGAACTGTAGCGGGTTATAAACGCCGCGAAGATGCGGGTGCTCGCCCAAAAAGATATAGTATTTGATCTGAGCGATCCAGACGCGCGGGCTAAAAAAATCCTTGATACTCAAAAGCTCTTTTCTGCTCTTTTTATCGAAGAAGAAAAGATAAGTTTTAAAGATCGCCGCGCCGATCATCGCAAAGCCGAAGATCAGATGCACGAATCTAAATTTGGCCTGCATGAAAAGCACCGGCTCGGGACTCACCTCGGGCGCGGTAAAAACAAAGGCGATGTAATATCCGGTGATCACCAAAATCGTAATGCAAAGCGCACGCAGCCAGTGCGTGAGCCTAAGACCGATTGAGAACTCGTATTCCGCAAATCTTTTTTTCATGATTTATCCTTTGCTGGGATCTACCCTATAGTAGCCAAGCTCCGCCCCTTTAGCGTCCATTACGTGCACGGCGCAGGCTATGCAAGGATCGAATGAATGGATCCGGCGGATGATCTCTAGCGGTTTAGAAAGATCGGCAAGCTTAAGTCCGATCAAGCAGGATTCATAAGCGCCCATAGCGCCGTCTTTATCCTTTGGCGTGGCGTTCCAGGTAGACGGCACGACCGCCTGCCAGTTTTTGATGACACCCTTTTCGATCCTGCACCAGTGGCTAAGTGCGCCGCGCGGCACATGACCGATATAGCGACCTTTGTACTCTTTGGAGTTATCGATTACATATTTTGCGCAGGTCTGCGTATCGCCGCTTTTGATGTTTGCGATCAAATTTTCTAGCGCAATCAGTCCGTTGTCGGCTACGACTTTAGCCTCGATCATACGGCACGCCGTTCGTCCAAGCGTCGAAAATACCGCCTCAAGCGGCAAGCCGGCATCTTTTAGGAATTGATCCACGACCTTTACTACGCGCTCGTTTTTCTTGGCGTAATTTACTACGATATTTGCAAGCGGTCCTACCTGAAGCGGCTTGCCGTCGTAGCGCGGAGCTTTGATCCAGGTGTATTTGCCCTGGGTATCGAGCACCTTCGTATGCGCTTCTTTGCCGTGCGCGTCGATGCTCTGTCCGTCCTTAAGGCCCGTATAATTCGGCTCTTGCTCGCCGTCATAAGGATGAAGCGCCGCATCGTTTTTATACCACGCATGCGTTGCCTCCTCAGTAATCTTGTTCTCATCAAGCTCCAAAACCTTGCTAATATCGCCGTTCATAATCATGCCGCTTTCAAATAGCCATTCGTTCTTTGAAAGCTGGAATTCTTGATGAGTCCATAAATTTGCCACGCCGATATCATTTAGCACGCTAGGCTCGTTGCCGTAAGCCTTCGCAGCCATTACTAGATCAGGATAGTAGGCGCGATTTACGAAGTCCGCGACCTCTTTAAATTTAGACATATATTCACCCAGTCTTGCAGGGCTTAGGATATCCATCACGCAGGTTACGCCGCCTACGGTAAGGCTTTGCGGATGAGGCTGCTTCGCACCGAATATCGCCATCATCTGAGCCGCCGTGCGCTGAATGCGCAAACATTCAAGATAGTGCGAAAGAGCGATTAAATTTTGCTCCGGGCTAAGCTTATATGTTGGGTGGCCGAAGTAGGCGTTGGCAAAAGGTCCCAAAGCGCCTTTCTTAACGAAAGCGCCCACGCGATCTTGCACCTCTTTTAGTTTATCCGCACCGCACGCATAAGGGGTGTCGCAGTATTTAAACGCCTCCTCGCTCGCCTTTTTAGGATCGGCGCTAAGCGCGCTTACTACATCTACGAAATCAAGTCCGTGGAGTTGATAAAAATGCACCGGATGATCGTGCAAAAATAGCGCGTTAGCCATCAGCGTGCGCGTCAGCAAGGCATTTAGCGGCGGAGTGATACCAAGGGCGTTTTCTACCGCGACGATACCCGCTTTGTAATGCGAGAAGGTGCAGACGCCGCAAATTCTTTGCATAAAAAATCCCGCGTCGCGCGGATCTCTATTTTTTACTATGGTCTCAAGCCCGCGCCATAGCGTCGAGCTACTATAAGCCTCTCGGACGACGTTTTCGTCATCCACTACGACCTCTATTCTTAAATGCCCCTCTATTCTGGTTATCGGATCGATTACGATTCTTTGCGACATGATTATTCCCCTTTATCTTTCTTAAATGACGCAATCGCCGCGTGTGCCGCTACCGCAACACCCGTGATCGCTAAAATTCCGACACCTATCTTATCAGCAGTAGCATCAGCGCCGAGCCCGCCGAAAACACTTTCATAAAGGCGATCCGCCAAAGGCTCCTCAAAAGGTCCCATATGATCCCAAAAATCAGGCTCCGAGCAGCCTATGCAGCCGTGACCAGCCTGTACCGGCCAGCTAGTGTGGGAGTTGAAGCGCTCGCGCGAGCAGTTATTAAATGTATAAGGACCCTTGCAGCCTACTTTATAAAGGCAATATCCGTCCTTTGCGCCCGCATCGCCGAAGCTTTCTACAAACTCGCCCGCGTCGAAATGTCCGCGACGCTCGCACAGATCATGTATTCGCAGCCCGTAAGCCCATTTCGGTCGGTTGTAAACGTCAAGGCTTGGAAGCGTGCCGAAAAGGATGAAATTTAGCACGTTGCCGACGATATTTTTTTCGCTAGGCGGACAGCCCGGGATGTTGATGACGGGTTTGTTTATGATTTTGTCCAAACCTACGGCGCCGGTCGGATTCGGAGCCGCGGCTTGGATACCGCCGAAGCTCGAACAGGTGCCGATCGCAAATATCGCCGCAGCGTCTTCGGCAGCGTGCTTGCAGTGCTGAGCTCCGCTCTTGCCCTCAGGACCCACGGTTAGGAAAAATTCATTCTCGCCGCTTGGAATTCCACCCTCTACCATCAAGATATAGCGCCCCTTGTATTTTTCGATCGCGCCCTCTAAATTTTCCTCGGCTTGCCAGCCTGCGGCAGCCATTATCGTCTCGTGGTATTCTAGGCTGATGTAATCAAATATAAGGCTGTCGATCGTAGGCGTATCGGTGCGAAGTAAGCTCTCGCTACAGCCCGTGCACTCCGCCATATGAAGCCAGATCACCGGCAAGCGATCAGCAAGCTCCGCAGCTCGAGCCACGCTAGGCGCAAATGCGGCCGGAAGCCCTAGCATCGCGGTCATCGCTCCGCTCCATTTCATAAAATCGCGCCGCGAAAAACCCTTGCTCTTAAGCCTTTCTTGTATGCTCTCCTCTGCTTTTATTCGCGGCAAACGCTCAACGGCATCAAGTCTAGCCGAAATTTGAGCTAAATCAACCATAATGTCCTCCTGCAATTTAGGATATTTTTAAATGGCATTCTATCAAAATTTAAAATTCATGCACCTTAAATTTCGTTAGATTTAATTAAAATTTTATATTTATTCGTTGTCTAATGGGTTTTAAATTTAAAAATAAAAGGCGGATTAAAATTTGCTCGGCGGGCGAAACGTTAAATTACGACGGAGAAAGCATTAAATTTTATGAAGCGGTAAAATTTATAAAGCAGTGGAATTTTATCCAAGAATTTTATAGTAGCGAAAAGCAGTTCAAGATAAAGCAGGCGTAGGTTGGATGATTTTGTGCGATACTAGCAGGCGAACTACTCGTGCGCCGCAGCGAAGTATTTTTGCAAAATCATCCGTTAAATTTTAGAAAATTTCCAAAGATCAGCTTACCAATCTCGTTGCATCTTGGATATTGATATTTAGTCCAAGCTGCTCGTTACTTAGCCCAAGTGCAAGGCCTACCAGCTGAGATAGATGGATGATTGGTTTTCTTGCCTTTGAGTTCATCGCTTCTTGGTATCGCTCCTGATAGATATCTAGCTGCATCTGACATAGCGGACAAGGCGTAACTACGACGTCCGCTCCATGCTCGGCAGCGTCATTTACGATCTCGCTTGACATTTTAGATACCGATTTTACCGCAGGATAGCTAGCGTGAAAGCCGCAGCAATCAAGGCGTTTTTCAAAAGGCACGATCTGAGCGCCAAGTGCGCTAACTACCGCTTCAAAGCTTTTTGGGTTGGTCGAGCTTTCTTTTTTAAGCTCGCGCTCCGGTCTTAATGAGTGGCAGCCGTAAAATAGCGCTACTTTTAAGTTTGTTAGCGGTCTAACGACTTTAGCTTTTAATGTATCTAAGCTTTGATATAGCACCCAAAGCAGGCTCGTAATCTCGGTACTTCCCTGATACTGCATGCCGCCCTCTTTTAAAAAGGTATTGATATAGCTTTTGGCTCCCTTATCTAAAGCTAGCTTTGCCTTGCTTAGAGTTAGCATACAGGTGGAGCAGGTAGTTAGCAGAGGCATATTCATACCCTCGGCTAGCGCGATGTTTCTGGCATTGGCTACTAAGCTTGCCATAGGATCGACGCATTGAGCTTGACTAGCCCCGCAGCAGCTCCAACCTTTTATCTCGTGAAGTTTAATACCCAGCACCGGAGCGATCGCTTCAAGTGAAATTTTAGATTCCTTTGCGGCTTGACTTAAAACGCAACCCGGGAAAAATGCAAATTCGTTATTCATCCTCTCCTCCTTATTCTATCTCGCCGCTAGCTTGAGCCTTGCGTGCGGCCTCTATCATCTTAACGAGCTGCGCATGTCCCTCGATCTCCTCGCCTCCGAATACGTGCAAAGGATTCATCTTGCCCGCAGCCATTAAATTTGCCGCTACGTCCATCTTGCCCATATTTGCAAATACGCCTTCGCTTCTTAAAGCAAGCTTGATCTCGTTTAACCTTCCGCTTCCCTCTACGATATCTAGCAAGAACGCCTCTGCGTGAGCTGGACCGCTTCCTGCGGTAAGTCCTTTTTTCATCGCTATAGCGCGAAGTGCTGTGATGTCGCTTTGAGCACTTATGCCTTTAGGACAGCGATCGGCGCACTCTTGGCAGTGCACGCATAGCCATAATCCGTTTAGAACCGCAGGCTTTAGATGAGGCATAGCGTCCCTGCTTCTTGAATCAAACGCGGCGCGGTTAGCATGCGTAAAAACAAAGGGCTGCATATAATCGCTCGCGTCAGCTCCAAGCTTATTGCATTCGCTAGCGCAACATCCGCAAAGGATACAATCCCACTGCTTTTTTACGCGCTCCATCTGCTCAGGGCTTTGTTTACAGCCCTTTTCGGCGCTAAATTCTTTCTTAGGAGTAATAGTAGGTTTAATCTTTCTTAAATTTTCGATACTAGGCTCCCAATCCACTACTAGATCCGAGATCACTCGAAAATTATTTAAAGGGGAGATCGTAAAGCTATCAGGGTTTTCATACTCCGCAAGCAGAGCCTCCATCTTGGTATCGCAGGCAAGATATGAGTGTCCGTTTATCCTTACCGCACAGGCTCCGCATATCGCCATACGGCACGCTGCGGTAAAATTTAAAGTGATGTCTAAATTTTGCTTTATAAACTGCAAAACTCCAAGCAGGGTCTTTCCTTTGATCTGCTCTAAACTAAGCTCGTAGGCTTGCTTATAATTTTTGCTTCCGTCGAAGCGGTCTATGATAAATTTCATTGAGGTTTCCTTCCGTCAAGAGAGAATTCCGTAACGACGACCTCTTTGTAGCCCAAGCTTAGCTCGCCTGCGTCGTTCATCGTCACGATACTGTGCTTTAAGAAATTTTTATCGTCGCGCTTCGGATAGTCCTCTCTGGTATGCGCGCCGCGGCTTTCCAGCCTCTTTTGCGCAGCCAAACACGCACAGCGCGCAAGCAGGATCAAATTTCCAAGCTCGACGTAGTCGGTAAATGCGGTATTCATAACGGGATTTGCATCCGCGACATGCAGCTCGTCGTAACGCGCTTTGATACCCTCTAAATTTTGCGAAAGCAGATCGAGCTTTTCGCCGGTTCTAAAGATGCCCATATTATCCCAAAGCTGCGCGCCTAGCTCTTCGCGCAACTCATACATCTCGTTTGCCTTGCCCGAGCCGTTTGCGATCTGCTTAAATTTAGCCTGCCATTTTTGCGCGAGCTCGCTCGCTCTTTTACCCGAGCCGAATCCCTCTTGCTTCGCGGCATAATCCGCTGCGCCGAGTCCTGCGAGCTTGCCCGTTACGACGGCGTCGGTCAAAGAATTTCCGCCCAAGCGGTTTGCGCCGTGGATCGAAATGCAAGACGCTTCGCCCGCGGTGTAAAGCCCCGAAATTTTAGTGCTCATATCGTCAAATTTAGACACTTCGATGCCGCCCATCGAGTAGTGTGCGGTCGGACGAATCGGAATCGGCTCCTCGATAAGATCGATGCCCTCAAACAAAATGGCGGTGTGTCTGATCTTAGGAAGGGCTTTTAAAATTTTATCTTTTCCGAGATGTCTTACGTCAAGCAGCACGTATGCACCTAGCCCCTCGCCGTATCCCCTGCCCTCGCGAATCTCGGTTTCGATCGCGCGAGCTACGACATCGCGCGGCGCAAGCTCCATCTTTTCGTGGTAGTTTTTCATAAAGCGCTCGCCTTTGTTATTGAGCAGATATCCGCCCTCGCCGCGCGCAGCTTCGGTAATGAGCGCGCCGCCGCTTTTGATACCGGTCGGATGAAACTGCACCATCTCCGGATCGCTAAATCCAAGACCCGCGCGCAGTGCCGCCGCGATACCGTCGCCGGTAGCGATATAAGGCACCGATGTGCGGTTATAAAACATCCTCGTATATCCGCCCGTTGCGATTACCAAGGCTTTGCAAAGCACCGGATAAAAATCGCCGGTTTGGATATTTCGAAGCACGACGCCCTCGCATCTGCCCTCAGGCGCGCTGATCTCAAGCAACTCGTGATCGATTAAAAATTTCACGCCGTTGCTGACCGCATCGTCAAAACAGGCGTGCATCAAGATATGACCCGTCTTATCGGCGGAGTAGTTGCATCGTTTTTTAGACGCGCCGCCCATAAAGCGCTGTGCTACGCCGCCCGGGACGCCGCTTTCTTTGCCGTCCACGCCGCCGCTAGCGTTTCTGGAAAACAGCGTGCCGATGTAATCCATCTCGGCAATCGTAGGGCCCGCAAGCTCGCAAAATTTAATCGCGGCGTCCTGATCTACGAGATATGCGCCGCCCTTTACGGTATCGTAGGCGTGAAGTTTGTATGAATCGCCGCCACTGAAGCTCGTAACGCCGTTGATACCGCCTTCCGCCATACAGGTGGCGTTGCGCGAAGGCATCATCTTCGTAGCTACGACTACGCTAAGATTTGGATTACTCTTTCTTACCGCTACGGCTGCACGCAAACCCGCGCCTCCCGAGCCGATAACAAGTACGTCCACACTAGGAAGGCCGCCTTCGTTGCCGCCGTCTGCGCTTTTACTTTTGTCGGTATCCACGCAGCCGCTAAGGCTAAGCGCGCCGACGCTGATACAGGCCGATTTTAAGAAATCGCGTCTGTTGAAATTTGATTCGCTCATTTTCCTCTCCATTTGAGAAATTCTTAGCTTAAGTTTAAAGTTCTAAACTAAAAGCGTAATTTTAGTTTCATTTTTAACATAAGTCAAATATTATTTAGTGTATCATTTCATAAGAATTAAATTATCAATTGGAGAGGCTAAATGAATTTGCATCGCATGGAGCTAGTATTAAAAGTAGCAGAATTCCGTAGCTTTACTAAGGCTGCCGAGGCACTTAAAATCCCGCAGCCGTCGCTATCACAGAGCATTTTATCACTGGAACGTGAGCTTGGAGCGCAGCTTTTTAACCGCACGAGTAATCCCATTTCGCTTACTCACGCGGGAAAAATTTATGCTAGTAAAGCCAAAATCATTTTTGATGCCATAAACGACCTAAAAAACGATATCTCTGAAATAAGCGGCGTAAAAAATGATAAAATTCGCATCGGTTTTTCGCAAAACGGCTATAATCTACTGCCGTCGCTACTACCGATGTTTTGCAAGAAATTTAAGGATTCGGATCTACAAATCACGCAGTTTTCTTCTGCGCTTAGCATTCGCGAAATGCTACTTCAAGGTGATCTTGATGTCGGTATGCTGATACTGCCCATCGATATGAGTGGGCTTGACGGGGTTAAAATTCTAACGCAAAAAACCTATGTCGCTCTAAGCTCCGCCCATCCGCTCTCGCTTGAGTTTAAAAACGAATCTGTTCCCAAAATTGACATTTCGCGCTTAAAAGAGGAAAGATTTATCCTGCCTAATCAAAGCCTAAGGAGCGCCGAGCAGATAGATGCATTCTTTTTTGCCGCAGGCTTTGCGCCGAAAGTGCTGTGCCGTACGGAGACCTTTGATATCGCCAATGCTATCGTTGCAAGCGGCGCAGGAGCGTGCTTTAGCATACCGCAGATGATGAAAGAAGATAAGGCAAGCAGGATAAAGCTCTTTGACGTAGGCGCGCGCGAGCTCGATAATACGCTGATAATCGCCTATAAAAAAGGCAAACGCCTAAACCATCTAGCGCAGGCATTTATCAAAACTGCACGTAAAATTTCTAATGAAATTTAAAATTCATAGCTCGCAACGATAAATGAGAGATTGAGCTTTTGCGGCACTTTACCTCTGCATTAGCTTTTGCATAAAAATTTTTAGAGTAGATTTCGCTCAAGTTTAGGTAAAATTTCAAACTAAGCTTAAATTAGAATTTTGCCAATAGAATTTTTTGCTGCTAAAATTTCACTTACAATTTACGACGAAATTTAGTGCGAAATTCTAATTTTCACTCCGCTTAAAATATCCAAATTTTTGTTATATACCTTGGTATCTACTTCAAAAATTCCAAGCAGCGTGTGAAAAAGATTATCGTGCGAAAAAGCATCATCCTTGTGCGATTTAAGCGCGCTTAGATCATATCTTTCGCGCATTTTTTCCTCACCTAACCAAACTATCGCGCCGATATGCTTTTGCGCCTCTGGAGCGAAAAGATAGGGCATGCCGTGCAGATAAACGCCGCTCTCGCCGAGGCTCTCGCCGTGATCGCTCATATAGATCATCGCCGTTTCGTGTGTCTTAGAATACGGCTTTAAAAATTCTATAACCTTGCTTAAAAAATAATCCGTGTATAAAATCGCGTTATCGTAGGCATTTGAAATTTCTTGCTGCGAGCAGTTTTCAAGCTCGTTATCGCGGCAAACGGGGCTAAATTTTTCAAATTCTTTCTTATAACGCTTGAAATACGCAGGCCCGTGATTGCCCATCTGATGCAGCACGATTAATACGTCTTTGCCTGCGTTTTCGGCGACAAATTTATCAAGCCCCGCGAGCATCCCCTCGTCCCTGCACTCCACATCACAGATCGGATTATTTTGCGAAATTTTAAAATCCTCATATTTTACGCGCAGCGCCACACCTTTGGAATCGGAATTGTTATCGCGCCACAAAATCGCCATGTCATCAGCGCGGTTTAGTATGTCTAATACGTTTTGCTCCTCTGCAGCCTTTTCGACGCTAAATTCATCGCGATTTAGCAGCGAAAACATGCACGGCACGCTTTGTGCCGTCGAAGTGCCACAAGAATGGGTATTGCTTAGGCTTACGACACCTTGCTCTTTGGCTAGTAGCGGATTAGTATCTCGCTCGTAGCCGTTTAGCGAAAATCTATCCGCTCTCGCCGCTTCGCCCACGACTACGACGACGAGCTTTTTTGGGCTTGTAGAATTTTCATCGATATGCGCGTCCGTAGCGATTTGCATAAGCGGCTGCGAGCCTTGTTTTTTGGACTTTGCGATAAATTTAACGCCGCTGTAGATCCAATATCCAGGATTTGCGTAGCTGCGTAAAATTTTATGCTCTCTGAAAAACGACGCGTAGTATTTGCTAAATCCAAAAAGCAGCGCCGCAATGATCGCTATGCAAATGCCCGCTGTTTTGAGCTTAGCTAAAATTTCAAATTTAAGCGGACGGTAGCTAACGCGCGAGCGAGCAATCAGCACGCAGGGTAAGACGCCTAGCGCCAGCACGTAAATTACTAGTCGCGGGCTAAAAAGATCCGCAGACTCGGCAAAGTTCGTCTGAGCTGCGTTACGGATCATCTCCGAATCAATTACGACGTTATAGCTATCCATAAAATACGCCGTAAACGACGAAATAAAAAAGCATATCATCAAAATCGGCTTGGTCGTATAACGCGAGCTAAAAATCGTAAAAAATAGCGTCAAAAAAGCGATCAAAGCTGCCACGTCGCAGACGAGATAGATAAAATTTAGCCCCGAAATTCCGTAGGCATTTATGATATTTTTAAAAAACGAGAAGTTAAAAAACATCACAAAAGCAAGCGAGCTTAGAAAAATAAGTTTCTGCTGCGACGGATTTTTAAAAAAGCTAGGCACGAAGCGTTCCTTGAGATGAAATTTCAAGTTGAAATTTTACGGCGTTTTGGTAAATGCTCGGAAATTCCGCGCTTCGTATCTCACAAATCGCAGCAAAATTTTTGTGAAATTTTAAAATTCCGCGCGTATTCATCTTAGCTTCATCTTGGAATTTTAAAATTGCGCCATCCAAAATAAAATTTGGAAATAAAATTAGAAGGATTAAAGATGAAAAATCTTAAAGCTTTAGGCACACTCGCCGCTACATTCGCCCTTGCGGGTGCATTAAATGCAGGAAGTTTTAGCGAAAAGGACGCTAAAGTTTCATTCGATCAAGCAATAGGGATCGCACAGCAAAACTTTGGTGACGCGACTATAAAAAGCGTAGAAATCGACGATGAGCACGGAAGGCTCATCTATGAGATCGAGTCGTATAAAGAAGGTAGCGAAAACGAGATCAAAATCGACGCTCAAAGCGGCGAAATTTTAAAGACTCAAACACAAAAGAAGCTAAAGCCTAGTAAAATTGATTATTCGCAGGTCAAAATCAGTGCCACAGACGCTCGCACCAAAGTACTTAGCGCAAACTCCGGCTGGGATTTTCGCAAGGTCGATTTAGAAAGTAACGGCGGTAAGCCTGCATACGAAGTCAAACTACGCCAGGGCATGAGCAAAAAAGAGGTGCTAATCGACGCCGCTACGGGCGAGCAGATCTCGCAGCGTCAAAAATAAGCAAAGGTGCGAGATGAAAAATCAAAGCTTAAAGGGTGGAGCAGATAACTCCGCCCAAACTAGTGAGGCTTTGAACGCTATGGATTTTAGCATAAACGAAAACGCTGATGCTATAATTTCTGGTGCCCAAAATGTAGACGCGGCTAAAAATTTAGATGAAAATGCGCAAGATTTTTCGGTAAATTTAGCAAGCGAAACGAGCGAGCGGAATCCCGCGTCCTGCGAGCAAAATTCTAAAGATTTTTCTAGCGTGGAATGTTGCGAAAATCGAAAGAATTCTTCGGAAGCGAAAGATTATAAGGACGAGCGGAATTTTTCGCATACGCAAGGCTTATCAAGTTCGCAAAATTCCGCTAGCGAGCAAAATTCCGCTAGCGAGCAAAATTTCGCCGATACGCAAAATTTTTCAGATACAAGCAATTTCGCAAGCGCGCGAGATTCTGCCAGCGCAGCAAGCTTCGCGGAGGTTTGTAATTCTTGCAAGCCAGTGCTTTGCAGCCGCTGCAAACGTGAAATCGCTAAGCAAAATTTTAAGCTTGGTTGCGTAGGATTTGGGCTTTTTGCGTTAAATATCGCAGCAGGCGCGCTAAATTTTTTAGGGCGGTTAGGAAGCGTAGCGGATAAAAAGGCAAGCGAGATTAGAGCTAGGCAAAAGGCGTCTGCGAATTAACGCAGCTCCCAACGCTACTGAAATTTAGCGGTGCATAAAGCGAGCGGGTTTACACATCCAAAGCACCGCGAAATTTATGCGTTTTTGGCTAAAATGGCGGATTAGAATTAGCAAAATTTTAAAGGAGTGCTTTGAAAATTTTACTTGTCGAGGATGAAAAAGATCTAAATCAAATCATCGCAAAATGTCTGAAAAAGGACGGCTACAGCGTAGATTGCGCCTTTTGCGGCAAGGAAGCGCTAGAGTTTTTGGATGTCGCAAAATATGACGCTATCGTGCTTGATGCGATGATGCCTGTGATGGACGGCTTTGAGTTTTTGAAGACGGCGCGGGCGCGCGGACTGGGCACGCCGGTTTTATTTTTAACTGCGCGGGACGCCAAAGAAGATATCATCGCAGGGCTTGATCTGGGCGCAGACGATTATATGGTTAAGCCCTTTGATTTTCGTGAGCTTTTGGCGCGGCTTCGCGCAATTATTAGGCGTAAAAACGCTACTGCGGATAACGAAATTATCATAGGACAAGTGCGCCTAAATCTAAGTAAAAAATCGGTCGTCTGCGCGGGCGAGGTAGTGGAGCTAACGGGCAAGGAATATAGAATTTTAGAGCTTTTGATGCTAAATCGCGGTGCGATTTTAAGCCGCGAACAAATCGGCGAGAGCATTTGGGATTTTAGCGACGAAGCAAGCTCAAACGTCATCGATGTTTTAATCAAAAATATCCGCAAAAAGCTAGGCGAGCACGGCGATATAATAGAAACGAAGCGAGGGCTTGGCTATGTCGTGGCAAGATAGCGAGATTTGGATTAAAATTTCGGCGATTGCAAAGCAGATTTTTGCCGCTACGGCGCTTTTTATATTAAAATTCGTGCGAAATTTTAAACAGAATTTTACGCATAATTTTACGTGTTTAAAGAAAAGCCGCAAGAAAAATCCCACGCAAAATATCGAGTTAAACCGGGCTCTAAATTCTACTCAAAGCCGGGCGTCAAATTTTAAACGGAATTCCACGCAAAATCTGGCATCAAATTCCGCGCCAAATTTTTCTGCTACAAGCGCAACGCCTGATCTAGCGCAAAATTCTAATAGCGTCCTCGCGCAAAGTCAAGGACAAAATTTCTCGGCTAAAATCGCGATAAGAAATTTTACTCAAGCCTTATCTAGAGTATTTGCAACCACTAAGGAAAATTTTATCTCACGCGCGCTACCTATCAGCCTATGCGTGACGCTTTATTACAGCGTATTTATTTTGGCGCTTGCAGGCGCTATTATCGGCATTTGCGGCTATATTTTAGACGAAGTATCAGGAAGCTCCGTCAGCCAAAAAAAGCTTGCCCACCTAGTGCAAAAAGCCGCGCGCGAGGGAAAATTTAAAAGCTTTGATGACGGTGTATTTTTCTACGAACATGACGGACAAGGCGGCGTGATCGCGGGATTTGTGCCTAAAGGCTTCGATCCTGCGCTGCCGCTCTCGCCTCAAGGCGCGCGCGAGGTGGAGCTTGACGACGATGAGTTTTTCTATTACGATGCGCAGATCAAAGGGCGCAGCGCATGGATACGCGGCGTCATCGCAGTTAGCGAGTTTGAGCTTGCGATGAAGCGTGTGATGCTAATCGCTCTTATCCTATCGCCGCTATTTGTAGTGCTAGTCATCTACGGCGGCTACGTGATCATAAAAAGAGCGTTTAAGCCCGTGCGCGCTATGTCGCGCACAGCTAGCGAGATTGGAGCTAGCGGCGATTTTACGCGGCGAATAGAACTACCGCGAGGCAAGGATGAGCTAAGCGCGCTCGCAGCTACGTTTAATGAAATGCTAGCATCGCTGCAAAGCGCGTTTGAGCGCGAGCGGCAGCTAAGCGCCGATCTTTCGCATGAGCTGCGTACGCCCGCTGCCGTTATACTGGCTCAAAGCGACTACGCCCTAGCCTACGAGCAAGACGCGAGCGAGGCGAAGGAGAGTTTCGCGGTCATCAACAATCAAGCGCGTAAAATTTCGGCGCTAATAGAGCAAATTTTAGAGCTTGCCCGCTTGCAGCGTGGCGTGCGTTTGGCACCCGTAAGCTTAAGCAAAATCGCAAGCGAGTGCGCGCAAGACTTTCAACTTTTGTGCGCACAAAAAGGGCTAAGCTTTAGCTTGCAGATAGCCGAGGGCGTGCGCGTAAACGGCGATGAGCTGCTTTTGATCAGGCTGATTAACAATCTTTTAAGCAATGCTTTAAAATTTACGCGCAGTAGCGTCGCTTTAGAGCTTTGCGTCAGTGCAGACGCGTGCGAACTTAGCATAAGCGACGATGGAGAGGGCATAGAGCCTGCTTTGCAAACTAAAATTTGGGACAAGCTCTATCAAATCGAGCGTTCCAGAAATCGCGAGCAAAATAGCGGTGCAGGGCTCGGGCTAGCCATCGCCTCACAAATCGCAAAGATCCATAATGCGCAGATTTCGCTGCGTAGCGAAGTAGGACGCGGAAGCAAATTTAGCGTAAAGTTTAAGAAAGTTTAGGCGGTTTTGTGGGCTTGGTGGCGTAAAGAAATGCTGGGCGGCGAAATTCTTAAAATTTTATCGCCTATCGTTGCTTAAAGTTTAACGACTATAGCCGTATATAGGGGCGATGGTGTAATTTAAAAATTAGGCCGGCCGCCAATAATATCGGATGATTTTTGCGATAGTCGTACGCTTTTTTAATTTAAATGGGCCAAATTTTAAAATTTAGTTTTACCGCGAAATTCCGCGGCGAATTAATAAGACAAGGCGCAGCATTTTACCCTTGGGCGAAGTGATAAGGCAAGCGCTTTAGAGCTTAAGTAGGCCGGCGCGGGTAATTTAAGAATTTTGAGGTATGCGGCAAAATAAGCCTTTGCTGAAATTTCACGGCGCAGTATTACAGGATAAACCTTTGCTAAAATTCTAAGACGCTACATTCGGCTCTAGGGAATTTAAATTTAGGAGTATCTAGCGACCGAGTAAAAATTTAAATACGGAGCAAAAAAGACAGACTGAGATTTAAGACCGCCTACATAAGCGAAATTTTGTATTTTTGCCCGCTTCGTCCTCGTAGCTTACGGCGATATAATCAAAGCCGTTTGCCTTACCTCGCCCTATGAGGCAGCCTCGCCGTTTATTAGTATGACCCTACCGCGCTCGTCGGTCTCGTATTCTTTTGTTGTAGTGATTGCTGTAGCCAAATTTTACGCGGATCTTGCACGGCGCAGTAGGTTAAATTTCACTAGCTCGCGGCGGGCTACTTTTCTGCGCCATATTCGTCGCGAAACATCGCGCCTTAGCCATGCGAAGCGCTGTCAAAAAGTAAAATTTCCTCGCCCGTTTTTACGCATTTGATTGCGAACTTGCGAGGTATGGGCTCGTCCTCATAAGTCTGCGGCGATGGACTTTTCTAAATTTTTCGCCCTGCCTAGGATCGTAATCGCTCTGCGCTCGCATATATTTACGCACCTGTAGCAAAGCGTGCACTCATCGCCGAATTGCGCCTTTTTGCAAGCGAGCTTTATGTTTTGCATCGGGCAGGGTTTGACGCAGGCCCCGCACCCGCTGCATCGCGATGGATCGAGGCTTGGCTTGCGCTTGGCAAAGGGGCTTTTATCCCAAATTTTCATCCAAAGTCGCTGTCCTAAAAACCCTGCGATACGACAAAGCGCGCCCAGCCCCTCTTGCGGCGGACAATTTGCGCTAAGCGCCTCCGCAACGCGTCTGACTTTAGCGTCTGCCTCTTTGATTATGAGCTCGTTTTTGGCTCGTGAGTAGCTAAAAATCGCCACGTCGAGGATGAACGCGGGCATTTTGATATGAGCGCCGCCCGTTATGTTTGCGCCGAATCGCTTTAAAACCCTAGCCGCGCACCCTGCTCCGTCGCCGCTGAAAATCTCCATCGTAGCGAGGATGAATACGTTTTTGCCGCTAAAGCTCGCGCCATTTCGGTAGAGGAAGTCGCGCACGATACGCGGTAGGTCGCTAAAATAGATAGGATATGCCAAAATGACGTCGTTGTGATGCTTTAAAAGCTCGCAGCAAGCCTCGCTCTCGATCGAGACGCAGACGCCGCCAAGATGAGCGATGAGCCTACCCGCGCAATACTTCGTGTTGCCCGTGGCGCTAAAATAGATCGCTATCATGCCCGCCCCCCAAACTATGCGAATTTCGGTGAAATTTAACCCTTACCGAACGAATAGAATTTTACGCTTCTTTTGCATAAAATTTTAAAATTTAGACGTGACGGCGAAATTTAAATATGCCGTCGCGCCCTAAAAAAGCAAAATCAATTCAGATATTTTCTGCCGCCACCATGCCAAAAACCATACAATCAGCCATACTCATAGTACCGAGCCTACTTGCGCCGTGAACGCCACCGGTGATTTCGCCCGCTGCATATAGCCCTGTGATCGGCTCGCCGCTAGCTGCGTCGATAACCTGAGCTTTGGTATTGATCTGCACGCCACCCATGCAGTAAAGAATTTTCGGGCTTGTTTGGCACGCATAAAATGGAGCTTTTGATACGTCGATACCGCCTACGTCGGCTTTTGTCAAAGGCTTGCCAAACTCCGGGTCACTTCCTGCTTTGACATAGCCGTTAAAATCCGCGACGGTTTTTAAAAACGGCTCCAGCGGAATTTTATAAAATTTTGCAAGCTCTTCCAAGGTATTAAATTTTTTGATTGAGCCTGCTTCTACACCTTTTGATGTATAGACCGGATTATTTGCATCAACTGCGGCTTGATCGCAGATATTTACGGGATAGTTGTCGTTATTTTCGCTCTCGGCCATGCATTTAAAGATCGCTTCAGTTTTGATCTTGCGCCCGGCGTGCTCGTTCATAAAGCGTTTGCCCGTCTTTGGATCGACAGTTAGACCATAGTCGTTAGCGCAGTGATTTGAAAATAGCGCGGAAGTACCAAATCCCTTCTCGCTAGGATTAGTATAAGGATTTAGTTGAATCCAGCTGAGTTGCAAAGGATTCGCACCTAGCTTCATCGCCGCGATAAGCGCACCTGCGGTAGCGCCTGGTTGGCTTACGGTTTCGATATTGTCTTTTAGATACGGCACCTGCTGCGCGCGAAACCACTTATCCGAACTGTATCCGCCCGCAGCCAAAATGACGCCATCTTTGGCTTTAAAAAATTTTACTTCGCCGCTTTTGTTTTCTCTATCGTCGCTAGCAAGCTGCGGATCGAACTTATATTCTTCGCGACACTTCACGCCTACGACACGCCCGCTGTCATCCACGATAAAATCATCAAATTTAGTACGCTTCTTGATTACAGCATTTGCATTTTCCTCGATCGCCTTATGCATCGGCTGGATGTAGCCCGAGCCGCTAGCATTCTTAGCCTGTACGGCGCGCTTTAGCGAGTGTCCACTGGCAGATATCACCTTGCCCGAAAACTCCACTCCGATGCTTTTTAGGTATTCAAAAGCGTCGCCTGCACGGTCGTAGATGACGCCTAGCAAATCTACGTGATTTAAATTTAGCCCGTCTTTTAGGCAATCTGCGATGAAAGCCTCCTTGCTATCCGTGATGCCCGCGGCTTTTTGGAATTCGTTATTTGGTACCGCCATATTGCCGGCGTTAATGACGGAATTACCGCCCGCGCGGCCCATCTTTTCGATCATAAGCACTTTTTTGCCGCGCTTAAGAGCCTGAAGTGTCGCCATCGAGCCTGCAAAACCGCTACCGATAACGACAACGTCATATTCTTCGTCAAATTTTACGTCTTTAGCGTTTTGTACTGCACCAGCACTGCTTGCAGCCAGAGCCAGAGCTCCCGCCGCGCCAATTTTCATAAAATTTCGTCTTGAAATTTCTTGCATTTTTTGCTCCTTGCGTTGAAATTTTATAGATTATACACCCACGCAGCGAAATTTAAAATTTAACATAAAGACTTAGTGATAGAATTTTAAAAATTTAGAAAAGAAATTTTAAAAGTGCAAATTTAAAGCGAATAAATTCCGCTCCGCTAGCCGGAGTCTAGGCGTAAATTTTAAAATTTACGGCGCACGGATTTGCTCGCCGCCTGTGCGAAATTTTACCGCCGCTATAAAATTTTAAAGTGCGTGGTATTTAAATTTAAAAGACGCGCGGCAGAATTTTAAGCGCTTTAAATTTTAAAACGCTTTGAAATGCTGCGGCACGCTTTGCGGCTCTACCTTGAAATTTTAAAGACGCACATAGTATTTCGGCGCAAAGCACGTACCGCTACTTCGCGCCGAAATTTAATAAAGCGCGCGTTGACAACCGCTCCGCGCCGAAATTTCGCGGACGCTAAATTTAAGCCCCGATTGTTTCGCCAGCGATCATTCCAAAAACCATACAATCAAGGATCGCGTAGGTTCCGAGCCTGCTCGCGCCGTGCACGCCGCCGGTTACCTCGCCCGCAGCCCAAAGCCCGGGGATCGGCTCGTGCGTAAGGCTTGAGATGACTTGAGCTTTGGTGTTGATCTCAAGTCCGCCCATCGTGTGGTGCACCTTCGGCATCGTGCGGCTTGCGTAAAACGGCGGCTTAGAAACGTCGATGCCGTCCAGCTTATCGACAACCTTGCCAAATTCCGGATCTTTGCCCGCTTTGACGTAAGAGTTATAATCCGCGACGGTCTTTAAAAACGGCTCCAGCGGCAGGTTGTAAGCCTTCGCAAGCTCCTCTAGCGTGTCAAATTTCTTCACGACGCCCGCTTCTAAAGGCCTTGATGTATAGACCGGGTTACGCGCGGCGACGGCTTGAGAGTCACAGACGTTTACCGGATAGTTGTCGTTTTTCTCGCTCTCGCCGATAACCTTAAAGCAGGCATCCGACTTGATCTTGCGCCCTGCGTGCTCGTCCATAAAGCGCTTGCCCGTCTTTGGATCGACGGTCAGGCCGTAGGTATTGCAGCAGTGGTTGGTAAAATTTACCGCAGCGCCGAAGCCCTTCTCATCTGGCGAGCAATATGGAAGAAACTGAATCCACGACGTAAGAAGCGTAAATGCGCCGATTCTATTTGCCGCTAGCATCGCTCCCGCCGAGCTTCCCGGATGGTTGGTGCTGTCTATGCTAGGCACTACGCGCGGATCTTGGATCTGGCGGTACCATAGATCGCGTCCGTATCCGCCCGAAGCCAGCAAAACGCCGTCTTTGGCTTTATAGCTCTTTTTTTCGCCGCTTTTATTTTCTAAATCGTCGCTAAAGAGTTTCGGATCAAATTTATACTCCTCGCGAGCTTCTACGCCCACGACGCGGCCGCTGTCATCCACGATAAAATCGTCAAATTTCGTGCGGGTCTTGATCGTGACGTTAGGATCGTTTTGAAGTTTACCCATCATCGGTTGGATGTAGCCCGAGCCCGAGCCGTTGGTCGATTGCAAGCTTCTTGCGACGCTATGGCCGCTCTCAAAGATCAGCTTGTCGCTAAACTCCGCTCCGCAGCTAGTTAAAAGATCCACCGCATCGTTGCTGCGATCAAACATCACGCCCAAAAGATCGGTATGATTGAGCCCGAGTCCGTCTTTTACGGCATCGGCGATAAAAAGCTCCTTACTATCTTTGATACCTTGTGCGACTTGAAATTTATTCATCGGAGCGGCCATATTTCCGCCGTTGATGACGGAATTTCCGCCCGCGCGACCCATCTTTTCAAGCACCAGCACCTTTTTACCGCGCCCGCTAGCTTTAATCGCCGCAGCAAGTCCCGCAAAACCGGTGCCGATGATGACGATATCGTATTCCTCGTCAAATTTGACATCCTTGGCGTTTTGCGCTGCAGTCGCACTGCTAGATCCCAGCGCAAGTGCCCCCGCACCCACCGCGCTAATCTTTAAAAAACTACGTCTTGATACGTCTTGCATTTGCAACTCCTTTAATTGAAAGTGTATATTTAAAAGAAATGATAACTCGAATTTAAAGGCAAGTCAAATAGTGTAGCGCTATGAATGGATAGTAAAAAGCTATGAAATATAGGCGTCGATATAAAATTTTGAAATTCGGCGGGCGGACGGGATTGAAATTTTAAAATTTTATCAGGCGTTCGTTCACAAAATGCTTGTGAACGCAAAAGCGCACTCAGCACGAAAATCGCAATAAATGCAAAATTCGCGCCGAGCCTTAAAATCGCTACGCCCTTAGCGAGCGACTTTAAATTTAAGCGTTTGCAGATCGTAATTATTTACTCGCTCGTATTGCATATCCTCGATAGAGATCGCAGGAAGTGCGCACGAGCCCGATATGATCACGTTTATCGGCGTGTAGATGACGCCGGTACTATTATAGCCCTCTTGCGGATCGTAGTAAAAATAACCGCTTTTCGGGAAGTGAAGCACTCGGTCGTACAGATACTCCGTATGCTCGATCGCTACGCTATCTACAAAACCTTCCGGGCGAGCCTGTGCGGCCGAGCCCAGGCGCTCATTTACCGCCTCAAAGCAGCTAGGCATCGCCTCGTCGATCGCAAAATTATACAGATAATGATTCGCTCGCCAGCTGATCTTAGAGTAAATTTTCTGCCCTACTTTGAGTTTGTTTAGATCGACGATGTTGCCGCGAGCATCGAGAAACTCGCGATAAATTTCAACCTTCTTATCTCGGTCGTTATCAAACGGTCTATTTATGCTAAGCGGATTGTGTTTGACCGCAGCGCTTTCATATCCAAATCCCAGCACCGTAAAAAACAGCTCGCCGTTGCCGCTCATCGGCGTAAATTCTATCGCGCCGTCTTTAACCGTCAGTTTGGTATCCAGCGGCGAATTAAAATTTTTCGTCTCGCCGTCGTATTTCAAAGCAAAGCTAATATCTTTTTTCGCGTCCTTAAAATACGCATCAAATCCGCGTATTACGCTTGCTCGCTCCTGCGTATTGTTTATATTTTTTAGATCGCGAATGATCGCATCGACCGTGCGAGCCGTGCTATCGTCTTTGATGCCCGCCTTGCCGAATGCGTAGAGCTTAAAGGCGGCGTCTCTTATGTCGCTAGCAAACGTCAAGCCCGCCCCGTCTTCGGCGTAATCATAATCCATTTGGTTTATTTTTTCACGCATGAAGTTAAATTCGGTCGTCATATTGTGCTTTTTAAGTATCGCAGCCATAGCGATGCGAGCCATCGGCGAGTTGTCATAAAGGCCGTTGTCGTAAATGAAATTTATCTCATCGTCATCCAGCTTGCCGTATTGATCTAGCACGAAATCCGCATATACTCGAAGCGTCGCTTGATCTTCGTAGTCTGATTTTAAGGCGCTAAATATCAGCGATCTTTGCCTGTTGCTAAGGAATTTATAGCGCGCGTCAAGCTCTAGTAAAACGTCGCTTGCGTAAATCGAAGCGTAGTAATTAGTAACGCCGTGAGCACTCCAGTAGCCGAAACTGCCGCTAGGTTTGAGGCGAGATAAAATTCTACTTGCATACTCGTTTACGCGGTTGGTTAAGGTTTTATTGGAGTCTTTGCGTGCGACATAATCAACCGCTACCATCTTTGAAGTAAGCTGCTCGGTGCAACCGTAAGGATAGAGATATAGCTCGTCCGCTAGGCTAAAAGCATTAGGCGTAGCGCTGATGTGAGTATAAATTTCTTTATAACTCGGATCGATTTTGAGCGTTACCGGCTTATCGCCGTAGCTTACGTGAAATAGCTTCGAGCGCGGGAACTGGCTGATTATGTCAAATTCCACATCATTGCTAAATTTTTGCCCGTTTGCGTCAAGATCAAATTTAATATTTGCATCCGCAATATCAAGCGCGCTCGCGGTAAAGTTCGTATGCTTGACCTCAAGCGGTTTGAGCGTGAAATTTGCCTCACCGCCGCTTATAGCGACCGAAGGAGACGAGCTGATTTTTAAGACCGCCTTTTGCTCTTTATCAGTCGTATTGATTAGAGTAAGCGGCACGGAAATTTCATCGCCGCGCACCATGTAGGTTAGATCAGCAGGTTTTATGATTACGTCGTCTCGGACCTTGGCTTCGACGTTTGCAGAGCCGATCGTAGCCGCCTCTCCGATAGCCATGGCACTTAGTCGGATCGTGGAGTTGAAATTTTTCGGCATCGCAAGCTCAAATTTCGCCTCGCCGTTCGCGTCTGCTTTTGCGATCAGCATTTTGATAAATTTTTTCTGCTTTTTATTTTCGACCGGACTTAAATTTCGTTTAGCTTTCGCCATTGCGCCATCTCCGCCGAAGCTTAGCTCTTTAGCAGTAGTTTGATACACGCTAAGATCGTCATAAATGTCGAAGTATCGCAGCGCAAAATAAGCGCTAACGTCAAACGCCTTAAATGCATCAAGCTCCTCTTGTGAGACGATATCTAAAATTCCAAGATCGACTGCGTAGAGTATGACTTTGGAATTTGGCTCGCTTTTTACGCTGATCTGCGCGTTTTGCCCGTTTTTGTAGCTTTTCTCGGCTAGGATTTGCACGTTAGCCTTGTGTGAGCTCGCATCTAGCGCCACCGGCACGTTTGCATAGGCTCTAAGCGGCATCGCAGCGGGTGTCGCGGCGCGCGCGATTACAGCGTTGATGTGTCCGCCGACGAAATTCTCCGGCACACTAAGCTCAAATTCCGCGCTACCGCCTTTTATGGATAGAATTTTATAGTCGTAAACCTGCTCGCCTACGAGCGAGATATTTAGCACGCCACTTTCTACCGGCGAATTGATGACGCCTTTAATTTTATCTCCGGCTTTAACCTTGTCGCTTGCGAGTTTGATTTTAGCGCTTTGCACGTCTTTAGCGTTTACCCGTCCATAATATCCCCAGCCGCTTACGTCCACGCGCACGCCAGCACTTGCGCCGCTTGAGTAATCGTTTGCGACGATTAGATAATTGCCGCCGTTTTGGAATTTGTACTCAAACTCGCGGGCATCGGTGCTAACGGCGCTTACGAGATTAAAGCTTTCTTGCTCGACGTATCTGTTGCCGTCATAAACATAAGTAAAATCGTCTCGGTAAATTTCAACGTCGATCTTGCCTTTGACGTCGGTTTTGGTTTTGGAATCTAGTAGCGCAAAACCGAATTTTACGCTATCTCCGCTTGATATAAAATCTTTGTTCGCGCGAATTCCTACGATACGATCATAAGGCAGATAGCTTAGGTTGCGATATGCACTTACGTTTTTACCCTCCTCGGTTACGCTGAAATTTAGTAGAATATTTATGGCGTTAGAGACATTAAGATCAGCTGCTGCCGGCGAGAGTGCAAGCTCTTTTTTGCCGGCGGAGCTTAGCGTAAATTCTGCTCTGCGAAGCTGCGTAGCACCCTTTTTCTTTAAGCGATCGTTTAGAAACGAAAAGCCCTCGTAGCCTTTAATTTTTAGCTCTTTTTCATAGGCGTTTGCTTCCAGCGAGCCTTTCAAATCTCCAGCCGGCGCGCCTGCAAGATAGTTTGAGCTTAGCTTTAGTGTGATGATCTCATCCGCGCCATATTCGTCTTTGGCAGTGAGAATTTCATTTTTGATGCGGTTTGGGACGAAATTTTCTACGCTGAAGCTTTTAGAAGCGATGATTTTGTCCTCATAGATGAGATCCAGGCGGTAAGTGCCGCTTTTCTCGCCCATCAGCTCGTCTATTTTAACGCTGCCGAACTCATCGGTGTTTTGCGCGCGCGTGATGACCACAGTGCCGCTAGGATCGTAAATTTTAAATTTAATCGGCGTATTTTTTAAAGAGCTAAAATCGCGATTTTTCATCACGATCGTGCCTAAAAGCCGCTCATTCGGGCTTATCAGCTCGCTTGCGAGATAAACAAACGGACGCTTTGCAGTAATCGTTTTCTCTACGCTTGCTACGGCGTTATTAAACAGCACGAACGCATGCTCACCCCCCTTGCTAATCTCGATAGAGCGCGGATTTTTGGCTAGAATTTCCATATTTTCTAATCTTAAAATTCCATCTCCGTCCGTTTTATCCTCCGCGATTAGCTCGTTTTTATCGCTGTAAATTTTAACCTTCGCTCTACTTAGCTCCTCGCCATTACTAAGCCTAGAAGTATAAATTAGCGCACCGCGCTCAAGCAGCACCACTTGAGCCGTAATGTCGCTAAGATAGGCTACGCGCGAAACCTCTTGCATCTTTTCGCCCACTTTGTAAAACGCCGTGATTTTATAAATTCCATCCTCATAGCCTTTAAAATCCATCGCGATTTTATGCTCCGCAACGGCGTTTTTAGCGCCCCCTATATCAAAGCTCTTAACCGCGATCTCGCTAGCTAACCCACCTACACTATCTTCGTTGCTTTCAAAGTTTAAAAAATACCTAAAATTTTGCTCAGGGACTTTGGCAATCGAAATTTTAACCTCATTTACGTTTGAGCTTTTAAATGCCAACGAAGCGGATTTTGGGATAAAATTTTTCTCGTCGCTAAAGGCTACGAAAGGCAGCCTGTCGCCCATTTTTACGCTTTGTTTTATCTCGTCACGCAAGATATATGAGCTATCTCCGAAGCCCTTTAGCAGCCTAATCTCGTAGCTTTTATTCGGCATAAACTCGTCGCTTACTATATCTGCATAGTAGTAGCATGAAGGATCGTCGCTTTCGCCGCCCTCTTCATCTTCGTCGTAATAATAATATCGCGGCTGAGTGAGGCTAAATTTACTCACGCCTGCGATCCTTATGTATTTGGCGGACAGCTCGTCCATATAGTTAGGGAAACACACTCTGGCTGCGAGCGAGCCGTCTTTTAGGGCCGCGGGACGAATCTGCACGCCGCTTAAATTTGAAGCGTTAATGCTGTCGTTAAAAGGCTCCTCGTCCGTGCGCAGCTCCACTGGATTTTGCAGCTTTGCGCCTGCTTTTGAGGTGAGGGATTCTATTTGCAGTACGACGTTTTGCGCCTTAGGATCGAAGCTGAATAAAAAATTCCGATCATCGTGTGAGCTAAGCTCGTAGGATATGTCGTTTTGGGCTAAATTCTGCGCGCGATAAATTCTAGTCGCTTGCTGTAGCGCGTCCTTGCTAACCGCATCGTTAAATTTAATTGCCACTAACCCCGGACGCAGAAGCGCGATATGCTCGGTGCTAAAAGGCTCTGTCTCGAACTCAAAGCGCACCCCGCGCGCCTCGCACGAATAATTAACTCCGGCGCTAAGCATCGGCTTTGGATAGAGCCTGATTGAGCTCTCGCTCACGCTTTCGTAGGTGCCCGTGATTTTGGGAGTGCATTTTAAGATCTGCTTTTGCGTGACGCTAAATCCACTGCCATCCACCCCGCTGATCTCGTAAGCCCCGCTAGCGTATTTGATCTCTACGCCCGCGGCAAAGCTAGCCAAAGCGCAAAATAGCGCTGCGCTTAGTAGTTTTGTCTTCATAAAATTCCTTTGCAAAAATTTTACGAAATTATATACAAATTAACCTTTTATTTTCTTTCATTTACTCTAAAATTTGCTTTAGCGAAATTTGCATTTTCGTCCAAGCAGCCAAGCTCAAAATCCCCTGCGCCGAGGTTAAGCGTAAAAGCCTCGCCGTTAGTGCGCGCAAAATATTCTCCCGTTTTAACTTTAGAATTTGCAGGCACTAGGCTTTGCGTGGTGAAATCTCGTGCCGTGAAATTTTGCTGCGAGGAATTTCGATCCGCAAAATTTTTAGTTGTGAAATTTTGCGCCTCCGAATTTTGCTCTGTAGAATTTTGCAAGATAGAATTTTGCGATGCCAAATTCTGTGTAGCTGGATTTTTAGTTATAAAATTCCATCCCGCAGAATTTTGCTTCGTAAGATTTTGTGATTTTACATTCTGTAACGCTAAATTTTGTCGCATAGAATTTTGTACCGCGAAATTCTGTTCTGCAAAATTTTGCTTTAAACTATCTTGCTGCGCCGCGCCAGAATGCTCGAAATCCAAATCCGCGGAATTCTCCCCCGTAAACGCAGTGGAATTTAGCGCTATAAACTCCCGTGAACCGCCGTTTAGCCTTATATATACCCGCTCGCCGAAAACCGCCGTGCACTGTATCTTTAACCGCAGCGTGCCGTCCTCGCCAGTCTCGTAGGTTTTGGCGTTGATGTCGTTTAGCACGGGCTTTACGGCGGCGAATTTAGCCGCGCACCTTCCTGCGCGCACCTTTTGCGGATCGACTAGGCCGTGTTTTAGCAGATAAAAAAGCTCGTTCGTACCGTAAATTTCGCACTCCTCGTTGGGCTCAATTCCATCGATCGTAAGATCCTCGGCGCTTTGAGCGCACTCCTTTTCGCGGTACGCGTCGGTGCATACTCGCCGAAAGCTCACGCCCGCGGGACGCGCAAACTCCGCCTCGCCCAGCATGCCCGATTTATCGAGGAAAGCAAACATATTAAACGCCACCTTCGCCGCACTCACGCCGCCGCTAAGATCCCTAGTCTTGGAGCCGTCGAAATTTCCCAGCCAGACGCCGAGGGTAAATTTGGGCGTCAGAGCGACGGTGTAGAGATCGCGCGCATCGGCGCTCGTGCCCGTTTTAAACATCAACGGCGGCGCGTTTAGGGTATTTTGCCACACTGAGCCGAGATAGGAGCGCGGCGCGTTTCTTAACATCTGCGTTACGATATAGGCGCTCTGCGGGGTTAAAATTTTAGCATCGTCGCCAATCTTTGCGCCCGCTATTTCGAGCTTTCGTAGCTTCCCGCCGTTTGCAAACGCGCTGTAAAGGCGAGCAAGATCCATTAGGCTCATCGAAATGCTTCCCAGCGCGATACCCGCGCCGTAATAATCCTTGCTAAACTCCGCCAAATGCACGTTTGATAGCATCTCATACAGCCCGTCGTCACCAAGCATCAAATTTAGCTTCACCGCAGGGATATTTAGGCTAAGACTTAGCGCGTCGGTCGCACTCACCGCGCCCAAAAAGCCCTGATTGTAGTTGCGCGGTACGTAGCCCGCGAAGGTTATCGGCGCGTCGATCAGCTTCTTTGAAGGGGTGATGAGCCCGTGCTGCAGGGCCTTGGCGTAGATGAAGGGCTTTAGCGTCGAGCCTACGTTTTTTTGCGAGCGCACGCCGTCGTTTTGCCCCTCATTGGCGCTAAAATCGTGGCTGCCGACATAGGCGATCACGCTCATACTTTCGTTATCGATCAGCACCGCAGCACCGTTTCTAACACCCTTATCGCGTAGAGAGAGGATCTCGCTTTTCAAAAAGCCCTCAAGCGCGATCTGGGTTTTCAGATCCAAGCTCGAATAAATTTTACCCTCGCTTAGACGCGCAAGCTCCTGCTCTAGCACAGTTTGCTCCTTGGACTGCGTGCTCGCTTCGGAGCCTGCGGAATTTCCCCGCGCCTTGGCGTTCGGATCGGAATTTGCCCGCGCCCGGGCGGCTAAAGCGAAATTTTGCGGCACCTTGGCGTTGGGGGCGGAATTTGCCTGCGATTCGGCGCTTGCAGCAGAAGCCGTCTGCATTTTAGCGTCTGAAGTAGAATCTGTCTGAGCACTAGCGTCCGATGAAGCGAAATCCGTCTGCATACTAACATCCGAAACGGAATTTATTTGCGCAATAAAATTTACGCGCGGCCGCTCGCTAGAGTTTGCATCTGCCTGAAAATTTTGCGGCAAACGCGCAGCATCTCGTTGCTCGTTTAAATTTAGACTTTGAGTATTTTGCGGTGAATGCGCGGCATCAATGAAATCTCGCCGTTCATCCAAATTTGCACCCTCTCTTTCATTTGGTTTTACGCTTTTTGATTCATTCGGTTTTGCGTCAGTCTGTGATTCTGCGCCTTCGCGCTCGTTTAAATTTAAGCTCGTTCCGCCTAAATTTAAATTCTTCGGCGCATTAGTTTTAAAATCCGCCTCTTTGGAATTTATTTCTTTCAAATCCACTCCTGTCTGCGCTTCCGCAGCGTTTGATAAATTTAGCTCAACCTTCGCCGCAACCGTAAAGCCTGATTCGGCACTCGCCGCGTCCGAAAAATTTGACTCTGCCTCTGCCGCGGCTCTGCGCGCAGCCGAGCTTGCTTGCTCCGCTGCCCCGCCGGGCGCTCCGCCCGAATCTAAATTTTGAGTGAAATTTACATCATCTTTAGCGGTAAAATTTTGCATTTTATAATTGTTAAAAGCTAGCAGTGCGTAATGCGGCGCGTAATTGGGCGCTGCGTAGCGTCTGGGCGAAAACGGCTCTGCAATGGCGCGCTCATACTCGCTCTGCGAGATCACGCCGCCCTCTCGCAACTGTGAAATTAGGCGGTTTTTAAGCGCGTTTATGTTTGATCTGCGGTCTAGGCGGTTTTTGTTCGGGTTTTTCGGGATTACGCTAAGAAGCGCGATTTGAGCGTTGCTAAGCTCGCGCAGATCCTTTTTGAAGTAAAAATACGCCGCGGTTTTGACCCCCTCGATATTACCGCCGTATGGGGCGAGGTTGAAATACATCCCTAAAATTTCATCCTTGCTGAAGTGCCACTCCAGCTGAAAAGCGTTGAAAATTTCGATGATTTTGTTCTTGTAGCTGCGCTGTTTGGGGCGCATCATACGCGCAACCTGCATCGTAATCGTCGAAGCTCCGACGCGCTCGACGTTACCCTCGCTTTTTTTAGTAAAATTTTGCGTAAAATTATACGTAGCTGCGCGCAGGATCGAGGCTGGATTGACGCCGAAATGGTAGTAAAAATAGCGATCTTCAAAGTAGATCGCGCTTTGTTTCAGCCGCGGCGGTATCTCGTCCGCGCTCGCGTAAAAGCGCCAAATTTGATCGTCGCTGATCTGCATATTTAAAATTTCGCCGTTTTGGTCGTATAAAATTCTACTCTTCTGCTTGTTTAGCATATCCAAATTTAGCGGATAAAGCGCGTCTAGGATCAAAAACAGAGCGAATGCAAATGCGCAAAATAGCGCGATTTTTAACGTAAATTTTAGAAATTTCATCGCGCAATTATATCAAAGAATTTTAATGATTTTAGGCTATAATGGCGCCTTTTTGCAAAGGAATAATCTTGGACGCTCTAGCTAAGCTAAACACCGAACAATACGCCGCAGCAACCGCTCCTGCTGGGCACAATCTAATAATCGCAAGCGCAGGCACGGGCAAAACCAGCACCATCGTCGCGCGCATCGCTCATCTGCTAAATCTCGGCACGAGCCCTAGAAAAATTTTGCTCCTTACCTTTACGAATAAGGCCGCAAGCGAGATGATAGCGCGCTTGCAGCGGCATTTTGATAAAAAGATCACCTCCGCAATCGTCGCGGGCACCTTCCACGCCGTATCCTACGCCCTACTTCGCGAGCTTGACAAAGGCGTGATCCTAAAGCAGCCCGCCGAGCTAAAAACCCTGCTAAAAAGCCTCGTAGAAAGGCGCAAATTTTATCACGTAAGCGACGCGCGCCCCTATGGCGGGGTGTATCTGTACGACGTGTACTCGCTGTATCAAAACAAGGAGATGAGCGAGGATTTTGAGACGTGGTTTAGCAAAAACTACGAGGATCAGGCGGAATTTGCCGAAATTTACGCAGATATTTTGCGCGAGTTTGAAGAGGAAAAGGCGAAATTCAACTACGCAGATTTCAACGACGTTTTGCTAAAAATGCGCCATGAGCTGCGAAAGGGCGCTCCGCTGCGGTTTGATGAAATTTTAGTGGACGAGTATCAGGACACGAACTCGCTGCAAGGAAGCCTCATCGATGCCTTCGCGACGAAAAGCCTTTTTTGCGTCGGCGATTTCGATCAGAGCATTTATGCCTTCAACGGCGCAAACATCGACATTATCGGCAGCTTCGGCAAGCGCTTTGCGGACGCTAAAATTTACGCGCTGAATATCAACTACCGCTCAAGCTCGGCGATTTTAGCGCTTGCAAACCGCGTCATCGCGAACAATCCGCGCCTTTACGAAAAGAAGCTGATCGTAGGACGCGAGGGAAAATTTAGCGCGCCTAAGCTGCATGTTTACGACGATACGGCGGCGCAATACGCCCACGTAGCCGCACAGATCGCGCAAAGCAGCACTCCGCGCGAAAAGATCGCCGTCATCTTTCGCAATAATTCCAGCGCCGACGGCGTCGAAGTAGCACTTAAAGAGCTCGGCATCGGCGCGAAGCGAAAAGGCGGCGTGAGCTTTTTTGAAAGCCGCGAGATCAAGGCCTTTACGGACATCTTCGCGATGATAATAAACCCCAAAGATATGATGGCCTTTATGAGTACGTGCGAATACGCAAGAGGCGTCGGCAGCGCGCTGAGCAAGGAGCTTTTCGACGCGCTAATCGCGCTTGGGCACGGAAGCATTCACGCAGGTCTTTTACGCCCCGACGAGAGCGTTAAAATTTTTGAAAAAAAGAGGAAAAACTACCAGCTCGGACTTTTTGACGATGTCGATATAATCGGCTCGGTATCGCGCTTTGAAGCTTTAGAATTTGACGAGTTTTTTCGCTCGCATCCGGTTCTAAAACACAATAAAATTACCGAGGGCGGCGCAGTATTTTTGCACGAAATTTATAAAATTTTTAAAAAAAGCGGCTCTGCTGCAAGGTCTGCCACGCTCATCTCGCAGATCAAAGACTCGCGCCTTTTTGCGCTTGTGGCAGATTTCATCGCGACAAAACGTGCGACGCTAAAAAACGGCAAGATAGACGATGAGCGCAAAAAGGATGAGATCTCCCGCATCTACGATAAATGCGGCATTTTAGAGCAGATCGCCGGTAAATACGCGGATCCGCAGAGCTTTTATAATTTCATAACTCTAGGCGCAAAGGAAATGAGCGAGGGCGAGGGGGTAAATCTGCTCAGCGTGCACGCAAGCAAGGGGCTTGAGTTTTGCAGCGTCTATCTCATCGATCTGGCGCAAAACCGCTTCCCGAACCTCAAGCTAATGGCGATGGGCGGCAGCCTGGAGGAGGAGCGGCGACTATTTTACGTGGCGGTCACCAGAGCGCGCGACGAGCTGGTGCTAAGCTATGCGAAATTTGATAAGATCAGAAAGATTAATTACGAGCCGAGCTGCTTTTTAAGGGAAGCAGGGCTGGTAAAATAAGGCAGAATTTTGCTCGCTAAATTTGAAATTTCATTTTAGCGCGGGCGGATCGTTTGGGTAAGAATTTTACTCCTCGCGTACGCCTGGTGCGCCGCCCTGCTTCTTTAACGGATTGATGAAGTAAGAATTTTGCCGTGCGATTTTTGCAAATTTTGCGATTTGTAAATTTTTGCAGCGCGGACGCTACGGCACCAATATGAGCGTGATTTTGCGTAGTTAGAATTGCGAAGCGGTAGGCTCTTTTGCGAGTCAAAATTTATCGACATTTTGCCTAAATTCGAGCCCGACATACGGCCTAGCGATAAAATTTACCGCCGCGAGAGCCTAAGGACGATTTTAATCTATAGCGGCGAATTTTGCTCTTATTTGAAATTTTACCGATAGCTCACTGCGGGTTGCAAGATTTCGCGCTCGTCACGCTCGCACTGGGCGGCAGTAGGGCGGAATCGCGCCTAAAACAGCATAGCGGCGCAAAATTTCCACGGCTCGCAAGCGTAAAATCGCTCTTGGTCGCAAAATACGGCGGCTTTAAACTTGTTATTTTTGCGGCTCGATAAATTTTGTAGGCGACGGCTGGGTTTTAAGCTACTATGAAAAGCGTGACTGTTCGGAGTTTTTTCGCGAGCTGTGCGCGCTATGTAACAGCGCGATCAAAGGTGGTTTGAAATGGTGATATTTGCGGCGCGGGTAACTGTAAAATTTCACACCGCAACTTGCGGGATTAAATTTTAAAATTTTGCTCCTGCTCTCCGCATAATTTTAATGCAGTAAAAATCTCCGCAAAATCTTACGCGAGTAGAATTCTGCGGCAAAATTCGGCGATAATAAAATTTCACCGCCCTATTTTGCTTTTTTTCTTACTTTGAAATTTGCGTGTTTTATACATCGCGGAGCTCAAATTTTATTTAACAAAATTCCAAAATGCCGCAAATTCTACGACGAGTTAAAATTTACGGACGCACCAAATTTACGGCGCTACGAAATTTAAAATTTCACTACGTATTGCGCGCGCTGTAAAAAATACGCGCCCCACTAAATTTATTGCAGCACGAAATCCCGAGCGGCGGCAACCCGCATATTTGATAAATAGATTTCGCATCGCGTAAAATTCCATTGCCGGTAAAGTTTGCTGCCGATCAATTTATATCGCCGCATAAAATGCTGTCCGCGCAAATTTAGCGCAGCACAAAGTCCTTTGCCGCGCAAATTTCACAGCGTATTAAACACCCTATCTCCCGCGTCTCCGAGGCCCGGCACGATATATTTTTGCTCGTTTAGTCTCTCGTCGATCGCCGCGGTGAAAACCTCTACCTGCGGGTAGATCTCGCTAAATCTATGAAGCCCCTCGGGCGCTGCGATGATGGAGATAAATTTGATCTTTTTGACGCCGTTTTTCAGCAGGAATTTCACCGCATCGATCGCCGTGCCGCCGGTCGCAAACATCGGATCGATGATGATTGCGGTGCGCTCTACGGCATCTGCGGGCAGTTTGGCGTAAAAAAACTCCGCCTGTGCGGTCTTTTCGTCGCGCTGAAAGCCTAAAAATCCAACGCTAGCATCGGGCATAAGCTTAAATACGCTATCCAGCATCCCCAGAGCGGCGCGCAAAATCGGGCAGATCATGATCTTCGTGGCGAGCTTATACGCGCTGGTTTGCGCCACGGGCGTATGCACGCTCACCTCGCGCAGCGCTAGATCGCGCGTCGCCTCGAACATCATCAGGTAGCTGATCTCATCGACGAGCATGCGGAACTGAAACGGATCGGTCCCCCGATCGCGCAGGATCGTGAGCTTATGCTCGATTAGCGGGTGCTTGATCAGCCTCACGTTAGGCAGCTCGCACGCGGTTTGGTACGTACATTTTTGGCTTTGGCTCATTTTCTCTCCTTAAATTTACTGAATTTTGTGCCCTTTGGGGCATTTTGATCGTATGTTTTATCGCGAGCGCTCGCGTCATGTCGCTGAAATTTCGCCGATAACGGCAACGCGATTTTAAATTTAGCTCATTTTAGCTCGCAATGCGCGCGTTACGTTTAAATTTAACTCGGCGGCTCGCTTTAATTTAGCGCTTTAAATTTAGCTTGCGCGTGCGCTTTTGATTTAGCCGCTATTTAAACACGGCGCGCTTTTTATCGGCACGCCGGGCGCTACTTTTCGGCGAGCGCTTGCGGCGTAAATTTCATCTGCGAAATTATCGTCTGAGGCGGCTTTAAATTTACTTAATGCTCGCGCTCGTGAGTCAAATTTTAAAATTCCCCGCTATCTTGCGCGCCGATAAAATTTTAATTTCATGCATGCGGGCGCTGCGCAAACGAGCTCAAATAAACCGAGCGCGTATTTTTTAGCCGCAAGCCGTTAAATTTTAACGTGCCGCGGGCAATCAAATTAAATTTAACAGCCTTACTCCTTCACCACGCGCAGGAACGAATACACGTCCTGAACTCCGGGCGCGTGCGTCGCGTACCAGATCGCGTGCTTTTCGTGCTCGATGTCCGTTACTACGCCGCTAAATACCACGTCGCAGCCCACGATCGCCACGCGCACCGCAGTGCCCGAAACGTCGGTGTCGGAAAAGAGATTTTTCTTTAAATTTGTAAAAATTTCAAATGAATTGCACGGATATTCGGGCTTTTTGACGCGCAGATAGGTATGCACACGCCGCACGCCTTCTGTTTGTCTAGCTAAAGCAAGTAGCGGCTCGCGCATCGCTTCGCTATCCAGCAGCCCGATGAGATAGACCTCGCCGTAGAAGCACTCGACCTCCAAATCCCAGCTGCTAAGGCCTTTGGTAAATAGAATTTTGCTTTGGATTTTAGTCTGGATGAGCTTGTCGCTGGCGACCTCGCTCACGCTGCGGCGGTCGCGCGCTACGGAGTAGATGTCGTATACGCTAAGCGCGTTGCCGGCGGGCGCAAGCGGAGCCGCGCACGAGCTAAAAAGCACCGCACTCGCGCTCAAAAACACCGCTAAAATCGCTAGAAACAAAACCCTCAAACCCTCTCCAATCTCGTTTAATTTCTAATTATCTAAAGCCGCTCGCTAGCTTCGCTTTTTTAAATTTAGCCCCGCAGGCGCCATTTTGCCGCAGCTTGAAATTTTACGCCGTGAGATTTCACCCAAACCGTATGCTGCAAAAATTTTACAATGAAAATTTTAAAATTTGCGTTGCAATTCCCACAGCTTGCGGAATTCTGCGCTTTCTTCGCTGCGAAATTTCACGCGCAGTATTCATCGCCATAATTTTTACCCGGTTAAATTTTTCATTACAAAATTTGCCGCCGCAAAATTCTACTGGGTCAAATTTCTCGCAGCGGAATTCGCCACTGTAAATTTTATATTGCAAAACCCGCGCCCAAAATTCCGCCCGGTCGCAGCTAATTCGTCGTAAGCCCGCCGTCTATCGCAAATATCGCGCCGCTGACCCACTTCGCCGCATCCGACGCCAAAAACACCGCCGCCTCGCCGATGTCCTGCGCGCTGCCGATTTTACCGAGCGGATAGATATTTTGCACCATTTGTTCAAACGCCTCACGCCCCTGCGGGCTAAGCGCGCTTAAATTTCGCTCAAACTGCGGCGTCAGCACGCTTCCGGGCGCTATGGCATTAACGCGCACGCCGAGTTTGCCGACCTCGAAGGCAAGCGATTTGGTGAAAGAATTTAGCGCGCCTTTGGTGATCGAATACGCCGTCGTGGTGCGCCCCACGAGCATTCTGTTTGCGAAATACGACGAGATATTTATCACGCAGCCCTTGCTAGCCGCAAGCGCGCCCAAAAGACCCTGAGTAAGCAGATAGGGCGCTTTGACGTTTAGGTTTAGATGAGCGTCCAGCAGCGCTTCGTCGGTCGCCTCAAACGGTACGAATTTTCCCAACCCAGCGTTATTTACGAGAATATCTATCTTAAGGGGTAGCGCTAAAATGCGCTCGCAAAGGCCTTTTATCGTTTTGCTTTGCGCCAAATCCGCATCTATCGCATAAGCTTTCACGCCGTAACCGCCCAAGGCCTCCTGCGCGATTTTTAATTTCTCCTCGCTTCTGCCGAGCAGGATCAAATTTGCGCCCTCTTCGGCAAAACACTTTGCGATGCCAAGCCCTATTCCGTCGCTTCCGCCCGTAATTACGGCGGTTTTGCCCTCTAATCGTTTCATACTTTTCCTTTCAATGCGTAAATTTATGCTCTAAAAATTTGAACGAGATTTATGGATCTCGTAGACTTCGAAATTTTGCAGGCTTTGAAATTTTACCCGCTTTAAAATTTCGCTCAATTTAAAATTTTGTGGCGAAGCAAAGTTTCGTCGATAAAATTTTACTAATTTTAAAATTCCATCGATAAAATTTCACGGCAAAATTCCATCGTAAAGCTCGCGGTAAAATTTCATCCATAAAATTCTGCCCAAACTGCGCGCCGCTTGGCTTACAGCACCTGTTTTACGCTGCTAGCCGTGATTTCAGGCAATCTCGTAGCAAACGGAAATTTCGCCTTCGTTTCCTCAAACTCCGCGCCACTATCAATAAAACGCGCTGTGCCCTTCACTACAAAGCCACGCCCCGCTCCGAACCTGCCTGCTAGCTCCTTCGTTGCGACGCTAAGCTCGATGTTCGGATTAGCCTCCACGTTGCTTTGCGTCTTTTTCATACCCGCAGCGGGGATAAGGATGCGATCACCCTTGATGACGAGATATCTGTTCCACGTATTGCTGATATGAGCCTCGCCCTGCGCGCAGGTAGCGATACCCACGGCGCATTCGTAATTCAAAATCTCCAAAAATTCCTTGCTAAACATTTTCTCTCCTTAAATTTACATTTTAAAGCTCGCGATTTTGGCTGACAAGCCCCGCGCGCAACTGAAATTTTAACTACCTCCGCCACTTTCCGCCGCGGCTAAATTTTATATTTCAAAAGCGCGTCTTTTTCGGCTTTGCTTACGCGAAAGCTATCGCGGATCTTCGATATCGCCTTGTTTTGGATAAATTTAACCGCCCGCTTGCTCTCCAAAAACGCAAGCGTGATCTCGCGCTGCTTGATAAACATCTCGGCTATCGCCCACGCCGCACCCATCTGCACATAGTACCGCCCGTCGCTTTCGGCGGCGCAAATTTCAAAAAATTCCTTAGGCGAGATCGCGTCCATATGTCGCATAAAATAAACGTAGAAAAATCGCCTCTCAAACTCGTCCGCGCCGCCCTTAGCCTGCTTTAGCAGCGCGTCCGCAAAAGCGGCGCCCCTGAATTTCGGAGCGAACATATCGCAAACTGCCCAATTAGGCATCGTTTTGATAAAACTGCTCGCAAGCGCAAATTTCGCCTCATCCTGCTTTAAAAGCATTATAAAAAAGCCTTTTAGCACGAACTCCTCGTGAAAAACCGGCTCGTAATTTTGCAGCTCGTCCGCTCCGCCCAAATCGGCAAAGCTTTTGCGGGCAAGTGTACGCAGTGCGGGAGTGCGCACGCCCAAAATCTGCGGCGCGGGTATTAGGCGCTGCGAAAATTGCGCGAATTTCTCCTCGCTTAGCGCTCGCAGCTGCCCTAGCATCTTTTCTCGTAAATCCATAGCCTTCCTTTAAATTTTGATTGCGAATTTTACCAACCCGCACGCGAGCTGATCGCGCCGCGCCGAAATTTCGCCGCACGGGTTATCTATTTAAACAGATCGCGCCGCAAGCTCAAACTAATCGCCCGATAAGATCGCGTTTAAGTCACCCGACACACTCGCTCAAAGTCCTTTGCTCAAAAACACGACTGCCAAATCGCGCAGTATTCCTCAGGGCAGAGCAAGCCGTACCGCCAAAGCCTCTTAAATGAAGCTCGGCGCGTCGTTTGAAAACAAAATCAGATCGCCGCTGTGCGTATTTTCGCTCAAAACCCGCTGCAAATCGCGCTTATCTTTCAAAACGATAGTCTTTGCCGGATCGATCCTGCTTTGTAGCGCCTCGGAATTTAGCTCGCCCGTGATGATCGCAAGATCAAAAATTTCATCGATCTTGGCAGCCAGCGTCTCATTGTCCTCGCGCGTGCTCTCGACGATGCCCGGCGTGATGATGACCTTGCGCCCGCCGTAGCTTCGCATCAGCTCGTAGCTTTGCAGCATGCCGCTTAGATTGCCGTTGAAGCTATCGTCGATGATGATCTTGCCGCCCGCATCGAGCCGCGCGAGGCGGTGCTCGACGGCGCCGACGTGTGCGACGCGGCTTTTGATCTTATCAGTGCTAAGCCCTAAAAATCGCGCGATCTTTATACACGCGGCGAGATTTGCAGCGTTAAATTTACCCAAAATCGGCGCGAAAAACTCATGTCTCTTTCCTTGTTTGCTCCGCCCGTTTGAAATTTTACACTCGTTTGCGGCCTCTTGCGTGCCCCGCTCTTTGTTGCTGCAAATTTTATCGTCGTTAGCGGCACGGGCGGCTTGTTCGTAAAATTCTTGCTCACTTTGTTCGGCGCAGGATACGGAATTTGCATCGTCAAAATCGTCGCCGTAATTTTTAGAATTTCTGTCTTTTTCCGCGTATATCGCGCTGCCTGTATCTAGGCTCAAATCGCCCTGCCCTTCGCTCTCTGCAATGGCTGTTTCTATGTGCGGAGCGGAATTTTCGCCGCTAGCACCGCTTTCATCCTCGCTCAAGCTAAGGCTAAATTTTATTCCGTCCAGATCCGCGCTGCGAATTTCCAGCCCCTCGTCGTAGATAGTGACGCGCCCATCCGCGCTTTTTTGCGTACAGCTGTGCAAAAACGCATGCTTTAGCCGCGCGCTTGTGAGCGCTTCGAGCTTGGTTTTGCGGATGTTTTCGATGCTTTTGAAATACTCGATGTGTTGCGCGCCGATCTCGCCCACGACGACGATCTGCGGCGCCAAAAACTCGGTGATTTCGGCGATGTCGCCGCTTAGCCTGGCGCCTGCTTCGGCGATGTAGATCTGCGTATCTGCGGGTAGCGCCTCGTTTACGTCGCGCACGAGCCCTGCTAGCGTGTTTACCGAGCGTGGCGTCTTATAGCAGCGAAAGTCGCTTTTTAAAATTTGATACAAGAAATTTTTAATGCTCGTCTTGCCGTAGCTCGCGGTGATCTGAATGATCGTAAGGGAGGGCATCTGGGCTAGTTTTTTGCGTGCGGCGACCTTAAATTTCGCAGCCTGCGCCCGCTCGTAAGCAAAGCTCGCCACAAGAGCGGCGCCAAGCGGTAAAAATATCGGCAAAATCAGAGCTTCTGCGGCATAAAACACGGCGCTGAAGCCAAACGCACAGAGTACTAAAATTGCAAAAAATCGCTTCACGCGCGGCGTAAAGACGAGCTTTTTATCAAGTCCTCTTTGCCAACAATAAAGCGCTAGCGCATAGGCCGCGATGATTAAAATTTTAGCGGCGTGCAGAGCATAGAGGGGCGCGGTGCCGAATTTAGCCGTACCCAAGCCCGCCGCGATCTCGCAGCCAAAATACGCCGCCAGCGGCAAAATCAAAAAATAGAGGTGCCACGCGGGCTTGGTGAAGTGAAAGATGATGCGCGCGGGCTTGTACGAAAACCACTGCAGGCAGGTGATCAGATAAAAGCCCAGCAGTAGGACGAATGCCGCGTGCGCGATCAAAAATATTATATTCATCTTTTAAAATCCTTTTTATAAATTTGCGCGCCCGCTTTGCGAGCCTGTGCGGGCAAACGCGGCGAGCTCGGGCCAACTGACATTAGACTTCATTTGCAAATTTTATGAATTCTCGCTTTGCAAATTCTATTTTTGCAAACTTGCGCGCTCATAAATTTACGCTCTCGTGTTGGCTGCACGAGCCGCGCTAGATAAATTTACCGCCGCCGCGCGCCGCCCCCATTTTCGATACCGCGCCCTATCTTGCGCGATGATTTGCATCATTTGCGGCACATAGGCCTTCTGTCGCGGCAAATACATGACGCGGTTATGCGACTAAATTTAATTGTCCGCTTTGCGGCGCACACGCGGTTTTGTCGTCTATTGTACGGCTGCCGCAATCGCGAGCGCAGAGCAGAAACGATCCGCTGCTGCGTTAAAATTTTAAAATTTAACGCAGCACGCCGCAATTTGAGCTTTGCGTTTTATACTACGCGCCCAAAGAGCGGATTTTATGCCGCTAAATTTTAAACGCATACTTGCGGCTTTTATATTTAAATTTACGCTTCAGTTTGCGATCTTTGGCGCAAACAGATTGCAAAATTTTAAAACGCGCGCCGCGAGATAAGCCGGACTAAAGCCGCCGCATTGAAACGCTTTTAAATTGCACCCCGCTCTTGTCCTTAGCGCGATCTGTTTTTGTATCTAAAGCGCGATTTTCGCGGTGCGGCGCTAAAATTTCACGGCTAAATTTTAAAATTTACACCAAATCGCGTCTTGTTTTAAATTTAATGCGGCGCCAAATCGTTAAATTTAGCTGCCGCTAAGCTCCTTTTCGATCTGCTCGCCGATAAAATCCGCGCTCTGCAAAAAGAAAAAGTGATCCCCCGCCAGCGGATAAAATTTGCTGTTTTTGACGAGCGAGTGGATCAGCTCGCCGCTTTTTAGGCTAGTGGCGCGATCGTCCTTGCCCCAAAAGATGAGCGCATTTTGCGGGCTTAGCGCGGAAAAAATATCGCGGAAGTCCTCATTTACGACATTTTTTAGCGTCTCATACATCGTCTTGCTCATACCTGCGGCATCCTTGCTCGCAAACGCGCGCCAAAGCCCCGCCAGTCCAAATCTTTTTAAAATTTTAAAAATCGCGATTTTGGCGCGCACGGCAAAGGGCTTAGGCTCGATGATACCGGCGCTGCTTAGCAGTATGAGGTTTTGCGGGCGCAAAAGCGTTGCGATCTTGCCGCCGAAGCTGTGCCCCATGATCGCTGCGGGCTGCCTGCCCAAAGCCGCGATAAAGGCGCGCATAATCTCCGCGTAATCCTCGCTGCCAAGGGCGCGCGCGGGCTGCGAGCTGGCGCCGAATCCAGGCAGATCGACGCACACTAACGCGTAACGGCGGAATTTGTCCGCAAAAACTCTAGACATAAGCGCCTTGTTTGCGCCCCAGCCGTGCAGCACCAAAATATATTCGGCACGTTGCAGGTTTGAAATTTCGTAGCTGATTTTGTAGCTTTCGCCGCCGCAGACGAGCTCCTTACTCGCCACCGCCGCTCCTTTTGGCGTAAACGGCCTTGAGTAGCTCGACTGCTTTTTCGAGCCGCTCAAACTCGCTCATACTGATCATCACGGCTTCGAATTTGTTGTTTTTGACGATCAGGGCTTTTTTGATCTCTTGGTTTTTGATCTTGTTTAAAACGGTGCTGAAGTTGCGCACGATCTCGGTAGCGGTGTAAATTTCGTCTTGATTTATCATAACTCGACCTTTGGGGTAAAATTTTACGCAAAATTTAGCGTAAAATTTTAAACGATTGGCTATTTATTAGCGGTGATTTTGGTGATCAGCTCGTAGCTTACGGGGATCTGTCTCATCGGCGGCAGCGACGAAGCAAGAGCTGCTAAAACCTCGGAGAAATCATCAAATAGGTAGTTTGCGAGGCTGCCTGGGTTTGGATTTATCTCGTTTAGATAAATTTCACCCTCTTTTTCAAAAAAATCGCAGCGAATTAGCGCGCCATCGAATGATCCTGCGTTATAAAGCCGCGTAAAGGCATCTTTCATCTTACCCTCTAGCAAAGCGCCAGGACGAGCGGGCTCGATCGCGCCACTACGCGAAAAATCCAAATATTTACGATCGAAATTTAAATAGCCCTCTTTTTTCGGCTCTTCGATGTTTGAAAATACGATTTTGCCGTCTATTTTAGCGCCTGCGAGATTAAATTCCTTTACGTTTTCCCAGTATGGCTCTACGATCGCGCTGTCGTCCAGCTCAAAAGCCTGATCCAGCGCGTAGCTAAACTCGCTTTCGTTCTTGGCTATCGAAATTCCGATGCTAGAGCCCAAATGAGCGGGCTTAACGATGATCGGAAAATTAAAATTAGGCAGGCTAGTACGATTTACGATCTCATACGGCAAGGTTTTTACATTTGCGATTGCGGCTAGGTGCTTGGTCAAAATTTTATTATAGCTTAGCACGCTAGCTTCTATGCGAGGTCCGATATAAGGGATGCCAAAAAACTCAAATAACGCCGCCATTTTGCCATCCTCGCCGTCGCAGCCATGGATTAGATTGATATATGTGCCGACTTCTAGCATGCTTTTGCTAAACATTCCGCTCTCAAAAAATCCGCCCGCACCGATGCTAAGCTCTTTTGCTTTAGCATAGCCACCTTGTTTAAAATACGCCGCGCGCATATTTTTATCCTCAATGCGGTAAAATTTACGATTTTTATCGCAAAATACAAACTCCAAGTCCCAGCCTTTTAGGGCATTTTTGACGGCAATTGCCGAGATGATACTTACTTCGTGCTCATAGCTTTGAGCTCCAAAAACTATGCCAAATTTCATTGTTTTCCTTCGAATTTTATTTTCTATGCTAATTTTTTTAACGCCTCTTTGACAAGATCTGACGTATTCGTGCTGCTGCAGCCCGCTAAGATTTGATTGATCTTATCGCGCTTAAATCCAAGGCTTTGTAGTGCGGATGCCGCTTCATTTTTATAAGTCTCGCTAGGACCGAATTCCATTAGCTTTGCATCGCCTAGTTCGGCAATGATCCGTCTAGCGGTCTTTGGGCCGATACCCGGAACTGAAGTTAACGTCGCAGCATCCCCCGTAGCTACGCAACGCGCAAAATCCTGTGGAGCGAGCGTCGAACAAACCGCCATCGCCGTGCTTGCACCTACACCGCTAAGCTTGATTAGGGTTTCAAACATCTTTTTTTCACTCTCGTCTAAAAATCCATACAGCGAATCGGCATCCTCGCGCAGAATTTGCACGCACGCAAGCTCGGTCAGCTTGCCCTGCGTGAGCTTCGCGGAGGTATTTAATGACAATGAAAGAGCGTAGCTCACGCCGCTAGCACATTTAATGACGCAAGCAGTGGGCTCCTTGCGCGTGATAATTCCTTCGATCGCTGCTATCATCTAAGAGCCTTTAAAATTTCGTTTATACTCTCGTTGAGCGCTAAATTTAGGGCATTATAAATGCTTTGCGAGCTAGGATCAGGCACGAAAACGCGCTTAGTGACGATGCCGGATTTTATGCTTTCTAAAGAATTTAAAATTTCATATCCCATCGTGACGGTTGCCTGATCGTTATCGATCTGAAGCGCTACGATACTGGTTTTTAGGCGCAAATCCCGCTCTTTTGGCACAAAGATCGGATTTAGCGAGCAGGTGGAAAATGCCGCATCAAGCAGTGCCTTATATACCATCTCGCTAGGCATCGTGATAAATTTGGCGTCGCTTGCGAACCGCGTTCGGTTTCTAAAATCCACTATTAAAATATCCCGCCTATCGACGAGATCGGTCGCCGTGATGGTGTCGATAAAGATATTTTTGCGCGCACCGCTAGGATTTACGCAGCGCTTTTGATCATAACGCAGCTCGTAGTAGGTGTATGGCTTAGCCTGCTTAGCTAAGCAGCCGCCTAAAAATATCGCCGCCAGCGTCGCAGCAAGCGTAAACTTTATAAAATTTTTCATCTTTATTCCTTTTTATCGTCGCGATCCGCGCCTTTAGAAGTGTCTTTGAAAAAGAAATCGTAAGGATTGTCCTCTAGCCTAAACATCGCGCCTTGGAATTCTCTAAGCGATTTTTTTAGCTCGCGAAGAGTGTTTTTTGCCTCCTCAAGTGTAGGATCCAAGATCGCTTTTAGATTGTACTCGCCGCGATCGATACGCTTAGTGATGATGCCTGCGGTTTTATCCAGTGAATTCGATAGATTGGCAGCACTCACGGCAAAGGCGTTTAGATTATCTAGCAGCGCGTCTAGCTCCTTCTCGCGCTCGTTTAAATTTGCTATGAGAGTATTTACGTTAGCAAGCAGTGCGTCTAGGCTTTGGAATTTTTTCTCATCACTTAGCTCAGCGCTAAATTTATCCATCGAAGATAGAATTCTATCCACTTTATCGGTATTTTGCTTAGACAACAGCCCATTAATTTTAAAGATCATCTCACTCACGCTATCGGTGATGACTTCAGCTTTAGAGCCAATTTTATCAAGAAGCGTTTTATCCAGCGCAATTATCGGCTTTTTATCATTCGGCGGGAAAAGTTTGCCACTTCCTTTCGTGATATTTATAAACGCGATTCCGCTGATGCCTTGAGATTCTACCTTAGCGACGCTATCTTGCGAGATCGGTAGTTTACTTTTTACTGAAATTTCAATCTCAATAATCGCATTTTCGATATCGGCAAAGTCGATACTTTTGATGATGCCCGCATTCACGCCGATAAATTTAACCTCGGAATTCTCCTTAATGCCTACGGGAAGCTCTTTTGTGTGGATATAGTAGGAGCGGTAGCTCTCGCCGCGGTCGGTCTTAGTAAGCATCCACCACATAAATGCCGTAAGAGCCGCGACGCAGATCATAACAAATGCGCCTACTATCGTGTATGAAGTTCTATTTTCCAATCTTTTCTCCTAATTTCAGAGCGTAAAATTTAAGCCCTGCGATATGCCTTAAAATAGCCATTTGGGCTTAAATTTTAAAACTTAGCACTTTCTCAAATAGCCGCAAAATTTGCAGAATCATCTGAGTTTAAATTTTAAAGCTTAGCGTGCATTTTGAAATTTCAAAATATCGCCGCGCCGTATTTTAGCGTAAAATTCTACCGCCCCGATTTAAATTTAACGCCGCTTGCTCGTTAAAATTTCAAAATTTAATGCGCTATCCAATAAATGCGCCCTTAAATACGACCCGCCTAAATTTTAAAATTTCGATTGAGCCGCTAAGGTCTAAATTTTAAAATTTAAGCCCTGCGGAGCCCGGAATTCCTCGCTAGGTTTAAAATTTAAAATTCTTCCGCTGCTATTTTAAAATTTCAGCTCCTACCTATCTAAATTTTACCCGATTTTACCCATCGCGACATGTATTTCGACTAAATAAATTTCAAAGCTCAATCTCTTTGTCGCATCTTAAATAGTTCTTCAAGCGGGTTATTCTTTAAGCTTGAAATCTCCTCAATGCTTCCTTCAAAGGCAATTTTTTGATTATCCACGATCAAAAACCGATCCAAAATGTCAAAGATACTATCCACGTCGTGCGTAACCATCACGACCGTGACGCCGAGGCTGTCTCTAAGCTCGCAAACAAGCCTATCAAGGGCTCTGGCGCTGAGCGGATCAAGCCCCGAGTTTGGCTCGTCCAAAAATAAAATTTCAGGGCTCAGAGCTAGCGCGCGAGCCAGCGCCACGCGCTTTTTCATACCGCCGCTAAGCTCGTTTGGGCTAAGCGCAGCAGCCTCCTTCTTAAGCCCCACCTTTTGGATCCAAAACATCGATAGCTCATCTATCTCGCGCTCGCTAAATTTAGAGTATTCGCGAAGCAGCACGCCTACGTTTTCGAGCACGCTCATTGAGCTGTAAAGCGCACCGAACTGAAACATCACGCCGCATTTTAGGCGGATCTCGTTTTGCCCTGCTTCGCTTGCGCGCCAAATATCGCGTCCGAAAATTTTAATCTCGCCGCTTTGCGGACGTTTTAAAAATATGAGCGTTTTCATCAGCGTCGTTTTTCCGCTGCCGCTGCCGCCTAAGAAGCCGTAAATTTCGCCTTTTTTAACGCTAAAGCTTACGCTATCGTGCATAACGCGCGATCCATACGCGGTAGTAACATCGCGCGCGACTATAATTTTAGCGCTTTCGCCGGATTGCATTTGCTCACTCATAGCCCGATTTCCGAAAACAAAACCGCAAATACCGCGTCGATCGCGATAACCCAAAATATCGCGTTTACGACGCTAATGGTGGTGTATTCGCCGATGCTTTGGGTATTTCCTTTAACCTCAAAACCCCGCATGCAGCCGATGATAGCGATGAATGCCCCGAAAAACGGCGCTTTAATCACACCTACTAAAAAATGCCTAAGCTCTACAGAAGCCTTAAATCTATCCAAATAATCGCTAAAGGCTATGTCTAAATACGCGTCACACACGATCATCTGAGCAAAAATACTTACCGAATCTGCGATAAAAATGACTAGCGGCATGATTAGTACCATCGCGATAATGCGCGGCATCGCAAGAAAATAAAACGGATCAAAGCCCATCGTCCTCATCGCATCTATCTCTTCGGTGATCTTCATCACACCGATCTGCGCCGTAAAGCTCGAAGCCGAGCGACCCGCGATAACGATAGCGGCGATAAGAGGCGCTACCTCACGAAGCGTCAAAGCGCCCATTATATCGATGATATAGATGCTGGCACCAAATTTAGAAAGCATATCAGAGCCTATGTAAGCAAGCACGATACCAATTAAAAATGCCGTCAATGAGACGATGAAAAGCGCGTCTATGCCGCTATCTTTGATGAAATTTACGGTTTCTTTGAAGCGGAATTTCATCGGATGAATTATAAAAGCCGCGAGTTTGGAAAAAAACTCACCCAAAAAACTTGCAAGGCTTAGCAAGCCTAGAATTCCAAGATGACAATAAAGTCCGATCTGCGCTAAAAAATTTAGCCTGCGAGATTCGGGTACGTAGCTAAAATCGATCGTTTTATCATCCATAAAGCTTAGAATTTTAGCAGCTTTGCTGCTATCCTCCACAAGGCTTACCCGCTTGCCGGCAAGGACGTTTTTGATCATCAGCGCCATGAAATAGTCTAAATTTGAAATTTCGCTTAAGCTTAGCTCCAGCTCGTTTAAATTTTTTACCGCTTTTTTTAGTGCAAGCAGCTGGGAGCGCGAGCTTTTGTAGTTCCACTGCCCACGTAGCGATAAGGTGTTTTTCCCGCCCGAGCTTTCGAGCGAAAAGGCTAAATTCCGCAAAAATTTCTCTCCAAAATCAAAAAATAGGGGAAATTATAATATAATCAACCTTGGCATTTTATAAAATTTAATGGAGATTTATGCTCAGAGGCTTTTTTACAAATAGCGCAGGTACGCTGGTTTCGCGAGTTTTGGGTTTCGTGCGCGACCTGCTTACCGCATCGGTTTTGGGCGCGGGGATTTATAGCGATCTATTTTTCGTAGCGTTTAAACTGCCCAATCTTTTCCGCAGACTATTCGGCGAGGGAGCCTTTACGCAGGCTTTTTTGCCTAGCTTTACAGCCGCGCGTAAAAAAGGAATTTTTGCCGCAGCGGTGCTTATTAAATTTAGCATTTTCATCGCGCTTTTAACGGCACTCGTACTGCTTGCCGCACCCGTTTTTACTAAAGCTTTGGCATACGGATTTAGCGCTGAGCAGATCGGTCTTGCGGTGCCATACGTGCGGATAAATTTTTTCTACCTTACATTTATCTTCGTCGTTACGCTTTTTGCTTCGCTGCTTCAGTACCGCGATCACTTCGCTACGACGGCGTTTTCGACCGCACTTCTAAATTTAGCGATGATCGCGGCGCTTCTGCTAGCTCGCGGCAAAGACGGCGCCACGGCGGTGCTCTATCTTAGCTTCGGCGTCGTAGCAGGCGGACTTTTGCAGCTTGCGGTGCACATTTATGCGCTAAAATTTACCGGCATGCTACGCGTCTTAGCTGGCGGCTTTGCACGGCTTGCACGGGGCGATAAACCGCAGACGCAGGGCTTTTATAAAAATTTTTTCGCAGGCGTGCTCGGTGCATCGGCGCTTCAGCTAAGCTCATTTATTGATACCTTTTTTGCGAGCTTCCTTGCTAGCGGCAGCATCAGCTATCTTTACTACGCCAACCGCATATTTCAGCTGCCGCTCGCGCTTTTTGCGATCGCGCTTAGCACGGCGATCTTTCCGCGCATGAGCAAATTCGTAAAAGCTCACGACGACGCGCAGGCTCTGGCGCTCGTAGAGCGCGGGTTTTACTTCCTTTTGGCGCTGCTCGGGCTCTCTGCGATAGGTGGCGTGATGCTGCGAAACGAGATCACGCAGCTGCTGTTTGAGCGCGGAGAATTTACCCGCCAAAATTCTATCGAATGCGCCGCAGTTCTCGGCGCGTATATGGTAGGGCTCGTGCCGTTTGGGCTATCCAGGATTTTTTCGCACTGGCTGTATGCAAATATGAAGCAGAAGCTAAGCGCGAAAATTTCGATCTGGTGCGTTTTTATAAACGTCGCTTTGTGCGCGCTGTTTTTTAAACCCTTCGGTGCGGTGGGGCTTGCGTTTGCAAGCACGATAACGGGAGCGTTTCTGCTCGGCTTTAATCTCTATTTTTTTGGATTTAATAACTTTTTGGCTATAATCCGCGCAAAAAAAATTATTGCGATCGCGGCGCTTTGTGCGGGCGAAGCGGCGATTTTATACACTTTAAAAGGCTTGTATTATGGTAATTTATGATAGTTTGAGTAAAAAGAAGCTCCCTTTTAAGCCCATTAGCGAGGGGTTAGCGCGCATTTACGCCTGCGGTCCGACCGTCTATGACGACGCGCATCTTGGGCATGCAAAAAGCGCCGTGAGCTTCGATCTGCTGCGCCGCGTATTGCAAGCGGAGGGCTATGAGGTAAAATTTGCGCGAAATTTCACCGACATCGACGATAAAATTTTAAAAAAGATGGCGGAAACCGGCAAGAGTCTGAGGGAGATCACGGAGCTTTACACCCGCAGATATTTGCAGGATATGAGCGCGCTAAACGTCGCGGACGCAAGCATTTCGCCCAAGGCGACCGAAAATATCGCCGCGATCTGCGAGCTCATATCCTCGCTTCTTCAAAAAGGCTTTGCCTACGAGATCGCCGGTGACGGCATCTACTTCGACACGCGCAAGGACAGGGATTATCTAAGCCTTAGCGGCAAAAAAGAGGGCGCCGGCAAAAACATCGCCCGCGTCGCCTCAAACGATGCCAAGCACGACGAAAAGGACTTCGTGCTGTGGAAATTTGACGAGAATTGGTTTGATAGCCCGTTTGGCAAAGGGCGCCCGGGCTGGCATAGCGAGTGCGTCGCGATGATTTTGGCGCACCTTGATAGCGGCGATCCGCAATTTTGCATCGACATTCACGCAGGCGGCGCCGATCTGCTATTCCCACATCACGAAAACGAAGCCGCGCAGTGCCGCTGCGCCCGTCATAGAGCGCTAAGCAAATACTGGCTTCACAACGGCTTCGTGCAAGTAAATAACGAAAAGATGAGCAAGAGCCTCGGCAACTCGTTTTTTGTAGGAGACGCCCTAAAAATCGCCCCAGGCGAGGCGTTGAGATTTTATCTCTTAAGCTCGCATTATAGGGCAAATTTTAATTATTCGGTGACCGATCTACTTGCGAGTAAAAAGAGGCTAGATAAAATTTACCGCCTTAAAAAGCGCGTCCGTGACGTTTTAGCTCCCGCTGCGGAGCAAAATTCTGCGCCCGAACTGCCTGCTGCAGAGGCTAAATTTAGATCGGAGATGATGGAGTTTTTAAGCGATGATCTCAACACCTCGGGCGCGCTTGCGGTGCTAGGTAACTTCGTAGCAAGCGCGAATGAAGCGCTAGATCGTGCGCCAAAAGACAAGGCGCTAAAGGCTCAGATCGCCGCAAATTTGGAGTTTGCAAAGCAGACACTCGGAATTTTATATGAGGATGAGACCGAATACTTTCGCTTCGGCGTGAGCGAGCAGCAAAGAGAGCAGATCGAGGAGCTGATAAAACAGCGCGCGCAGGCGAAAGCAGAAAAGGACTTTGCAAGCGCGGATGCCATCAGGGCGCGCCTTACGGATATGAAGATCGAAGTGATGGATACGCCTAGCGGCACCGTTTGGGAGGTCGCAGCGGAGTAGAACGTAAAATTTATCGCAAAATTTTACGTTAAATTTTATGATTTTTGCCATGCGGGGTGCAAATCCGAATGCTAATTCGCGCGTAAATTTCAGCGCGATTTTTATCTGTGGCATCGCAATACGGCGGCGTGATTTTATTTAGTGGTGCGGCGCAGGAGTTATGCGATGTGCAGCACGACGCAGCGACAGAGGCACAAGGCGGATCGCAATTTCTTCGTCGGCGCAGCTGATACGGCGGCGCGATATAGCGCGGTACAGCGGTGCACTACGGCTCGTCTGTGCGTAAATTTTAACGCAACTAAGTGCAGTGGAATATGCTGCAGCGACGCGCAAATTTCGGCGCGATTTTTATTCGGCGATATTCGTGGGTGCACGCAGCGATGAAAGTCGCGATTTCATTTGTTGATACGGCTGATGCAGCGGCAAAACCACAAGGCAGGCTGCGATTTTCATTCGGTAGCGCAGTGAGTAAAAGTGCAATGCGGCGCGGCGATGCGAAGTCGCGATAAACGCGGTGTAATTACGATACGGCGTTTTGTAGCGCTTTATGTGCCTCAAAGCGTTCAGCGTTTTAAAAGCGGCTTGCGAAAGCGAAAAGATCGCGATGAATAAAAACTCACTCGCTTTAAGCGCTTAACGCTTTAAAAGCGGCAAACAAAAAAGCTAAATCTCGGCGTCGTCCGCACGGTCGCCGCATGCGAGCGAGTTGATTTAGTGAGCTTGCGAAGCGCAAATTAGTCCCGCGCCGTCGCGCAAATTTGTGCTGCCTCGCGGCCGAAATTCTAAAATTTAAGGAATTTTGAAATTGTAAATTTTAAAATTTCATGAATTTTAGGATTTCAAATTTTAAAAATTTTATAAAAAAGGATAGCATTTGAACGGCTTTAAAACTTTACTATCGCGCTTTAAGCCCTATTTTAGGAATTACAAGCCGCAGTTTGCATTGGCGATTTTGGGTATGGTGATGACGAGCGTGGCGACTGCTGCGAGCGCGAAGCTGGTCGAGCCCGTTTTAAATAAAATTTTCGTCGAAAAAAACGAGCCGTATCTCTACACGCTTCCGATCGCGATCATCGTGGTTTTTGCGATGAAAAGCGGCGGCGCGTTTATGCAAAACTACTTCACCGCCTTCATCGGTCAAGACACGGTGCGCCGCTTCCGTGATAGGCTCGTCGCAAGCCTCGTGCGGCTGGACGTAGATTTTTTCAACCGCTTCCGCACGGGCGAGCTCATCAGCCGCACGATCAACGACATCGAGCGTATCCGCGTCGTGGTTTCGAATATGATCCCCGATTTTTTCACGCAGATCATTACGATTTTGGGGCTTTTGGGCGTCGTGATCTATCAGAGCCCAAAGCTCTCATTTTTCGCGCTCGTAGTCTTTCCGTGCGCGATATATCCGCTTTCGCGCCTTGCAAAGCGGATGAAAAAAATTTCGCGCGAATCTCAAGAGAAAACCTCCGATATCTCCTCGGCGCTCAGCCAAATTTACTCCAACATCGAAATCGTCAAGGCAAGTAACGCCGAGAGCTTTGAAGTGGAGAAATTTAACGCCGAAAACAAGAAATTTTTCGGTCTAAATTTAAAGGCGGTCGTAACGACATGTCTGGTAAGCCCGATCATGGAGATGCTAGGCGCCGTGGGCATCGCCGTGGTGATCATCGTCGGAGGACAGGAGGTCATCGCGGGCCAGATGAGCATCGGCAGCTTTTTTAGCTTCCTTACGGCGCTTTTTATGGTCTACACCCCGATAAAAAAGGTCTCCTCGCTATACAACAATATGCAAGACGCCATCGCAGCGAGCGAGCGGACGTTTGAGCTCATAGATTTGGAGCCTACGATCGTCGGAGGCGGAAAGCAGATGGGTGAGATCGGCTCGGTGAGCTTTTGCGACGTGTCGCTAAACTACGGCGACAAGGCGGCGCTAAAAGACATAAGCTTCAGCGTCAAAAAGGGCGAAATTTTAGCGCTCGTCGGAAACAGCGGCGGCGGCAAAAGCTCGGTCGTGAACCTGCTGATGCGCTTTTACGACGCAAGCAGCGGCAAAATTTTATTCAACGGCAACGACGAGATCGGCGAGTTTAGCATCCCTAGCCTGCGCGAAAATATCGGCCTCGTAAGCCAGCGCGTCTATATTTTCAACGACACGATCGCGCAAAACGTAAGCTACGGCGCGGAATTTAACGAGCAGCGCGTCATAGAAGCACTAAAGCTCGCCAACGCCTACGAGTTCGTAAGCTCGATGAAGGATGGAATTTACACCGTGCTTAGCGAATTTGGCGCAAACCTTAGCGGCGGGCAGCGCCAGCGTATCGCCATCGCGCGCGCGCTGTATAAAGACCCGCAAATTTTAATATTCGACGAGGCGACTTCTGCGCTGGATAACGCAAGCGAAAAGGAGATCTCAAACGTCATCGAAAAGATCAAACAAAGCAAAATCGTCTTTGTAATCGCCCACCGCTTATCCACGATCGAGCGCGCCGATAATATCGCCGTGATGAAAAACGGCCGCATCCTCGCCATCGGCACCGACGCGAAGCTAACGGGCGAATGCGAGGAGTATCGCAGCCTAAAGGGGATAATGCAAAACGGCTAGAGCTTTAAAATTTTGCCCCTTTTGCGCCCCGGTTTTGCTCTATGAAATTTTGAATTTTTAGTTTTGAAGTAAACCGCATAAATTTATCCGCAAAGATTGAAATTTTATTTTAAAATTTAGCCGCGCGGATCGCTGTTTTAGCTGCAGTGCTTTTTAATAAAGCTCATCTCTTTGATGCGACGAGGCACGACTGCCAGAGCTTTAACGTTTGGATTAAAATTTTATCTTAAAATTTCAGCACTTCGTTGCGAGCCGCCTCTAAATTTAAACGCTCGCGCCGTTTTAAAACCGCTGCGGTAAAATTTTATCGCACGCTGGGCTTTTCGGCGCGCTACCTACACCTGATCTTAGGCATCTGAGATAAAATTCTGGCTTTATTTTCCTTTATAAATTTTCGCATCTTTTTAAAATCCCTATCCGAATCGAAATTTTTCAAATATTTTTTACATAAAAACCGAGCTTTAATCAATAAAAGGCTACAATAACGCCAAATTTAATTCCAAGGAAAAGTCATTGTTTGAATCCATGCGCGCGGCACGCTCGCTAAGCCCCCTATTTCTGGGGATTTTCTTTATGTTTATCGGCGACGCGCTAGTCATCGCAAGCGCGGGCATCATGCTAAAAGAATCCGGCCACGGCGAGCTTGAGATCGGAGCGATTTCTGCATTTTTCTTTTTAGGGGCGATCTTTAGCGGCTTTTTTGTGCCTTCGATAATCGGCGCGCTCTCGTACGTGCGGGCATACGCGGTCTTTACGGCGCTTTTCGGCATCGCGGCGATGCTGCACGATCTTGGCTCAAACCTCGTATATTGGGCGATTTTGCGCTTTATTTTGGGCTTTTGCTACTACGCGCTTTTGATGATAATCGAAAGCTGGATAAACTCAAAGATCACAAACTCCATCCGCTCCCGCGTGCTCGCGATCTACGAAGCGGTTTTTTACGGCGCGTTTGCGATAGGAGTTATAATTTTGGCGCTAAATTTCGGAACGATGAAGGTTTTCGTGCTAAGCGCATTTTTTATCATATTGGCGCTGCTACCGGTAAATTTAATCCGCTTCAACCCTCCTAGGGTTCCCGCTCGCATGCGAGTTTCTATGCCGCAAATTTCAATAGTGCCGCCGCTTGCGTTTGCGACGGTGGTTTGCGCGGGCATTTTGATTAACGGCTTTTTTTCGATGGCGAGCGTTTTCGTGCTAAGCGCGGGGCTTGGAGTGGGCTCAGTGGGTGCATTTATGGGATCGGCAATGGCAGGAGGCTTCTTAGCGCAGCTTATTTGCGGCGTAATCTCGGATAAATTCGGCCGCAAACGCGCGATAATGATAGTTTGCGCCATCGGCATCGCAGCCTGCGCGGCGCTATTTTTTGCTAAAAGCTTCATCCTAACGTGCGCACTTGCGTTACTGCTGGGATTCGGTGCCTTTCCTTTGTATTCGCTCGCCATCGCGCGCGCAAACGACTCCATCACCGGCGAAGGCGCATCTCGCGTGCAAATTTCGGCGGCGATGCTCTTTATCTATTCGAGCGCGTCGCTCTGCTCGCCTTTGATAATCGGCGCGATGATGAAATTTTTGGGCGCAAACGGCTTTATCTGGGTATTTTTCGCGGCGATGAGCTTTTTATTTATATTTGCTATCTTTCGCCCCGAGATCGCGCCGAAAAGATAACGGGCCTGATTTTAAATTTTTTCATAGATCAAAAATTTATAATAAAACGCCGCGATTGCAAACATAAAACCCATGCCGAAGGTGATTTGCGAAAGAGAAAATCCAAGCTCGAAAAAAAATCCGATCGCAGCCGAAACAAGCGTGGCGACGATGAAATACGCCATATCGTTGTAAGCGATGACGCGCCCGAAAAACTCCCTATCGACGTGGCTTTGCAGCTGCGTAAAAGAATACGACCACACCGTCGTGATGAAAAATCCCGCCGCGATCATGCCCGCAAACGAAAGCCAGTAGTTAAACTCCAGCACCGCCCACAGCGCGATGCCCGCAAACTGCCCCAGCAATAGCCAAAAAAACGTATATTTATTCACGATCTTACTTAGCCATATCTGCCCGAAAAACGCAGCCGCCGAGCGCGACATATTCATAAGCCCGATGACTAGCGAAGCGCTTAAAATTTCTTTGTATTTATACTTCGCAAGAAGCGCGATGAGATTGTCGTAAGTGGTGACGGCGACGAAGGCGTGAAGGACGATGAGATGCACCACCAAAGGATGCGAGCGCAGATAAGAAAAGCCCTCCTTTAGCATCTTAAACACGGGCCCTGGCGCGTTTCTTGCAAGGTCTTTAAAATTTAGCCGCAGCAGGATGAAAAACGAAAAAACATATAAGCAAAAATCCAAAATAAACGCCGCTCGCACGCCGAAATAGTGGATAAAAATACCCGCGCTCGCCATACCGAAAGTATATGTGATCGTCCAGATAATGCCCGTCATCTCGTTAGCAAGCTTGAGATAGGGGCGGCTTAGAAATTTCGGCAGCGTAGATGATTCGGTTTGAAAAAACAGCGTCCCTGCGACGCTGCGCACGACCACGATCAAAAGTAGCAGCCACAAATAATCCAAACTATCGATAAAAATCAGCATGAAAATACTGATCATCTCGGTTATAAACATCGCCGTCATCAGCGGCTTTGGTTGAAATTTATCCACGATGATGCCGTTAATGGGCGCCAAAAAGACGTTCGGCACGAACGAAACGACGCCCACCGCCGTAATCGCCCATACCGGCGCGCCAAGCTCAATCAGCAGCGTAGCGATCCCAACGACCGAAAACCACAAGCCGAACATACATATAAAACCCGCCGAAAAGAGCAGTCGGTAGTTGCGTGAATGGCGAAGCAGCACGATGTATCTGATCATAAAATTTTATCCTGTAAATTTATATAAAAAATCTAGCGAAATTGTATCACGACGCGCCTTAAAAGCCAAAATAAGCTAAAAATGCTATAATTGCGAAATTTTAATTCAGGAGTGAAAATGGAAGGGTTCGTAACTACGGTAATAGTATTTTGCGTCCTCATCGCGGCAATTCTAAAGATGGGGGTCAAGATCGTCTCGCAATCGGAAATTTTAATCATCGAGCGGCTGGGTCGCTTTCACAAGGTGCTCGACGGCGGCTTTCACATCATCGTGCCGTTTTTTGACGCGGTGCGCGCGAAGATGAGCGTGCGCGAGCAGCTCGTGGACATCAGCAAGCAGCAAGTCATCACCAAAGATAACGTAAACATAAGCGTCGACGGTATCGTGTTTTTGAAGGTCATCGACGGTAAGATGGCGCTTTACAACGTCGAGGATTATCGCCGCGCGATTTCAAATTTAGCGATGACGACGCTACGTAGCGCGATCGGCGAGATGAGCTTAGACAGCACGCTTAGCTCGCGCGATCAGCTAAATTCCAAGCTGCAAATCGCTCTGGGCGACGCCGCAGATAACTGGGGCGTAAAGATCATGCGCGTGGAGATCTCCGAAATTTCGGTACCGCACGGCATCGAAGAGGCGATGAATATGCAGATGAAAGCCGAGCGCGAAAAGCGCGCGATCGAGCTTAAAGCCGAGGCTGAAAAAGCAGCTCTCATCCGAAACGCCGAGGCGCTAAAGCAGGAGAAAGTGCTCGAAGCCGAGGCGATCGAGCGTATGGCGGATGCGAAAAAATACGAGCAGATCGCGCTTGCGCAAGGTCAAAAAGACGCGATGGAGAGCATCAATATCGCGATGGGCTCGTCACACTTCGCCGCCGAATACCTGCTCGCGCAGGGTCGCGTAAACGCTTTCAGCGAGCTGTCCAAAAACCCGAGCAAGGATAAAATTTTGATCCCTTACGAAACGAGCGAGCTTATCGGCTCTCTTAGCGTGCTTAAAGAATTCCTCGGTAAAAACGGCGCGAAGGAGCTCAAATGAACGCGCTGATTTTTATCATAATCGGCGTGATTTTGGCGATCGTCGAGCTTTTGGTGATGGATTTTACCTTTATATTTTTCAGCGCCGGATTTTTCATCACGGGGCTTTTGAGCTTCGGCTTTCATCTTGATTGGGACGTGCAGATTCTGCTTTCGTTCGTGCTTTCTTTCGTGCTTCTGATCGCACTTAAAAGACCGCTAAAATCGCGCTTTTTCAAACCAGAAGAGAAACATGAGGATAATTTTTTAGACGAAAGCGGCACCGGCACCGTCAAAAACGGCATGGTCTATTTCAAAGGCACGTTTTGGAAAAGCGATGAAATTTCGGATCTTAACGAGGGCGACCGCGTCGAAATTTTAGGCGTAAAGAACGGCCAGATCGTGGTTAAAAAAGATAGCAGTCGAAATTCTAGCGGCGCAGACAGCGTAAATTTAAATGACGGCGGCGTAAATTTAGGCGGCGAGGATGGCACAGGTGCCGACGATAAAAAATCTAACGCCGCCGTGAGCAAAGACGCGCAAAGCTCTGGCGCTAAACAAGAAGCGCCCGAAGATCCGAAAGAGGCGTAGAGTGAGCGCTAAAACCGCACAAAAAAAAGCGATTAACAGCAAAGATGAAATTTTAAAATTTTTATCGTCACAGAAAAAGAGGCTTTTTGCAGTTGGCGTTACCGAGCTAGGACTTTTCGGCAGCTACGCCAAAGGTAACGCCGACGCGTTTTCGGACATCGACATCGCGATCGAAACCGACGGGGCAAAAATGGTAAAAAATCTAGGGAACCCCTTTTCGGCGCTGGCCTTTTTAGACGATTTTAAAAAAAAGCTATCCTGCAAATTTAATGTTAATGTCGATCTGTGCGATACCACCTCTTTAAGTCGCGAAGAAAAAACAAAGCTACTGCAAGGAGCGATTTATGTTTGAAAGATCAAGCGCCGAGCGATTAAAAAAGATATCTGATAAAATTTCATCCATCCTAAAAAAATGCGAGGGCGGTGTAGCGCAGGCTCTTGCCGACGAGGACGTTTTGCAGCCTGCGATAATGATGCAGTTCATCAATATCCACGCCCTGCTAAAAGGGCTGCAAGAAAGCAACGATTTGCAGGCTTTGGCGATCTTTAGCAAAGATGAAATAAGAGCTATCAACGCTACTAGAAATATCGCTTCGCACGAATACGAACGGCTAAATTTTGAGCTGATAGAGATAGCCATCAAGGACTATCTGCCGACGCTAAATCAAAAAATCATCGACGCACTAAAGCCGTATCGCAAAGGCAAATCGGAAGGATAAATTTGAAAAGACTAAGTATAGACGAAGCTCTAAATTTAATAGAACACGCCGATCTGAACGAGCTTGGGCGAGCGGCGTTTGCGCGCAAGCGCGAGCTGCACCCGGGCCGCGTAACGACCTTCATCATCGATCGAAACATAAACTACACCAACGCCTGCATGGTGGATTGCAAATTTTGCGCATTTTACCGCCACGCAAGCGACGCGGACGCCTATGTGCTGAGCTTTGAGCAGATTAGCGAAAAGATTAAGGAGCTTATCACCGTGGGCGGCACGCAAATTTTATTTCAAGGCGGCGTCCATCCGAAGCTGAAAATCGAATGGTACGAGGATCTGGTGGAGTTCATCCGCAAAAATTATCCGAGCATCACGATCCACGGCTTCTCGGCAATCGAGATCGATTATATCGCGCGCCTTAGCGGCATCAGCACGCTTGAAGTGCTTCGCAGACTGCAAGCCAAGGGGCTCTACTCGATGCCCGGAGCCGGAGCCGAAATTTTAAGCGACCGCGTGCGAGAGCTAGTAGCGCCGCGCAAAAGCGACAGCGCCACGTGGCTTAGAGTGCACGAGGAGGCGCACGGCATCGGCATGAAAACGACTGCCACGATGATGTTCGGCACGCTGGAGAGCACGCGCGAGATCGTAGAGCACTGGGATAAAATCCGCGAGCTGCAAGACCGCACGGGCGGCTTTCGAGCGTTCATTTTATGGAGCTTTCAGGGGCAAAACACCCGCCTTTTGCGCGAGCATCCAGAGATTAAAAAGCAAAGCCCGAACCGCTACCTGCGTCTACTCGCCGTTTCGCGGCTATTTTTGGATAATTTCAAAAACATCCAAAGCAGCTGGGTCACGCAGGGCAGCTACATCGGGCAGTTGGCGCTGAAATTCGGCGCGAACGATCTGGGAAGCACGATGATGGAGGAAAACGTCGTAAAGGCCGCGGGCGCGAGCTTTCGGATGAGCAAGGACGAGATGATAGCGCTGATCCGCGACATAGGCGAAATACCCGCCAAGCGCAACACCAACTACGATATTTTGGAGACGTACGCTTAGGTGCAGGTTTTGCGCGTTTGCGGCAAGAAATTTATACGCTTACGGCGCGAATTTAGCGGCAAAATTTTGTCTTAAAACAGATGGCGAATTCGCGATCGTGAGCATAAAATTTTGCAATGGAATTTAAAATTTTGGTATCGGTACGGAGGTTAAATTTATAGGTACGAGCGGAATTTGCGCGGTAAAATTTCATTCCGCTGCGGAATTTCGCCTTAGAATTTTTCGGACGCAAAATTCTACGCCGCAAGGTAAATGCGGCGGAGACGGCGCGCAGAAGGCATCTCGCGAATGCTCTTGCCGCGCTTGCGGCGACAAAACATATTGCGATTTCGATACGGCGCAAAACTGTATGTTTAGGGTAGCGGTAATGCGCCCCGTTTAGGCGCGAATACATTTCGTTTCGCATCCAGAATGCGTTGCGGCGACGCGCCGTTTGTGGTGCTGAAATTTTAAAAAACGTGCAGTGCGATTAAATTTTAAAATTTTAAGCAGTACGGGCAAAACTGCCCTAGCGCGAAATTTTAGAAGCGAGTTTGAACGAAATTTTGAAAACTCATTTTAGCGAAATTTTAAAAATGAGCTTGAGCGTATAAATTTCAAAAGCGGCGCGGCTGCGTCAAAATTTTAAAACCGCGCCTGCAAGAGCGATGAAATTTAAAAATTTTATAAAGGAAAACGATGGAAAAAAAAGAGATTTCACTTAAGACCAAAAGCGGCAAGAACGCTAAAATCGACTTTTTATATCAGTTCGACGATTCGCTGCCAGTAGCGAGCTTCAAGCTAATTTTTAAAGCAAGCGGCGCGGTGAGCGAGAAGACCCTGGGGCTTGCGCGCATCTGCGCGGGCGTTTTGGGCGAGGGCTCAAAGACGCTAGGAGTGAGCGAATTTCACCGCAAGCTAGATATCCGCGCGGTCGAAATCAGCGCCGCGAGCAATTTTGAAACCTTCGGCATCCAGCTAAACTGCCTAAAAGAGTACTTCGATTTCGGCCTAGACATGCTGCGAGAGCTGCTTAAAGAGCCCAATCTAACGCCCTCGGTGCTGGAAAAGCTAAAAATGCAAACCATAGGCGAGCTCGCCGTGCTAAAAAGCGAGTTCGATTACATCGCGACATGCAACCTAAAAGCGCTTCTGTATCCGCGCACGAGGCTCGCTCAGCCGCTCATAGGCGACGAGGCGAGCATAGAGCGGATCACGATGAAGGACGTGCGGGAGTTTTTCGCCTCGCTGAGTTTAGAGAATTTATACGTCGTTTTATGCGGCGACGTGAGCGATAAAAACCCGAAAATCGCAGAAATTTTAAGCCTCTTTTCAAGCGGCAAAAAGCGCGAGCTGCCATTTTTCGCGCCGAGCGATGCGAAAAAGATAAAGATCCAAAAGGAGCAGACGCAGCAGGCCTACATCTACTTCGGCGCGCCCTTTACGCTACCGAAGGAGCAGGAGTTCATCGCAAACACCGCGCTTTTCGTGCTCGGAAGCAGCGGTTTTGGCAGCAGGCTGATGGAGCGCATCCGCGTCAAGCACGGCCTTGCGTACTCGGTCTATGCGCGCGGCGATTTCGAGCTTAGCCGCCGCGAGTTTTGGGGCTATTTGCAGACCAAAAACGAAAATTTACAAAACGCCGCCGCGCTCGTAAAAGAGGAGATCGCGAAATTTATCGCATCTGGCGTGAGCGAAGCGGAGCTAAAAAGCGCTAAAAAATTCCTGATCGGAAGCGCAGTGCTGCAAAAAGAGACGATGTTTAAGCGCGCGGCGATCGCGCAGAGCGAGTATTACAAGGGCTACGCATTCGGCGAGTTCGAGCGAAATTTAAAGCGCATCGAGATGCTAAAACTAGGAGCGCTTAATGATTTCATCAAGTCGCACGACGAGATTGCAAACCTAAGCTTTTCCGTCATTTGCGACGAGGCCGCCGCGAAAAAGGGGCTTAAATTTTAGCCCGTTGCGGCACAGCGAGTGCATACCTGCGACCGGTCTAAAATTTGGGTAAATTTTAAAATTTCTAAAGCGGCGCATACGATATTAAGGCGCATACGGCGTTAAATTTTGTTTTTGCGCTCCGCCAGCGGGCGGCGCTAAATTTTACTTTTTCGCTCCGTTTGCGGACGGCTTGCGTTTAAATTTAAAACCGCGCCTGCGTCGCGCTAAAATTTGCGGGGCTTTGCGAAAGCGGTGAGCTATCGTAAGCGAGCAGGGAATTTTAAATTTTCGGCGCAGACGGCGCTAAATTCTGCTTTGCGCTCCGTTTGCCTACGGCTTGTGCGCTCAAATTTAAAACGGCGGTCAAGTCTGCGTGCTTCGTACGGCGCGGCAAATTCAAAGAAAATTTGCGGGCGCGTCGACGTGGAGCAAAATTTATGCGCGATCTTCGTGTCGCAACCCAGGCATACGGCCTCCATGCGAGCAGATTTTAAAATTTGCGCGCGGCGGACAAATCGCTATTTGCTCACAAGCGGATCGCTGCCGTTTTGCGCCGCACCGGCGGTTTGGATGAGCTCTTTCGGCTTGCGAGCCGCCCGATTAAATTTTAAAACTGCACTCGCGACGCGCGATCGGCGGCGAGCAGAGCTTACGCGGCACGTCGAATTCAAAGAGTGTTTCGGGCGACGGGAAATTTTAAAGTCACCGTGCGCGGCTCGGTAAAATTTCAGCACGCAAAATCAAAGCCCGATTTTGCACGCCGTTTGTAAGCCGCGCTGTGAAAATGTGCGCGTGCATATCTTTCGGATCGTACGGTTCGCAAATCGCGCCGTGAAATTTCAAGCGCTCGCGCTCTGTTTTTAAAATCCGGTGCACGCCGCAAAGTACAGCCGCCAAACAAAACACGCTGCAGAGCAGGCAAAATTTATGGGCGAAGCCGGCGAGCAAATTTGCCGCAATGGGCGAAATTTTAGCCAAATTTAGGCAAGCGTTCGGCGCGGCGCGTAAAATTTCGATCAAATTTCGGCGAGCGATCTCACCGCGGCGCGTAAAATTTCGCAGCGCAATGGCTCAACGCCTATCAAATTTAAAGGATGAAAATTGATTTTTGAAGCAAAAGACGCGGCAGCGCTGCAAAAGGCGGGCATTACGACGCTTTTGGATTTGGCACTGCTTCTGCCCAAAAGCTTCGATGATCTAAGCGTTAGAGACGCGCCCTGCGCGGGCGAGAGCACGGCGGAGGTCGAGTGCCTCTTCCAGCACAGGCGCGGCTCGATGCTCATCGTTACGGCGCACTGCCTCAGCTGGGAGCGCGAGATCAAAATCGTGATTTTCAACGCCAAAAACTGGCACTTCGGCGCCTTTAAGCGCGGCAAAAAATTCTTCATCCACGGCAAATGCGACGAGAGCTTCGGCTCGTGGCAGTTCGTAAACCCAAAAATCGTAAGCGAGCCGGGCAGGATCGCGCCTAAATACAAAGCCGCGCTTAGCGACGCCGCAGCGCAAAAGCTGATCAAAAAATATCTAAGCGCTGGCGCACTTCTAGGCTGCGGGCTGCGCGCGGACGAGGCGGCGGTACTGCTCGCGCTACACGAGAGCTCGCCGCGCAGCGTGCGAATGCTAGCCGCGCTAAATAGGCAGCTCAAGGAGGGCGGCGCGGAAAATTTTAGCGAGCGCGACGACATTTCAAACAGCGGCAGAATTCCAAGCGGCAGTGAAATTTTAAATGGCGGAATTTCAAGCAGCGATAAAATTTTAAATGACGACGGAATTTCAGATAAGAGCGAAATTCCAAGTTCGCAAAGCCCCACTACCGCTGAAATTTTAAAGGACGGATCGCAAAATGATGAAATTTTTGGAGGTAAAATTTCAAACTATCAGCAAAACGGTAGAGCTCTTGCCTGCGAAGCAAGGCGTGGCGCGGCGAATGAAATTTTAAGCGGCGAAATTGCAAAGGGCGCGGAGACTTCACTCCCCCCAAGCCTCCGTGACGACGAGATTGCGAGCGACAAAATTTTAGACGGCGATCAGCCTCGGGTGCGCTGCGCGGAGATTTACAATGACGAAAATTTTAGTGCTCAAAGCGACGAGGATTTTCTTGCTGTATACGGCGCCGAGGCGCGCGGAGATGAAATTTCGAACAACCTCAAAGCCGATAATGACGCGACAGCAAACAACGATAAAATTTCAAATGACCTAGTATTCGACGTCCAAACAGCAGCACGACCAGCAGACGCTCAAGCTTCAACCGCCCAACCCATGCTAGAGCATGTCGCGACCGAGCAGTCCATAGCCGTACAACAAAATTTAAGCGCCCAAGACGTAGATATGCAACCCGCAGCGATTCAAACTTCAGACATTCGAACTGCAGATTTGCAACCCGTAGCTGCCCAAACTCAAAACGCAGGTGCGCAACCCGCAGCGATTCAAACTTCAAGCCGAGTAGCGAGCGCGCAAGCCGCGACTACTCAAACTTTCAGTGCACAAGCTACGGGCGCGCAGCCTGCATGCGATCAAACCGAAAAGCTTCAGACGGTAGTAGCCGTGCAGACCGCAACCGCAAAGCCTACGATCACTCAGACCATAAGCGCCGAGGCTGTTCAAGACGTGCTCGCCGCACCGATGAGCGCTTCGCGCGATTGTGCCGTGCAATCTACGCATTATCAAACTGGAACTATCCAGACCGCAGCCGCCCAAGCTACAATCGCTCAAATTACAAGTGAGGCTGAAACTATCCATGCCGCCGAGGCCGTCCGAGCCGCAGCCGTCACGCAGATGAGCGGTGCCGCGATTTTACGCACGCTGAAATTTATCGAAATTCTCAACTACCTGCAAAAACTAAGCGCGAAAAAAACGAGCTTCCCTGCGCAAATTTACCCGCTGCACGACATTTCGGATTGGCTCGCTTCGCTTCCTTTTGAGCCTACGCGCGATCAGCTAAGCGCGATAAAGGACATCGCTAGCGATCTGCAAAGCCCTCTGGCGCGCCGCCGCGTCGTCATGGGCGACGTAGGCAGCGGCAAGACGCTCGTCATCCTCGCGAGCGCGGCGATGAATTACCCGCGCATCAGCTATCTGATGGCGCCTACGAGCATCCTAGCCGAGCAAATTTACGCCGAAGCTCTCCGTCTGCTGCCGCCGCAGATCAAAGTCCTACTCGTAAAAAGTGGCGACCGCGAGCCGAATTTCGCGGGCGCGCACCTTATCATCGGCACTCACGCCCTGCTCTACCACGAGCTCGCGCCGTCAAATCTCATAATGGTCGATGAGCAGCACCGCTTCGGCTCCAACCAGCGCGAAAAGATCGCGCGCCTCACCGAAAACGGCGAGTTTCGTGCGCATTTCATTCAGTTTAGCGCCACGCCGATACCGCGCACGCTAAGCATGATCCAGTCCGAGCTCGTGAGCTTTAGCTTTTTAAAACAGCTGCCGTTTGAAAAGCAGATCAAAACCAAAATCCTGCAAAACGACGGATTTGCGGGCTTTATGCAGGATTTGCGCCACGAGCTTGCCGCGGGCAATCAAGCGATCATCGTCTATCCGCTAGTGCAGCAAAGCGAAAGCTCGGTCTATCAAAGCCTTGAGGAGGCGGCGCCGTTTTGGAAGGCTCAGTTTGCGGACGTGATGATCACCCACGGCAGCGACAAGGACAAGGAGGAGATCCTGCGCCGCTTCCGCGACGAGGGGCGACTGCTGATAACCACGACGATCGTCGAAGTGGGCATCTCGCTGCCGCGGCTTAGCGTCATTTTAATTGTGGGCGCCGAGCGTATGGGGCTTGCGTCGCTTCATCAGCTGCGCGGGCGCGTCGGACGCAAAGGCCAGGCGGGGCGCTGCTACCTCTACACCAAGCTCAAATCCCCGCCGCAGCGCCTGCGCGAGTTCGCAGCTACGCTGGATGGATTTAAGGTCGCAAATATCGATCTGAAAAACCGCCAGGGAGGCGATCTGCTGGGCGGCTCGGTGCAGCACGGCGCGATGTTTGCGTGGTATGATTACGAAGAGGACGTGACAGCGGCGGCAAAACAGCGACTGAAAGACATAGGACGAGGCGCGTGAAATTCTACGAGGCGCGATAGAATTTAAACGTAATTTTAGCCGCGGCAAAATTTTACGAAGCGAATGCGATTATGAGGTAATGGGCGATCTGATATAAAATTTGAAATTTCACGGCGCAGATTGCATCGGATAAAATTTAGAGCTTTACCAAGCGTCGTTTGCTTTTAATTTCTAAAATTTATGCAACTTAAAGTCCAAAAAAAGGAGAGCAAAATGGCTTACGTGACCTACGACAAGGCAAAATGGCACTGGGGTGCGAAAAATGCGCCGACCGACATCCCGCAGGAAAACGGTGCGACGCACATCGCGTTTTTCTTCCGCTGGTGCATGGAGCGCAAGCTCTATTCCAAGGACTTTGCGGCGGATTTCGCGGACGATATAGCAAAGATGGACGATAGCTTTGATTACCGCCGGTATTTTTTCGACGCCATGGACGGCGTGCTGAGCAGCGACGAGCTAAACACCGCGGGCAAGGCCTTTGCGAAGGCCTACTACACCACGGACCGCACGAAATTTGCCAAAACACACGGCTGGTATTTGCAAGATTACGACGATTTCGTAGCACGAAAATTCGGCGATAAAAACTTCGACAACGCCTATTTTTACATAGAAAATTCGCCGCAAAATTACGCCGAGATCAAAGAGATCATCGACCGCCGTTACGAGGAATTCTTGAGCTTCAAGGCGACGAAGTAGAAATTTTACCGCCGAGCTTAGCCGGTTTAAAATAGGCGTCCAGGCCGAAACGATGCGCGATCGATGGTGCGGTAAAATTTAAAATTTTACGCAATGCGTTAAATTTTGCGCAGCGCTTTAAATTTACGAAGCGTACGGCGAGCTGGCGCGACACATCGCAAATTAAATTTTAAAATCAAACCGCTTCGCAGTGCGGGATATATTAAACCCAGCGGCGCGCTGTTTTTATAAGCCTGGCGCTGTATTTGCAAGCTCTCAGAATGCAATATTAGCAGCCGTTACGCTGATCGTCGCGCCGTAAATTTTATAAACGCCGATCGTTTAAAATAATTCTCAAAGATCGCGCAATCCGCATTTTAAGAATAAATTTGAAATTTTAAAATCATCGCGGCGCGCGATGTAAATAAGCAGAATCTATACAAAACCGCGAGCGGCAGGGCTTAAAATTTAGGTAAATTTAACTATAATCGCCGCAAAAATTTGAAAATTTTAAAATTTTACAAAGGATTTCATAGATGATCAAAGCACTCCGCGGTATGAACGATATTTCAGGCGAGCAGGCGCGCATCTACTCGCAAATTTTAAACGTGTGCGAGCGCGTGGCGCGCAATTACGGCTTTTGTCTCATCGAAACGCCCAAGCTCGAACAGACCGCGCTATTTCGCCGCAGCGTCGGCGAGAGCAGCGATATCGTTGGCAAGGAGATGTATGAGTTTAGCGACAAAAGCGGAGATAGCGTCTGTCTGCGCCCCGAAGGCACCGCCGGCGTCGTGCGCGCCTTTATCGAAAAAAAGCTAGACCGCAGCGGCGGCGTGCATAAATTTTATTATCAAGGCTCGATGTTTCGCTACGAGCGCCCGCAAAAGGGGCGTCTGCGCGAGTTTCATCAATTCGGCGTCGAGTGCTTCGGCGAAAGTAGTGTCTATGAAGACGCGAGCGTGATCTTGATGCTAGCTCAAATTTTACGCGAGCTAAATGTCGCCGCAACGCTTAAAATCAACTCTTTAGGCGATGAGGAGTGCATGCCTGCGTATAAAACCAAGCTCGTAAATTTCTTACAAGAGCGCAAAGACAGGCTCTGCGAGGACTGCCGAAGGCGCATCGACACCAATCCGATCCGCGTGCTGGACTGCAAAAACGAAAGCTGTCAAAAAATTTTAGCCGCTGCGCCGCTTATAACTGAAAATTTAAACGACGCCTGCGCCGCGGAATTTGAGCAGCTACAAAGAATTTTAACCCAAAACGGACAAAAATTTGAAATCGATGCGAAGCTCGTGCGCGGGCTTGATTACTACTGCAAGACCGCTTTTGAGTTCGTCTCATCCGAGCTTGGCGCACAAAGCGCCGTAGGCGGCGGCGGGCGCTACGACAGACTCGTGGAGTTTTTAGGCGGCAGAAAGACGGCGGGCGTGGGCTTTGCGATCGGTATCGAGCGAATAGCCGAAATTTTAAAAATGCGCGAAGCCCCTAAAGAGCGCGAGGGGATTTATATCGGCGCGCTGGATGAGGCATTCGTAAGCACGGCGTTTTCATTTGCGCTAAAGCTGCGAAAGTTTTGTAAAACTCAAATTTCATACGAGCCCAAGAGCCTAGCCAAGCATTTAAAAGCAGCCGACGGGGCGGAGGCGAAATTTTGCCTTTGCATCGGGCAGGACGAGTTTGACCGCGCCGAGGTGTGGTGCAAAAATTTAGAGGATCAAAGCACCTTTGCGATCAAATTTAAAGAGGTCGAAGCATTTTTTAAGGATAGAGTATGAGCGATTACGGACTAAATATTTGGGGGAATTCCAACTTCACGATAGACGGCGGCAAACTATGCCTAAACTCTGATTTCAAGCAGCCTTTGGTGGATATCATAAAAGAGATCCGCGCAGACGGCGTGCGAGGCCCGATACTGCTGCGCTTCCCGCACCTCATCAAAAAGCAGATCGTTGAAATTTACTCAAATTTTAACCGCGCCATTAAGGAGTTTGATTACAAGGGAAAATTCCACGCCGTCTATCCGCTTAAGGTAAATCAATTCCCGGGTTTCGTTAAAAATTTAGTCGATATCGGCGAGCCTTACGGATACGGACTCGAAGCCGGCAGCAAGCCCGAACTACTACTAGCGATGGCGTATAATAACTACGGCGCGCCGATTACCGTAAACGGTTTTAAAGATAAGGAGCTTATAAATATCGGCTTCATCGCCGCAGAGATGGGGCATAACGTAACGCTTACGATCGAGGGGTTAAACGAGCTTGAAACCATCATCGAAACGGCTAAGGAGCGGTTTGCGCCAAAGCCTTTCATCGGGCTACGCATCAGGCTGCATAATTCCGGAAGCGGGCTGTGGGCGAAAAGCGGCGGGATAAATTCTAAATTCGGCCTTACCTCGACCGAGCTTATAGAGGCGATAAACTTACTGAAGAAAAACGACCTCATCGAGCAGTTTACGATGATTCATTTTCATATCGGCTCGCAGATTACCGAGATCCACCCGCTCAAAAAGGCTCTCATCGAGGCGGGCAATATCTACACCGAGCTTCGCAAAATGGGCGCAAAAAATTTAAAATCCATAAATTTAGGCGGAGGTCTTGCTATCGAATACTCCCAAGCCAAAGAGAGCTCCAGCCGCAACTATACACTAAAAGAATACGCCAACGACGTGGTTTTTTTGCTAAAATCGATCGCAGAGGATAAAAAAGAGACCGAGCCAGATATCTTTATCGAGAGCGGCAGATACGTAGCCGCCAGCCACGCGGTGCTCGTAGCGCCGATTTTGGAGCTTTTTACTCAAGAATATGCCGAAGAAAAGCTCGCCCTAAAAAAGGATAATCCGCCGGTAGTCGCCGAGCTATACGATCTGTATAAAACTCTAAAACCCTCCAACGCGCTAGAGTATCTGCACGACGCCATGTCGCACATGGAGAGCGTGCTTACCCTTTTTGATCTGGGATACGTCGATCTGATCGACCGCTCAAACGGCGAAATTTTGGTTCATCTAATAATGCGAAAGGCGTATGGAATTTTAGGCAACAAGCAAGAGTATAGCAATTTCTTAAACTCCCTAGGCAACGCCCAAGAGCGCTATTTGGTAAATTTCTCAATCTTTCAAAGCCTGCCAGATTTTTGGGGCATCAAGCAACACTTTCCGATCATGCCGTTAGAGAGGCTGGACGAGCGCGCCACGCTATCGGCGTCGATCTGGGATATCACCTGCGATAGCGACGGCGAGATAGAATTCGACAGCCAAAAAAATCCGCTCTTTCTGCACGATTTCGATCCTGAAAAAGAGGAGTATTTTTTGGGCTTTTTCCTTGTCGGAGCCTATCAGGAGGTGCTTGGCATGAGCCACAACCTCTTTGCACACCCAACAGAGGCGACCGTGATTTTAAAGGATGACGGCGGCTTTGAGATCAAGGATTTTATCGAATCTCAATCGGTCATCGACATCTTGGAGGATATGGACTACGACGTAGTAGATATCCGCGAAAGCCTAAACGAGCGCGTCGAAAAATCAAATCTTATCGGAGATAAAGAGAAAAAGCATATCCTGGGCGAGCTATATCTGTTTTTAAACGACAATAGCTACTTAAAGACTATCAAATGAGTTTTTGGCAAATTTTAAAACAGGACTTCATCGAGCCGATGCGCCAGGACCCCGCATGCAATAGCGTATTTGAGATATTTTTCTGCTATCCCGGCGTCTGGGCGCTAATAAATTATCGCTTCGCGCATTTTTTCTACGAGCGAGGTTTTAAGCTTGTAGCTCGCGCAATCAGCGGGCTTAGCCGCATAATCACCGCCGTAGATATAAACCCGGGCGCGCGTATCGGCAGAGGAGTGTTTTTTGACCACGCTACGGGGCTTGTCATCGGAGAAACGGCGATCATCGGCGATAACTGTCTGATCTATCAGGGCGTCACTCTCGGCGGCGTGAGCTTAGAGCATGGCAAGCGCCATCCGACGCTGCAAAACGGCGTCGTAGTGGGCGCAGGAGCCAAAGTATTAGGCAACATCACTATCGGCGAAAATTCCAAAATAGGCGCAAATTCCGTAGTCGTAAAGGATGTCGCACCAAACTGCACCGCCGTGGGTGTGCCGGCTAGAATTTTAGGCGGCTGCGAGAGCGATCCTTTGGCGCATAATAAAATTCCAGATATCAGCCAGGAGCTTATCAAATATCTCATCAAACGTATCGAAATTTTGGAAGATTGCATCTGCAGTGGCAGAAAAGATATCTCCGCAATGGATGAGGATCTAAATAAATTCTACGAAGAGTATCTGAAATCATTAAAATAAGAGGGTTAAAGTGAAAAAAGCTCTATTTTTTATAATTTGTGCGATTTTGTCGGCAAGCGGCAGCGATGTTAATAGCGCGAAAAATTCCGCGAACGACGCCAGAATAAGCCTAGTAAAAAGTCTATACATCAAGGATACCTATTTCGGCGATCACAAAAATGCTCTATCGGCTTCTTTCAGATCCGTGCTTATGCAGGATGAAGCATCTGCTGGCGAAGGTGAGGTAGGCTGCTTGGACTATGATCCGATAATCGGCGGTCAGGATGTCTGCGACGATGCAAAATATGACTTTGAGCTAGGACAACGCGATACCGTCGTAGTAACTCAGACCTGCCCCTACGGCGCGCAGACGATAATCTACAAACTCGTCCGTAGCGGAGGAGATTATAAAATCGACGATATCTACGACCAAGACCCAAGCGGCGGCAGGGCTTTTAGCGTCAAAAATCAAATTTTAAATTGTCTAAACCAATCCAAGGAGCATCAATGAAATTAACACTTTCAAGTCGCGTAAGCAAGCTCGGCGAAAGCCTAACAATCGCAATCAGCACCAAAGCCAAGCAGATGAAAGCGCAGGGGCAAGACGTCGTAATCCTAAGTGCGGGTGAGCCCGATTTCGATACCGCAGAGGTCGCCAAAAAGGCTGTCATAGAGGCTATGGCTAAGGGCTGTGGAAAATATACGCCGGTTGCCGGCACGCCTGAAATTTTAAATTTAATCGCGCAGAAGCTAAAGCGCGACAACGACCTAGATTACAGGCCTGATCAGATCATCACCAACGTAGGCGCCAAACACTCGCTATTTAACGCCTTTAACTGCATCTTAAACGAAGGCGATGAGGTTATAATACCGGCGCCTTATTGGGTCACCTACCCAGACATCGTAAAATTTTGCGGGGGCAAGCCCGTCATCGTAGACACCAAGGCGGAAAACCGATACAAAATCACCGCCTCGCAGCTCAAAGCCGCGATCACGCCGCGCACGAAGGCGCTGTGCCTTTTCAACCCGAGTAACCCCGCAGGCGCCGTATATTCGCGCCAGGAGCTGCAAGAGCTTGCGGAAGTACTAAAAAGCACGGATATTTTAGTAATTGCCGATGAAATTTACGAAAAAATCGTCTTCGGCAAGAGCTTCATAGCCGCAGCAAGCATCAGCGAGGATATGTTTAGGCGCACCGTGACGATCAACGGGCTAAGCAAATGCGGTGCGATGCCCGGCTGGCGCTTCGGCTACACGGCGTGCGCGATTGATGAGCTAAATAAGGCTATGATCAGCCTGCAAAGCCAAAGCGTCAGCAACGTAGCAAGTATAGTCCAGGCAGGCGCTATGCCGGTGCTGCGCGGCGAGGCGGACGATTTTATCGAGGAGATGAGACGCGAATACGAGCGCAGGCGCGATTTTGGCACAGACGCGATAGGCGCGATCCCAGGGCTTAGTGTCGTAAAACCAGATGGCGCATTTTATTTCTTCATAGATTGCTCCCAGGTAGAACCCGATAGTATGAAATTCTGCATGCAGCTGCTAGATAAAGGGCTCGTAGCCACGGTGCCAGGAAGCGGATTTGGCATGGATGGGCACTTCCGCGTAAGCTTTGCGTGCTCTATGGAAAATCTAAAACGCGGCTTTGAGCGCATAGAAAAATTCGTAAAAAGTTACCACAGATAGGCACGCTAGCATAATTTTGATCTAAATTTGTCGTAGCTTAGCGGCAAATTTAGTGTGGCACAGCGAGTTCGGTGCGAGATTAAAGCAAATCAGGTGTGATGCAGCACGGAATTTAACTCAAATTCCGCCCATCACAGCACGATATGACTCGGCTTAGCTCAGATAGAGCGGTAGTTTAGTGCGGTTAAAATTAACGTTTTTAATCCGAGGTGTTAAGTTCATTCCATGCTGTTTTATCCAAGAGTATTTAAATTTCGCCGTTTAATTCAAAATTATAACTATCGCGAGCTTGGCGATAAAGGCTAATTTGCCCTTGCTCTACTTAAGAACGATTAAATTTCGAGCCGTTTTATTCAAAAACATTAAAATTTCATACTTACCGATGCTACTTCGATTTCCCCAATTACTTTACGTTTTACTCAAGAGCGTTAAAATCTCATATTGCCGCATCACGGCGCCTGCCGCGCGAAATTTTATCTCGGCGGCGATATTTCTAGCGCGGATACGGTCCTGCGCGGCGCGCAAGCAGATCCGACCGCCAAAGCCCAAATCCGCTTAAATTTAAAATTCCAAGCCCGTTTGGGTTAAATTTCAAACCTAGCGCCCGTTTTAAGGCGCGTGCAGGGCGAGCATAAATACGCGCGCCGCCCAAGCGGCACATAGACGAGACGATCCGCCTCGCCCTATCGCGACGATAAATTTCAAATGCGGCGGCGATCCTGCTGCGACACATTGCGCATATTTTGCAAATTTCGCGCTAAAATTTCAAATTTGCGACTTGTATTCGGCGACGCATTGCGGTATGCTTTTGCGAATAGCTCGTTTTGCGGCAGCGATACCGAAGCCTGCGCGAGCGACACATTGCGGTTTTACGAATGAGCGAAATTCGCCCGTTTATCTTATCCGTTCGTTTCCCGCAGGCGCCTGCATGCGCGGGTTTAATCGCGCTTTTGATATTTTGATATACGGCACGCATCCGCGACGCAAAAATACAGAGGCGCACAAATAAAGCGATCCGTGTGCGCGATAAAAAATACAGAGGCGCGGCAAGCGTGCCGAGCAGTGCGGACGAAACGAGCGGCGGGAGTAAGACAATCTTTTAAATTTTACTCTCGCAAGCCTTAAAAAAATCCACTGCGTCACGGCTCGACTTCTTTTTCTGCGTAGCTCGCCGCACTGCCAAAATTTATCGCATGACGAAATCAAGTAGTTTAATCGCGCAGGTTCTGCCAAAATCGCCCGCTCAAATTTTAAAAAATCTCGCCATTTACTTTAAATTTTATCGCTAGGCCGCGCAAAATTTGCGTCAAATTTCATCGTCTCGCTAAGTTAAAATTTCGGCTCCTTTAAAATTTTCCTCTGTGCGAGCTCTCGGAATTTCTCCTTTTTTTGAAATTTTAACGCACATTTAACTAAAAAATTCAATAATTTCAAATGTATATTTTACTTTTAAAGGAGAACATATGAGAAAAACCGCCCTTGTTTTAGCGCTTCCGCTATTTTTTACGCCCGTTTTAGGCTTTGATGTAGCCAAACTCAACGCCAAAAAAGCCGTGCCGTACGAGCAAAAGACGCAGGAGTTTAGACTGCCCGTAGGCATCGACGAAAACGGCGTCATAGACGAGGCAAAGCTTGGCGACTCGCCTTATGCAAAGACCGTCATCTACGGCGCGAAGCTCATCAACGAGACGACGAGGTATCTTGGACCGCAGGCAAAGGACGAAAAAATGCGCTTTGCGGGAAACAACCTATCCTGTTCGAGCTGCCATACGAGCGGCGGCGTCGTGCCCGATCAAAGCCCGTTCGTGGGTATCTACGCGAGATTTCCGCAGTATGTCGCGAGATCGGATCAGCTAGTCACGCTGCAAGACCGCATAAACGGCTGTTTTCAACGCTCGATGGCGGGCAAAGCGATCCCTACGAACTCCAAAGAGATGCGCGCGATGATCGCCTACATGCACTGGCTCTCCGCAGGATATGAGGTCGGCGCAAAGGTAAAAGGCCAGGGGCTGCCGAAGGCGCAGTTTTTAGACCGCGCGGCGGATCCTAAAAAAGGACGCGAAATTTACGCCGCAAAATGCGCCGCCTGCCACGGCGAAAACGGCGAAGGGATAAAAAACGAGGGGTTTGCTCAAAGCGGCGATTATTACACATTCCCCGCGCTTTGGGGCGATGACAGCTACAATACGGGCGCCGGTATGTATAGGCTCATCGAAGGAGCGAAGTATGTCAAGGCCACTATGCCTAAAGGGGACGCCTCGCTAAGCTGGGAGGAAGCTTTCGACGTGACGGCGTATATAAACTCAAAACCGCGCAAGATCAAACCCGATAGGGAGAAAGATTTCCCCGATCTAGACGTCAAGCAGATAGATATGGACGTGGGGCCTTACAACGACGGATTTGACGAGAACGATCACCGCTTCGGCCCATACAAACGCATGATCAAAAAATAAAATCAAACGCCGTCCTCGCGGCGGCGGAATTTTGACGTAAATTTAATGCGGCTCGGAATTTAACGCAAATTTAGTGCGATGCGATACGGAATTTAATGCAAATAGCGTGTTACGGCACGGATTTCAAAGCAAATTTACGATGTGCGGTATAATTTGAAATTTACTGTAAATTTGCACAGTACGATATGGCTCAGCGTGAGATTAAAATACAAATTTTGTGTATTATTTCCCGCGTGCCCTACTCGCCGCTTTTGCCCGCTTTTATCATTTTTATAAATTCCTTTGCGAGCTTGGATGGCTTTTTATACACGACCGAAAACAACACGTCCAAAAGTGGCTCATCCGCGACGTCAAAGAGCGTGATGTAGTCCTTTTGCGTCTCAAAAATGTACCGCGCGAAGCTGAAACTCACGCAAAGCCCCGCCGCGACCATCGCGTTAGCCACGTACAGATAGGAGGTATCGCAGAAAATTTGAGGCGTAAAGCCCGCGTTTTCAAAGATCTTTTTAAAGTTCGATTCACTTTTTAAAATTTTACTACTGATTGCAAATTTATCGGATTTAAACTCGCTAAGCGCGATTTTAGGATATCTCTCGGTAGAATTTATACTCGCTCGCGAAACAGCCGGATGAGATGAGCCGACGCTTAGAAGCAGCCTGCGCTTTTTTATAAACTCGCACTCAAGCCCGTCTGCATGGAGTTCTCCGAAGTGCGCGACATAAGCGACATCAAGATCGCCGTTTTTTAGCATCTCGATGAGCGCGGGCTCTGAGTGGACGTGTACGACCCTGATATCGGCTTTGGAAAACCTACTGCAAAAGACCGCGATAATCTTTTCGATAAATTTAAAGCTGGTCGAGGTCGCGCCGATTACGAGCTTGCCCGTCTTGATCGACGAAAGCCCGCGTATTTCGTTATTTAGCTCCTTATTGAGCCTAAGCATATTTTTCGCTCTGGCGATGTAAATTTCGCCCGCATAAGTAAGCTCAAGCCCTTTTTTTCTATCGAAAATTTCGACTCCAAGCTCCTTTTCTAAAAGCATAATGCTCTTTGAAAGCGACGGCTGCGCGATTCCAAGCTCGTTCGCCGCCTTTGTAAAGCTTTTAAGCTCCGAAATTTTTACCGCAAATTCCATATGTCGCAAGCTCATTTTTTGCCCCTTCGGTTGAAATTTTATAGCCTTTAGCTATTAAATTATATACTAAATAACATTTGACTTACATAAAGATTTAATATAAAATTACGACATTAATCTTTAAGATTAAAAAATCTCTAAGTAAAGGGGCAAAATATGCAGAGACGCGACATACTGAAAATGGGTATGGTAGGGGCCGGTGCACTTGCGCTTGGCGCGGTAAATGCACAAGCAAGCGCAGTGGACGCAAAGGACGTTAAATTTGACGAGGAGTGGGATGTAATCATCATCGGCAGCGGCTTTTCGGGGCTCGCGGCGGGCTTAAAAGCGGCGCAAAAAGGCAATAAAGTGCTAATCCTCGAAAAGATGGGCCGTATCGGCGGAAACTCCGTCATCAACGGCGGCGGTATGAGCGTGCCGATGAACCCAGTGCAGGAAAAAACGGGCATCAAAGACAGTAAAGAGCTATTTATGAACGACTGTCTAAAAGCAGGACTTGGCATCAATCACCCCGAGCTTTTAAGCACCCTAGCCGATCGTGGCTTGGATGCGTTTAAATTTCTCGTCGATAACGGCGTGCAATTTAAGATGGATCACTGCGCGCACTTCGGCGGACACAGCGTCGCGCGCTCGATGTTAACTACAAATGATAGCGGCTCTGGCTACATCCAGCCGATGCTTGAAAAATTTGAAGCGCTTAAAGACAAAGGCTGCGAGCTTCGCCGCCGCGCGAAATTTGATGATTTCGTAATGGACGGTGATCGCGTAGCGGGCGTCGTGATCCGCGAGGAGTATAAATTTGATCCAAATCTCTATAGCGACGATCTTGAAAACACGAGCGGTACCAAAAAGACGCTCAAAGCCAAAAAAGGCGTAGTGCTCGCAGCGGGCGGATTTTGCCGCGATAAAATTTTCCGCAAGCTGCAAGATCCGCGCATCCCAGATGACGTCGATAGCACGAACCACCCGGGAGCTACCGCAGGCGTGCTGCTAAAAGCCTTTGAGATCGGTGCGTATCCGGTGCAGGTCGATTGGATCCAGTTCGGTCCGTGGGCAAGCCCGGACGAAAAGGGCTTCGGCACCGCTCCGATCCTAACTCAGCAAGGCACCTTTAAATACGGTATCGCCGTGGACGTTCGCACGGGCAAGCGCTTTATGAACGAGCTTGCAGATCGCAAGACTCGCGCGGACGCGGAATTTAAAATTTTACGCGAGGATCCAAAAGCCTATCCGATAACATTCGCCGATACCAAAATGGCGTTTAAAGACCTAAGCGAAGAGGTCGTGCAAAAGGGCATGGCAAGCGGCAAGCTAGTAGGCGAATGCGCGAGCCTAGATGAGATCGCCAGTAAATACGGCGTGCCTGCGGATGCTTTAAAGGAGAGCGTAAAAAAATACAACGAAGGCGTCAAGGCTAAAAAAGATGAGTTCGGCAAACAAGAAAGCGCGCTTAGCGAGATCAACGAAACGGGACCTTTCTACGTCATCCGCCTCTCACCGAAGCCTCACCACACGATGGGTGGTCTAAAGATCAACACCAAAGCCGAGGTCTTATCATCTAAGACGAATAAGCCGATCCCAGGGCTTTGGGCTGCAGGCGAGATCACGGGCGGAACTCACGGCGCGAGCCGCTTAGGCACCGTCGCGATTACCGACTGCATAGTTTTCGGAATGATCGCGGGCGAGCAGATCGCTTAGTTAGTTAGTCGGGGCGCAAGCTCTTTTAAGCCTTGCTTGGTTAGCGAAAGCGAGTCTGCAAGGCAGTTTTCTAAAAGGTTGTAAATGAAAAATTTCAGTTTTACGGCGCTGTTTCTGTGCTGTATCATCGCGACTTTGTTCGGCGCGCCGAGCGCTAATGACGCCAACGCCACGGACATAGTCGTTTCAGATGAGCTTCGGGCAAAATACAAAATCAAACCTCATCACGAGCATTTGTCGTTTGACTGCGTCGATTGCCACATAAATCAAGGAAGCGATCCATCTAAATTTAAAAGTATCGGCGACAAGGGCTGTATCAGCTGTCACGGCGACAAAAAGCAGCTCGCTTTGAGGCTTAAATTTATGGATACGCTCAAGGCTAATCCGCATAACTCCGTCCACGACGGTCCTACTCTATACTGCGACGAATGCCATGCCGAGCACAAGGCATCTACGAATATGTGTACCGAATGCCACGAGCACGAAGTGCCGCAATGGATGGGGGTGACGCCATGAGAATTTCTAAAAAATTACTAGCGCTTATCATCTTAATAAGCGGTATTATAGGGTTTTTCGTCGTCGTGCCGGTGCATTATGCGCTTGAGAAAACGAGCACCGATAAATTCTGCGACGTCTGCCACGAGATGGATCCGATGGTGATCGCCTATCAAGACGACGTCCACTCGGGCAAGGGCAAAACGGGCATCAAAGCCCAATGCGTCGACTGCCACCTACCGCACGACAATATCGTAAAATACGTCTATCAAAAGGCCAAAAACGGCGTGTTGGAGGGCTACTCACACTTCTTCGACGAGCCTGAAAAATTTGATTGGAACAAAAGGCGCGAAAACCGCGAGCACTATGTGTTTGACAACGGCTGCACGAGCTGCCACGCTACCGTGATCGACAGCAAAATCACCTCCGAGCAGGCGCAGCGCATGCACGCGCACTACAAAAAGCTCCTAGGCACCGAGCGCGAGCTCAAATGCGCGAGCTGCCACGTAAGCGCGGGCCACGGCATCGGGCTTCGCAACTACCTAGAGTACTGGCGACCGACGTATAAAATTTACGAAAAGAAGATGATGGAGGAAAAGATTAAGGCAAAGAAGGGATTTTTCGGCGACGAGTATAAACCGAGCGCCGAAGAGCAGGCCTTTATGGACGCTTCTAGCGCGAAGAAATAACGCCGCTTGAAATCCTAGAATTTCTAAATTTCAAAATTCCGCCGAGGTTTAGCTGAGACCTTGACGGGATTTTTGAAATTTTGACGAAGTTTTGCGAAGTTTTTATTAAATTTATCGGTTTTTAGATTGGAATTTCCTCGAATTCTCGATTTAAAATTTCATCTATCAGACTATATATTTAAACCAACCGTCCACAACTTAAGTTTATGCGCTTCTTACTCGCCAGGTCGTAAACGAAAAGTATTGACAAAAACCATTACAATTGCATCTCTGTGAGCCTTGCTATAATTTCATACTCATGATACATTTATGAAAACATAAGGCTAGCATAAATTATCGAGGGTATAATCGAATTAAAATTTTAGGAGGAAGCGATGGCTTTTGAAAACGCAATCATCACCAAAGAGGATGATGAGAAGTATGGATTGAGTGCGCTATATGGTAAATATAATTATGGAGCAAAGTTGCCAAATCTAAATTTTACAATAGATAGGCAATTAGACTGTTGGCTTTTAAAAATTTATAGCTTTCCGGATCCAAATTATGACAAAGCTATTTTATCAAAGTCTTTATGGATTTTGCATTATAATAATATAAATATAGAAATTATGTTGGACTATAATTTTGATATTGATAGCACAATAAGTCCAAAGAAATTTCATCGTATTTGGAAAGTCTTAGGGTTAAAGCCTAGTTTAAATTCCAAAGCACAAATGCAAAATATTTTTCACTTATTGCAGAAAAGTTTAGAAGCTTATGGCGATTATGATGCGTGGCAATCGGATCCAAACTATACAATGGAACTACAAGACTTAACCAATAAAAAGGAGGAATAAAATGACGTTTGTTGCAGAGCATATTCCAAAAGGAATTTTAAATGTGCCAGGAATAGGAGAGTCTGTAACGATGCACCTAAAAGAATATCCACGCGCTTTCGTATCAAAAGATTTAAAATGCTAGAAAGGTATATTTCTTATAATTGTAATGAAATTTCTAAAATTTTATAAATTTAAAATTCCTATAAAGCACGCGTAACAAAATCCTCGTCAAAATTTCAACGCCCAAGTTTTATTTAAATTTCGGTACGTCAAGCTCTGCGGCGAAATTTTAGATAAATTCCACCTCCGTTTCATTTAAAATTTAAGAGCATGTTTAATTTAAGGAGTTTAGTTTGGATGAAACATTTATCAAGCGCAAGCCTGTTTGATAATGCACGATGGGAAAGAGTAAATTTTTCGGGTTTAACGCCCTTTTTGCGTCATATACGAGGCAAAATAATGCAGATGAGAAAGAGCGGAAAATACTCCGCTCTTTAAATTTTAGTCGCCGCTTAGATCAAATTTATATGCAGCCTGCAACCATATCTCGTCCTCGTCGAACTTTCTATTTACGCCGCTAGCGTAGTGGTCGCTTCTCTCAAGCGCAGTGTAAGTTACACCCAAGCTTAGTCCCTTCACCGCCTTAGGAGCGTAGTTTGCCGTTACCGCCCAGCCCTCTACGTCCATGCTGGTGCCGACCCTTTGACCCGCAGCCCCGCTAGCATTGATATTATTCGTGCCGCCTACTCTGTCTTGATCGCCTTTTACGTAGTGTAGCGCGGTTTTGAAGCCATCCAAGCCGATAGCGCCGAAGTTGTAATCAAGCACGATCTTATGCGTATCCATACCCGCATATCCCGTGAATACGAACGGACCTCTAATAGGCAGAGCGGTGTATGATCCAGGGCCGTTGCCGACGCCCAAATAACGGCATCGTCATCGCTAACGGTCGTATAGGCATACGATAAACCGAATCCGAAAAACTCACTAACCGAGACTCTTGCGCCGAACATATCGCCGTCAAGCCTTCTTGGCTCCAACCCTCCGTCCACGCGCGAGCCTTTGTAGTTAAGATCAAATCCTAGCTTTAAAATCTCGCCTACCGGCACTTTTACGTTCGCCTCGGCAAGATACAGGCTAACGTCGCCGTCTTTTAATGCGTTAGTGGGTTTTACGTCCGTTACCGCTGCGTAAGCGCCGGTTAAAGTAGTATAAGGCAAGGATTTGTTTTGAACGTATGCGGAGAAGATATTTTCAAATTTTACGGTGACGGGACCCGTCATATTACCCAGAATCACCCTATCTTTAAACAAAGGAGCCTTTCCTTCGCCTGCCGGAGCGCCCATAGCGGTTTTACTCCTTCCTTGGAATTTATAAAACCATCCGCCCCACAATGTAGTATCGGGGATATCTTTATTGGATATCGCTACGCCCTCGAAAGCCTCTTTAAACGCCCTCGTATAGTTGCCTGCTACCAGCGGAGTAACGACATATTGTCTACCCGCCTTTATATCGGTATTTCCTATGCCGTATCCTAGGTATAATTCCGATAATACCGCACCTTTAGTATACCACTCCTTATCGTAGGCGGTCTTATTGCTTGAGCCTACGTGATACGGCATCAACCAGCCCTGTCCGGTAAGCCCTATTCTAAAGCCGTAAAGAGGATCGGTAACGTATCCGAGCTCAAGACCCACGCCGAATGCCTCGTAGTCGTTATCGCCCGTAGCGGCTTCGCCTCTATTGTCTACGGTTTTATTGGCGTAAGTTGTCTTTACCGTTCCGCCAAGCTTACCGTTAGTGATCGCCTCGGCTACGCTATCTGCCGCGCTTAGCGAGGATACAGCGCATGCGCAAACTGCCGCAGCTAAACTTAGTTTGATGAGTTTCATTCGAAATCTCCTTTCATAAAGATTTACAAATATTTATGAAATGAATTATATCAAACAATCTCGCCGTTTGCGATAAAAAAGGGGGAAATTTAAAATAAAATTACGCAACTTTGTAAAGATTAAATTAATGAACGGTAGAATTTATCGCCATATTTATGATTTTATGATTTGGCGAATATTTTCGGCTTGCGCCCCGACCTCGACTCGCGAATAAAAGCGATCAAAACCTCAAAATTTTCAAAACGCCAAACCGAGCCGCCGGATAAAATTTTTACCGAAATTAAAGGGTGAAATTTCGCCGCTTTTAAATTTTAAAATTTAGAAAGCGCGGTGAAGTTTGCAAGCTAAAATTTCTTTTTAAATTTAAAGCGCGACTCCATAGATTTATACAGCCTATGCAGCCGCGCGGAATTTAGGTAGCGATCGAAGCTCTAAATTTAGATAATCTATAGAGCCTTTGCGATCAGCTCATTTACATTTTTGATAAACTCGCTCGGATTTTCCAGCTCCTGCCCCTCGCTAAGGCGCGCCAGATCGTAGATTATCTCGGCTATTTGCGGCAGCATCAGTTTATCGGCCTGCAGCTTTTTGATGATCTCGTGATCTGCATTGATCTCCAAAATCGGCTTTATTGGCGGCAGGTTGCGGCCTCCCATCTGCTTAAGCAGCTGCTGCGTCGCGAAATCTGGATCGTTTTCATCAAAAACAAGGCAGGAAAGCGAGCCACTTAGACGCGATGAAATTTTAACGTCCTTGACGCGTTCGCCTAAAATTTCTTTGATCTTTGCGGCGATCTCTTTAGCTTGCGGCGTCGCAGCGTCGTCACTCGAAGCCTCTTGCTTGATCGAAGTCGCGTTTTTAACAGGCGTTTTATCAAACTCAAAAACGCCCGGCATCACGATCGTATCGATCTCATCGTCGCAGAGCAACACCTCCGTGCCCTCGGTGTTAAATTTCTCGATCAGAGGCGAGCTTTTAAGCATCGCGGCGCTGTTTCCCGCGATATAATAGATCTCTTTTTGATCCTCTTTCATTTTTTCCTTATACTCGCTAAGCGTGATGAGGCCGTCTCGCAGATTTGATTTGAAAAGACAAAGCTTTAAAATTTCCTCTTTATTTGCGCCGAAACCGTAAAGCCCCTCTTTCAAAACTTTGCCGAATAATTCGTAAAATTTTATGTATTTTTCGCGATCGCTTTGCAAAAGCTTTTCTAGCTCGGATAGAATTTTTTTCACGCTCTGTTCGCGGACGTAGGCTAGAATTCGATTTTCTTGCAGAATTTCGCGGCTTACGTTTAGCGGCAGATCCTCGACGTCCATTATGCCGCGTACGAAGCGCAGGTAGCTAGGCAGCAGCTCTTTGGCGTCGTCGGTGATGAAAACGCGCTTGACGTAGAGCTTCACGCCGCTTTGATAATCGACGCGGTATAGATCAAAAGGCTCGCTGCTCGGCACGTAAAAAAGCGTCGTGTATTCGTGCGTGCCCTCGGCCTTGGTGTGGATGTAAAACAGCGGATCGCCGCTGTCGTGGCTGATCTGCTTGTAAAATTCATTGTAATCGCTCGGTTTTAGGCTGCTTTTTGGCAGCTGCCAAAGCGCGCTCGCGCGGTTGATCTGGACGTTTTTAACCTCGCTATGTCCCTGCTCGCCCTCTTTTTGCGCAGGTACGTACTCTTCTTTATCCATAAAGATCGGATAAGGGATGTGGTTGGAGTATTTTTTGATAATGCCCTCGAGCCTATAGCCGTCCAAAAACTCCTCATCTTTCATATGCAGAATTATCGTCGTACCGAAGTCCTCTTTCTGCGCCTTTTCGATCGCGTAGTTGCTCGCGTCGCTGCTCCATTTAAAGGCGTCCTGCGAGAGAGGCTTGCGGCTGATAACATCGATACGGTCCGCTACCATAAACGCCGAATAAAACCCGACGCCGAACTGTCCGATGAGGTTGCTGTCCTTCGCCGCATCGCCGCTAAGGCTCGCCATAAAGCCCTTCGTGCCGCTGCGCGCGATAGTGCCTAGATTGCTCTCGAGCTCGGCCTCGTCCATACCGATGCCGTTGTCGCCGATGCTTAGCGTTTTGGCCTCTTTGTCGATCTTTATATCGATACGCGGCACATACGAAAGCGCCTTGTAATCATCGTTCGTAAGGCTTAGATAGTTTAATTTATCCAGCGCGTCGCTTGCATTTGAGATGAGCTCGCGCAGGAAAATTTCCTTGTTTGAATAAAGCGAATGGATCATCAAATTTAGCAGATCATTCACTTCAGTCTTAAATTTTTTCTTTGCCATTATGTAGTCCTTTTTAAAAATTTTGGCAGATTATATCATGGAGTGCTAATCTTGTCAAGAGTAGAATAAATAAACTTGATATGAATCCTATCAAGTTTTGTAAATTTATGCGCGTCCGAAGTATATAAAATTTAAACCGGGATGCAGATGATACTAGCGAGAATCGATCCGAATTTGACGGCGCATCTGCACCAAATTTGCGGATTTTTCTTAGCCGCCGTTTTTTGAAAAATTCAAAATAAAATGATATAATTTCCCCGATATTAATGCGATTTTGATGATAAGCCCGGTGTTTAACCAATTAACAAAATTTATCAAGCAGAAAGGATTTCATTTGAATAACGAAGAAATCATACAACGCATAAATGAGCTGAGAGAAAAACGGGGCAAAAATTTAAAAAGCCCAAATGAAAATGTCTGGGAGACGGATGCCAATGCAGATCTGAATGCGGATGCCGCCGTAAATTTGGCTGAAAAATCAGGCGCAAATTCGGCCGTAAATTTAAGCCAAAAACCGAGCCCTAAGCCCTCCGCCGCTACTTTAAGGGGTGGGCAATCGATCAAAGACGCAGATCTCCGCACTCCACGCAATAATCGCTCTACGCCGAAAATACTCTCTCTCGTCGTCGTATGTATAGTCGTGGTTTTTATAGCAATAAAAGCGCCTTTTCGCACGGAGATTTTAAATGAAACCCCAATTCCTATCAATAAAGCAAACGAAGACGCAAACAAAAATCCTAAAGAAATTTCTATTCGCACCAAAGACGGCACTTTAAAAATGAAAAATCCTGTAAGATTTCGCGAAGATTGCGATGGCGGAGACGGCGATGCCTGCGCCGTGCTTTCGAGCCTTCTGCTACTAAATGGTGAAATTTCGCAAGAAGGCGCCAAAGATCTGCTTAAAAAAGGCTGCTATGAGCTTAACGGCGGCGAAAGCTGCACGAGACTCGCAGGCTACGAGGATAGAGATTCTCAAGAGGGCAGAAAACTGTACAAAAAAGCATGCAAGCTGGGCAATGGCGAGGGCTGCTTTATGTTCGGTTACGTCGCGTATTTTGACGACGATGACAAGGAGGCGGGCGCGCAATACTTTGAGAGATCGTGCGAGTTGCGATTTGCGGAGGCGTGCTATTTTCTAGTGGGAATTTATTCAAATGATCCGGCAAAATCGCAAAGATATCAGACCCTGTTTGAAAAATATCAACAAGAAAACGATGATGCGATAATCAGCTTTAAGCGCAGATAATTTTACGCTCAATGCACTTTTGCGTGGCTTCGTTTGCGAGCTTAAATTTGCGCAAATCAAAAAAGCGTTCTTCGCTAGCAAGCATGCAAATTTCAAATTTTTACTCAAACCGAAGCGCCGCGTAAAATTTACGCAAACGCAAAAAGTCAAATTTAATCGGTTTATAAATTTAAAGCCGACTTCGCGGAGATATCGTCTCAAATTTATGCAAGCGCGCCTGTGCCCTTTTAAATTTTACTCATCACATCGTCGATTATCGCTTGCGCGCCGTTTCGATCCGCAAGCTCAAGCAGTCCTTTGCTCGCGCGCGCCACGTCGAAGCTCTCAATCAAGCCTAAAATTCGCTCGCCGCTTGCGTCCTCTTGACGTAAAATTTCGCAAAGTCCGCGCTCTTTAAGAAATTTCGCGTTGTAAAACTGATGATCCGCCGCCGCGAACGGAAACGGCACAAATATCGCGGGCAGACCATTTGCGCAAAGCTCCCACAGCGTACTAGCGCCGCTACGTCCGACGCAAAGATCGGCGCTTGCGATGAGCTCGTGCATGTTTTTGCAAAAGCCCACGAGCTGTACATTCAGACCCTGCTGTGCGTAAATTTGCGAGATGCGCTCAAACTCGCGCTCGCCGCACTGATGGATCACGCCGTAGCCGAGGCTCAAAAGCTTAGGCGCAAGCTCCACGGCAAGCGAGTTGATAAAGCTCGCTCCCTGCGAGCCGCCCAAAAAGATGACCCTCTTAAGCGCCGTGCGCGACCGCGCCGTCTCGAAAAAAATATCCGCGATCGGATAGGCAAACGCGGGCTTTTCATAGGAGCTGTAAAACGCGCGCGCAAAGGGCCTTAGCAAGCGGTTGAGCCGCCCGCAAACGGCGTTTTGCTCATGGATAAAAAACGGCACGCGAGAAAGGATCGCCGCGATGGATGCGGGCGCAGAGCTGTATCCGCCCACGCTGATGAGCGCGCGGACGCCGTTTTGCTTTAAAATTTTACGCGCCGCAAGCGAAAGGCGCAGGATATTTAGCAGCGAGGCTAGCTTGGCAAAGCCCTTTTTATCGACGACGCCCGAGCTTTGCAAAAAATAGGTGCACGCAAAAAGCTCGCTATTTTCAAACCACGCGCGATCCTGCCCACGGTTTGAGCCGATGAAGATCGCTCTGGTGCCCTGCTTCGCGAGATGAGCGGCTAAATTTTTAGCGATTATCAGATGCCCGCCGGTGCCGCCGCCGCTGATTGCTATGACCATACTTTTCCTTTAAATTTATAAAATTTCGCGCTTAAATTTAAGCCTCGGCGCGCTTTGGAGTAGAATTTTAAGCGCAAATTCGGCTCTAAATTTACGTCTAAATTTAAATCGCGTTCGCCTCAAAGCCCGCAAAAGCCTTAAAATTTCGCCCTTTTCGACGCCATCAAAACGAGCCCCACCGCAAACGACGCCGCGAGCAGGTGGCTGCCGCCGTAGCTTAGAAACGGCACGGCGATACCCTTAACCGGCGAGATCGACGTAATGCCGTAGGAATTGATAATGAATGAAAAGAAAAACATAAAGCCGATACCCAGGCAAAAGAGGAAATTTACGTTACTCGGCGACTTACTCGCGGTCTGAAAGATGCGAAAGAGCATCGCATAAAATAGCGCCACGATGAGTAAAATCCCGACGAACCCCCACTCCTCGGCTATACCTGCAAGCACGAAGTCGGTATGCACCTCGCTCAGATAGCCTAGCTTAAAGCTTCCAAGCCCAAGCCCCTGCCCGAAAAACTCGCCGTTGTTTATCGCATTTAGCGAGTGTCCGACCTGATACGGCGCGCTAGCGTCCTCTATACGCAGCCCGGCAGCGGTTTCCGGCGACATAAACGACAGCACGAAATCCTGCACGCCGCCCCACCACGAGCGCACGCGATCGACCCTGTGCGCACTCGTGACGATAAAAACGTAAGCAAGCCCCAAAATCCCCATAAAGCTAAAGCCGATGAGTTTGAAGCTCGTGCCCGCAAAAAGCGACATAAAAATCATCGTAAGCCCCAGCACCGCGACCTGCCCCAGATCGTTTTGCACGATGGCGACTAGGATTACTACAAAGCCGAAAAGCGCTACGTAAGGAAGCAGCGTCGCGATCTCGCGCCCGATGCTTTTTTTGGAGTGATCGAGCTTGCGCGAGAAGCTCCACGCCAAAAAGTAGATGAAGCCCACCTTGAAAAATTCCACCGGCGCGAGGTTAAAAAACGGCAGCCTGATCCAGCGCGCCGCGCCGTTTACGTCGGCGACCAAGGATTTGGGTAAAAAGCCCATCGCGAGCATCAAAATCCCCATTATCGCAAAAAGCGACATACACACCGGCGTTAGGCATTTATCGGGATCGGCGCGCGAGACGATCCACATCACCGCGATGCACGCGATCCCCACAGCGCACTGACGATAAAAAAAATGCAGCGGCGTAGCGCCCAGCAGAAGCACCGTATATGAGCTCAGCGACAGCGAAAATATCATGCCGATCGTAATGAGCGCGCAGGTGAAGTAATAAAGCCATTTATCGGTTCTCAATCATCTCTCCGTTTTAAAATTTATTCGCATTTATGTGCGCCGTGCACGCTTCGTCTGCCGCGCGAGCTCAAACCTCGCATCGCGCCCGTGCCGCACGGCGCCGATCGTGGCACCGCCTTTTAAAAAGCGTACGGCACGACCACATATTGTCTTTTGGCACGCAGCACGATCGTGCATCTTTGGCGCATGGCGCACATTCTATTTTCGCACATAAGGCGGCTTTGCGGCATGCGGTGCGGGATAGCACGCCACAACAAGTATAATCTTGCGTTATCCCGCAAGCGTGCATTGCACACATTCTATTTCTTCTAGCGCGCCGCGACGACTTTCGACGCACGCTGCCGCGCCGTAGAGCGCAACCTCGCACTATCTTTTAATACACAGGCGGGTGCATTTTACTCTGGCACACGATAGCACGGTCGCAAACCGCAACCGTGCAAAATCGCACACGAGTAGCGCGCGGTAGCTGCAAAATTTTACGCCACAACATCATCACAAACACGCTCGCGTGCCGATCAATTTTTAGTGCGCGGGCGATGTAAAACGCGCCGCATCTTACAATACAGCCGCACTGCAAAATATGACTTCGCTGCAAAGTACGTTTATACCGCAAATGCAACTGCACTACGAAACATGCCGGCACAAAACACCGCGCGCCAAATAGCTTGTCGCGCCGTTCACGATCTATCGGTTTTTGGCGTGTGACACGGGTACTCGCACTGCAAATCAGCCGCTGTGAACGATAACCTCAGTACTCTGCGCATCGACCTTCAAAGTATGAAATCTTTCTGCCAATGTACTCACGCGGCAAGCCAAATCCGTAGCAACTTCTCCCACTTGCGCAGTCGCAAGATGTTTTATATCGGCGCAGCGCGATTTAAAATTCAGATCTGCTGCGGCAAATTTAAAATTTCAAAATTCCAAAGCTCAAAAAGAAGCAAAATTTTAAATTCTGCGGGGCTCTATAAATTTATAAAATTTGAAATCGCAAAATTTTTACAACCAATTTTTAAATTTTAAAACCGCCCTATTTCTACTCCGCTTGCACTCTAAAATTTCACGCCGCGATTAAAATTTGGCGCCAAGAACACAGCTCGCAATTAAACTACACCTTATAAATTTAGACAGCGAATACGCCACAAACACAAGCTGCAAAACACGCTGTTCAGTTCACATCCACCGAGCACTACTTGAAGTGCCTGCCATACCGCAAAACTTCGATCACATCCTCGCATCCGTATAAACCGTCCGCCTTGTCATAGCCACAGAGGCACAAGTGCGAGCTGCAGAACGCGCAAATTTTAAAATTTAAAATCCGCCGCAGGTAACGAAATTTTAAAATTCCGCCGCGGCAAATCCGATAAATTTTAAAATTTCTAAAATTTAAAATTCTATCGATATAGACCCATCAAATTTTAAAAATTCTGGCACCTATAAATCCAATAAATTTCAAAATTTCGCCGCTTAAATTTCATCGAAATTTTAAAGCTTACTTGATTATGTCGCGCTGGCCTTTGGCGTTGATCTCGCTTAAAACGCCCATCTGTTCTAGCTGCTCGATGATCGTCGCGGCGCGGTTGTACCCGATACGTAAGCGGCGCTGCAGGTAGCTGATCGAGGTCTTTTCCTCCTCCAAAACGATCGCTTTCGCCTCATCGTAAAGCTCGTCAAGCACGATATTTTGCGGATTGATTATGCCGCCTTCTTGCTTGGCACCCTCGTTTTCGATCAAAAATCGCTCGTCATAAACGACGCTTTCTTGCGCCTTTAAAAATTCCGCGATCTTGTTGATCTCATTCTCGGTCGTAAACGGCGCGTGCAGGCGGATGAGCCCTGGCGCGGTAGGCGGCGTAAACAGCATATCGCCACGCCCAAGCAAGCTGTCCGCGCCCATCTGATCCAAAATCACCTTGCTATCGACCTTTGAGCCCACGCGGAAGCTGATACGGCTAGGCAGATTCGCCTTTATCAGCCCCGTGACGACGTCCACGCTAGGGCGCTGCGTCGCTACGATGAGATGGATGCCGCTGGCGCGCGCCATCTGCGCCAGACGCGCGATGTAGTGCTCCACGTCCTTGCCGCTCGTCATCATCAGATCCGCGAGCTCGTCGATGATAACGACGATGTAAGGCAAAATTTCGCCCCCCTCGCGCAGCATCTTTTCGTTGTAGTTGTCGATATTTTTCGTCCTGTTTTGCGCCATGAGCGAGTAGCGCTGCTCCATCTCTGAAACAAGATTACTTAGCGCAATGATCGCCTGCTTAGGCTGCGTGATTACGGGCGTTAGCAGATGCGGGATGTCGTTGTAGATACTAAACTCGAGCATCTTGGGATCGATCATTATAAGGCGCAGGCTCTTGGGCGAGTTGCGATACAAAAGGCTAAGCAGCATGGCGTTGATACCAACGCTCTTGCCGCTTCCCGTGGTGCCTGCGATAAGAAGGTGCGGCAGCTTCTTAAGGTCGGTAACGAAAGGCTGGCCCACGATGTCCTTGCCAAGCACGATGGTAAGCGGGCTGGAGGCACTTTTAAACACCTCGCTTTCTAAAATTTCGCGAAGATAGATCGTATCGATATTTTGATTAGGGATCTCGATGCCTACAACGTCTTTGCCAGGAACCGGCGCCTGGATACGGATGGTCTGCGCCCGAAGCGCCATCGCCAGATCGTCTTGCAGCGTTAGAATTTTACTCACCTTGATGTGCGCGGCGGGGCGAAACTCAAAGGTCGTAACGACTGGGCCTGAGTAGGTCCGCACTACGTCGCCGTCGATCTTAAATTTACGCAGCTTATCGAGCAGGTCGTAAATTTTACGATCGATCTCGCTCTCGTCGATGTTGCTTTTCTTTTTCGGCGGCAGGTTTAAAAAATCAAGCGGCGGCAGCTTAAAATCCTTGGGCTTAGCCACCCTGCCCTTATCGAGCTGATCCAAAAGCCTTTTGTTTTCGGCGACTTCGCTTAGGCGCTCGACCCTTTTTAGCCTGCTCGGCTTTCCCTTTTGCGGCATTTTAAGCTCGCGTTCAGCGGAAGCCTGCAGGCCCTGCGCGTCACCGAAATTCTGCTCAGACTCAGGCTCGTGAGCATCGTTTAAATTTTGAAAATTTTGCCCGCTTTCAAAACCGCGTCCGCTTGCGCCCTGCTCCGCAAAATTACCCTGTTTCGCCGAACCATCCTCTGCGCTCAAAGCGTCATTCGAAGCGTTAAAATTTTCCGCACCTCTCAAGCCTTGCGCAGACGAATACCTTGCGAGCCCGCCCCTTTGCGCTGCATCCGCATCGCTAGCAAAATCGTCTCTAATTTCATCCTGCGAGCTTTCATCTCTTGAGCCAATAAAGCAGTTTTTGATGATGTCGGTAAAACGATCTTCAAATATAAGCACTAGCGAAAGCACAAAAATCGTAATATTAAAAATCCACACGCCAACGCTTCCGATCATTCGCCTAAGTCCATCCACCGCAAAGCTGCCAACTGCTCCACCACTAGCGCCAAAGAGACTCGACTGCACCATCAAAATGGTAAAAAATAGTAAAATGGCTCCGATGCTAAACTCAAAAAATCTAAAGTCAAAACCGCGAAAATGCTTATAGGCTACGTATGCTAAGGCGAGTAAAAATAGCGGATAGATGTATGCAAAATAGCCGAATAGCTGGGTATTAAACGAGCGGATGGCATTGCCGGCGCTGCCTACAAGCGCGGAATCGGGCGCAATAGTAGCAAGTCCAAAAAATATTATGATAGCCGATATGACGATAAAATATACTTCTTTAACTATGATTGATCCTTAAATTTAAAGCGGTATTTTAGCCAAACGAAGGTTAAAATTTTATTTGAAGGATGAAATTTTAATGCTTTGATAAAATTCCGCGCCCT
>CAURKZ010000002.1:0-196430 GCA_963525605.1 uncultured Campylobacter sp.
ATGAGAAAGTTTGAGGCACTAAAAACATATGCAGAGCTAGCATGGGCGGGGTATAAAGGGTTTATAAAACTTGGTAAAAGTGGTCGGTTTGATACAACAAGTGCCCAAAGAGATAATTTCTCTAAGGACTTTGTAGAGATAAAATCTTCAGAAGAGGATAACTTAAGTGGTTTTCAGGCGGTCTTATACAAGAATATAAAAACTGGTGAATACATATTGTCCGTAAGGGGAACGGAAATAAACCAGGGATTCGGTCAAGCGATAAAAGATCTTTTGGCTGACATAGAATTGGCATTTAATGGCACACCTCACTCTCAGATTGGAGACATGGTGAAGTTTATTAATGAACTAAAGAAAGGAACTAAAGGCAATGATGGAAAAACTGCCGTGCAAATAAATAATTTTGATAATATCACTATAGTTGGTCACTCTCTAGGTGGTACACTAGCCCAAATAGCTTCAAAAATCTATCCTGGCTTATTTGATAACTGCTATACTTTTAACTCTCCTAGCGGAAAAAACTTATATCTATATAGTAAAGAAGTGCTTAAAGATGCTGAAGGAAAATACTTCTGGATAGTAGATGTACAAACGAATTACAAGTACTATCTTGATGATGCTATTGGCGAAGCTTTGTATAATTATCAAAAATCTCCTATGACCACATCGGTAACCGATATAAGAGCCAAAGATTTTTTTAATTTGATAGCGGATTTACATGAAAATGATAGATTTGGAGAACTTATTGAAGTTTCTGGAGAAACTCACTTTATAGCCCCTATGACTAAAATTCTCTATTTTTATGACTTTGCCATATCTCATGGAATATCGGAGGAGTTTGTAACAAATTATCTAAGTAGTTATTATAAAAATATTGTTAGCTCTATGACGGGCGAAGGCATTGCCAATATCGCAGAAAAAATAATCCAAGACATAGATAAAACCATAGGCAAGGCTCAAGGCAAATCTGATATAATAGACATATGCCAAATTTACGATAGCGATAAAACTAATTTCACTTTAGAATTGATCCCGTTCAATGCACCGATTAACCAAATTTTCCCAGATTCTAATATTTCTATTGAAAAATTATATGCGTTGGTAAATCTTAATAACTTTATAATATCAGATATAGATCTGCCAGCCTATAAAGAACTTGAAAAGTATAAAGACGAGTATTCCGATAACTATGTAAAAGATAAATCAAAAATGCTTCAAAAAGTATTGATATCTAAATCTGTATCTGGAGAATATTATAAAGATTACCAAAGCAATATAGAACTAAAACCCCTATTTGATGAGTCTGGGCAGATAACAGATAGCCCTAATAACCAATTTATATTTGGCACAAATAAGAATGATGATATAGAAAATATTAAATCAAAGCTTAATCCGGATACACATACTAAAATTTATGCCCTAGCTGGAGACGATAACATAAAGATAGTAGGGGGTAGCGCCTACATCGAAGCAGGCTCCGGTAACGATACCATAGACCTAAGAGGTTCCAAAGGAGAAAATACCGTATATGGCGGAGTAAACAACGATAAAGAAGACAGGAACTATGACGATGGAGACGATACCATCTATGGAGGAGAAGGAAAAGATACCATCTACGGAGGAAGCGGTAAGGATACCATATATACGGACAATGACGATAAAGAAGACCTACTATATGGCGGAGATGGTTTCGACACCTACTACGCAGGAGATAAAGATATCATAGAAGATACTGATGGCCAAGGTAGAGTATTCTTCAATGACTCGATCTTGACGGGCGGAACATACGATAAAGAAAAAGGAGTATATCTAAGCGAAGATAGGAAGACAGAGTATAAATTATTAGAAGATGAAAAACTGATCGTCAAGAAAGGTGGCGGTACGGTCACAATCAATGGATATAAAAAGGATTTTAAAGACGAAAATGGAAATGCATATCTGGGAATCAAACTAATAGATACGAAAGATATAACAATAACTCTACACGGTGGTATTGTAAGCGAAGGTGACAAAAAAGATATGTCTAAAAAATTTGGCCTGTCTTTAAGTAGAAAGCTAGATGACAAAGAATTTATTACTATTAAGATTTACGATAATAATACCTCCAAAGAAGCGAAAGAACAGATAGTAAGACTAAGTGCCGAAAATACCCAAAATACGCAATATACTTTTTATTGGGATGGAGATGATATAGACAATGAAGATAAAGTATATATGCCCAAAGCTATTATTATAGATAAGAGCAATGATTTATCTATTGAAATTAAATCTGAAAAAATAACTATTAAAGACGATGATAAAAATTACGATCCGAATGATCCAGAAACTGCTCCTTATAAATATGATCCTTTGGTTGTAGATCTAAATGGTGATGGAGTAAAAACCATAAATTTAAATGGCGCCATAAACTTTGACTTGGATAGTAACGGTTTCAAAGAAGCTACGGATTGGATAAGTAGTGATGATGCATTTATAGCTATAGATAAAAATGGTAATGGTAAGATAGATAATGGCTTGGAGTTATTTGGTAATGAAATCAAATCAAATACCGCTACTAAATACACTAATCCTAAAGCTAAAAATGGCTTTGAGGCCTTAAAAGAATTTGACAGTAACAACGACGGTATAATAGATAATAATGATAAGGATTTCGATAAACTTTTATTGTGGCAAGATAAAAACTCTAATGCTCTAACCGATGAAGGTGAACTTATAAAGTTAAAAGATAAAATTAAATCTATAGATCTTAATTATTTGAATGTTAATGATACACAAATCTCATCGGTTACATTAAACGATGGTAACACAGTCTCTGCAAGTGATATGTATTTTAATGTAGATCTAAAAGATACTGAAGAGATAATGGATGAAAGTAAAATTTCATCTAAAATTAAATTTCTTCCACAAGTTAGGGCGTTTGGAAATTTGCCAAGTCTTCATATGGCTATGAGTAAGGAAGATAATGTAAAAATCGCGTTAAACGCATATCTAGCTCTGAATCCCAACGATAGAAGAGGTGGTGTGGACACTTTAATTTTTGAATGGGCAGGAGTAAGTAAAATAGACCGCTGGAGTAGAGGAGGTGCAATAGATGCAAGAAAATTGGCTGTTTATGAAAAATTAACTGGTAAACCATATTTTCACATAGTATTAGGAGCGAATCCTACAAGCACAATACTATCTACTATGCTGTTGGAAATTTATGAAAAATTTGCAGACTATGTTTATTCATTAATCGAGCTTCAATCTACATATAAAGCTTTAAATTTAAATATAGAATATATGAAATATAACGAAGTATATAAGAAATATACTTATGATTTTGACGGGCTTAACGCAATTATTAAAAATTTATATGATAGTACAAATATGACTGAAATTTTTAAAATTAATACTATTGTAAGACGTTCGTTGGCCTATAAACAATTCGCCCTAAAGGAGCTAGCGGATAACTATAGTATTGTATTTCAAAATAATGAAAAGCTTAAAGATATGCTATTAAAACCGATAGAAGGAACTTTTGAGAATGATTCTCTATATGGTAATGACGGCGATAATTACATTAATGGTTATGAAGGGAATGATAATTTAAATGGCGGAACAGGAAACGATACTTATATATTTAATAAAAATTTTGGTAAAGATACTATCTGTGAAATAGGTGGAAATGATACTATCGAGCTAGATTATAAGTCATCTAATATTATTTTAACTAGAGAACTAGATAGTTTAATAATAAAAGCTTTAGATGATGATGGCATAAAAACCTATAATAGAATAATTGTAAAAAATTATTTTTCTTTTACAGAAGAATTTGGTAATGGAGTCATAGAAAACATTAGATTTAATGATGGAATAATATGGGATAAAAATGATATTTTGTCCAATGCCTCGCTTAATCCTACGAATAATAATGATAGATTCTATCTTACAGATAAAGATGATATATTTGACGCAAAAGATGGCGACGATGAAATATGGGGCGGCAACGGTAATGATACTATTAATGGAAATATAGGAAATGATATACTTTATGGTAACGAAGGAGAAGATGTTATAAGTGGGGGTGAAGGTGCAGATTATCTTTACGGCGAAAATGGTAACGATGTTCTTGAAGGTGGGATAGGAAACGATATACTTTATGGTGGCAATGGGAACGATACCTATATTTTTAATAAAGGCGATGGGTGCGACACCATTATGGATTATGCTGGCGTCGATATTTTGCAGTTTGGCAAAGGAATTTCCAAAGAAGATATAGTTATTTATAGAAATGATTATAGTGGCATGGTGTTAAAATTTAAGTATGGTCTAGGCGATAGTATTATTATGAGATATTTAAGTATAGGAAAGTTTAAATTTGCCAACGGAGATATTATGGAATTAGATGAAATTAAGGCAAAATCTTTAATAGGTTCTTCTGGTAACGATACTATACGGGGCTATGATGGGGATGATATATTGGAAGGAAATGATGGCAATGACAATATTGATGGGGGAAATGGCAACGATATTATAATGGGCGGCAAGGGGGACGATATCTTAAATGGCGAAAAAGGAAACGATACTTATATATTTAATAAGGGCGATGGGCATGATATTATAAGTGCTGCATATTATTATGATGGAGATGTTGATACAATAGAACTAAAAGATTTTAATAAAGACGATATTAATATCAAAAGAGTATTTGGCGATATTGTCATAAGCTCGAAAATATCAGACGATATTATAACTTTACAAAACTTCTATAATAAATATAATGACACCAACACTCATATTATAGAATATATTAAATTCAAAGATGGTACTATTTGGGATTATAATACTATACTTAATAATTCTTCTATAAAAGGAACTAATACAAATGATAAATTTTATTTAGGAAATAAAGGAATGTGCTTTGATGCCTTAGATGGAGATGACGAAATTTATGGAGGAACCGGGGATGATACTATAACAGGAGGGGCAGGAGATGATATTCTGGATGGAGATAATGGAAATGATAATCTACAAGGTAACGAGGGGGATGATAAGCTTTACGGCGGCAATGGTAATGATACCTTGACAGGCAATGAGGGAAATGATATCTTAGAAGGTGGGAATGGAGATGATATTTTAATAGGCGGTATAGGAGATGATATACTAAATGGTGGCGCGGGAAATGACACGTATATATTTAATAAAGGCGACGGAAACGATGTCTTAGAAGATTACGAGGGAAATGATACTATCGAATTCGGAGAAGGTCTTTTAAAAGAGAATCTAGTTATTACTAAAGATCGGAATGATAACGGAGATGAATTGATAAAGCTATATTTCAAAGACAATCCAAATGACAGCATAACTTTAGTAAATCTTTATGCTAAAAATTTAGTATTCGCAAATGGAGAGAAATTAAATTCAAATGATATTAGGTCTATAGTTAATACGGGAGACGACTTGGATAATACTATAATTGGCTTTGGAGATAGCAGCAATACTTTAATAGGCAATGGAGGAAATGATAAACTTGTAGGTTTTGGCGGTTGGGGAGATATTTTTATCGGTGGTAGGGGAGACGATGAGATATATGGTAGTTATGGAGATGATACTTTTATTTTTAATAAAGGAGATGGTAATGATAGGATATTGGATGAAAGCGGCAATGATACTTTAAAATTAGGTAAAGGGTTAAATAAGGACGATCTTATAGTTACTCAAGATCAAAGCGATAGCTACTATTCCAGGAATTTAAAGCTATCTTTTAAAGGCAATACTACAGATAGCATAACTCTATTAAGTAGAGGTGGTTATCAAGTCGATCCAATAATTTCCATAAAAACTGTAGAATTTTTTAATGGAGAAATTCTAAATTTTAATGATTTGAAAAATCTATCTTTAATAGGGAGCGATGGAAACGATATTATACGTGCTTTCAATAATCAAACGAACACTATCATAGCAGGTAGAGGAGACGATGAAATAACGGCTAGTTTAGGTGAAGATATATTCATATTTAATATAGGCGATGGCAACGATATTATTAATAATACAGGAAGCAATGATATTATAAAATTTGGACAAGGCATAAATAGGGAAGATATAATTGTCAAGAGAGATAGCTTTTATGGAAAAACTAAAATTTTATTAAAATCAAATCATACAGATTCCATAACAATCAATTCGGAAGGAATAAATTTAGTATTCTCGGATGGTAATAAGTTGGGCTTGGAAGAATTCAAAGACATGTCGCTTATAGGCACCGATGAAAATGATAAAATTTATTCATATAAAAATAGAAACAATACTATAATTTCGGGCAGAGGTAACGATTTTCTAAACGGCAATACCGGTAACGATACCTATATTTTTAATAAAGATAACGACAACGATACAATAGAAGATTGTGGTGGTTCAGATACAATTAAATTCGGTGAAAGTATACAAAAAGAGGATCTAATTATTTCAAGAAATATAAGCAAGAATGCATATGGGTCTTTAAACGATGCAAGGGATATAATCATTAAATTTAAACATAATGAAACCGATTCCATAACATTGAAAAATGTTATTATAGGAAATAAGACGAATGCGAGTGAATCAATAGAAAATTTCCAATTTGTAAACGGCGAGAGCTTAAGCTTCGAAAATATTAAGAGATTGTCTCAAGTAGGAAGCGATAAAAATGACGTTATAGCCGCTTATGATGATCTTGAAAAGAATGTTTTAATCGGCGGCGACGGAAATGACGAGCTCTATGGAAAAGCAGGAAATGATACCTTGATTGGCGACAAAGACGACGATATTCTAATAGGCGGCACGGGAAATGATACTTACATATTCAATAAAGGTGACGGCAATGATATAATAGAGGATAACGATGGGGTAGATACCCTTAAATTTGGGGAAAGAATTGGCAAAGAAGATCTGATTATAAGCAGGGATACAAATAGCGACAATATCGTGATTAAATTTAAAAACAATACTACCGATTCCATAACATTGAAAAATGTTATTTATGCAAACAAAACTAGAATCAATGGCGCGATAGAGAACTTTGAATTTGCAGACGGAGATAAATTAAGCTTTAATGATATCAAAGAGCTGCCTATGGTCGGTACTGATAAGGGCGAAACCGTACAAGGTTTTGTAGACTCGAACAATACTCTTATAGGCAATGAAGGAGATGATATCCTAAATGGTGGCACGGGAGACGATACTTATATATTCAATAAAGGCGACGGCAACGATACCGTAACCGATAATGGAGGAGCCGATACTATAAAATTTGGCGAAGGAATAAGCAAAGAGGATCTTATCGTCAAAAGAGTTGCGCGAATGAATGATCGTACTGGACGAAAGGAATATTCGGATGTAGCCATATTCTTTAAAAATTCCCCAAATGATTCCATCACTATACAAAACGTTATCGATAGTAACAAAAATAAAGATAACAACATAATAGAGAATTTTGAATTTGCCAATGGCGAGAAGCTAGGCTGCGAAGATATTAAAAAGCTATCTTTGATCGGCACCGACAGTAACGAGAACATTGTAGGTTTTGTCCATGCAAATAATATTATCAAAGGAGAAGGCGGAGACGATAAGCTCTACGGTCAAGGCTGGAATGATACTATGTACGGCGGAGACGGTAATGACCTAATCGAGGGCGGTAGCGGCAACGACACATTAATAGGAGGTAGAGGAAACGATACTCTAAATGGCGGTATAGGAGACGATACTTACATATTCAATAAAGGCGACGGCAACGATATAATAGAAGATAGCGATGGGGTAGATACTCTTAAATTCGGCGAAGGCATACAAAAAGAGGATCTAATTGTTTCAACTAATATAAATCAGAAGTGGTCTTATTTAAATAATGCAACAGATATAATCATTAAATTTAAACACAATGAAGCCGATTCTATAACTTTAAAAAATGTTCTTACTGAAAATAAAACTAGAATTAATGGCGCCATAGAGAATTTTGAATTTGCTAATGGGGATAAACTGAGCTTTGAAGATATCAAGCAATTATCTCTTGTGGGTACTGATGAAGGAGAAAGGATAAAGGGCTTTGAAGATTCAAACAATACTCTTGTAGGTAATGGCGGAAATGACAATATTTATGGAGATGAGAAGAATGATATTTTAATTGGTGGAGAAGGAGATGATTATTTAAGTGGTAGTAGAGGAGACGATACCTATATCTATAATATCGGCGATGGCAACGATACAATCCATGATTATGAAGGAGAAGATATCATAAAATTTGGTAAAGGTATAAACAAAGAAGATATCATTGTAACTAAAGGCGAAGTAAAATATGATAGTTACACAAGATCAAGGTATCAAGATTTAGTTATATCGCTCAAAGGAAAGCAAGGAAGTATATCTCTGGAGCATATTATATCCAGAGATAATGGTATCTATGAGGAATACTCACATAAAACATTAGTATTTGAAAATGGAGACAAATTAAGCTTTGACGATATTTTAAACCTATCTTTAATCGGAAACGATGAGAACAATGATATATACGGGTATAGCCATCGCGATAATATTTTAGAAGGAAATGGCGGGGATGATACCCTTTGTGGAAATAGCGGCAATGATACCTTAATCGGCGGAAAAGGAAATGATAGTCTGTATGGCAACGGTGGAGATGATGCTTACGTCTATAATAAAGGCGATGGAGTAGATTATATTTACGACATTGAGGGTAATGATACTTTAAAATTTGGTAAAGGCATCAAGAAAGAAGATCTTGTAGTATCAGTATCAAAAAATAAAGAGAGGTTGAGCCAATATGATGATACTCATAGAGTAATGGATATTAAGATAGGATTTAAAGATAATGATACCGACGCCGTTTTTCTTAGAGGAAATATTATAGATAAATGCAGCAATAAAGATCTGACTATAGAAAATTTTGAATTTGAAAACGGCGATAGACTAAGCTTTGAGGATATTAAAAAATTAGCATTGACCGGTGATGATACAAATAATCTTCTATATGGCTATGACGATATAAATAACATTATGAATGGCTTAGGCGGAGACGACGAGATCCGAGGAGGAGAATTAAATGATACTATCTATGGCGGGGTCGGTAATGATACGATAAGCGGAGATAAGGGAGATGATATTATATATGGTGGAGATGGAAATGATACCATAAACGCTGGCGACGGCAATGACATAATAGAGGGGGGCAAAGGTGATGATGTTATAAAAGGTGGCTGGGGAGATGATACTTATATATTTAATAAAGGCGATGGCAACGATACTATAGCTGATTATGATGGTACCGATACGCTTCAATTGGGCGAAGGTATCACAAAAGAGGATATCATAGTAAAGCATACGCCGGAAGGTACGATCATTAAATTTAAAAACTCAAAGAATGATTCTATTTCATTTGGTCGCTTTGGAATAAAGAGGATAAAATTCTTTAACGGCGAAGGGCTTGACACTGAAGGTATCGAAAAATTAGCATTAATCGGCACGGATGAAGCAGATACTATTTTTGGCAACTCTGATCAGGATAATCTTATCATAGGTGGCAAAGGTGATGATATTTTGTACGGAAGCTATTCTGGCAATAACACCTTTATATATAATAAAGGCGATGGTGCCGATATCATCTATGCTGGTACCCGTGAAAATAGGATTAAATTCGCTCAAGGAATCGGAAAAGAGGATTTGCTAGCAGAAAGATGTGTAAATACTGACGCCAGAGACTACGATGAGAACAATAAAACCTATGATAATTTGAAAATTTCATTTCGTAACTCGGCGGGTGATTCGATTATGCTGTCGGATATAATAAAGTATAATAGAAATGCGCAGGAGATACAAACCTTTGAGTTTGCAAACGGTGATAAACTAGGCTTTGATGATATTAAAAAACTATCTTTGAATGGTACCGATAAAAACGAGGAACTACGTGGCTACAACGATATGGACAATGAGATCAAAGGTGGCAATGGAGACGATATCCTGATGGGAGGCAATGGAGTTAATAATATCCTTGAAGGTGGCAGCGGCAATGATACTCTAAGAGGATGCTACGATATCTACGGTAATCCCGGCATCAGTATGGATGGCAAAAATACCTTCGTCTTTTCTAGGGGTGACGGAAACGATATGGTGGAAAATTTCAAAGACAACGACTTAATTAAATTCAAAGACATGGGAAGCAACGAGGTTAAATTTAATCTAAATTTAGTCGATAATTCGTTACTCATCTCGGATAAGCTATCAAATAGTAGCGTCTTGATCAAAAACTACGATGTAAGGACAAATTTAAATTTTCAATTCAAAGACGGCAAAATTCTAGGAAGCGATTTTATTAGTGGGCAAGTAAAACCTATCAACGGTGGAAACACTATGGTGGGGGGCAAGGAAGATAATGTATTTATTTATGACGGAGGAGCAAAAACTATAATGGATCTTGGAGGCTATGATAAGGTCATATATAAAAATCCCGTAAAAAGAGTCCGCTATGACTTTGGTAAAAATGGTTCGAGCGATCTTAAGCTCATCATCACTCCGGCAGATCCTAACGCAAAAAATGATATCTTAGAAGTAAAAGGCTTTTTTAGCAACAGGGATAATGTCATAGAGGAATTTCATATCGGTAAATATCTAAATATCAAGGCAGCGGATATCTATAAAGCCTTCGGTAAAACCTATATTGCTAGTGCAAAACCCGCTGCTTTAGCGATGAATGCCAAACTAGACATAGATAACGAAACCCAAATTTCGCCTCTTTCAAAAAGTTCTAGCGACGGTTCAAATTCCAAATCCGGCTGGAATATGGTTTTAGGTAGCGGCGATAAGAATGAATTAAAGGCTATCGTTTCAAAGTATTGTGATGATTCAAATTTAAACACCCCTGATCTAAATTCCAATCTTAGCGTTAGCAATGCTATGGATCTAAACTCCGCTCCGGGTGTTATTCAAGAAGAGGCTTTAAAAGATAATGCTTTCTTGAGCCAAGATACCGTAAATAAGATCATAGAGCAGCTAAATATCTACGCCGATAACTCGGAAGCTTTGGAATTTAACCAAAGAGATATTCGCAAGGATGATATGCAAGTTTATATGAGCTAAGGGCTATTTAGGATTATACCTTTTAAGGGTTATGTCTTATAATTATGCCGGTATTTCATTCCCCTTGCTGGTATATCGCTTTATGTTAGAAATTTTATATGAGGTGGCACATTTAAAACGCCGCCTCATAAGTTGCCGTACATTTTAAAACCATAGCTAGTCAAATGATTAAATTTTGATACGGTAAATTTAAAATGCTTGCATGAGTATAGGCAAAATTCTACAAACATCTCCATCCTTCCATGGGGTTTTACGCTTGCGACCTTTACTCTTCTTAAAAATCCTGAAAAGAACTAGGTTGATTCCATAAACTACAACATATTCGCACCCTTTATGCCTTCAAAGCCCAATTCATACCCGCCCTTCAACAAAATATTCCACTTAAAACCAACCTTCGGAATCCTCCACACAAAACCCAATCCGAAAAACGAACGTCTTATCCCCTCATAATTCCCTATCCCTCATACCCTTCAAAACATCCGCATATCAGATTTTACCATTCTCTATCACCGAGCCTTTTTATAAGAAACAATGAGGCTTTATGAAAACAATGAAACATAAGGTTCCTGAAAATAATGAAACTGCCGAAAAGAATAACAAAGCTTAATAAAAGCAATGAATCTATTGAAAAGCAGCAAAGCTTCCTACCATTTTTTTATTCCCCCGTTATAAATAGGTTGGTAATCTTTAAATTTACTATAAAATCTATTGCAAAGGAGCAGATATGCATTACGAAAATCTTTTAAGAGTCAAGAAAGGCATAAGGGTCTTTAACGATAAAGCTCAAGAAACTGCTAATCAGAATGAGCTTATATGGCTAGTAAATACTTTTATCTCATATATTAGTAGAGCAAGGCACGATAAGAAAAGAGCGGATAATGCACTTAATGGTATATTGCACTATTACAAAGATATGAAAGTAGATAAAAGAGCCTTAAGCGAAGTAGTAAATAAAGAGTATAAAAAGCTACTAGGCCCAAAGAAAAAACCGACCAAATCAAAAATAGCAGATTATAAGGATTGCTTAAAATCCCTACATAAAAGCGGCCATAGCTATCAAAAAATAGCGGATATTCTATGGAAACGCTACGGCATACAAACCAGTAAATCAAGCGTAGCAAGACTATTAAAAAGATAAAGGTATATAATCATGGCTCTACACACCAGAATGAACGCTAAAGCTATTATCTCTCAGATTATGAAGCAAGCAAACGGTATCGGAATATCTAAAAGTAACGTAAGACGCAATAGCAAGCTTAAAGGACAAAACGGTCATACAAAGAGCACATACGCCCATAGTATTAAAAGCATTCAAAACCTAAGAGCGGTAACCACTCAATATATAGAATTTCTTAAAGCTAGGCACGGCCAAAAAATAATGCAAAACATTAATGCCGGTAGTGCAAGAGAGTGGCTACTGCTAAAAGCAAGCGAAATAAGCGGAGGAACACTTAATACCTATATATCGGCATTAGCTAAGAGCTTTGATAATTGCAGTAAGCTAGGGCTAAACGTATTGGGAAAAGATATTACGGATATCCGCAAAGAGCTTAAGAAAAAGGGTATGAACCTTCGTAAGAGACATTATAACAGAGCCTATGAAAACCCGTATAAAATCATAAGCAATATGCAATTAAGCTCATTATACTATATATCCGCTAAGCTACAATTAGAAGCGGGGCTAAGACTGGATGATGCCATTAACTCAAGCAAATGGCAAATCAACGACGATAATAGCATAACCATACTCGGCAGTAAGAACGGCTTATGCTATAGTACTAAAAAGCTAAGCGATAAAACCATAAGGCAGCTAAAGCTTGCCAAAGAGTCGGGATACTATGCCTCAAAGAATGCATACGTAAAGGATCTAAAAGCAGCAGGAGCGGACAAAAGAGGAACGCATGGGCTTAGATATAACTTCGCTCAAGAAAGATACGAAGAGTTACGTAAAGAGGGTATGAGTCATATAGAAGCTTTAGCTCAAGTATCTATAGATATGGGGCATTCAAGGGTGGAGATAACTAGGCATTACTTGGTTGGGCTATAGTATGGGTGGATATAGGTGGATTGGTTTGATTATAGCCATTCTTGGTTTTATTATGACATTGCTTGGCTTGGTTAGAGGCATTCCCGGTTTTATTATAGGCATTCTTGGTTTGGTTAAAAGATGGGGTGGATAGATAGATGCCTTCCACATTTAAAAGCCTTTTTTAATGCTTAATAATGCTTAGATAATTTAAATATCCTAAAATCTTTAATACCCTTTCAATACTCAAATTCCTATTAAAGCAAGGCTGCGTATACTTAAAGCAGGGTTTTAACATAAAATATCTATAAATAGATAGACATAGAGGTTACTCTATCTGCTTGTAAGAGTAATGCTTTAGCAAAGAATGCTCCTAAAAGGAATAAAAGAGACAAGTTTAAAATTTAACAGAAAGGCTTTTATAAGAAAATATCTTCGCAATGGATAAAATGCTGATTTAGTAAAGAAATTTACGCTGCTTATGTATGACAAAATATCCTTAAAAGAGATAAAAAGGCTGATTCGATGATAAATCTACACTACCTATGATATTGCAAGCATATCCCTACAATAGATAAATGGCTATCGATAAGACTATGAGCCATAGATTATAATCCTTGTGATAAAAGTTTATCCTATCCACTTAGATATAGAAAATTCTGTCTATATAATAATACCCCTACAAGGAATAATCGCAATGGCGGGTAGCAGACGAGCAAATGCTCCGCTAGCGACGAGCGAGACAAGCCCCGTAACCTTTAACGGAGGCGCTACCTCCACGCGGCTTTTCAGATAGTCCCCTTGATCAAATTTAATGCACTTAGGCAATAAATAAAACGAAGAAGAAGGCTATCTAGGGAAAAACTCTAGGGGCAAAAAGACGTTACATCTTTAGAATTTAGTTAAAACAGAAGCTTTTTAGATTAATGTGCGAAGCTATAACGCACCTCTGCGATTTTTCTTATTACCCCAAACCGCCAGCGGGGAACTAAAGATTAAGAATGCTTGATAAGCGTTTAAGCTTATCAATAAAAACATTACCGATAACGTAACCCATCGAAAAACCGTAATATATAAAAACTTTAAAGGCTACTTCAAAAAGCCTAAAGGCTTTTAACATATAAAACATTCTCTCTCCTTAGTAAAAACATTATAAGGTATTTCAAAAAATACCTTATAAAAACAATATAGCTAGAAAACAAAAAAATGATATGAGCTGTTTTAAAAGACGGGGGTTGTTTTAATAAACATGGATCTAAAGGTAATGAAGCAACCCGGTAAACCTATGAAGGTTATGAAGTCAATTAAAGTAGGCCTCCTATTAGAGCTGGGGAGCAATGAAGCACAACCTACAAACCGAGCATTAAAAGATATGAAAGCTTAATATGCAATATACAAGAAATTCCTAGTAAAAAGCGTAAGTCTAAAAAAGAAAGGGAATGCTTCAGAATTTATATAAGCTATCGCGGCCCTATCCTCGCAAGCACTCGCCTTCAGTATCAAAAGAAAGAAGGCGAGCGCTAAAAAGGAGGCAATGCACTTAAAAATGAGGGCGAGCGCTTAGGAAAGGAATAGTAAAGAAGTAATATGCAGAAAGGAAAAGCCGGCATTTTTTTGAAGAGAATAAAGATAGCTTACACGCTAATTGCGATAAGCTATATAAAGACAAACTGTGGATAGGTGTCGTTTTAACTCCCTATCTCACCGTCTTTCCGCTTATCCGGAAATTTCTAAAACACATAGGTACATAGACTTAAAGGCGCTATCCATAGTAGGAATAATACCTTTAGCCCATCCCTCCCCTCAAAATTTAAACCCCAACCCCTTTAAATAACCTAGCCACCATGTTAGAACCCTACGCGTATTCTCAATATTCGTAGCTTTGTTATAAATCTTTTGTATCTCTCTTTGTGCATGAAAAAGGGTACGTTCAATGCTATAAGGATCCAGCTTGTTCTCATGGATTTTTTCATATGCAAAGGTTTCTAGTATCTTTCTAAAAGAGTGAAAGACCAATCTATTCTTAGCTATTACGGGAGCATAGGTTTTAAGCGCTTTAACTAGAGTCATATCGCTTAGTATCTCTCCTTGCGTATTGGCAAAGCATAGCAAGCAGCTGCTATTATGAGTACTCAATCTTTGCAGCCATTGCCCTACTTCTGTAGGAAGCCCCAGATGTTCATCTCCATTGCTTTTTACCTTATTCTCATCTTGCGGGAATAGTAAGTAATATTCTCCATCATCGCCTATTTTTAAATGCTCATGGGTTAAATTTCTTACATTTGAGCTTCTTAGCCCGGTAAGCAGTCCAAATATTAAAGCATTCTTAACTCCTATTTGATGAGGATAGTTCATGATAAATTTAATAAGTACAGTTAAATCCAAGTCATCTTTTATATATGGGTATTCGCTATGGCGAGGTATATTATAAAAGTCCTTAAACACCTCTTCTGCAAATAATGGATTTTTAGAAATATCTCTTATGCGAGCATATCTGAATAGTCTTTTAATGAGTTTGAATAAAATTTCTAAGGAAGCGTACTTCTCATTATCGTAATAATAATCCAGTATAGGCATAATATCCTTTTTGCTTATCTTGTTTATATCTTTGTCGCAAATATCCCTTAAAGCCTTAAAGCTCATATCTCGTCTTTTAGAGGTTGCTAATGCGACATTGCCGTTATGTCTGCAAAACTGCTGGTAAACATTCGCTAGAGTATTACTTGGGGCGGCTAGTTTAGTAGAACCATCTACTATTAAACCTTTAAGCGCTTCCTTGGCTTCATTAAGACTTATCTTATCTGCATTGCCTAAAGACTTAATCAGCTTGCCGCCTATGCAATAGTGATAGTGCCTATGGATAGTTTGTTCTCCCTTTTTATTAAATGAGTGGTAAAATCTAACTGCTATATGCTCATCTATCATTTCTACCATAGTATTTTTGCGATGAGGCAGGGAGAAATTTCTGATCACTTTATCGGGGTCCGTTTTAAAAGCCGGATCGTCTTTAATTTTAGAAAAAACCTTCATAACTACTTATCCTTTAAAATTTAATATAGTTTCATAGGACAAATTATAAAAGTTTCCAAAGAGCTTAACAAGCTTAAGAGCTACTATACATTTTTTAATATATAGTAGTTTCTCTTAAACCGCCTGTATAATTTAGCGTTTTTAGCATTTGAAATTTTTTTGAAAAAATTTGAAAGAGCCGTAAAACAGGGCTTTTAAAAAAATCAAAAAACTAAAAATAGGGGGAAAATTTGATAGATGGTGTCCCGTGTAGGATTCGAACCTACGGCCGCCTGATTAAGAGTCAGATGCTCTACCAACTGAGCTAACGAGACAAGAAACGTAATTGTAGTGATAAAAATATAAAAAACTGATTAAATTTTATAAAAATTTCGTTAAATTCCATAAAATTTTATTCGGTCTTTATATATCCAATAACTTATAAAATTAAATAAAATACTTTAGTAAAGAATCAATAAATCTTTTTAAAATAACCTATGCGCTTCAATTTCACGCTTGCGCGCTCTGCACAAACTCAACGCAAAGCCAAAGCAAGAAGCCCCATAAACGGGGCTTGGCTCGATAATTTATTTTGCTTTTTTAGCCTTTTTGCTTCGCGTAGCCTTAGCATGAGTTCTAGGAGAGCGGTTTGAGATGATCGGCTTACCGTCAGGATATTTTTTCTGCACGTGATTTACAGGTATCGCCGCACTGCTGCTAGCACCGTATTTCTCGCCGTTTGTAAAATACTTCCTCATCACTTCCTTCCATCTTTTTGCGTATTTATTCGCGCGCGGAGAATCGTTTAAGATGTCCTCGTAGTCGTAAATTCTCTCATAGAAGTCGTTAGTTAGTTGATCGTCGATAGTGATTCTGCCGTTGTCGATCGATACGCCTAGGTAGACGCCTGTTTGCTCGCCCGGGCTTACCATCCATGCAGAAATATCAGGTAGATCGGTTGCGCGACCGGTTCTTCTACCTACGCCGCCTGCTGCAGCACCTACATTGATCTCAAGGGTGTCTGTGCCAGTAAAAATGTCTTGATATGACTTCGTAGTATGGAAGATCATCACGATGTCGCTCGTCTCGTAGCCTGCCTGCAAGCCTACGCCGTAGCCTTTATATTTGATAAAAATCGGCGAACTCCACTCGCCGTTCTCGCCTTTGACGCTAAAAATTCCATCGCCATATTGTAGCGATGCGCCCGCAGCTAGGCGTTTTACGTCGGTTAGGATTGCGACGGCTTTGGCGCTGGTTAGATAGCGCTCATCGGTGCCGAAGTTATTAGCCGCTACGAAAGATCTAACGACGTTAGTCGCCGCTATAACCTCTTGATTTGCCACGACGTCCGCGTGCAAAAGACCGCAAAGTGCAACAGATGCTAGAAGCAAAAACTTTTTCATCATTTAATCCTTTTAAAATTGAATTTTCGTTATTATAACAGCAATTTCATTTGTTTTAGCTAATTTTTAACAAAAAATTGATGAAAAATAACGAATTTTGGAAAATTTATGAAATTTCTAGCTATTTTTGCACTTTTGGCGATCAAAATTTTCGCTTTAGACATAGTAAACGGCGACGTTATTATCTTAAAATTAGATAAAAGCACGACCGAGTTGAGCTTTGGTTCAAAGAAAATCCCCCTCATCACGGCGCCAAATTCTAGCGATAAAATCGCCGTTTTGGCGGCAAACTACCGCGCTAAGGGGGATTTCGCGCTGCGGATAGTAGATCAAAGCGGCAGCCACGAGCAGATCGTCGCCTTGAAAAAGGGCGAGTATAAAAAAGAGGCCTTAAGTGTCGCTCCTGGTAAAGTTAAACCGCCCAAAGAAGCCGCCGCACGTATCAAAAAAGAGCTCGACGAAGCCAACGCGATCTATGCGATCACCACGCCGCGCTATCTTTTTTCGACGCCGTTTGAGCTGCCTTTAAACTCCAAAATAACCTCTGCATTCGGCAATGCTCGCACTTTCAACGGCGAGCTTAAAAGCTATCACAGCGGCACCGATTATCGTGCCGTGGTAGGCACTGCGGTGCGCGCCGCCAACGACGGCGTCGTAGTCATCGCCAAAGACCGCTACTACGCGGGCGGCTCGGTCGTGATCGATCACGGCGGCGGCATCTATTCGCAGTACTATCATCTAAGCGAGATCAAAGTGACGCTTGGCGATCACGTTCGCAAAGGCGATGAAATCGCGCTTTCGGGCGAGAGCGGTAGAGTCAGCGGCCCGCATCTGCACTTCGGCATCGCGATCAACGGCGTGAGCGTCAATCCGCTAAGCTTCGTCGCTAAATTTAATGAAGTGGTTTTTGGCGAGCGCTAAAATGCCCTACAATCCGAAGGAGTTGATGAAAAAAATTCTCGCAGGCAGCGATTTTAAGCTAAAAGGCTCGGTCAAAGGTCGCGTGCGCGTCGCGAGTAGGGACGGAGCGATCGTAAATTTTACCGCCGCAGACTTCGGCGTGCAGAGCCTAAACGACAAAATTTCGCTCAGTGGCGAGCAGTTCGAACGCTTTAGAGCTAGAATTTTTGGGATTTTAAACTCTGGCGGACGCGAGCTTGCAGGCAGGCTCACGCTCTCTTCTACGCCCAAAAAGAAAGCCCGCGCAGATCGTCTCCGCGCAGCGGATGGTTATGCGGAGTTTGACGGCGCCTGCGATTTTGGTAGTTTTTGCGAAGGAGATTTAAGCGCAGTTTTGCCCGAGGCTGGCGGCAGCTTGGTAAAGACCTCGTATGCCACAAATGCAAGGCGCGACGAGCGAGATTTTTCTACGCGCAGCGCTCAGAGCGCGCAAGGCTTTACTTCACAGGCAGAATTTCAAGATGCTTCGCAAGCAGAATTTTATGGTGCAGCTCGGGCGGAATTTTGCGCAGATACCGCGTGGGATACGACGCGCGAAAATTTAATTTCGCAAAATGACGCTGCGCAGGATGATATGAGCGTGGGGCTTGCCGCTAGTTTCGAAGAGAGCGCAAACGCGAGAAGTAAAAATTTTATGCCGCAAAGCTCTGCGCTCGTGAAAGATTCCGCATTTGAGGCGCAAAATTCTAATTTTATGGCGCAAGCAGAGGATTTTACGGCTGAAAATTCGTTTGTAGCAGAGCAGGGCGCGGACTTACGAAGTAAAAATTCTACGGCGCAAAGCTCTGCATCAAAAAATTCTACTTTCGTAAATTCTGCGCTTGATCTAAAGTGCGCAAATGATTGTGGGCCTCAAGGCTCCGAGTTTTCTAAGGGGCAAAGCGCTAGTTTTTCTAGCCGCCGTGCCGCAAATTTTGCCTTAGAAAATGCCTCGGAATTTACGCCTCAAGATGAGAATTGCGTCGGTGAGAATTCAATGTTTTTGGCAAAAGGGCAAAATTACGCGCCCGAAAATTCCGCCGGGCAAAATTTAGAGCAGAAAATCTCTGCACAAGAGCGGCGCCCTTTAAATTTGCCGCCGCAAGCGGGAAATAAATTTGCGCCCGAATTTGAGCAATCAGCGCAGCCCGCGTTAACGGGTGAGAATTCTACGGTTGCTTCTTCTATGGCGGAGGGGGCGCTTGGTGATGAGCCCGCGTTTGCTGCTTTTGCGAGCGAATCAACTTTTGCGACTAAGCCCGTAAATTTCTATGACAAGCCTGCGCGCAAAGCGCCTACGAAAGAGCGCGCGAGCCTTCGAGAGCGTCCGCAGGCTCTGCCTATTGCAAGCGCTTCGCGTCCTATCTCGCTACCGCAAGCGCCTAGAGCTAGGCTCATCGAGCTTAAGCCGCGCTTCATAGGCATCGCGTACAGGATTAAAATTTCGTTTTTGAAAAAGAGTGCGAGCGAGCCGGGCGAAGGGGTTTTGGCGCGCGTTCGTATTCCACTTTTGATGGAGAATTTCGGTCTTAATGATATTTTGTCGTCCACGGCGAGCTACCAAATGGCGAAAAAGATGGTGCGCACGATCGCTGATCTTTACATCGCCAAGGACCTGCGCGGCGTGCACATAGACGTGCCGGTGCGCCTTGAAATGGGCTTTAAAAGCGGTATCTCCGACGTCAGCAACCACGCCTTTATTTTCAAGCTCATCGAGGACAGCCTCGTCAAAAACGGCGTCATCGACGATGATAACGCAGATATCGTGCGCGAGATCAAACTCTTTAAGCAAGACGTTTTCGACGGGGTTTTAGTAAACATCATGCGGTTTGAGTAGAGGCTTTGCGGCGCCTTGCGTAAATTTTAAAAAATTCGCGTTACCGCATGAAATTTCGCCGTTTTCGAGCTTTGGCTCGCACCGCAAAAAGCGCTTTTTAAAATTTTTTTGATCAAACCAGTAAAAATTTGAAAGGATTGAGATGCAAAAAGCCTTTTTTAATTCGCCCATTGGAATGCTTGAAATTTGGGATGACGAGATCGGGATCTGCAGTATCGACTGGGTCAAAAGCTCTGTCTGCGGGCCCAATGATGAGATCTTTAAAAAACACGACGCAGGGCTTAAATTCGGTTTTGTGCGTGCAGCGGACGATAAAGGACGCGATTTAAGGCTTAGCGATTTAAGAAAGAATTTGGCTCTTTGCACCGACGAGCTTGGCGCCTATTTTAGAGGCGAGCTTGAAAGCTTTAGCGTTAAACTGAGCCAAAATGGCACGCAGTTTCAAAAGTCCGTGTGGAGCGCGCTTTTAGAGATCCCCTACGGCGAGGTCGTAACATACGGCGAGCTAGCTGCGGCTATCGGCAGACCGCGCGCAAGTCGCGCAGTAGGCGGTGCAAACGGCAAAAACAAAATCCCTATCATCGTGCCGTGCCACCGCGTCGTAGCTTCTGGTGGGCTCGGCGGATACAGCGGCGCGGGCGGCGTAGCGACCAAAGCGTGGCTGCTAAACTTTGAAAGAGAAAGCTTAACCAAATTTGGCAAGTAAAATTCCGTTAAATTCTGCCTTACAGGTACGGCGCCGATTTTAAAATTTTACCGCGCGACGCTGCGAAATTTCGTAAAGCGATTTTGTAAATTTCTAGTTTTTGCGGCGACCAAGATAGTTAAAATTTAGCAAGGAGCCGGCTAAGCCGGCTTGAAACCCTAATTTGGAGTTTATCGCACCGCAGACGCTTGCTATGAGCGGTTGAAATTTTTCGCAGTGATAAATTTAGCCTCGCGAAATTCTGCGCTGAAGTCCTTCGATAAATTTTCATCTTGCGTGCATTTAGTGCGGCAGCGCGCGAGGCGGCAAAATTTTGCCGATCCTTTTGTGCAGATAGGCAAGGATAGCAAGGTTTTGTTGCGGAGTTTTCCAGAGGCTAAAAATTCTATGCTGCCGCGCCGTACGGGCAAAATTTTACATTGTCGTATCAAAGCAAAGTAAATTCTTAAATCGCGCTTGTCAGACAGGGTTAAAATCCGCGCAGAAGCGGTAAGCGGGGCGGAATTATCTCAGCGGCAACGTGACTAAGTAAAATTTTATAAATCCACGAAGCGGGCGGTATCCCAGCAGAAACGGCATTGTCCTAGCCAAGCTTCTTGCGTAAGCAGCGGGCGCGTCAAAGATAAAATTTTTCACGGAGACAGCAAAGTACAGCAGTATGCCGCTAGAGTCACCTGACGAAGATGAAATTCTACGCAAAGAGAGCGAGATGAATTTTGCGCAAAGACCGCGCTATTTGCTGAAATTCGCGCAAAAGCAGTATTCTTTTAAAAAATTCCTAGCAGTGGTAGCGTTCGTCGGCGAAGCTCGCCTTTGAAAGCGACGTTTTGCTAGGGTTTCTTGCTAAAGCGACGTTGCATAGCAAAGTAATTGTAAAAGCGGCGAGCATGCTGTAGATAAAAATTCTTAGCAAAAGCGGCGTAGAGCGAAATTCCTACGTAAGACGCGAGGCAAAGATAAAATTTGCCAAGCAACTACGAGCGAAAACCCCGGCAAAATCAGCAAAGCTTGGTAGAACGAAGAAAATCTACGCAGCTTTGCCAAATTCTTAAATTAGCCGAAATTTTCTATCAGATCGCTAAAAATTTTAGCTAAATTTTCGACGTCGCTAATCTCTACACGTTCATTGATCTGATGGATAGTGTCGTTTCGCACGCCAAACTCCGCCGTCTCCACGCCGAACTCCGCGAAGTATCTCGCGTCGCTCGTGCCGCCTGCGGTGTTTGGCTCAGCTACTGCGCCGCAGATCTTCTGCACGCTAGCGCTTAGTTTTTGCACGATTTTGGAGTTTCGTTGAGTCAAGAAGGGCTTTGAGGAGCTTTTTAGCGCAAGGTGTAGCGACGCGCCTGCTCGCAGCTGCGCAGTGCAGCTCATTTCTAGCTTGCCGCAGGATTCGCTTTCGTTGCACAGCGCATCTTTTGCGTCCAGTTCAAATAACCTCAGTACGTAGTCTCGCACGTCCTCTAGCCCCAGCCCTACGCCGCCGCGTACGTTAAACATCACGCGTACGTCCTTGGGTGTTACGTTTACTACCTGCGAACCGCCGCGAATGTCGGTGATGACTATCTTAGCCGAAGCGAAATCCTCGCTACCCGCGTCCAGATCATGCCCCGCAAGACTTGCAAGCACCGGCGCTAAAATGTGGACAGGATTGATGCATTTATCTGGGTAGGCTGCGTGCCCGCCGATACCCGTGAGTGTAAGGACGCCGTTAATCGAGCCGCGACGGCCGATCTTAATGGTATCACCGAAGCGCACTTCGCATGTAGGCTCCGCAACGATTGCGAAGTCGGGTAGGGCACCTTGCTCGCGCAATTTAGAGAGCATTTCGCGCGTGCCGTAGATGCCGTCACCCTCCTCATCGCTGGTTAGTAGTAGGCTTAGCGTGCCCTTAAAATCGTGTGCCGCCGCTAGCGCGCAGATTGCCGCTGCGATGCCACTTTTCATATCCTGTGCGCCACGCCCGTATAAAAAGCCGTCCACTTCCACCGGCACAAACGGATCGCTCGCCCAACCCTCGCCCGGAGGGACTACGTCGATGTGTCCGGCAAAGCACAGATGCGGACCCTCTCCGAAGCGTTTGGTAAAAATCGCGTTAGTTATGCCGTTTAGCTCAAATCTATCCTCGCTAAAGTCTGCCAGCAGCATCGAGACGTAGTTAAAAGCTCCGTCGTCGCTAGGTGTGAGCGAGCGGAATTTGATGAGCTCTTTTAGAATTTCAATCGGTTTCATAAGCCATCCTTTGGTTCAAATTTTAGCAAAAATTATAGCGTATAAAAGCTTTAGTGCAAAAAATACCAAAATAAACGCCGAGATATATGCAAATGCCCGCACTACAATGTTTGGAAGCTTGCTGCGGGCTAGATATATCGCAAGCGGAAAAAGCGTGATCCAAGCTAAGATTCCGCTTGCAAGCCCCGCAAGGGCAAGCGCGAAATCTGCTTGCGCGGTGCCGGCAGAGACGCTGAGCCAAAACATAATGACGTATGGATTTAGTAAATTTATCAAAAAGCCTTTGCTGTAAAGCGCCGCGCCCGAGCAAGCCTCGACGCTTACAGGCTGCATCGAACTAGTCGCGCCATGCCAGATTTTGTACGCCGTGTAGAGTAAAAAACATGCGCCAAATACCGATATGCAGGTAAAAACGATCGGGATTTTGGCTAACTGCGATATACCAAACGCCGATAGCGCTAGATACAGCATATCTGCGCTCATGGCGCCGAGGCCCAGGCACAGCGCCTTGGTGTAGCTTCGCAGCGCGTAGGACATTATCAGTACGTTTACCGGGCCGATCGGCACGCTAACGCCCAGCCCCATCAAAACCCCTTGTACGAACGATTGCATCCTTTTGCTTACATCCCCCAATCTGCTATAAAATTTCGGCGTACGGCGCTGCGAAAAAACCTATGGACGCGGCTTTGCAAATAGATCGATGACACACAGCTTCGCGAATGGATCAATCCTAAAATTCCGCGCGACCGCCGATCGATTTTTAAATTTAACGCAATCGCCGCCATATGCGCCTTAGCTTTAAAATTTTAACGCGACCGTCGTAGCGCGCTCGGCTTTGAAATTTTGGCGAGCGCTTCGCGCGGCACATGTTCCCCGAGCTTTAAATTTAGCTTTTAAATTTAAGCGCACAATTGCGGTTTAAATTTGCGTTTTAAATTTACGACTCGAATTTTGCGAAGCAAAATTCGCCGTCTCGCCGCGTCGCTAAGTTTGCGTAATTTCGCGTGTCCGCGCTCATAAACAGCCCATGATCGCAGATAAAATTTTGCTAAGTAAAATTTCGCGCCTTAAAATTTTATCCGCAAATTTTAAAACCTCACCTGAAATTTAATAATGCTTCTACTTTAAATTTAGCCGCGCATTTGAAATTTAACCGCACGCTTATATTTTAAATTTATCGCCCGTCGCAGAACCTTGCCCGCAAAACAGACGCACCGCAGAGTAAGCTCCGCCGCGAGGCTAAACGCGCCGTAAATTTTATCGTTTCGCAGCGGGACAAATTCCATGCTGCAGAGCAAAATTTGCACGCTATCGGATTAAATCCACATTGCAGAGCAAATTCCACGCCACAGCCTGGTTTGCAGAGATATTGCGCGCAAGCTCGCTTTGCAAAACCTCGTGACGCAAGAGCTTTAAGCAGCCTGCTTGGTAAAATTCCGCGATCGCAATAGCGCAATTTAAAACGAAAAATCCCCCGTCGCGCCGTGCGACATACTCTCATAAACCGCCTTGACGTATTTATCGCGCACTGCGCAATCTAGCAGCTTCTCGCACTCCAGGCAGCTGGTGAGGTTGTGCTCGGCTTGGCATGCCTGCAGCGCGGCCAAGCTTTTATCCAAAATTTCGTCGTAAACGTCTCGCGGCGCGGCGACCTCGGTATCAGTCATCAGTTTTTCCCGCCGTAAATTTCATGCATTTTCGCGATCTCGTACTTCGAGCCGAAAAAGCAAGGGCTGCTTTGGTGGATTTTTTCAATCTTTAGCTGCAAAAGCGAGCCGTTCGCGCCGTCGCTGGTGGCGCCTCCCGCGCGCTCGAATATGAACGCAAACGGCAGAACCTCGAATGTTACGCGAAGCTTGCCGCGCGGATGATCGCTGGTAGCGGGGTAGCTGAAAAGTCCGCCGCCTTTTAATAAAATTTGATGCAGGTCGCTTACCATCGCGCCGCTGTATCGCAGGCGGTAGCCCTCATCAAACAGCGCCCGCACGAGCTTTCGGTGCGGTTCGCTCCAGCCCTTTTGCGTCGCACCCGTGGCGTTTAGTTTGCCTTTTTGCTGTAGGCGCAGGTCTTTTACGAAGCTAAAGTTGCCCTCGCGATTTAGGCGGTAGAGCTTCGGCGCGTCCTCGCAAACGACCATTTCAAGGCGCGGCCCGTAGATGCAATAGATCGCCGCTTTTAAGTTTGCGGGCGAAATTTCATCCTCGTAAATGCCGAAAATCGAGCCCACGGCGAAATTTACGTCCACCAAGCTCGAGCCGTCGAGCGGATCGTAGGCGACGATTAGGCGCGCATCCTCTCGTAGCGTTAAAATTTCATCTTTCTCCTCGCTGATTAGGGCGCGCACGAGCGGATTTTTGCGAAATTCCGCCTCGATTATGGCGTCGCTTTTTACGTCGAGTTTGAGCTGCGTATCGCCCGTGCTGTTGTGATGATCGGTGTAGCCGAAGTCCGCGTATTTCAGCTCTTCGGCGATTTGTAGCGCGATATTTTGGATTGATTTTACGATCTCTTGCATTTTATTCCTTTACATTTTTTTGGCGTTTTTTAAGATCCATTCGCTAATGCCCGCAGCGTCGTCGATGTCGAAATTTACGCGGCAAAACTTATCCATCTGCTCGCCTCTTAAATTTGAAGCGATCGCGTCCGAAAATGGCAGATACGCAGGATCGATCTTGTCGCGAAATAGGCTTATGCGCGGCAGCGGCAGCGTCTTTAGCCCCTCTACGAGCAAGATATCAAACTCGCCTAGCATCCGCACGACCTCGTCGATTTGCATACAGCGCTGCGAAAAATAACTCGTTCGCGTCGGACTCATCACGACGGTTTCGGCACCGAGTTCGCTAAATTTGGCGCTGTCCTTGCCCTCTACGTCAAAGCGCGCCTTATCGCCAGGATCGTGCTTTACGATCGCGATCCGCAGCCCGCTAGCGATAAAAATTTTAGCAATCTTGCAGATTAGCGTCGTTTTGCCGCTGTTGGAAGGGCCTGAAAATGCGATAGCAAGTCTTTTCATTTTTAAAATCCGGCTTTTTAAGATGAGCAGATTGTAGCGAATTTAGCCTTTTAAAAAGCAAAATTCGTTAAAATGCGGCTAAAATTTTAAAGGAAGACCGATGAAGAAATTTGATTTTGGCGGTGCGCGAGGCAGCGCGGCAAGGGGCTCGTTAAGCGTTGCGGCAAAGGGCGCTATTTTAGCCGCGCTAGCATTTTTTTTAAACTCCTGCTCCGCAAACGATCCCCGTCACGATCCGCTTAAAAACGAGTTTCTGGCCTATACGCAAAAATTTGAATCGGTGCGTGCGGGCGATCGCTATTTGGCAGTGGCGACCTATCTAAATCCCGTCGCGCCCGAGCTTAGAAACGCCGCGGAGGACGAAGTGTTTTTGCTCACCTCCTATCCTAAAGAGGTGCAGATCCTCGCGGTGCAGATCAACGGCGTAAACGCAAACGTAACGCCGTTGCACGACGGAGATCCGCTTTTGCAAAAGGAGCTCTTTAAGATTGCTTGGGCGAGCCGCTACAAGATCACCGCGCCTAAGAGCGATAAGGACGAGCTGGTGCTTAGCTACCGCACCTCAAATGGTCTGGATGCCACGATGAAATTTCGTAAAATTTCAAAGTCGCTGTATTGGCAGCCGCAGATCGATCTGAAAGATTAAAGAAGAGAAGGTGGGTTACGACATAAGCTATCACGCGATCGGCAAAGATGAAATTTCGCAGTGGTATTTTAAGCCGCTAAAGCTCGCGCAAAAGGGCGATTTTGAGGCTATCGCTAAAATAGCGCGCGAAGCGGGGATAGATGAATTTTACGCAGAAAAATACGCGGACGGCTTCCGCTCGGCGCTGCAGTACGGCACAGGGGGCATTTTTAATAAAACGCACGGATTTCACCTCGCCGTGGCGCAGGGCTATTTTAGAGAGTATTTTTACACGCGCGGCACGGCGTTTAGCTTTTTGGCGGCGCAAAGCTTTAAATTTAAACCCTACATAAGCGATTGGCGCGAGGTTTTGCCGGCGGAATTTTTAGCGGAATTTAGCGGGCAAATTCATAACGAGATCATCGAAAACTATTGCTGCGGCGCGTATCTAAATGCCGATAATGTGCAGAAACTGCTGCGCGATTATGAAGCGGACGGCGAGATAAAAGAGGCGATAGATGAGTTTTACGCGCAGAATTTGCCCGTGTTTTTAAACGCGCTAAATTCCGCCGCAGAGCTTGAAGCAGGGCTGCTTGAGGCTACCGAGGTGATTGAGCCCAATCCGATCGATCTGAATAGGTCCGAGTCGTTTTCAAATCTTTTTAATTGCGATACGCAGGGCGCGCTGATCTATGCGGAAATCGCCGCGCAGCAGATCGGCGAGGCGATAAAGCGAGATAAGGCAGGCGGAGGCGTTAGGATGGTCAGAGAGAATTTTACCTTGCGCAGCGTCGATGTAGCGGGCGGCAGCAGTGCAATAGAAGCGGATGGCGACATAATGAAGGCAAGCAGCGAGAATTCCGTCTCGTGCAGCGGTGATACGATAGAAGGCGGCAGTGAGAATTCCGCCGCAGAAGATCATAAAGACGAAACCTGCGCAGGCGGCGAAAAGTCGTTTTTTGGCAAGATCAAAGGGCTTTTCAAATAGTAAATTTGATCGCTTTATTCCGCCGAAGCGCGCGCGGAGTGCGGAGTTAAGATTGTAAAATTAAATCATCTTGCGCTCGCGAGCTCTGCGCCGCGCGGTTAAAATTTAACTAAAACGGCGCGGTGACAGGCGTGAATTTAAAATTTAAAACTTGCCGAAATTTTAAAACGGCGGTTTATATCCGAAGTTACGAAATTTTAAAGCGCCGCGAACAAGCTGCAAAAGAGGCTAAATTTAAACCCGCCGCAGCCTTTGCGGCGGATAAGCTGCGGATAGTTTATCTGTTTAAATTCCATAGCCGAAAGTGCCCGATTTGATTTCACGCTACTTAAAATTTTATGCTCGGGCGCTAATTTTAATCGCTCACAAAACGCCGCGATAAAATTTCAATAAATTTTGGATTTTAAAGCTCGTCGCCCCAGAAATAAAGCTCGAAAAAAGCAAGCGCAAAGATAAAAAAGACTATCAGCGCCGCGCCGCCTGCTCGGACGTAGCTATCGTCTCCTGCGCCGAATTGTACGCAATACGCAAACGCCATAAAAAACAGGCAAGTCGCTAAATTTGCGGAGCGTTTCTTCTCGTCTTTCAATGACGATACGCACAAAACGGCGGCTACTATGAGAACTGCGGTCGCGATAATTTGCATGGCGTGCAGCCTTTCGTGTAGAGCAGAAATAACCTTTGGTTAGCGTCAAGAGATAAAATTTCACTACTGAAGTCAAAATAAATTCCGCACGATTTTATAACGCATTGCCTACTCGTGCGGTAAAATTTCGCCGTTTTGATCTGCCAGTCTAAGCTCTTGGCGGGCAAATTTCGCGCTTTTGAGGCGGCGGCTTTTAAAATTTCTCGCTCGCCGCCTCTTAAAATCATCCTTCAAGCCCGCTGCTGGCTTAGCGGAAGCTGTCGCTTCTGCTCGGTATCAGCAGATCTTGCAGCTCCTGTTGCACAGAGACTTTCGCGCGCGGATCGAGGATCTGCGAGTAGATGATAAAATTTGCGAGTACCTTTTTGCCGTAGTCCCTGCTCTCGGCATACGGCACGAGCTCCATGCTAAGCCACGGCTCGAATTTGCCCTTATTAAACATATCGCCGCGCTGAAGCATCTTTTTGACGAGCCCGAGCCCGCCGTTGTAAGCGTATGCGATGAAAACCGGGCTGTAAATTTTACGCTCCAGCCAGTCGATGTGGATGTTGGCGAAGCGGTAAGCGACTTCCGGGCGGAACATATCGTCTTGATCGAAGCCGTCGATTTTGAGTTGCTTTTTGCCGATTTCGTTAGCCAAAAACGGCATAAATTGCATCATCCCAAGCGCATACGACGTAGATACCGATGCGGGTACGAAGCGGCTTTCTTGGCGCGCGAGTGCCAAAATTAGCGCCTTGCGGCGGTTGTCGCCGTCGCCGATATACTCCATAAACGGCGTCGGATAGAAGTTATCCTTGCCGCTGCCCGCTTTATTCATGATGTATGAGTACTCGCCGATGCTTTGCTTGGTGTCGAATTTTTTGGCAAATTCCAAAAGCTGCTCGCGCGACATCCTATCGGCGCTATTTTTCGTGCGAACCCAAGCGAAAGGATCGGTAATATCGTAGCCTTCGATGGAATTTTTAGCAGGATTTGGGATGATTATGTTTAAATTCCTATCCCCTAAGACCTCCTTGGCATAAAGCGCGTAGAGGCTGTAGTATTCGCTGCTAGCAAGCTGACGCAAGACATTTTGATCTCCGTTTAGCAGGTAGATCCAAAATTTCGCATTGTGCACATCGTGAGGCTTCTCAAAGCTCGCAGCCGCGCGGCTAAAAAACGCAAGCGCAGCCCCTTCGTTGCCCTGCATGACGGCATTTACGCCTAGCATAAACGCTATGTCCTTTTCTACGGCCGACGGATCGACGCCCGTAAGCGAGCGGCGCAGGCGCGGGTATTTGCGGCTAATTAGCGCATCGTTAAGAACCGCTTTGAAGCCTTTTTGCGAAGCTAGTTCGCTTACGAAGGCTGCGTCGGCGTCGATGTCGATCAGAGCGTCTTTGCCCGCATCTTTTAAGTAGTCGTAATATAAAAAGTAGTTTTGCGCATTGCGGCTCTGCATAAAATACTCGCTCGGATTTTCGTCGTTAAATCCGCGCAGTAAATTTACGGCGTTTTTACTTGCTGCGTCTTGGTACTTTTCAAGCTGCGAAGCGAGCGTCTCGCGCACCGACGGGCTTAGCTTGGCGATGAAATTTGGATAGGAGCGCGCCTTTTTGCAGGTTAAATTTGCATCTAAAATATTTGCCGCCGTTACTCCTGCGCAGCGATCCGGACGCTTAGGAGGGCGAATGGCGCCAAAAATTCTATCTAGCTTCTCTTTTAGTTTGCCTTTGTAGCGAAAGATGCTCTGTTTTAAAATTTTAATCTCCGCTTTGTTGTATTTCGTCTCATCTATTAGGCGATAGATGTAATAGTCCTTGGCTAGGGATTTTGGCTCGTCTTTGATCTCTTCGTAGCTTAAAATTTTACCGCTACTTGCGGCGCACAGCAGTCCTAAAACAAGGCTAAATTTCAGAAATATTTTCAAATGACCGTCCTATTGATGATATAGATTATCGCGCTGTCAAAGAAGTTAAGCACGAGTAGGATAAGAAGCGGCGAAAGATCGAAGCCGCCGAAAGTCGTAGGCAGATAGCGACGCACCAGCGCAAACGCAGGCTCGGTAAGCGCAGAGATCGCGCGGACGATTTTATAAAATTTACCGAACGGATTTGGACGGATGAAACTCAAAACGCAGGCTACGAAAATTAGCATCATATAAGCTTGAATCACGTAGTGAATACTCACTAAAATGCCGTAAAATACGCTATTTAGTAGCATCGAGTATCTCCTTTAAATCAGCGCGGATCAGCGGATACAGCTCGCTAAGCTCCGGTCCGTGAGGTGCGCCTGTGAGTAAAAATCTAAGCGGCATAAATAGGCTCTTGCCCTTTAAGCTTGTAGCCTGCGAAAGCGCCGCTTTGAAATCATTAAATTCCATTGGAGCGCCGTTTGAGCTTAATAAATTTAAGATCGCCTCTCGCAGCGCCTGCGCCTGCGCCGCCCACTCCTGCGGGATATCTTTCGCGCCGTAGATCGCTGCGATCTTTTCTTTAATCTGCGGGATAAGGCTCGCTTCTTGAGTGTAAAATTTTATCAAAGGCGCGAATTTCGGCTCAAGCTCAAAAAGCTCCGCCAGGCGCTGCTCGCTCGCTCTTTTGATATGCTCGCGGTTTATAAAGGCGAGTTTATCTTCGTCAAATTTCGCCGGGCTTTTTGAAATTTTAGCGATGTCGAAAAACTCCACCGCCTCATCCATGCTAAAGACCTCGCGCGGCGTTTTGTTGCCCAGTAGGATCAGATAGTTTGCGATCGCCTCGGGCAGGTAGCCGCTTTGAAGCAGCCATTTTACCGAGGAGCTAGCTTCGCGCTTGCTCATCTTCTTGCCCTCGGAATTTAATATGATCGGCAGGTGCGCGTATTTGATCTTGCCCTCGTAGCCGAGGCTTTGGCGGATCCAGTTTTGTTTCGGGGTGTTTGAGACGTGATCCTCGCCGCGGATTACGAAGCTCACGCCCTGCATCATATCGTCGCAGGCGCAGGCGAAGTTATAAGTTGGCGTCTTGTCCGCGCGCATGATGACGAAGCTGTCGATATTCTGCGGCTCAAATGCGATACGGCCCTTGATCGCGTCGGTAAATTCCAGCGCGTGATCGGGCTTTTTAAGGCGGATAGTAAAGGGCTTCTCGCAGCCAAGCACCTCCTGCGCGCTTAAATGCTCGCAGTGCCCGTCGTAGCGATAAGCCTCGCCCGCGTCCTTGGCGGCTTGCTTTTTAGCCTCCAGCTCCTCCTCGCTGCAAAAACAGCAAAACGCCTTTTTCTCGGAGAGTAGCTTGGCTGCGAATTGCTGATGAAATTTTAAATTTTTACTTTGATAATATAGGCTCTGCCACGAGATGCCGAAGCGCTTTAAAATTTCGATAATCTCTTGGTCTTTGCCTTCGATATTGCGCGCAGTGTCGGTATCCTCGATACGTAAGATGAAGCCGCTTTGATCCTGCAACGAGCAGATGTAGTTAAAAATAGCCGCGCGTAAATTTCCGATATGCATATCGCCGGTGGGCGATGGAGCGAAGCGATACAATTTAGGTCCTTTGGGTTTAAATTTAAGCTGGGATTATACTTTTTACTTCCTAATAAAAAGCAAAAACAAAGCAAAAATAGGCTAATATCGGCGCATTTTATTTAAGGAGACAATATGAGTTTCATTCAGGAATTCAAAGAATTCGCAATGAAAGGCAACGTCATCGATATGGCGGTGGGCGTCGTCATCGGCGGAGCTTTCGGCAAGATCGTAACCTCGCTCGTAAGCGACATTATGATGCCGGTTTTAGGACTTCTTACGGGAGGCATGAATTTTACCGATCTTAAGATCGTGCTAAAAGAAGCGGTGGGGCAGACTCCCGCCGTTACGATAAACTACGGCTCGTTTATCCAAGTAACGGTCGATTTCATCATCATCGTGTTTTGTATATTCTGCGCGATCAAGGCGATCAATAAGCTTAAAAAGCCTGCTCCTGCGCCTGAGCCGGCTGCGCCCGCTGAGCCTAGCGAAGAGGTCAAACTTCTTAGCGAGATAAGAGACCTGCTTAAAAAATAGGTCGCGGCGATGCTTGAGAGAATTCCTTATTTTAAAGCTCTAAGCGCAGCGCAAATCGATCGTTTGGAGCAGATTAGCATCCATAAAAGCTACAAAAAGGGCGAAATTTTATTTTTCGAGGGCGAGCGCTCGCAGTATCTATTAATCTTGCTAAAAGGAATTTTAAAAATCTATAAAACCTCCGCAAAGGGGCGTGAGATCCATATGCGCGAGATCCGCCCTATCTCGCTCGTAGCCGAGATGGTAAATTTCGAAGAGACGAGCTATCCTGCAAGCGGCGTGTTTTCGACAAACGGCGAGGTGCTAAAGATCGATTATGAAAAATTTAAAAACGAGTTTATGAGCGATCCAAAGATTTGCCTGGAGCTTTTAAAATCGATGTCCGAGAAGATCCGAGCGCTAAATGCAGTCTTTGATAATCAAGTCGTGCTTAACTGCGACGGCAAGATCGCTAAGTTTATCAGCGAGAATTTTGATATTTTTATGAGCACGAAATACACCAGAATAGCCAAAATTCTAAATGTCACCCCCGAGACCTTCTCGCGCACCATCACTAAATTTAAAAAGAGCGGCGCGCTAATTTTAGACGATAAGCAAGAAATCACAGGCTTTGATAAAGATAAGCTGGACGAGTATATCCAAGGCTAGAGTTTGAAAAGCGCCTATATTTTCCCGATCGTCGGCACGGTTTTATTTCTATTTTTTAATATTTACGTCTACAGATCGATCAGCGCGCGCTTTACGCCATATAAAAATTTCGTGATCTTTCGCCCCGCCTTGAGCTTACTTTGCGTAGCTTTGACGATTTTAGATGCGATATTTTTTGTGGGTTTTGGGCTTAATGGAGGCTTTAAAAATGAGCTGCTCTATAAACTATGCGTATTTTGCATGGCAGCGTCCTTTTCGCTCTTTTTTATCTGCCTTGCTTACGATGTGCTAAGCGCCGCTGCGCATGTAGTTAAATTTAGCCAAAACAGGCGAAAATTTTTAAAAACCTTTATCGACATAACCTTCGTAATAATGGCGTTTAGCTATATTTTTAAGGGGCTTTATAATGCACTAAAAATTCCAAAAATCACCGAGCGCGAAATAAAAATCAAAAACTTAGCTCGCGAGCTAAGCTTCGTCGTCATCTCGGACGTGCATCTGGGAGAGTTTTTGAAAAAGGAGTTTTTGCAAGGCGTTGTAGCGCAGATAAACTCGCTAAATTATGACGCGCTGCTGATCGTGGGCGATATGTTTGATCTGCGCTCGGATGAGCTCGGGGATATTTTGCAGCCTCTTGAGGCGATAAAAAAACCCATCTTTTTCGTTACGGGCAACCACGAGTATTACCGCGGCGACGCAAGCGGGCTTATCGCGGCAATGCAAAAAGCGGGCGTGCGGGTGCTGCAAAACGAAAGTGTGGAATTTGAAGGGATAAATTTAATGGGCGTGCACGATCTTAGCGGCTTTCGCTTCGGATACATGCAGCCGGATTTAAGCGCTGCGCTAGCGCAGGCGGATCCCGATAAACCAAAAATTTTACTCTCGCATCAGCCCAAATACGTCGTGGATTTCGTGCGCGACGAGGTCGATCTGTGTATCTGCGGACACACGCACGCGGGGCAAATTTTTCCGTGGACGCTTTTGGTGCTGCTTAGCCAGAAGTATCTTTACGGGCTGTATAACGATGGGCTGAAGCAAATTTACGTAAGCAGCGGCGTAGGGTTTTGGGGCCCGCCGATAAGGGTCTTTGCCGATGCCGAGATCGCGCTGCTTAAGCTTAGAAAGGCATAGATGAGAAGTTTTATTTCGAGGATTTTCGGGATTATCGCCGCGGTGAAATTTCCTAAATTTATACAAAATTTTATCAACCGCAAATATGTGGAATTTTTCAAAATCGATATGAGCGAATTCAATCCGCCGCAAAGCTACGCGAGCCTAAACGCGCTTTTTACTCGTCGTTTGCTGTGTCCGCGCGAGATAGCGACGGACGAACGAGCTTTCATAAGCCCTAGCGACGGCGTGATTTTTGAGAGCGGAGCTTGCGCCGATCTGCGAGCTTTTAGCGTAAAAGGCTGCGAATATAGCCTTAGTGAGCTGCTGGGGCGCACGTTTGCGGCAAGCGAAAGCGGCGGAGCGGATACCCGCCACGACATTAAAAATTTAAATGACGCCGCAGATGCCGCGCAAGCAAAAATCATGGACGGCGAAAGCGGCGCAACTTATGCTGCAAGCGGTGTGCGAGCTGAAATTTATAGCAATAAAAGCGGTGCGAGCCGCGAAACGAGCGCAGAGGATGCCCAAGACGGCGAAAATACAAAGGGCGTAAATTTAAGCTACACAAACATCTATCTAAGCCCGCGCGATTATCATCATTATCACGCGCCGTGCGATCTAAGCGTGCTACAGGCGCTTTATATCCCTGCCGATCTTTACAGCGTGGCGAAGAAATTTTTACTTAAAATTCCAAACCTCTACGCCAAAAATGAGCGCGTGATTTTAAAGTGCAAGATGCCTAGCGGCGGGATTTTGTGGATGATCTTCGTGGGCGCTTTAAACGTCGGTAAGATGAGATTTGATTTCGATGCGCGAATACGGACGAATGCATGCGCAAGTAGAGCTGAGGCGCTTTACGAATATGAAAATTTAAACTTTAAAAAGGGCGATCATTTGGGAAATTTTGAGCTGGGCTCGACGATCGTACTCGTAGCGCAAAGCGAGTTTTTAAAATTTGAAACCCCGACTGATACGTCCGTAAAATTCGGACAAAAAATCGCAGAATTTAATGAAATTTTATAAAATTCCATTTAAAATGCAGGATTTTTTCTTTAACTAAAATTAATTTTATTTAAATTTGGCTATAATCATCTCACTTTAAATCAAAGGATTTAACATGAAAAATTTAAAAGCTTTTACGATGATCGAGCTTGTTTTCGTCATCGTCGTTTTAGGTATTTTGGCGGGCATCGCGGTGCCTAGATTAGCCGCTACGCGCGATGATGCTACGATCGCTAAGATGCGTGGGGATATCGCCGCCATTAGAAGCGGACTTTCGCTAGTTAGAAGCGAGAATATGATGAGAGGCGTGACTACGTGGCCTGCTTTGGAGGGCTCGGACAACGCCACTCTTTTTGATGGCGTTTTGCAGCAACCCATCTATCCAATGAAAGCTGGTGGCAGAAACGGCTGGAGCTTAGTTACAAATGGTAATGCTAATGCAACGTCTACATATACAGCTACCGTTGCCGGTCAATCAACTACTTTTAATTACTATCCGACTGCTGATTCTAGACCTGCAGGCTCAAGGGCTAATGTCGGTTCGTTCGACTGCAATCATCAAGAGCCTCTTTGTCAATCTTTAGCTCAATAGCTAAATGCTCTATTATGAAGTTGCGGTTTTGGGCGCCAGCCTAAAGCCGCTTACTTATAGTTCAAATTTTAAAATCCCAACTTATCAAATCGTATCCGTTCCCGTAAAATCAAGTGTCAAATCCGCCGTGGTCCTGCGCGAGGTTGCAAAACCGAGCTTCAAAACTAAGGAAATTTTAGAGATTTCGCAGCTTAAATTTAGCCCGTTTCAGATCGCACTTGCAAATTTTATCGCGTACTACTATGTCTGCGAAAAGGGCGTTGTATTTGGGATTTTCGAGCCTGCAAGCGAGACGGCGCAAGATTTGCGGAATTTGCAGGAGGATCCTACGACCGAGCGGAATTGCGCTTGCGAGCAAATTTCCGTTAGTAAGCCAATTTCCGCTTGCAAGCAAACTTCTACTTGCGAACAAAATTTTATTTCCGAGCAGAATTCCATCACCGCACAAAATTCTGCGCTCGACGATGACTTTAGTGCCATACAAAATTCCGCCTCAATCCAGAATTTTGCATTGACGAGAAATTCTACTATCTCAAAAAATTCTGTTACCGTCATAAATTCCGCCACTGCGCCGAATTCCACGCAAAAGCAAAATTTGAAGCAGATACCAAATTCTACCTCGCAAAATTTAGCATTAAATTCTACCTCCGCTCAGAATTCTATCCAAGAGAGGGACTTTGTCGATGAGCAAAATTCCGCCTCAATTCAAAATTTCGCCTCAATTCAAAATTCTGCCGCCATGAAGACCGCCATAAATTTTGCTGCCGAACCCGATCCTGCACACAAACAAAATTTCGCCATCGCACAAAATCCGATCCAAGAGTGGGATTTTACCGAGGGAGAGAATTTCGTTTCGATTCAAAATTCTACTTTAGCGCAAAGTTTCGTTTCAATTCAAAATTCCTATGCCGCGGCACAAAGCCCCGTTCCGCAGCCACTATCTCCGCTTCAAATAGGTAAAATTCCAAAGCTCACCCCCGCGCAGGAGCAAGCGCGTAAATTTGCCGAAGCTAATGAAACTTCGCTGATTTTCGGCGATACGGGCAGCGGCAAGAGCGAAATTTATATCGCGTTGATTGCGCAGACGCTCGCTGCGGGCAAGCAGGCGCTGTTTTTGATGCCAGAAATCTCGCTAACGCCGCAGATGACGAAGCGGCTACAAAGCTATTTCGGCGAGCGACTCGGCGTCTGGCACTCTAAAATTTCGCCCAAAAAAAAGCGCGAAATTTTAGAAAAATTTAACGCAGGCGAGATTCGGCTCATCGCGGGCGCTCGCTCGGCGCTGTTTTTGCCCTTTAGCGATCTAGGTCTCATCGTCGTGGACGAGGAGCACGACGACAGCTACAAATCCGCCGCCGCACCGCGTCTAAATGCCCGCGATGCCGCGATTTTCGTCGGCAAAAAGCTTGGCATCCGCGTGGTTTTGGGCTCCGCGACACCCGCGCTTAGCACCTACGCGAAGCAGCCGCATTTCCGCCTGCGCGGCACCTATTTTAGCAGTGCCAAGCGCTTCATTTTCGACGAGAGCGAGACGGGGCTGAGCCTTAAAATTTTAACCGAGATCGGGCGCAGCCTCGAAGCCGGCAAGCAGGCTGTCGTGTTTTTGCCCACGCGCGCGAACTACAAATATATGGTTTGCGAAAACTGCGGGCAGATCGTGCGCTGCCCGTTTTGCGCCGTCGGGATGAGTTATCACGCGGACGCTGCGGCGCTGAAGTGCCATTACTGCGGCTTTAGCACGTTTTACAGGGCGTCTTGCGAAAACTGCGGCGGCGAGGTGATGCAGGCGCGCAAGATCGGCACGGGCGAGCTTGCCGCACAGCTCGCGGCGCGTTTCCCGAGCGCTCGCATCGCAAAATTTGATCGCGACGAGATCACCACGCAGCGCAAGCTCGAGGCGCTGCTAAATAACTTCAATGCCCATAAAATCGACATTCTGGTGGGCACGCAGATGCTTAGCAAGGGGCACGATTACCATGGCGTCGATCTTGCGGTGATAATGGGGATCGACGAGCATCTGAGCTATCCCGATTTTAGGGCGCGCGAAAAGACGCTAGCGCTTGCGATGCAGGTGGCTGGCCGCGCGGGCCGCTCGGGGCAGGGCAGGGTCGTCATACAGACGCGCCAGAGCGGTTTTTTTAGGGATTATATCGAAAACTACGACGATTTTTTGCGCGACGAGGCGGAGTTTCGCGAGGGGCTCTATCCGCCGTATATGCGGCTTTTGCGCGTGCTGATCTCGCATAAAAACGAAAAGGTGGCGAGCGAGATAATGAAGATGGCACTTGAGCTTTTACGCCGCAAACAGGCGGGAGATAGCGCGTTTGCATCGCATGGCGGGCTGAACGCGAGGAGAGCAAATCTAAGCGCTTTAAATTTACAAAATTCTGCGCAGCAGGGCGGTAAGCAAATATCAAATTCTAAATTTAAAAGCTCGGATCTGTGCAGGGACGACGTAAATTTAAACCGCCAAAACGCTTCAAATTTAAAAAATACCGCGCAAATTTCAGCTTGCGACGGGGACGAGGGTAGCGTAAATTTAAAGCCTGAAAGAAAGAGCAGCGCGCAAAATTTTATAAATTTAGCGGCCGAAAATACTGCCGAAAATTCCGCGCAGTATTTGAAAGAGAAGGCAAGCGAGAGCTTTGAGATCATCGGCTACGGCAAGGCTGGTATCGCCTATATCGCGTCGAAATTTCGCTTTGAAATTCTGCTGCGCGCCAGCTCGCACGTGCCGCTAATCAACGCCGCGCGCGCGCTTGAGCATCTGCCCGTCGAGATCGATATGGATCCCGTAAACTTCGGCTAGACGGAGCTTTTAAAATTCGAGCGAAATTTTATCCGCCGCGGACGCCTTTTTGCAGCGTTTGTTTGCGGAGCAGGCTAAAAAATAGTGGCAAAATTTCGGGTAAAATTTAAGGAGACGATTTGAGCGATAATTTAGATGAGCTAAGAGAAGCCTTACGCGGAAGGCACGCGAAGGCGTCTTGCGGATCGCAGACGGATAGTGACGAGCCCGATGCTTGCAATCTGAATTTAAAACCGGATTTAAAACTAGATGGCTCGGAGTTTGCAGATGATAGCGCAGAAACATATACCTACAAGGACGCGAGCCTTTCGAGCAGGGATAATACCATAATCATAGATTATGACAGAGCCCCATTAATCATCACGGATCATCTCTATCGCGATTACGTTAAATATCAATTCCCTGCGATGTGCTGCGCATTTTTAATATTTTTGTTTTTTGCCATCATTGTGGTGGGTCCGCCAGAGCTAGGCGTATTGCGGATGTTTATCCTAGTGCCCTTACCGCTCATAGAGGCGGCTAGGCGCGAGGGCGAAGCATATTTCGTGATGACGAACTCCGCCGTCGCGTATTATAAAAAGGGCGAAATTGTGAAATTTTTTGAGCTACAAAAGATCGGTGCGATGGCGGTTAGCTTCGATTGCAGATGGAGTTGGAGGCAGCAAATGCCGTTAGCCCTTAAGATCGTTATCGCCGTTTGGGTTTTACTCGCGCTTAAGTTTGGCGGAGACGACGAAAGCGTGAGTGTTAATATTAGAAATATAGTTTGTATTTTTACTATGGTACTTACCCTACTTTACGGCTCTAAGATATTTATGCATCTACATAATGGCAGCCTCGGATTTTTCGGCATTCACGATCAGCTCGTGCTATATAAAGAAAACGCCAACGTCGATATAATGAATATTTTGATGGCAAACAAAGATGAATACGTGCAGCTACAGGAGTATTTCTTAGCCGTGCTAAATGTCGATATAGACGAGCTACGGCGCACGATGTCGGTTTTCGATGAAAAGATAGAATTTAAGAAATTTAAATTCTAAATCGGTGCGCTTGAGGGTTTGTCCGCAGGAACAAATATAGGCTCCGTGAGTTTTGGCTAGGCGTGCAGTTAAACGAATTTTATTCACATAAATTTTGCTCGCAGAATTTACATGATACGACGATAAATTTTACGTCCCGTCGTTCTTATATCAGATTAAAATCAAAATATAATATCAAATTGCAAATGCGATTTAATCTTAACGGGATATAATAAGTCATCGCTCTTTTTGAAAGAGGCAAAACTATTTGCACCGATATAGAATATAGAAAGGCAACGATTTGAAAAAGCTACTTAGAAATTTTATGATTTTCGCAGGTTTTATCTTTATACTATACACCTCTTATTTTCTATATTTTTATTCTAAAAGAGCCGAATATTCGGCTATTTTATTGCAAAAGGCGCTTGGGTATGAAGAGGAATTTTTTACTGAGAAAACACAAAATTTAGACCCGTCTGAGCAAACCAAGCTACGGCATGAGTTTGAAAAAGAGAAATTAAAGCTAGAAAAATATTGCGGCGATGCCATAATAAACGGCGACAATAGCCATTGCAAGGTTTATTATAACTTCGATTTCGACTATATTCATTTCTACGACGGGCGAAATCAAGATATCGCGCTGGGCTACGACTTTGATAATGAAAGCATCGAGTTTTATAAAAAGCTATCAGATCACTATGATTACAAAGGCAAAAAATGCAGATCGCGCAGGGTATACAGCGAGCACCATGCGACATTTGCTATTGATAATTTTAAGCATGCAAAATTTTGGTTGGGAAATTACGGTGAATTTACCCTAAAAGATCCATATATTCATGAATGTGAATAAAATTGATCGTTAATTTAAACACCGAAAGCCTGCCGTATAAATCGTAGGTATATGCATAAATTCATATTTGTGCGGATACGATAATGTATTTTATACTTTGATTAAGTAATTATGTTGTATAAGCTTATACGACCGATAACAAAAAACGCTTTTAAAGCTTCAAAAGCTCATTTTAAGGAGTGAGGGATGCAAGTTCGTGCTTTTATTTTAGCGACCTTGTTTGTCGTATCGTTCGCAAAAGCGGACGATATAAAGCATCCATCGATGCCATGGCAACTGGAACCTATTTTATGGAAAATTCAAGATAAAAAAGTTGTAAGAAAAGCCCTCCACGAACCTATGATCCGGGGTGCAACTACCTTTAACGGCAAGAGTTTTTATTTTTTTACGATAGAAGATAATGCAACGCTCAAAAAAGAATACGAAGAGCATTTATCAAAAGAAAGAGACTTCTGCAACGACTTTTACGATGATCTGTTCGAATGGAAAAATATAAATATAATCAAACCTCTGGTTTTTGATACGACGGATTACAATAACCCAGTTTTAAAGAAAAATATGGGCGATTGCTGGTATATGGATATGAATAAAACGATTAAAGACGGCTTTAGCGGGCGCGGATTTACATTGTATAAATTTGATAATAAGCTTTTGTATATTATGATTTACAAAACTACTTCTTATATATATCAGACGGATGATTTCGCAAATCTTGCTTACATTTTAGATCCCAAAAAGTGCAGTGAAATCATAAAAGATCCTCGTGGCAAGGCAAATTTGGAGAGTTTAAAAAACATTATATATAAACCGCGCCTGTTTTATGCCGAACCGATACGTTATAAAGATATAGACTATCTACTTTTCATAGATTTCGACAATACGGATAGCGGACAACTATTCAACGTCGCAATCAGGAAATTTAAAGACGGTATTTTACAAATGCCTGTTTGTAGCAATTCATACTTAAACACGAAGCTTTATCGATAGGGGCGGTTATGTGGGTTCATATTTTCATCTTAATGATCGCATTCGTACTATTTGCGAATGCAAACGATGTAAGCGATACGGAAATTCCTTTTGATTTAAAATTAGCTTTATGGAAAGCTAATGATAGGAAAGTAGTAAGAAGCAATCCTTCCGGTATGGTAGAAGGAGAAACCACTTTCAACGGAAAAACCGTTAGCTTTTGGCAAATAGATAGAAATGCAATGCTCAAAAAAGAATATGAAGAGCATTTATCAAAAGAAAGAGACTTCTGCAACGACTTTTACGATGATCTATTCGAATGGAAAAATATAAGCGTAATCAAGCCTCTGGTTTTTGATACGACGGATTACAATAACCCCGTTTTAAAGAAAAATATGGGCGATTGCTGGTATATGGATATGAATACAACGATTAGAGACGGCTTTAGCGGGCGCGGATTTACGTTATATAAATTTGATAATAAGCTTTTGTATATTATGACGTATAGAGATTTTCGGCAATACGAGATGTCTTTTGCAAATTTTATGTATATTCTAGATCCGCAAGAGTGCAGTAAAATTATAAAAGACCCCTCATACGATTCATATTATAGTAGGGCAGATTTTGAGGATTATCGAAACAAGATCGCAGGAGATACCCTGATTTATTTCGGACCGATAAAATATAAGAGCGGAGATTATCTACTTTTTATCGATTCCGTAAATTTAATAAACGGTCTTAAAGCGGTTTTTATTAAAATTAGTAAATTTAAAGACAAAGTTTCGCAAACATCCGTTTGTAGAAATTTATATTTAAATACAAAAATTTATCGTTAAGGAGTATACCATGCAATGCATTCAGTTGCCGTTGATAACTTTAAGTATGCAAAATTTTGGTTGGGAGATCATGGCGAATTTACCCTAAAAGATCCTTTGTCGCTATGGTTTTGGGCTTGCAGTTTTTGCTTCCCAATCTGCGTTTTTAAAATTTGGTTAGAATTTTACGCCGCCGCACATGCCTTGCTCGTCTCTTTTTGATATACAGCGTCTACTCCTCGCTTCCCTCCGTTCGCACGATCAGGCTTTTTGGAAGGCGAAATTTCTCGATTATCTCACACTCCTTGGCGCGCATCTGCCCGCTGTCGCTTTCGTGATCGTAACCTAGCACGTGCAGCAAGCCGTGCGTAAAAAGCAGCGCCGTCTCGTCGTCCCTGCCGTGCCCCAGCTGCGCGGCTTTCAGCTCTACGAGGTCTAAATTTATCACGACCGAGCCGAGCAGCGCGGGGGCGAAATTCCCGACGCCAAAATTCTCATTCTTTAAATTTTCATCGCCAGAACTTTCGCCCTCGGAATTTTCAGAATTTATGGTATTGGAATTTTCGCTCGCAGAATTTGCGGCGCTTGTATTTTCACTAGCGGAATTCGCAGCGTTTTGATTTTTAGAGCCGCTGTTTTCATGCGCGGAATTTTTCTCGCTCAAATCCTCTCTGAAGCCCGCAAACGCCGCAGGATCGAGTGGGAAGCTCAGCACGTCGGTCGCCTTATCGATGCCGCGCGTTTGCGCATTTAGCTGCCGCATCTCCTCGCCGCGCACGAAAATTAGCTCGACATTCCCGCCGCCCAGCTCCGCCGCGATAGCGTCCAAAATTTCGGGATAGGGCTGCTCGCAAAGTATCATTTTTACCCCTCTTTTATAAAATTTTCGTATAATTTTAGCAAAAAAAGGATGAAAATGAGAGCTTTATGCGTGATCAGCGGCGGCATGGACAGCGCGACCTGCGCCTATATCGCAAAGCGCGAAGGTTATGAGATCGTGGCGCTGCATTTTGACTACGATCAGCGCACGATGGGCAAGGAGCGCGAGTGCTTCGGTAAAATTTGCGACGATTTAGGGGTCGCAAAGAGGTTCGTTTTAGACGCTCACTTTATTGCGCAAATCGGCGGCAGCGCCCTTACGGACGGCACCTTGCCGATCAGAAAGGGTGCTGCGGAGCTTTGCGCCGCGGCAAATTCTGCCGGCACCGAGATTGACAGCGCGGTAAATTCCAAAAGCGCCCGCCTGGACTGGCAAAATTCTATCGCGGCAAATTCTATTAATGCCGAGATTGGCGAGCAAAATTTTGCTGCGTCAAATTTCATGATGAGCCCCGCGGACGTTCCGCTTGATGCAGATTCGGCGCGAAGCAGCCGTACGCAGAGCGGTGAAATTTTAACGCAAGGCGGCGAAATTTCACTTCAAAGCGGAGCCGAGCCGCAGCAGGGCGATAAAATTTCATCGCCAAGCGACGAGAGCGTGTTTTCGGATCTGCCGAGCACCTACGTGCCGTTTCGTAACGGCGTGTTTTTGAGCATCGCCGCCGCGCTTGCCGAGAAGGAGCGCTGCGACGCGATTTTCATCGGCGTGGTGCAGGAGGACAGCAGCGGCTACCCCGACTGCAGCGCGGGCTTCATCGGCGCGTTCGAGCGAGCGCTTGAGCTGGGCACGAGCCGCGACTTTCATCCGCGCATCAAAACCCCGCTCGTGCACCTTAGCAAGGCGCAGATCGTCTCGCTAGCGCTTGAGATCGGCGTGCCGCTAGAGCTTACGTGGAGCTGCTACGAGCGCGAGGACGCTGCGTGCGGGCTTTGCGACAGCTGCCTGCTACGACTTAAAGGCTTTGCGGGCGCCGGCGCAAAAGATAAAATCCCCTACGTGATAGAAATTTAGGCACGCCGCGGTTAAATTTACGGAACCCGCGCGGCTCGGCGTGTCGTCGCAGCGCCTGATATATGTGGGTTTTGAATACGTAGCGCCGCATAGTTTATAGCGGGATTTCAAACATACGGCGGCGGCTTGCACTTTAGCGCGTGCCGAGCTGCGGCTATAAATTTAAACTACGCTTCGAAATTTTAAAAATTTTAAGTAGAGCATTGAGTGGGGTTCAAAGCAAAAATCAATTATAAATTTAACTCCTACGCTATATTTATTAGCGCACAGGCGGATATAAACATATCGCGGTATAATTCGAGAATTAAATTTTAAGGAGTAGAGAATGGCGTTTGTAGCAGAATATATTTCGAAAGAGGACTTAGAGGAATACGATATTATAGACGCTGTTAATAAAATTAGAACAAAATTTAGAAAACCCTTATTGAGCGATCAAGATATTAGATGGTTAAATTGGGTAGTAGATAAACAAAAACGGACTTATCTTATCTTCATCGGTAGCCCTCAATTACCTGATCCAAGGGATGGCTATACGGGCGAGGATATTTGGTTGCTCCATTATAAAGATACAAATATCGAGCTAGACATAAGGCGAATTTATGATGAGACAACGAGTAAATATTTCACGGAAAATCCATTTAAGGTCAAATATAAATTTCAAAGCGTAAATTCTGACATTGGAGATATTTCGATAGATGAGCTTTATGAAATTTTAAATGAAGCCTTATCCGAGTATGGTAGCGGCGGTATTGAAAATAGGGAATATGTTCCAAAAGAACATGAAGTCGTAACTTTTTTACACGATTAAGAAAGGATAAAAACGACAAGCTAACAAAGCCGATCAAATTTTAGCAGATATTGCAAGCGACAAGGACGTGCAACGTTAGCGGCACCGATGGCGGTGCAAGCACGAAAGGAGTTTGGCAAAACGTGGCGCGAGCCCGAAACGCGATGTGTAAATTTAAAGCGAAATTTATCCGAAACCTAACCGTGAGCGAGCGCGAGATAAAATTTTACTCAAACATCCAGCGCGTGAGAATCCGCTAGCGGACGCAGATTATTTGTAAATTTTAAAATTTCACTCAAACGCCGAGCGTAGATTTAGATGCGGGATGATCTCAAGCTCTGTAGGCGCAACGAAATCCTTTTTACGCAGCTTTTCTATCGCCGCGCGCGCGATCATAGCGGCGTTGTCGGAGCAAAATTTCATCGGCGCGAAAAGTATCTCGCAGCCCGCTCGCTCGCACAAATCCGTCAAAAGCCCGCGCAGATGCAGGTTCGCGCTCGCTCCGCCCACGACGCCGAATCGCGCAAAGCGGCGCAGCTCAAAGATCCGCTGCAATTTATCCAGTATGTGCGCGCACGCCGCGTCCTCAAAGCAGCGCGCCAGATCGCGCATCGCCCGCTCATCTAGCTCGCCTGCCTCTTTTAGCTTTTCGATCTGCACGCGCACGGCGTTTTTAAGCCCCGAAAAGCTATACTCCAGCCGCCTATCGCCCTTTAGCGGCACGGGCAGCTCAAACCTCGGCTCGCCGCCTTTTGCAAGCTCCTCGATGAGTGCGCCGCCCGGGTAGCCGAGGCCTAGCATCTTTGCGATCTTATCGAAGCTCTCGCCGAAGCTGTCGTCGCCAGTGGTCGCTAAAATTTCGATACCCCCCGCCGCGCCGATATCCAAAACCATCGTATGCCCGCCGCTAACGAGCAAAACGCCCATCGGAAATCGCGCCTCGCTGCCTAAAAACAGCGAGTAAACGTGACCTATGAGATGATTTACGCCGATGAGCGGCAAATTTAGCGCGAGCGCGAGCGCTTTTGCCATATTCACGCCGCCGATCAGGCTCACGCTAAGCCCTGGGGTATTGGTCGCTGCGACGGCGCTAAGCTCGCCAAAATAGGGTTTTGCGCGCTGCAAAATCCGCGGCAGCGCCTCCGTATGCAGCCTCGCGGCAAGCTCGGGCACGACGCCGCCGTATTTGGAGTGATCGGCCTCCTGGCTTATTTTTTCGTAAAATTTCAGCTCGAAACTGCGCTCGTCCATCACCGCGACCGAGCTGTCGTCGCAGCTGCTCTCAATAGCAAGTATCACACAAAATCCTTAAAATTTTTCGCTCATTATACTCAAAAATCGGCTCTGCGGCGCAGATGAAATTTTAAAATTTAAAACGGCGTGCTCTAAATTTTGTCTTTATCGCGACATACTCCCGCTCGCAGGGCAAAATTTTAAAATGCGCCGTTCGGCTCGGTCGCGGTTTGTCTGCCGCGGCGGCTAAATTTTAAATAGATGAAATTTTGGCAGTTGAAATTTAGCGAGCAAATTTAAAATGGCCTTTGGATTTTAAAGCTCCAAAGGCCGTTGCGATTAAATTTGGTGGTAAATTTAAAGGCTAAATTTCGGGCTCTTGTTCCTGTTTTTTCTCGCCGCTTGGGATCGCCGTATCGTACCAGTCGAGCTTGCGAGTAAAATACATAACGAGCGAAATCACCGCAAAGATCATCAGGCTTCCCATTAATAGGGCGTAGTCTTCGGAATTTAAGATGACATAGAGGATCGCGTATGAAACGAGCTGAACGCAAGTGATGAAAATACCCCAGCGCGCGCCTTTAAAAATCGCGCTTGCGTAGAAAAACACTATCGCGCTTACCGCGATCGCCGAGATAGCGTAGCTGATCGCAAAGCCGATGTGTTCGGAGAGCGAAAGCACTAGCAGGTAGAAAACGACGTCCTCAAGTCCTATTAATAGGTATTGGATCGGGTGGATGCGCTCGTGAGTATAAACCTCGCACAAAAAGATCGCTAAAAACGGCACCGCTAAGAATAACAACGCGTAATCCGTGCAGCGTTTAATAAGCGAGTAGTTATTCACGGGCTCGATGAAGCCGATGCTTACGGCATCATTTCTATCGTCGTTGCTGCGCCAGTTCGTCATAGCGACGCGGTCATCTTGATCTGCAAGCCACGCAGGAGCAATGCCCGCGGCTAAGCCTGTAACTTCCCACGAAGCTTTAAAACCGCTAGCGCTTACTTCGCGCGATTTGGCGATAAAGCCGCCGCCAAAGCTAGGCGATGCCCAAGTAGAGCTAATTTCAAAACGGCTATTTTGCGCGATCGGAGCTAGATGAAGTGCCTCGCCGCCTTGAATTTTAAGCGTACCGCTGATGCTAAAATCAGACGACAGCGCGGAAGCGGGGAGCTTGTAGATTAAACTCCGATCGAAAATTTTAGCTTCGGTGTTTCCGTGATATTGCTTAAGCTCCTTGCCGTTTAAGCTTAAAGCAGGAGAAGCGGTGAAGGATTTTTGATTACCTACACCGAGCACTAGCACGGCTTCGTCGAAATTTAGCCGCGCAGGATCGACGCCGAGCTCGGTATAGTTTATCGCCTCAAAGTCAGCTTTTAGCGCGAAGTCGCCGTTATATATCGGAACGCGAAAAATTCCGCGCTTTAGATAGGTGGGGTCGATCTCCGCCGCGAGGGAGTAGTTTTTAGGCACGATGATGAAATTTTTCTCTACGCGCCTTTTTACGAGCTCGTTGTTGCTTTTGTCTATCGCTTCGATTACCTCTGCATAGGGCACTACGATCGCAAGGCCCTGGATTTGCAGCTCGCCGCCCACCGGCGTGAGGATCGAATCCTGCGCGAGCTGCTTGGTTTCGGAGCGGGAGTAGGTAAGATTATCGATAAAGCTTAGCGGAATTAACAGCAGCAAAAGCAGCACTAAAACGATGAAAGGCTTCGTCCAAAATGCCCCGCGAATGGCGTTTTTAGTAGAATTTAACAAAGGCTCTCCTTTTAAGTAAAATTTAAAACGGAATTTTAACGACGAAGAGTAAACGGACGGCGCTTTAAGCGGGAGGAATTTTATAAATTCTAAACGAACTTCGGATGTGAAGCGCTGCGAATATCGCTTTGAATTTTGGGAATTTCGCTGCAAGCTAGAATTTTATTGCAAATGAGAATTTTGCTATTCGCAAGAATTTTACGAGAAAATTTCTGTTAGTAAGATTTAAAAGCTTGAAATTCTAAGTCTAAGAATTTCAAATTTATAAAACCCTTAGAATTTTGAAATTCCAAGGGTTTTGAATTTTTAAAATTTCGTCGCTTTAGCGTGCAAAATTTCGTACCGTCATCTCGCGTAAGCTTTAAAATTTATACGCCACGCTTAGCTTGAAATTTCGTCCCGGCTCCCAGTCGATAGCATTTGAATCTCCAGTAAAATCGGCGCTGCGCTGCGAGTGCGATGCGTAGGCTTTATCAAAGAGATTGTAAACGCCCGCGTTGATCTCAAGCCCTTTAAATCGCCCGCTATCCGGAGCGTAGGTCACATATAGATCGTGAACCGCGTAGCTAGGCACTTTTGTTTTTTCGTCGCTATTTGCGGAGGCTACGTTTTTGGAGTCGAAAAAGAGCAAGTTATAGCCCAGCAGTAGATCCGCCGCAGAGATTGCGTACTCGGCATTGAAGGTGTATTTATCGCCATAGTCGCGGTAGCCGATGATGTTTGAGCTTAGATAGCCCGAGCCGCTGCGCACGCGGTCTTTATATTCTACGTGCTGGTGGGTGTAACCCGCAGCAAGGCTCAAATCATCTAATATTAATCTTGCGTAAAGCTCGACGCCGTCAATATCCGCACCGCCTGCATTAGCCCTGCATAAGGTGCCCTGTGCGCCTCCCGGGCAGCCGACGATTCCGCCCGCCGCGTTGTTATCTACGATGAGATTTTTATATTCCGTCCTGAAATATTTTGCGGTTAGGCTTACCGAGGAATTCTCTCCTAGCTCGCTTTTGTAGCGACCGCCTATTTCGTAGGCGTTGCCCGTAGTGGCTTTTAAATTTTCGTTAGCCATCCAGCTTAGTGGTCTGCCGCGGCTAGTGCCCGCAGCCATCATGCTCTCCATTACGTCAGGTCCTCTAAATACCCGCGCATAGCTCGCAAACGCCCCAAATCCTGCGCCGATCTCGTAATCAAGCGCCAAGGCGGGGCTTACTTCGTCAAATTTATATTTGTAGCTAGAGATATTAGCGCCTCTGCCGTTGTAAGTCTTTAGCTCGTGCCTTTCGTAGCGCACGCCAGGAGTTACCGTAAGTCCGCCGTAGTGCATAGCATCCTCGATATAAAAGCTATAATTATCGACCTTCTCGGGGCGTAGATTGCCGGGCTTAACGTAGTTTTCGGAGCGGTAGTAATCAAAGCCGTAGCGTAGCGTATGAGCCAGATCGCCCGTTTCAAATTTACTCTTAGCGCCGATTTTGCCGCCTTTGGTCTCGACGCCCCATTTTACGTTCGTTGAAGTCGATCCGATGCGTTGATGCTTGGTGTAATATCCCGTGATGTCGAACTCTAGCAGGTCGCTTGGATTATACGTGTATTTGATCGTGTGTGTATCGCGCTCGTATTTGCGGTTATCCAGCTGTCCGTTTAGCCATGAGCCGAATTCCGGTCGCAGCGGATAGAGACCTTTATACTGCATATGCTCGGTAGATAGCGAAATTTTATGAAAATCCAAAAAGCTATAGCCCGCTTTTAATAAATAATTTATATCGTTGCCGTCGCCACCCGTAGGTTTGCCGTTGCCGGATTCGCCGAAGCCGTATCCGTAGTGCTTAAACGCAGCAAGCATATCTAGGCTATCAAATGCCCTGCCGTAGAGCATCGCACTTTGCGAATAGCCTTCGTTGTTGCTCGTATAGCCCGCCTTGAGCTTCGCGCCGATATCCTGACCCTCTTCGAGCAGGTCGTTGGCATCCACAGTCTTAAAAGCTACCGAGCCACCCAAGGCGCCCGAGCCGTTCACGACTGAGCGCGCGCCTACATCGACCTCTACGGCTTTGATAAGATCAGGATCGATTAGTAAATCGGCGTTGTGATGGAAGGTATTGCCGTTTTGCTTCGCGCCGTCAATCGTGATATTTAGACCGCGATCGCTTACGCCGCGCATATAAATTTTTTGATTCATGCCGTTGGTACCGCCTACATAAACGCCCGGAATATCGCGAAATACATCTTTTACGAGCGTGGCATTGCGGGTGTTGATTTTGACATCATCCACGGTGCTAGACGTGCTAGAATCGCTAGTAACTTCGATTACGCCTAGGCTTTGCGTATTTGAATCCTTGCTTTTGGACGCGCCCGTAGCGCTTGATTTCTCGTCTGCTTGTGCGCTTAAACAAAGAACCGCGCACAAAGACAAAGCCAGATGAAATTTTTTCATACGAAACTCCTAAATGATAATGAGATTAAAAAACTGCGAATAATATAAAATTAATCCTTTATTTTGTATTAATTATCAAGACATTTTAAAATCATTAGAATTTTATCTCCGAATGCTTTGTTATCATTAAATAAAGCTAAATGATAAAATATAATTTAAATATCGCTCATCAAAATTTTAGTAAAAATTAAATCTACTTTTGATAAAATCGCTCATTTTTTGGCAAGGTGCTTTGCTGAATTTATAAAAATTTTTAAAATTTTTAAGGAGAGCTTATGGGCATTATGGAATTTTTGGCGCGTTACGTGGATTACTTTATCTTCGCAATCCTCGGATTTATGAGCTTTTTAGTCGTGTGGTTTACTATCGAAAGGCTGCTTTTTTATTCGAAGGTTAAGGCGAGCGATTACAAAAGCAAGGCGCTATATGAAGAGGCTCTGACAAAAAATTTAACGACACTTTATATTGTTTATTCAAATGCACCGTACATCGGTCTTTTAGGCACTGTCATCGGCATTATGATCACCTTTTTTGATATGAGTACTGCAAGCGGTATCGATACCAAGGCTATCATGCAAGGTCTTTCGCTTGCCCTTAAAGCTACCGCTACCGGTCTAGTAGTCGCCGTGCCTACGCTCATCATCTACAATGGCTTTGTCCGCAAGGTAGATGTGCTTCTAAACCGCTACGATGAGGTTAAATAAATGAGCATTCCTAGACGAGACGGGCTAAATATCGTCCCGTTCATCGACATTATGCTGGTGCTGTTAGCGATCGTGCTTAGTGTCTCGACTTTTATTGCGCAGGGGCATATTAAGGTAAATCTTCCATCTTCTTCAAGCTCGCAAAATCCGCAAGAGGATAAAAAAGTTACCATCAAAGTAGATAGCGAATCTAAAATTTATCTAGACGATGTCGCAATAAGCGAGGATGAGCTTGAGAAAAAAATTGCCGCGCTCGATAAAAACGATCTTGTCGTATTGAAAAACGATAAAGACTCGAAATTTTCCTCTTTCATTTCTATCATGGATGTCCTAAAAAAGGCAGGCCATGAAAAATTTGCGATCGTGACCGAAAAAGAGCAATGAATAAAGATAGCGCAGTAGGTTTTATCGTATCTTTGGTGCTGCATTGCACCATCGCTGTGGGTGTTTTTGCTCTTTTATCGTCGGCACCGAAGCCGCCTAGCATGCCCGATATGATAGCCTTTTCCATCGATAGCATAATGGATGATGCCAAGCAGGGCGATATCTCCGATGAGCCCAATATCCCGCCTCCTTCCGATCAGTCCGAACCGGATCCTGAGCCAGAGCCCACTCCGCCGGAGCCCGAACCGGAACCAACTCCGCCTGAGCCGGAGCCAATACCGGAGCCCGAGCCGATTCCTGAACCGGAGCCTATACCAGAGCCTGTAGTCGAAAAACCAAAACCGGTCGAAAAGCCTAAGCCAAAGCCGGTAGAAAAACCAAAACCGATCGAAAAACCTAAGCCAAAAAAAGAGCATAAAGTTCAAAGCAGCGATAGGAATTTAACGGCTAAGTTTGACCCGACAAAGCCTATTTCGCTGGGTAGCGGCGGGGGCGGCGGCTCTAGTAGTGCAGGTGGTGGTAGCGACGCTATAACAAGCCGCGGAGATCCTAGCAATAGCGATGTCGGCAAGAAAATTTTCGCCATCATTTCTCGCTACGCGCAGTCGCACTATCCAAAAAATGCGCAACGTATGCGTAAAATCGGCGTCGTAGGCGTGCACTTTACCTATACGGCAAGTGGCGATGTTAAGGGTCTTCGCGTTACGTCTTCTTCTAATGTCGATTCGCTTGATGAGGGCGCGTTAAGCGCGGTCGAGCGCACCAAAGGTAGCTTTCCAAAGGTCGAGAAAGATATGGAATTTAACTTTAGCATAAAATATACGCTAAATTTTAACTAGCCTTAAAGCTTCTACTAAAAACCCCTGCCTGGGCGGTGAAATTTTAAAATTTGCCGCCCTTACCGCTTTATCTTAGCTCGCAAAATTCCATCTTGGCGAAGTAAAATTTTAAATTCGCCGCTTTTGCCGCATGAGCTTTTATAAACGGATTGGCGCCGTGAAATTTAAAATTTAAACGGAGAAAATTATGTCTTTTCAAATTTAGCCAAGCAAGCATCTTAAAGCGTTAAAATTTTAAATTTAAGCTGCGAAATTGCTAGGAAATTCCACTGATTTTAATGGAATTTTTACTATAATTTCGTATGAAATTTAAAAGATTAAAGGAAATTTATGATAGACGTTTACGACTTGGCGGTGATCGGCGGCGGTCCTTGCGGCATCGCTTCCGTAGTAGAAGCCAAAAGAAACGGGCTTGCGCACGTGCTTCTGCTTGAAAAAGGCGACAACCACTCTCAAACGATTAGGCAGTTTTACAAAGATAAAAAGCGCGTAGATAAAGAATATAAGGGCTTTGACAGCGAGACGCGCGGCTCTATTTCGTTTGAAACCGGCACGAAAGAGAGCGTGCTAAATTATTTCGACGAGCTCTTAGATAGCGACGAAATTGATACGAATTTCAAAAGTGAGGTCGAAAAGATCGAAAAGCACGCAGATGAGTTTTATATCACGACTAGCTCGGCTGGATACCGCGCGCGCAACGTCATCGTTGCAATTGGCAGGATGGGCAAGCCCAATAAGCCCGCTTATAAAATTCCGCCTTCGATCACGCAACGCGTAAATTTCAATCTTGATAAATGCACGATTAATGAAAAAATTCTAGTCGTCGGAGGCGGTAACTCAGCTGCGGAATACGCTATAGCGCTATGTAGGACCAATGTCGTGACGCTTTGTTATCGCAAGGCTAAATTTACCCGCCTAAACGAGACGAACGAAAGCGACGTAATGCGCGAGACCAAATACGGCAACATCATCTTACGTTTAGGCATCGATATAGAGGCTCTTGAGAATGAAAACGGCAAGGTGCTGGTAAAATTTGATAATGGCACCGAGCTCGTATTTGACCGCGTGATATACGCGATCGGCGGCACGAGCCCGATTGATTTTCTTAAAAAATGCGGCATCGCTTACGATGAAAACGGCGTGCCGATCGTGGATGAAAATCTTCAAACCGCCACTAGTGGGCTTTACGTCGGCGGAGATCTCATCAGCAGAAGCGGCGGATCGATCGTGGTGGCGATAAATCACGCTCATACCATCATCAAAAATATCCGCAGATGAGGCTTTATCAGCCAAAAAAGGGTTATCGCTACACGAGCGATACGATTTTTTTGTGGAATTTTATAAGAAGCTCAGGCGTGCGTAAAGCTGACGCAGCATCGCAAAATGGCTCTTGGGCGCTGGGCTGCGGTGCGGAATTTAAAGACGCGACAGATGGAGGCTTTAATGCGCAGTTTTGCGCTTCGGATTTCGCAGGCGGTGAAGCGGGATTTTGCGCCGAGGATTGCGCTTTTAGCAAAGAAGAGTCGTATGCCGCTAACCATAGCGTGGGGAATGATCGCGATTTTGGAAGTAAGGGCTGCGCTGAACTTAAGGCGGAATTTAAAAAGGAATTTCAAGCGGAATTTCAGGAGAAATTTCAAAGCGAGCGCTATAAAAATTCCTATTTTCAAAACGACGAAGCCTGGCATACTTTAAAGCCTGATATCGCAAGCGGTGAAAATTTTAAAATTTGTGACGAGCAAATCGCGCAGCCTTTAGAATCTAAAAAGACGCACGATAAAGATTTCGCGAGCAAATTTAAAGGCGCCAAGGTGCGCGAGGATTTTACTGCGGAGTGCTTGCGTGACGACTGGTTTGCAGTTTGCGATGAGCGTAGTTTAAAAAGCGCGCTAAATCCGCGAGCGATATACGGCGACGTGCTGGATGTGGGCGCAGGATGTGGAATTTTAGGGCTTTTGCTAAAACGCGATTTTAAAAGCATCAATCTAAGCTTGCTAGAAATTCAAGAGCGAAATTTAGAAATCTTAAGGCTAAATTCTTTGCAAAACGATCTGCCTGCCGAGATTTTGCACGCGGATTTCGCGGAGTTTAAAAGCAAAAAGCGTTTTGACTTTATCGTCTCAAATCCGCCTTTTTATCGAGAGCGCATTTCGCTTAGCAAAGAGCCTCATATGGCGCTTAGTAAGAGCGCAGCAAGCCTTAGCCTACGGGATTTCGTGCGATCTGCGAATGCTCATCTTAAGCCTGGCGGTACGCTTATTTTTTGCTACGAGGCGGGCAAGCTAGCTAAAATTTGCGAGCTTTTGGGCGAGTTTAGGCTAAATTTGACGAGGCTTGGTTTTGTCTATCCCGACATTTCAAGGCCCGCTAAGCTCGCGCTTTTGCAGGCTCGTAAGAACTCGCGCTCGCCCTGTGAGATCACCATTCCGATCTATGCTAGTGCGCACGGAAAGCGCACCGCACAAGCCCACGCGATCTACAAAAGCGCGGATCTGACGAGCGTAGATTATGAGTGAGTTCGGCTTTAGCTTCGATGCAAGCGCGTGTGAGCGCTGCGGCGGTAAGTGCTGCACAGGAGAGAGCGGCTATATCTGGATAGATGAGAGTGAGATTGCGGCGCTGGCGGCAAAATTTAAAATTTCGCCCGCAAGGATTAAAGAAATTTATTTACAAAAAATAGGCGCTAAATTTAGCGTAAAAGAAAAGCCCTTTGAAGGCGGCCTGGCGTGCGTATTTTTTGACGAAGCGCGGCGCAACTGCGGGATTTACGAGCTGCGTCCGAAGCAGTGTCGTAGCTTCCCGTTTTGGGAATATTTTAAAACGCATACTAAAGAATTGGAGGAAGAATGTATCGGGGTAAGGTTTTAAGCGGAATTTTAATCGCGACGATGATTTTAGCGCCACAGTATCTAAGCGCGGAGAGGGGGGCGAATGCTGCAGCAGCGAAGCAGTCCGTTACGGATAAAAAGGCGTCTGATAAGAATTCCAGCATTGGCACAAAAAACGGTGCAAAAGATGCAATTAAAAAGAGCTTGATAAATCGCGGCGTAAGCGCTAAAAGTATAACCAAAGAAAAGCTAAACCACGCGATGCGAGCGCAAGAAGACGCCGAGCTAAATTTCGATTTGCTTACAGCTTTGGAGCTACTGCATAAAGATCCAGTCGCATCGATGTTTTTATACGAAAAGGCATACAATAAAACGGGCTCGTCCGTTTATCTGCTAGAAGCGCTAAAGACTGCTTTTGCGATCAAAGATCGCAAAAATACGGCGCGTTATTTAAAGCTCGGCGAAAAGAGCCTAAGCTCAGACTCTGAGTATCTGCGAGTAAAGATCGGCTACTACTTAGGCATTAAAGATAATCTAAATGCCAATACCGCTGCTCTTAAGCTAGTAACCGTAGATCCAGTTTCGCGTAGTTACGCGATCTTAGCGGCGACATATTATGCGATGGAGAATTTTACTTTAGCCAAAACCTACTTTGAAAAAGCCTATGAGCTAGACAAAACCGACGAAAATCTCATCAGATTATGCGACGTGCTGCTAAATAAACTCGATGATTCGGACGGAGCGATCCGCATCATCGAGACGCACAGGCGCATCTACGGCTGCGCCCAGGGTATGGCGTGCGAGTTGCTAGCTGATGTGTATCGCGCGAATAAACGCTATTTGGATGTCGCTAAGATCGATGAAGCGCTGTATGAAGCCAAAGGGGATAATAAATTCTTGGACGATATGATAGCGATTTATTACTACTCAAACGACTTTGATAAAATAATCGAGCTTTTGAAGAAATATGACTACAAGCGCGAGCTTCTAATCGATGCCTACGCGCATAAAAAAGACTATAAAACCGCGATTAAAATGGCGCGCGATGAGTTTATGAAGACCAAAAATTACGACTTTCTGGCGATCGAGGCGATCTACGAATATGAAAGCGCGGGCAAAAACGTAGATGCCAAGACCCTATCTAACGTAGTGGCAAAATTTGAAAATATCGCGCCGCAGCTTAAAGACCCCGTGCATCTAAACTACTACGGCTACATCCTAATAGATCACGATTTAGACGTTCGTAAGGGCATCGAGCTCGTCCGCCGCGCTCTGCAAAAAGACCCCGACTCGCCGTATTATCTGGACTCGCTTGCTTGGGGATACTACAAGCTTGGCGAGTGCGACAAGGCTAAAAATGAAATGGCTAAGATCAAAGACGCAGAATTTTTTAATTCCCCCGAAGGCAAAGAGCATTTGGAGGCGATCGATGCGTGCGCCGCTGGCACAGGCGTAGCGCCGCAGAATTCTATATCGCAAAACCCCGCTACGATAAAAGGCTCCGCGCCGAAAGATCAGGCGCCGCAAAGCCCGGCAATAAAAACCCCTTCGCCTAATTCCATAAAATCTACGGCGCCCGAAAGCTCTGTGTTAGATTCCGCACGTCCGAGCTCCGCTGCAACGCGTGATTTAACGCCAAAAGACTCCGCTTCGCAAAATTCTGCCGGGTCTGCAAATTCCGCGATTCAAAACCAGACACCAAATTCCGCGGCTTCTGAAAATTTTGCGACGCCTATAAATTCCGCCGCGCAGAATTCTGCCTCGTCAAGACAAAATTCCGTATCGAGGCGGGATTTTATGCCAGAGCAAAATTCTACGTCGAAAGAGCCTGCCGGCTCTAAAATCCAGACACCAAAGCAGTAGCGATGATTTTGGATGAAATTTTAAAACGCACTCGCGAGGATCTGGCGCTTCGTAAAGAAAGACTGCCCGAGGATCTGCTCGGTCGCTCGCTAAGCGCGAATCCCTACGAGCCGCGCGATGTCATAAGCGCGCTTAGAAGCGATAAGAAGGATCCGCTTCGCATCATCGCCGAGATTAAAAAGGCAAGCCCGAGCAAGGGGATCATCCGCGAGGATTTTGAGCCGCTAAGCCTTGCGGTGGAGTACGAAAATGCAGGTGCGAGCGCCTTTTCGGTGCTTACCGAGCCGCATTATTTCAGAGGCGATTTGGAGTTTATCCCGCAGATCCGCCGCTACACTCGTACGCCCATTTTGCGCAAGGATTTCATCGTCGATCGCTATCAGATCCTCGAAGCGCTGATTTACGGCGCTGATTTTATTCTGCTGATCGCCAAAGCGCTTGAGCGCAAGGAGCTAAGAGAACTACTCGAGTTTGCTCGCAGGCTGGGGCTTGAGGCGCTGTGCGAGATCCACGATAAGGACGATCTGAAAAAAGTGGTTTTCGCAGGTGCCGATATTATCGGCATCAACCATCGAAATTTAGAGACTTTCGAGGTCGATACGAGCCTGAGCGAGCGGCTGATACCGCTGATTCCAAACGGCAAGATCATCGTCGCAGAAAGCGGCTTGCACTCGCACGAGCAGCTTAAAAGCCTGCACGAGGCGGGCGTAGATGCGTTTTTGATCGGCGAGCATTTTATGCGCCAAAATGACGTCGGCGCGGCACTGCGCGAGATAAAGCTCGGTGCTGGCGGCAAAATTTAAATTTGGCTCGTTTGATCGCGCAAGCTTAAACCCGAAGCGAGCGGTTTAATTTAGCGAACGGAGCGAAATTTTAAGGCAGTGAATTTTAAAATTCGGCGGACTTTAAAATTTAATGGCTCTTTAAATTTAGCGCCGCCGCGCGATCTAATATCGCATGCCGCGCTTTGGTGTTGCGCGCCGTACGAGCATCCGCGCTGCGCTTTGGCGTCGTGAGTTCATTATCGTGTGCGCTGCGCGAGCGGCTGCGGAGTGAGGTTTAAATTTGCGCTTTGCATAGCTTCGCGCAGGTGGGTTTGCGCTTGCGGAATTTGACTGCTTAGGATTGCGCGTTTGCCGTAATGCCCTGCATGTCGTACGCTTACGCAAGCCCGGTCTTGGCGATTATATACGGCGCCGTAAATTTAATCGTAGCTCGCGATCTAAGCCGCCTCGTCTGCGATACTATGCGATTGAGCCTTGGCTGTATTGCGACTGCGCCGTGCCCGCGCCGCGTTAAATTTTACCGCGTGTTGTGATGGTGATTGCAGCGCAGGTTTGGCATCGCGTACCGCGCCTGTGAGTGCGTCAAAGTTTTGTTATAATGCGCCGTGCAAACGACTGCGTAGATTAGATATTGTATGCCGCGTAGGCGTACGTGCTACGCTTTGGCATCGCGAGCTTGTTATCGCACGCTGTGCGAACGGCTACGGTGCGGACTTAGACGCTATGTTTGCCGCGCGATGAGTGTCCGTCAAATGCGCACCAATGCCCGCCGCGGGCTTTGATTCACAGAGTGCGTATTGCGCCGAAGTGCCCCGCGATTGCAAAGCGCGTTCCGTCGCGTGCTTAGCTCCGCATCGTGCGAGCAAGCGCGGGCTACGTAAATTTAAAATTCTATGAAATTTAGAAGTTTTAAATTCCAAATTTCATAGAATTTTGCGAAATGCAAATTTTAAAATTCCATAGAATTTTTGGAATTTCAGAAAGGAAAAGAGATGGATTATCTTTGCGCCCCTTGGCGAAGCGAGTATTTTACCGAAAAAAGAAGCGGCTGTCCCTTCTGCGACGCGGCGGCGGATGCGGCGTTCGACGATCGCAACGGCGTGCTTTTTCGCGCGCAGCACTGCTTCGGGGTGATGAACCTCTACCCTTACAGCCCGGGCGCGTTTATGGTCATACCTTACGAGCACGTCGATAATATCGAGTGCCTTAGCGACGATACGTGGGTGGAGATGAGCCGCTACGTGCGCGCCGGAGTGGGGATCTTAAAGCGCACTCTGGGCGCAAACGGCGTAAATATCGGGATGAACCTCGGTGCTGCCGCGGGTGCTGGCATAGCCGAGCACGTACACTATCATCTCGTGCCTCGGTGGCAGCGCGATACGAATTTCATCACGACGATAGCAAACGTCCGCGTAAACGGCGTTTCTTTCGCCCCGCTTTTTGAAAAACTAAAAGCGGCTTACGCAGAAATCAAAATTTAAAACGGAGGATTGAGATGATTTTAGTTGCAGTAGAAAAAGATGGAAAATGGGGTGTCATAAATCAAAGAGAAGAGGAGATTATTCCTTATATCTATGATGACGTACGTATTTTGGTGATGCTATATCTGATATATACGATTAAGTTATATATATGAATACCGCGAACGAGATCGTAACGCAGAGATTGGATATCTGATATATACGATTAAGTTATATATTGCAAAGGGGGTATGTTAAAGTCAAAAAGAGAATCAATGGGGATTGCTCGATGATGAGGATAATGAAATTTTAAAGCTGATGTTTTACGAAGAGGCAGAACTTGTGAAAGTTTTAAGTGGCGACTGGGTTAAAATTAATCTGGGCGATCGCAAAACTATCGTCGATAGAAACGATAAAATAATATTTTAAATTTAAGGAGAAAAAATGTGTTTTAGTGAAGAAGAAAATAACGAACGCCGCATTATTAGGGAGTTCGATAATGAGGAATTAATAAAGCATTTAAAAATTGGGTTAAAAAATGCTTCTAGAAGGGAAAGATTTATTGGCTATAAATATATGAGAGAGAGGGTTCTTGGCATACCAGAGTTAGAAAATCTTGTGCCATCGTTTTTAAAACATTATGAAAATATTGAAAGTTTTTATACTTTTATAAAAGAAAAAGGTAGTTATAAAGAAAGAGAAGAATATATAGACAAAGAATTTAATCCTATAAACGCTATTTTAAAAGAAAATATAGTTTTTGATAATAAACATATACAAGATATATGGCAAAAAGCTCTAGAAAGATTGATTAATGATCCTGAGGGGGCTATAACATTATCAAGGACATTATTGGAAAGCATATTAAAGTATATTTTAAAGGATCAAAAAATTGATTTTAATGAAAAGAATAGTAGCTTGCACGATCTATATAAAAAAGTTAGTGAAATTTTAGATTTTGCGCCAGAAAAATACCAAGAAGAATCTTTCAAGCAGATTTTGGGCGGTATGAGTGCAATTATAAGCGGTATAGGTGAAGTTCGAAATAAAGCTGGTGACGGCCACGGAAGACCTGAAGATTATGAAAAGGCGCAAAAAAGGCATGCCGAGTTTTTGGTGTGGAATGCTGGGGGTATGGGTATGTTTATATTTAAGACATATAAGGAAAAATTTAATGTAGGTTTTAGTAGCTCAAATTTTAAAATAAATTTTTGATGATTTTATTGATGAGGAGAGATAATGGTTAGCGTAGAGCAGGCGATCGAGGATCTGAAAAACGGCAAAATGCTCGTTATGGTCGATGACGTCGATCGCGAGAACGAAGGCGATTTGGTGTTTGCGAGCACATTTAGCAGCGCGCAGAAGGTAAATTTTGCGATTACGCACGCTCGCGGAGTGCTGTGCGTGGCGCTTAGCCCGCAGATAGCGGAGCAGCTGGGTTTAAGCCTGATGGTCGATAAAAACACCTCGAGCCACGAGACCGCCTTTACCGTCACGATCGACGCGAAGGACGCTAAGACGGGCGTAAGTGCGTATGAGCGCAATATGACGATCGAGCTGATGTCGCGCGTGGGCGCTCGTGCGGATGATTTCGTCCGTCCGGGACATATCTTCCCGCTTATCGCCAAAAGCGGCGGCGTGCTCGCTCGCACGGGGCACACCGAGGGCTCTACGGATCTATGCCGTTTGGCGGGGCTTTCGCAAAGCGCCGTGATCTGCGAGATCGTCAAAGACGACGGCGATATGGCGCGCAGGGACGATCTGGAAAAATTCTGCGCGCAGCACGATATAAATATGATCTCGGTCGCACAGATCGTGCAATATCGCCTAAAGCACGAAACTCTCGTTAAATTTAGCGAGCCCAAAAGCGCTATGCTGTGCGGCGAGGTGGCGAAATTTTACGACGTGAGCGATCACGAGGGCAACGAGCACCGCGCCTATATTTTCGGCGAGCTGGGAAAGAGCGCGCAGACGAACGTGAAATTTCATAAAATTTCAAGCGATCTGGAATTTTTAAGCGATGCTAAATTTAACGATTTCATGCGCGATCTGGACATTTTGCGCAAAGAAGGCGGCGTGCTTTTGATGCTAAAATCCGCGCAAAATCGCGCCGATTTTAAGAGCTTCGGCATCGGAGCGCAAATTTTAGCGCATCTGGGCGTGAGAAAAATTAAAATTTTAAGCAAGAGCGAGCCGAAAGATTACGCGGGGCTTAGCGGTTTTGGGATCGACATAGTTTGATAGCTCACATCGATTTGGACAGCTTCTTCGTCTCTGTAGCGAGGCTTGCCGATCCCGCGCTTACGGGCAAAAAGATCGCGGTCGTCGGAGGCGGCGACGAGGAGATTTTCGGCGGCAAGAGCGAGCTTGGAAGTGTGATTTTAAGCGCGAGCTATGAGGCCAGAGCGGACGGCGTGCACTCGGCTCAGCCCGTAAAACAGGCGCTTGCTCTGTGCCCACAGCTCATTTTGGTGCGCGCCAGACATGGCGAATACCGAAAAGCTTCACGCGAAATTTATGAGTTTTTACTAAACTTTACGCCCGAGATCGAAAAATTTAGCATCGACGAGTTTTTTCTAAATTTACGCGGCACGGCATACGACGCGGACGCACTGAGCTTTGCTGCGTTTTTGCAAAGCGAAATTATGCGCCGCTTTAGTCTTCCGTGTAGCGTCGGGCTTAGCGAAGCAAAACTCATCGCAAAGCTCGCCACGAGCCTTGCTAAGCCCTTCGGCGTGCGTCAAATTTTAAAATCGCAAATTGCGCGCGAGCTATCTGCCGTGCCGGTAGCGAAATTTTTTGGCATCGGCAAAGCGGCGCAAAAAACGCTCGGTAAATACGGCATCGTAAGCTTCGGCGACGCGCTAAGGCACAGAGAAATTTTTCAAAAAATGGGCGCAAACGGCAGGAAAATTTTCGCAGCCCTTAGCGGCGAGGATGAGGGCGAGGTCGTCTCAAAGCGCGAGCGCAAAAGCATCGGCTTTGGGCGCAGCTTCGCGCCGTGCGCCGATCGGGACGAGCTGCGGCGTAAAATTTTAATTTTGGCGCGCCATTTGGCGGGCGAAGTGCTCGCAAGGGGCCTAAAGCCCGCGACGTATGATCTAAAGATCCGCTACAAATCGCGCGAGGAGTTTTCGCACCAGATCAGCCAGGATAGGGCTTTTAGCCTAAGCTTGCTGAGCGAGACCGCGCTTGAGCTGTTTAGGCTCTGCGACGTGAAAAAAGGCGCGCAGATAATCCACGTAGCGCTAAATCTTTCAAATTTTAGCGGCAAATCGGGCAGCTCGCTGCTTTTTGGCGAGATCGATAAAAAGCAGCAGAGCTTAGATCGATCTTTAAGCAGGATTTGGGAAAAATTCGGCATCGAAAAGCTAAAAAAGGCAAGCGAAATTTGATTAAATTTAAAGGAAAAAGATGAAATTAGGCGAGCTATACTCGGTGATCTGCATAATCTTTGCAACGAATTTTAGGGGCGTGATAGATGAGCAGAAGTTGCGCGGCTTGGGCAAAAACTGGATCATCGTAAACAAAAATATCGAGAACAAAAACGGTCACGAGCTTTGGCAAAAGGTGCAGGGCGAGGACTATGCGGCGCTCGGGCGCGATTTTGAGGCGCTAAAAGAGGCGTTTGAGATGGACTTTTTCAAGCTCATAAGCGAAAGCGAAGTGGAGCTGTTTTATGAAAAATGCCGCTTCAAAAAGCCTTTCGCGGAGCTTAAAAGCGCTCATGCGGCCAATATGCTAGCGCTGCTTGCCATGATTTTTAAGCAAAACACGGACGCGAAATCGCATAAAATTTTGACGCTTTATCTGGCGCAATTTATCATTCCTAGCTTTTCCGCGCTTGCTACGCACGTGCAGATAAACGCCAAAAGCAGCTACTACAAGGCGCTTGGGTGGTTTTTGGCGGATTTTTGCCGCGTGGTGAAAGAGACGCTGGGGCTTGGAATTTAAAATTTAAAATTTAAAACGCGCGCTCGGTGTTTTTTTGCGCGTTCGACACGGAGAGTGCTGCGTAGAGATAGAATTTAAAGCTTGCTTTCGGGATTTCTTGCGCTATAGCCGGTACAGCTCCTGCAGGCGCGACAAGCTAAGCGAGGCAAGCGGATTTTATCTGCGCGGATGCAAAGTAGCTGCCTTGCGGTTTTTGCGTGTCGGCATTTGTCGTATCGCGCGCGCCGTTTTAAATTCTGCGCGGCATTCGGTATTTTGCATATGTGCTGCCTGATGTTTGTTTTGCGCGCACTGCGAGTTTTGCTCGGCGTCCGGTGCTCTCGTTTTACGCCGCATGCATTAGGGTGCTGCGTGCTTTGTCCGCGTCGCGCTACTTTGCGTGTCGCTTCGTATGTTGTCTGGTATCGCCGCTCGGTGCTTTACGTGAGGCGCCTTGCGTCCCATCTGGCGCCACCGCTTGAAATTTCATGCGAGGTGGTCTGTGCATCGTTTGACGCTATCGCTAAGCATCCGCGCATTACGTGTTTCGCGCGTGTGATCGAGCGTTCGAAAACTAGGGTTTGGCGCCTAGCACTTGCGCCGCTTTGCGTCTTTTACCGAGCATGCGTCACGCAGCGTCCGATGTTCGCCGTTAAATTTTAAAATTTAAAACAAAGGAAAAATTTGAATTACTGGAACGAAATTTACGCCCACTTTGATCCCGTGGCATTCAGTGCGTTTGGCATAAACGTGCACTGGTACGGCATTATGTATGTTTTGGCGCTACTTACGGCGCTATTTATGGCAAAGTATTTTGTAAAAAAAGACGGCCTTGGCTTTAGTGATAAGATGCTTGATCGCTACTTTATCTGGGTCGAGGTTGGCGTCATTTTGGGCGCGCGGCTGGGATACATCGCGATTTATTCGGGCGAGGCGGCGTGGTATTTCAGCCATCCGTGGCAAATTTTCAACCCCTTTCATAACGGCGAGTTCGTGGGCATTCGCGGTATGAGCTATCACGGCGCGGTCGTCGGATTCGTGATTGCGACGGTTTGGTTTTGCAAAAAATTTAAAACCGATATGTGGGCGCTGCTCGATCTCGTGGCGCTTAGCGTGCCGCTTGGGTATTTTTTCGGGCGCGTGGGAAATTTTTTAAATCAGGAGCTTTTCGGGCGCGAGACGAGCGAGCCGTGGGGGATTTTGGTAGGCGGCACATTGCGTCACCCAAGCCAGCTTTACGAAGCGGTTTTGGAAGGATTGGTAATTTTCGTGATTTTATTTTTCTACCGTAAATTTAAGAAATTTAACGGCGAGCTGATATGTCTGTATGCGATGCTATATACGGCGTTTAGATTTTTCGTAGAATTTTTTAGAGAGCCGGATGATGGGCTCGGTTTTATATTTTTGAATTTATCAATGGGGCAAATTTTATCTTTGGTGATGTTTTTGATAGCAGTTTTCTTAAAGCAGTCTTTGAAGAAAAAACTAATTTGCAGAAATTAAATTAATCTAAAGTTAAAAAGTAATATAATCTCTTTACAAAAATGTAAATTTTCGTTTAGCGGGGATTTATAATCATCTTTTTTAAGGAGAACCTATGCTAGGTCGCATTGAAGGCTTTACGGGCAGATCCATAGACGGCAAAAAGAGCCGCATTATGGCTTTGCAAGACGTGGCGCAAAGCATCAGCGGGCTGATTTTGGCCTGTTTTATGCTGTGTCATATGATATTTACCGGCACGATTTTGATCGGTAAGGGCGCGTTTGAGGGCGTCGTACATTTCGCCGAACCGGGCGGAATTTATTTCGTTACAAACATCGTCGCTTTTGTAATTTTTGTGATTTTCGTAGTTCACGCGTTTTTGGCGATGAGAAAATTTCCAGCTAACTACGCCGCTTACAGGGCGTTTAAAGCGCACAAAATGCGAATGAAGCATTGCGACACGACGCTTTGGTGGTTTCAGTTTTGGACGGGATTTTTCCTATTTTTCTTTGCGGCGGCTCATATTTTAATGATCGTATTCGGTCCGAAAATTACTGCAGATCTTGCTATTGCTAGATTCGGACAGCTTCATTTATTTTATTTCGTTTTATTGATTTTCGTAGTAACTCACGCTAGTATTGGAATTTATAGGCTTTATATGAAATGGATCAGCATAGACGGCACGAAGGCTGAAATTCAAAGGAAAAGAGCCCTCATCAAAAAGACGGTTTTCATCGTTTGGGGTGCATTTTTCTTGCTTTCGATAATCGCCGATTTCAAATGGTTAAGTTTAGAATAGGGAGCTTAGGATGAATGTAATATATTGCGATTCTTTAGTTATTGGCGGCGGCTTGGCGGGCTTAAGAGCTGCGATCGCTACCGGCGAGAAGGGGCTTAGCACCATCGTTTTGAGTCTAATCCCTGTTAAGCGCTCACACTCTGCGGCAGCTCAAGGCGGCATGCAGGCGTCTCTGGGAAATTCCAAGATGAGCGAGGGCGACAATGAGGATGTGCACTTTGCCGACACCGTAAAAGGAAGCGACTGGGGCTGCGATCAGGATGTCGCTAGGATGTTTGCGCAAACGGCGCCTAAGGCTATCCGCGAGCTTGCGGGCTGGGGCGTTCCTTGGACCAGGATTACTAGAGGCGAGCGAAGCGCTATTATCAATGCTCAAAAGACCACGATCACCGAAAAAGATGAGGTTCACGGGCTTATCCACAGCCGCGACTTCGGCGGTACGAAAAAATGGCGAACCTGCTATACCGCCGATGCTACGGGACATACTATGCTTTTTGCCGTTGCAAATGAAGCGCTAAAGCACAACGTCGATATCCACGATCGCAAGGAAGCTATCGCGCTAATTCATGCAAATAACCGCTGCTACGGCGCAATCGTGCGCGATTTGGTTACCGGCGAGCTCATCGCATACGTCTCAAAGGGCACGCTGATCGCTACTGGCGGCTATGGCAGAGTATACAAACACACTACAAACGCTGTCGTTTGCGAGGGCATAGGTGCTGCTATCGCGCTTGAGACCGGCGTCGCGCAGCTTGGAAATATGGAAGCGGTGCAGTTCCATCCGACACCTATTGTTCCGAGCGGAATTCTGCTTACCGAGGGTTGCCGCGGCGACGGTGGAATTTTACGCGACGTGGACGGCTACCGCTTTATGCCGGATTATGAGCCTGAGAAAAAAGAACTTGCTAGCCGCGATGTCGTAAGTCGCCGCATAATGGAGCATATAAGAAAAGGCAAGGGGGTAAAGAGCCCTTACGGCGAGCACGTTTGGCTTGATATCTCGATCCTCGGACGCGAGCATATCGAGAAAAATTTACGCGACGTGCAAGAAATTTGCGAGATTTTCAACGGCATCGATCCTGCCGACACCGAAGTAATAACCGACGAGCAGGGCAGAAAGCGCGGTAAAGGTTGGGCTCCGATCCTTCCTATGCAGCATTACTCGATGGGTGGCATCAAAACAAAAGCTACGGGCGAGAGTCCAACGCTGGCTGGACTTTTCAGCGCCGGCGAGGCTGCGTGCTGGGATATGCACGGCTTTAACCGCTTGGGCGGAAATTCCGTCGCCGAAACCGTCGTCGCGGGAATGATCGTGGGAGAGTATTTTGCGGAGTATTGCCAAGGACACGATGTCGATATCAATACGCACGATATACAAAAATTCGTAGATAAAGAGCAAAACTACATGAAAAGCCTGCTTGAAAAAGAGGGTAAATTTAACGTATTCGAGATCAAAAACAAGATGAAAGACGTGATGTGGGAGCACTGCGCGATCTTCCGTACCGGCGAGGGGTTAGCCAAAGCCGTAAAAGAGCTCGAGGAGCTTTACAAGCAGTCTTTGGATGTCAAAGTAAGCAATAAAGAGCTTTTCGGAAATCCGGAGCTTGAGGAGGCTTACCGCGTACCGAAGATGTTAAAGCTCGCGCTTTGTATCGCCAAGGGTGCGCTTGATCGCACCGAAAGCCGCGGCGCGCACTTCCGCGAGGACTATCCGAAACGCGACGATCTAAACTGGCTAAAACGAACTCTTGCAAACTGGAAAGAGGGCGATACTATGCCTACTCTAAGCTACGAGCCGCTTGATATTATGAAGATGGAGATGCCGCCTGCATTCCGCGGATACGGCGCCAAAGGCAATATCATCGAGCATCCCGAAAGCGCCGTGCGCCAAAAAGAGGTCGATGAAATTCGCGAGAAAATGCAAGCCGAAGGCAAAGGCAGATATGAAATTCAAGAGGCATTGATGCATTATGAATTGCAGCCAAAATACAAAGCACCTAACGAAAGAGCAGGTATAGGATATGAGTAGAAAAATAACAATAAAGGCATTTAAGTATAATCCGCTAAGCAAAATTTCAAAGCCGCACTTCGCTACTTACGAGCTCGAAGAGACCGACGGAATGACGCTGTTTATCGCGCTTAACGTGATTAGGGAAAAATTTGATCCCGAGCTAAGCTTCGACTTCGTTTGCCGAGCGGGTATCTGCGGTAGCTGCGGTATGCTCGTAAACGGCAAACCGAGCCTTGCGTGCCGCACGCTTACTAAGGACTATCCGGACGGCGTGATCGAGCTTATGCCGCTTCCGGTTTTCAAGCTGCTAAAAGACCTCAGCGTCGATACCGGCAACTGGATGAACGCGATGAGCAAACGCGTAGAGAGCTGGATCCACACCGATCACGAAGCCGACATCTCTAAGCTTGAGGAGAAGGTCGAGCCGGAGGTCGCGCAGGAGGTTTTCGAGCTGGATCGCTGCATCGAGTGCGGCATCTGCGTGGCAAGCTGCGGTACCGCGATAATGCGAAAGGATTTCATCGGCGCCGTCGGTATCAACCGTATAGCGCGTTTTCAGATCGATGCGCTGGATAAACGCAGCGACGCGGATTTTTACGAACTAATCGGCGATGATGACGGAGTATTCGGCTGTATGACGCTGCTAGGCTGCGAGGACAACTGCCCTAAGCACCTTCCGCTTCAAAGCAAAATCGCCTATATCCGCCGCAAGCTTGCCGCTCAGGGCAAATGCGGCTGCGGCAAATAAAATTTAAGCGGGACCCCTCGCTTTCATCTCGCAAATTCGCGCCCTTTGCGAATTTGCGAGATTTTAAAATTCTACATCGCAAGCTATTTTAAATTTCATAGATTATGAGAACGGCTATACATAAATTTATTTTATATTAAGATATAAAATGATAATATCTCGCAAATTTTTCATAAAGGAGATGTTATGAGAAAAATAGTTTTAGTTTCTTGCTTTTTAGCAAGTTTGGTCGCTATGGCGGCAAGGGCAGGTAATAATGATAAAGAGCAACAATGCCACGATGACGAATATGAGCTGTGCGTTGCGGAATGTGAATATTTACTTGGAACAGGAGATCCATTTCCTTTCTATATTTGTATGAATCAGTGCTTGACAAGAAGCACAAGGAGTGATTGTATATGATCGAAAGATTGCAAAAAAATTACGACAATATGATAGATATTATCTATGAGCACGAAAGACCGCTCGTGCACTTTAAAAATTTGACGGAAGAGGATCCTAAATTTAGATCATATTTTTCAGAATTTGCTATGGCGGGAGTACAGATATTTCGCCTTCACAAAAAATTACGTCAAGATTTCGCGGAACTGAAAGATTACAAAAAAGAGAAGATGAAAAACGATCAAGTTCAAAGGGCAAGTGCGCCCGTAAAATCGCAAGAGGTGCTAAAAATAAGTGACGAGAGCATACCGCAACTCATCCGCAAAATAGACGCCTCGATTGAGGATTTTGCTGATATGTCGAAGGATGATGCAAAGTTTAAAGAGTACTGCTTAGAGCTTCAAGACGCTAAGAAAAAATTTCTTGAAATTCAAAAAAGACTGCATAGCGAATTCGCTAGCTCTTCAGGCCAAAATAACTGCTAAATTTAACGACATTTAAGTTGCGCCGATTAAAATTTTAATTGCTTGAAGGCTTTGTCGTAATTTAAAATTTTATAGCAAAGTCGCTATTCTGTGATGATCCAAGACGCTCAAGGATATTTTCAAAATACGAATTGCGCTTAATTTACGCTATTCGTCGCAGCCTACGCATGAAATTTTAAATTTATTGCGGCTCATAAATGCCCCAAGCGCGATCCATGCCAGATTTACTCACGCCCGTTAAAATTTGAACTCAAATTTTAAACGACGGGTTTTATCGCCATAAAATGCTACCGATGAAATTTCACGCCTTACCTTCTTAAATCTCGCCCTGCGAATTCCGCCCAAGCGAAATTGCCTTGTGAAATTCCGCCCGTTTATATTCGGCTAAGCTCACACTCGGTAGTATTTGTCATTTTATTTGCGGAGGTTGCTTTGAAAGAGATAAAATCCAAGCTCATCATAGCGTGCTTGGTTGTTACGGCAGGCCTATTTTTCTTGATCGCAGGCGGTGCACTTATGGATAGATCCGAAACTCAGCCCGCGCAAAATTCCACGGCGAGCCGCGCTGCGACCTCCGGCAACTCCTCCAATCGGCCGCTAACGGACGAGGATCGCGCTGCACGAGCGAGGTGGCTGCACGAAAGGCTGGGCGCCGAGTTAGATTTGGACGAGTGCGTAGTGCATGGCGATGAGCGAATGGAGTATTTCTGCAAGCTTTTGCGCTCCAAGGACACTGCTCGTATTTTAGCATTTATGCGAGAGCAGCGCATCACTGCGAGCGATCCGCTGCATTTTGGCATAACGGCGATAATGTATTCTAGCTTTTACAACGATGCAAACACCACCGAGGAGCTGATCTATCACGGAGCGGATATCAACCGCACGGACGATTTTTCTCATTCGGCGCTAAGCTATGCTATCGAAAATAACTCTACCGCCGCCGTAGAAGTTCTACTTAAGCACGGAGCTAGCTTTTCTAGCGTTAAATATGTTCGTCCGTGGCTTACAGACCCTAGATACGGTGACTCCTATTTGGTTGTTACTAGCGACGCACGGGTAAAGACATATTCCATAACGCCTAAAAGCGAAGGTACTAGTGCGGTATCCGATCCGCTCTATTACGCCGTAGCAGGCGGATTTTTGCAGATGACGGAGCTTATGCTTAGCAGCGGTGTAAGACCTGAGATTGCCGCTTGGACGGACGATCATTGTATTGCTTTTACGCTCAAACACCGCAAAGATGAGCGGCAGCCGAACTGCTCCATCTATCAGATGCTGCCGCAACGATATGACGCGAGTATGCTAAATCTGCTACTTAAATACGATTTAGCAGGGCTTCCGGACGATGAGCGTATTCGAAAAAAATACGATGACTGCCGTAAGGATTTGGATACGTTGAAGGAGTATAAGAAAATATACCTAGAGCATATGGATAATTATTGTTACGATGAGATTATTTTGGATTGGACTTTATTAAACAGCTCTAGGTATGAGCTACTTAGATATATGATGACGGAGCGCTCAAAGTATTCGGAAAATGATGTAATCAAGCTTAACAAAGGCTCGCTACCCGATCTTAATAGATGCGGCTCGGTAACGCCAAATACAGCGCTACTTGGTATCTACGATACGCTTATAAAGCGCTACTCTGCGCTCTGCGGTGATGAGCTTAATGGCGCGAGTGGCTTTGATCTGGATAAATTTTTTAGATATTCGCACTTAAAAGGCTTGGAATTTGATCTTAAAATAGAGTATGAGGGCAAGGTGATAAGAGTGGAGGAGTATGATAAAATTTTAAGGCGCGATGCGTCTAAGCAACTAGAGCAAGCGGGATCTAAGGCTGCAGATACCGTGTCTGCCAATAAGTAAAATTTCGTAGAGATTTTGGTTATGATCGCTACGTATTTGGCAAAATTTTATAAAATTTTAATGATTTTAAATTTGTCGTTTCTCTTTAATATCTTGATCATCGCAATCCTACCTTTAAGTTATCACTACCTTGTATTTTGTATATATCATCTATATTTATATAAGATCGCGAAATATCATGGTTCTTATATTAATATGAGATAGATTTATATATAGCAGACCTCATAATTTATGAAATTTATAATGTTAAATATGGGCTAGAAATATAAAATTTTTAAAATATTACAAATTCGAAGGCTAAACTTTTATCAATAATTTTTATTATTTAATGAATATTTTAATTTATATATGTATAATTATAAACAAATTTTATTAGAAAGGAATAAATATGAAAAAACTAACCACTACTTCGGGTAATCCTATCGCGGATAACCAAAACTCCCTTACCGCAGGCAGTCGCGGCGGTATAATGTTACAAGATTATCAGCTACTTGAAAAACTAGCTCATCAAAACAGAGAGCGCATCCCTGAGCGCGCCGTTCACGCAAAAGGTAGCGCTGCATACGGAACATTGGAGATTACGCAGGATATCTCACGATATACTAAAGCCAAAGTATTGCAAAAAGGCGAGAAAACAAGGCTGCTTTTGAGATTTTCTACCGTTGCCGGTGAAGCTGGAGCGGCTGATGCTGAGCGCGACGTAAGGGGCTTTGCGATTAAATTTTACACCAAAGAGGGCAACTGGGATTTGGTCGGAAACAACACTCCCGTCTTTTTTGTAAAAGACCCGTATAAATTCCCGGATTTTATCCACACGCAAAAGCGTGATCCTCGTACACACCTCCGTTCAAATGAGGCAGCATGGGACTTTTGGAGCTTAAGCCCTGAGAGTATGCATCAAGTAACCATCCTGATGAGTGACCGCGGTATTCCGGCAAGTTACCGCCATATGCACGGATTTGGCAGCCACACCTACAGCCTTATAAATGACAAAAACGAAAGATTTTGGGTTAAATTTCACTTCAAAACTCGCCAAGGCATTAAAAATTTAACCAACGCTCAGGCCTCACAGATCATTGCAAAAGATCGAGAGAGCAATCAACGCGACCTTTTTGAGAGCATAGAAAAGGGCGACTTTCCAAGCTGGGATTTTAAAATTCAAATAATGACTCTACAGCAGGCAAAAGAGGTCAAATTTAACCCCTTTGATCTAACCAAAACTTGGCCTCATAAGGAGTTCCCACTCATCGACGTGGGCGTCATGACGCTAAACGAAAATCCGAAAAATTATTTCAATGAGGTTGAGCAGGCCGCATTTAGCCCGTCAAATATAGTGCCTGGTATCAGCTTTAGTCCCGATAAGATGCTGCAAGCAAGGATATTTAGCTACCCCGACGCTCAAAGATATCGTATCGGCACGCACTACGCGCAGCTAGATGTTAATCGTCCTGTAAGCGAGGTCAATACTTACGTCGTGGGCGGCGCGATGAATAACGGAATGTATGAGCTTGACGATAAGGCTTACTATGAGCCTAACAGCTTTGGCGGCGCCAAAGAGGATCGTGCTTTGTTGGAGCCTGATATAAGCATAGAAGGCGCGATGCAAAGATACGATCACAGAGCCGAAGATCAGGATTATTATTCGCAACCTAGAGCGCTTTTTGAGCTAATGAGCGACGAACAAAAATCGCAGCTTTTTAGTAATATCGCAGATAGCATGGAGGGTGTGAGCGAAGCGATAAAAGAGCGCGCGATAGGACATTTTGAAAAAATTTCCGCTGACTACGCAAATGGCGTAAGAGCCGCTTTGAAAGCAAAAAATTGACGAGCTTAACGCAGGCCGAGGAGCAAAGATATGGTGAGCTTTGCGCTATAGCGCTTGATTTTGCCAGGCGAGATGATGCTGACGAGCTAGAAAAGATGATAAAAGCCGGTCTTAGCGTAAATTTAAAATCCGCCAAAGGCGACACGCTTTTAATGCTGGCTGGCTATAATAACGCGCTAAAGACTGTAAATATGCTGCTCTCAAACGGCGCCAGAGTCGATGAGCGTAATGACCGCGGGCAAACCCCGCTCGCGGGCGCGGCCTTCAAAGGACATTTGGAAGTAGTCAAAGCTCTCGTAAATGCAGGTGCAGACATAGAGGCTACGAGTGGTCTTGGTATGACACCCTATGCCTTTGCTGTGATGTTTGGTAGGAGTGAAACGGCAAAATTTTTACTAAGCAAGCGTAAAAAGCAGGGCTTGCTACAAAGACTGGCGGTTAAATTTTTAGGAATTTTCACCAAAAAGAGCGCGCGAGCGGTTTAAATTTGATATTCCTTGATATTTGGCGGTTTAAAATTTACGCGCTTTAGCGCTTATATACGGTTTAAAATTTGACGTATGTTTTGCTGTACCTCCCATTTAGTCTGAATTTAGCAGGTCTTGTCGGCTTCGCCCGTGGAACTCAATTTTTGCGATGAAGATTGGTATGATCTATTGCGATCCTTGTGGCAAGACTATAAAATTTGCTTCGAATCTTTGCAGAGTTTGTAAATTTTTAAGGTGTTTCAGCGCGCTTGGAATTTTATTGATTTTTGGATCAAGCTTGTCTTGTAGCTGGATTTGGCTGAGTACTGCGGCTAAATTTTACCATTTTAGGTTCATCGATTAAGCCTTTTACGCCGAGCCGATTATTATATGTAGCCTAATTTTGATATCTTAAGGATGCCGATTATAAGCTCTTAAATTCCATCTCCAACTGCTTGCGCCAGTCTTGCAGCGAGCGCTCTGCGCTAGCGGCGTATTTTTCGATCAGAGTGTCCGTTTTATTGAGAAACTCAAATAGCTTGCCCTCCCACACGGCGGGGTTTAGGTTGCTTTGATGCATCGTTTTGATATAGACTAACTCCTTACTAAGAGCCCCAAGCTCGTCTAGATAGCTCTCGCGAGCGCTTTCGTCGTGCAGTTCAAGCCGCTTTAAATCTCGTAGCTTGTCCTCTAAAATATCGCAAAATTTCATATATCTTTGCGAGCTAAGCTCGGGATCTGCGGCGTCTGCACGAGCGGAAGCTTTTTGGACCTGAAAATACACGAGCGCGCCCACCGCAAGGGCGACTGCGAACATCAAAGCAAAATTAGCCATTTTTTCTCCTTAAGCCGTTTAGGCCCACGACCGCGAGCCCGAACCAAATTAGCGAAAAGCTTAAAATTTTGTAAGTCTCAAGCTCCTCGCCGTAGATAAATACCGCGATTAGCATGCTCATACTAGGGCTGATGTATTGCATAAAGCCGATCGTAGATAGCGGCAGATACTGCGTGCTTGCAGCGAAGGTAAGCAGCGGCAAAATCGTAATCAGTCCGCTTGCAAACAGCAGCGCGCCGCTTGCGCTAAAGCCGAAGGCACCGCTTCCTTTTAGCGCGCAGTAGATCAGAAACGCAAGCGCGGGCAGCAGCATCAGCGTCGTCTCGCAAAACAGCCCCTCAAAGCTAGGCACTTTTACCTTCTTGCGTATGAGCCCGTAAAATGCAAAGCTAAGTGGCAGCACGAGCGAGATTATCGGCAGCCTGCCTAGCGCGTAAATTTGCACGCCGATAGCCGCAAAGGCTAGCAGCAGGGAAAGCTTGGCTGCCGCGCTTAGCCGTTCGCGCAGAAACAAAGCGCCCAAAAGTACCGAAAATAGCGGATTTATAAAATACCCGAGGCTGGTGGCTAAAATTTGATCGGAATTTACCGCGTAGATATAAATGCCCCAGTTCGTGCTGATAAGTAGTCCCGTACAAAGCAGCGTGAGAGCGATTTTAGGGGCGCTAAGAAGGCGCGCGACGTTTTTTAAACGGTGCGTAAAGCAGAGAAAAACGAGCAGCAACAGGAAGGACCAAACGACGCGATGCGCTAAAATTTGCACCGCGTCCACGTTTTTTATGAGCTTGAAAAATATCGGGAAAACGCCCCACATAAAAAAGGTCGCAAATGCAAGCATCAGTCCCTTCGAGCGATCGTTTTCCATAAAATTCCTTCCAAATTGCCTAAAGGCGCTATTTTAAGATTTTTTGGGTTAATAAAAGCTTATTTGGGTATAATCGCGGGATTTACGAAATTTAAGGAGGGGCTATGAGCTGGAGTAGGACGTCGTGGAAAGATTATAAAATTTTACAGCAGCCGATTTATCAGGATGAAAGCGCGGTGCAGGCCGCTAAAGATCGCCTTTACAAGCTGCCGCCGTTAATTTTTGCGGGCGAGGTTCGCAACTTAAAAGCCGAGCTCGCGCGCGCCAGCGAGGGCAAGTCGTTTTTGCTTCAAGGCGGCGATTGCGCGGAAAGCTTTAATGATTTTAGCGCGAATAATATCCGCGATATGTTTAAGGTAATGCTTCAGATGGCGATCATTCTTACCTTCGCAGCGGGTCGCCCCGTCGTTAAGGTAGGTCGTATCGCAGGGCAGTTTGCAAAGCCGCGCAGCAGCGACTTTGAGGAAGCGGGCGGCGTGAGCTTGCCTAGCTACCGCGGCGACATAATCAACGGCTTTGAGTTTAACGAAGCGGCGCGCAAAGCAGATCCCGCTCGTATGATCGAGGCGTATCATCAAAGCGCTTCGACGCTGAATCTGCTGCGCGCCTTTTCTCGCGGCGGTCTTGCGAACCTGCACGAGGTGCATAAGTGGAATTTGGGCTTTTTGAAAAAGGGCGAGCTGGAGGCTAAATTTAACGAGCTCAGCGATGAAATTTCGCGCACGCTTAAATTTATGGAGGCGTGCGGGCTGAGCGCCGCAAATTCTCCGAGCCTTGCCGAGACGGTGCTTTACACCTCGCACGAGGCGCTGCTGCTACACTACGAGGAGTGCCTGACGCGCATCGACAGTACCAGCGGCGATTGGTACGACTGCTCGGCGCACATGCTTTGGATCGGCGAGCGCACGCGTGGCGCGGACGATGCGCACGTACATTTTTTAAGCGGTATCAAAAACCCTCTCGGCGTCAAGATCGGCCCAAGCGGCACTGCAGATGAAATTTTGCGCCTTTGCGACAAGCTCAATCCGCAAAACGAAGCGGGCAGGCTAAACGTCATCATCCGCATGGGCGCGGATAAGATTGGCGCGCGGCTGCCGCAAATTTTACGCGAGCTAAAGCGCGAGGGCAGGGCGATCCTATACAGCATCGATCCGATGCACGGCAATACCGTCAAGACCGCCAACGGCTACAAAACGCGCGAATTTTCTAAAATTTTAAGCGAGGTTCAGAGCTTTTTCGAGATCCACGCCGCGGAGGGCACGCACGCGGGCGGCATTCACCTTGAGATGACCGGTCAAAACGTCACCGAGTGCACGGGCGGCTCATTTAACGTGACGCAAGAGACGCTAAAACAGCGCTACGAAACGCAGTGCGATCCGCGCCTAAACGCAGATCAGGCGCTGGAGCTTGCGTTTTTGCTCGCCGATAATCTAAAAAAGGCGGACTAATCCCGCTTTTTAAATTTCATCCGCATGCGGCTTTGCCGGTCTCTCTTTTGCAGAGGTCTTGCAAGCTTTTATGCTATCAAATTTAGTTCGTTTGCTTTATCATTTAAAATTTTGTTTTGCATTTGCTTTGAAGCTTTTAACGAGTTAAATTTAGCCCCATAGGCTTTGCGGCTTAAAATTTTTAATGCGCTCTGCATAAAATTTTAAAATTTTATCGCCGTGGAATTTTAAAAATTTATCACCAAATTTTTGGCTCGCGGAATTTCATTTCTAAATTTTATTGCTGGTTGGAATTTAATCGCAGGTTGGAGCTTTAACGAGAGTCGGCACTATGACTGCACTTTGCGCTTGGAATTTAAATCGTATCTTGGCGCGGGCGATTAAAATTTACGCGGCTCTAAATACGGGGCGGCTTTTGGCGCAGTCTTAAAGCGGCTAAATATAGACGATTGGAAATTTATACTTCGCGCGAAAACGTAAGCCGCGTAAACCTGCCGCCCAAATACGAGCAATTGAAAATTTTTGCAGCGTCGCGCCGTGATAAAATTTCTTTTTGCACAGACTTGCAAACTTCTCAGCGGCTAAATTTAGCCCCGTGAGCTCGCGGCTTAAAATTTTAAATCCGCTCCGTATGGAATTTTTGAAATTTGTGTTGCCATGGAATTTTAAAAATTTAGCGCTAAATTTACGGCCCGCGAAATTTCATCTGCAAATTTCGCCGTGCAAATTTTGATCGCTCGCTGCTGTGTGTGCCGCCTATCTGTATCACCCAAGCTAGCGCCAGACCAAGCGGTAAATGTAGCTACGCAAGCTCGCCTCCGTTTTTTCGCACATAGCAAAAGAGAACGCCGCGCTATCTGCGGTATTCGGCATAAGTACGGTGCAAAAGCTCTTGCTTGAGATGGGTGCGGCGAACGCATGCCGCCGCGGCGATATATACTCGGTCGGCTCATGAGCTTTCGCTTAATCCTTGATGATGCGATAGATTAGGCGGAGCAGACTTTGCATCCATTTTAAATTTCAGAGCGCTATTTCGCCGTGAAATTTTAATAGAAAGTCTATACTTTTGCCGCTAAATTCCAGGTTGAAATTTTACCTTTTGAGTTTATGCCGCCTCGCCGCTATAAAATCCCATGTCTTAAATTTAAAGCAAAATTCTGCGGCGCAATGAAATTTCAAAATTTAGTTGCGGTAAATTTGTGCTCTAAAATTTCATCCATGAATGTAGAATTTTAAGTCGGCAAATATAAAATTTGAGATAGGTAAAGTTTACCGCCGCATCGCATACCGCGCCGCGAAATACTACTCTACAAAATCTGCGCCTAACCTCAAAAATTCCGTCGTGCAAAATTTATGCAGAATTTACGCGGAGTTCTTGCTGCCGTGTGCTGCTTCACTTCGTTACTTTGAACGCGGCTTATTAAGTTTTAGTGCGACTACCGCGATTGCGACGTTTGCGTCGTGCGTGATGCTAAGGCTTGCGGATTTGATGTGAAATTTTTTACGGATTTTTTTACGTATTTTTAGGTGCGGCGCGCCCAGGGCGTCTTTGTAAATTTTAGCGTCTTTGAAGCCGAATTCCGCGCCGATGCCGGTGCCTAGCGCCTTGCTAAGCGCCTCTTTGGCGGCATAGATGCCCGCGATACTTTCGTCGCGCAGCGCGGATGAGCGTTCGGATTTTTTCAAAATGCGCTTTAGAAATTTCGCGCCGTATTTTGCGCGCAGCGCCACGATCCTGCGCACCGCGGTTATGTCCGTGCCGATCTTTATCACGGTCTGGCGCCCCGCGGTTTAAATTTAATCACGATTGCAGGCTCTCTTTAATCTCGATGTCGATGATCTTATCGCCCTGTCTGATCGCGTCCAAAACCGCTAGGCTAGGCTGATCCACGATTTGTCCAAACACCGTGTGCACGCCGTCTAGGTGCGGCTGCGCGCTGTGGCAGACGAAAAACTGACTCCCGCCCGTATCGCGCCCCGCGTGTGCCATCGATAGCGCGCCGCGCACGTGCTTGTGCTTTTGACGGTCGCATTCGCACTTTATGCGCCAGCCGGGACCTCCCGTGCCGGTGCCGCGCGGGCAGCCGCCTTGGATCACGAAATTTGGAATTACGCGGTGAAAATTTAGCCCCTTGTAAAACCCGCTGCGCGCGAGGTTAGCGAAATTAGTAACCGCCTGCGGAGCTTCGTCACCGAAAAGCTCCAGCTTCATATCGCCCTTTTCGGTTTTGATAACGGCGTATTTATCGCGCGCCAAAGCCGCCGCGTCGATGTCGTAAATTTTTAAATTCTCCATTTTTTCTCCTATGCGATATTGGTGTAAACTGCCTGCACGTCGTCGTCATCCTCTAGCCGCTCGAGCAGTGCATCGATGTCGCCCAGCTGCTCCTCGCTAAATTCGTGCTTTTCGTTGGCGACAAATTTTAAACTTGCGCTGATGATCTCAAGCCCTATCTTTTCAATACCTTCGTTTAGAGTGCCGAAGCTTTCGTATTCGCCGTAGATTAGAAGCGTCTTTTCGAGCTCGCCTTTGTCGTTTTCAAACTCGTTGATCTCAAGCTCGCTAAGACCGAAGTCGATGAGCTCAAGCTCCAGCTCCTCGATGTCGCGGCTCGGCAACTTAGTCTCAAAAACGGCCTTGTGCGAAAACATAAATTTTAAACTGCCGCTCGGCAAAAACTCGCCCTTAGCTTTGTTTAAAATCGACTTTACGTTCGCTACGGTGCGGGTTGGGTTGTCGGTGGCGCATTCGATTATTAAAAGTGCGCCGTGGGGCGCCTTGCCGTCGTAAAAGATCGTTTTGATATCGGCGCTATCCTTGCCGCTTGCGCGCTTGATAGCGGCGTCGATGTTGTCTTTGGGCATATTTTGCGCCTTTGCCGTGGCGATCGCGGCGCGCAATTTGGAGTTCATCAGCGGATCTTCGCCGCCCTCTTTCGCAGCCATCGTTATGGCCTTACCCAGTTTTGGGAAAAGTTTGCTCATCTTCCCCCATCTAGCTTCTTTTGAAGCGCGTCTGTATTCAAAAGCTCGTCCCATAAAATTCCTTAAAGCTTAAATTTAAAAACGGGTGATTATAACGAAAAACCCTTAAATTTTAGGAGCGGGCGTTGAAATAAAATTTATTAAAAAGTAGTATAAGTTTTGAAATTTTAATCCAAAGGAGAGGCTCATGGCTTTGAAACAAAGCGTAAAATTTAAGGTGCAAAATATCCACTGCGAAAACTGCGCGAGGACGATCAAAAACGCGCTCAAGGACGATTTCGGCGAGATCGAGGTGGACGTAGCAAGCGGAGTGGTGAGTTTAAGCTTAGATCCGCGCGACGAGGCTAAATTTAAAGAGGAGATGGACGATTTGGGCTTTAGCGTCGTAGAAAAGCTGTCCTGCGAAAACTAACGGATGTCAAGTAAAATCACTCTAAATATAGTCGGGATGAGCTGCGTAAACTGCTCTAACGCGATCGAGCGGGTAAGTCGCAAGATCGAGGGGGTGCAGGACGCGCACGTAAATTTTGCAAACGGCAACGGCGAGTTCGTACTTGCCGATCCGGCGCTTGAGGAGACGCTAAAAGCCAAGATCAAAAAGCTGGGCTATGATATCGCCGTGGATTACGAGGATTTGGAGCGCAAAAAGCGACGCAACCTTAAAGCGGCGCTATTTAGGCTGATCCTCGCTCTCATTTTAGCCGCGGCGGTAATGGCGGTGGAGATGAGCGGGTTTTTGAGCTTCGTCCCAAAGGCGCTACTTTGCGCGGCGATGGCGTGCGTGAGCCTATTTTACTGCGGCAAAAACTTCTTTTATCACGCTTACGGCTCGCTGAAAAACAGAAGCTTTGATATGAACGTGCTCGTGGCGATGGGAAGCTTTTTTGCGTTTGCCTATTCGCTAACGGCCGCGGCGTGGGTCTATACGCACGGCGCGCAGAATGAATTTACCAATCTTTATTTCTCCTCCGCATCGATGATAATCGCCTTTATCTCGCTCGGCAAATACCTCGAAGAGCGCAGCAAGATGAAGGCGAACGACTACATCAAGGGGCTAATCGATCTAAGCCCTAAAACCGCGCTTTTGATCAAAGACGACGGCACGATAGCCGAAGTGCGCGCAGAATCGCTAAAGCCGGGCGATAAGGTGCTAGTAAAAAACGGCTCGCGCATCCCATGCGACGGGCTTATCGTCGAGGGCGGCGCGCAGATCGACGCTTCACTCATCAGCGGCGAGAGCTTGGCGGTTTATAAAGGCGTGGGCGATGAGGTAAACGCAGGCTGCGTCAGCACGGACGGCGTCATCTACGTGAAAGTGACGAAATTTTCGCATCAAACGCTGCTTGCCGAGATTAAAAATTTGCTGAACGAGGCGGGCAACAAAAAGATGCCGATCGCGCGCTTTGCCGATAAAATTTCAAATATCTTCGTGCCCGCGGTGATTTTGATCGCGCTTGTTAGCTTTATAGCGTGGATGGCGCTTGACGGGCGGCTATCATATGCCGCATCCGCCGCTATCTGCGTGCTTATCATCTCTTGCCCGTGCGCGCTAGGGCTTGCGACGCCGATCGCTATCGTTTGCGCGATCTCAAACGCCGCAAAGGCTGGAATTTTAATAAAAAATCCCGAAATTTTAGAAATTTTAAAGGACGCGGACGTCGCGGTTTTCGATAAAACTGGTACGCTTAGCAAGGGCGAAATTTCGGTAAGCTTCAGCGATCTGAGCGCCCAAGATCTCTATGCTCTGGCAAGTGCGCAAAAGCTTAGCGAGCATCCGATCTCAAAGGCGATCGTGAAATTTGCCGAGCTGAAATTCGGCGAAATTTCTAAATTTAACGGCGAGTTTGAAAGTATCGCAGGCAAAGGGATTGTCGCGAAAAATCCCACCGGCGAAATTCTTTGCGGCAGCGCGGGCTTTCTGCGCGAGCGCGGCGTGGATGCGGGCGTCGAAGTAGAAGCGGAGGAGCTTTTAGACAAGGGCTTTGGCGTCGTTTATTGCGCGATAGGCGGCTCGTACGCGGGCTTCATCGCATTTAGCGACGAGATCAGGGCCGAAGCGAGCGGCGTCGTGCAGGCGCTACAAAACAGCGGCGTAAAAACCGTCATGCTAACGGGCGATAACGCCAAAACGGCAAATTTTGTCGCTCAAAACCTCGGCATCGACGAGGTAAGAAGCGGAGTGCTTCCAAGCGGCAAATATGAGTTCATCAAATCCCTGACGGACGAAGGCAAGCGGGTGCTTTTCGTGGGCGACGGCGTCAATGACGCACCGAGCTTAAAAGCCGCCAGTATCGGTATCGCGATGAACGGCGGCAGTGACGTAGCCAAGGGCGCGGGCGACGCGATCTTTATAAAAAACGACCTTGCAAGCGTGCTATATCTATTCCGCCTATCGGGAGCTGCCATGCGGACGATCAAGCAAAACCTCTTCTGGGCGCTGTTTTACAACGCCGTGTGTATCCCGATCGCAGCAGGCGCGCTATATCCAGCGCTCGGCGTGCTTCTAAAGCCGATGTACGGCGCCGCGGCGATGTGCTTTAGCTCCGTAACGGTCGTGCTAAACTCCATCAGATTAAAATTCGCTAAATTTTAACGAGACGGATTTTGCGCTAGGCGCGGAATTTTGCGCGGTGAAATTTTAATTTACTCTGCGCAAAACGCGCAAAATTTTATCCTGCGGCTAATCGCGCGCGGAATTCCGCGGGATTAGCGCTGCTTGCAAAATTTTATCTTGCGATTAATCTGGCGTAAAATTTCGTGAATTCCGCCGCCGGATTCCGCGTTAGCAAGCTTGCCTGAGTTAACTTCGGCGGACGGCTTTATTCGGCGGAATTTTTACGGGCGAAATTTAACTCTACTCGCTGCGAATTTCTTTCGTTTTGAAAGATCTCTTTTTCTCTGCACAGAGCGTGCAAAATTTTACTCCCGCGGTTAATCACTCGTAAACGCGTAAAATTCTATGAAATTTGAGCGCTTATAATTTTATTTTGCGGTAATTGCGCGTGCAATTTTGCGAGATTTGCGCCGTTTGTGAAATTTTATTTTGCATCTAGCCCCACGTATAAATTTTAAAATTTTAACGTCGCAGATCGCCGCGCCGTCATACGGTGCCGCCCGCCACGCTGCCGTCTAGCTGCCTCTTGGCGCCGTTTGCCCTCTAGCGTTATTCGTCGTTGCGTCGCCGCTCGGTATACTTCTGACGCTACTTACCGCCGCCGCCGCTATTCGGCGTTGTTTGCCGTAGCGTCGTAGTATGATTTCATCGGTCACCGTGCCGCCGTCCGACTATCGCCTAGCACCGCTCGCCGCCGCGTCGTATCCGGCGCCGTCCATCGCTACGCTACTACCCGGCCGTTCAGTACAGTTCGCCGTCGCGCCGTAAAATTTTAAAAATTCCGCAAAATTTTATAAGGCTGAAAGGAATTCCGTAGAATTCCACTGCCCGCACTAAGTTTTAATAAATAAATTTAAAGGTAAAATAACGCTTCAAATGCAATTCGAGGTAGCGATGCGAAAAATTCTAATGGGTTCGTTTGTTTTTTGCGGCACGCTTTTTGGCGCTTCTTGCGAGCAGATGCTAAGCGATCCGCGCGGCTTTTTTAGCAAAGAGCCTGCGGACGAAGAGCTGCTGCAAAGCGATTTTGGCTGTAAAGGCTCGCTAGCTGGCGCAGAATTTTTGCAAAATTTTAAAAGCGCGGCTTCTGAGATCAGGGACGAAAATATCGATTGTGTCGGTAACGAAGCCTTGCTGAACGAAAAAAGGCTTGAGCGAACCTTGGCATTTGCAGGGATGGACGGCGAGGGCTTTTTAAGCTATGCTAAAGAGAAAAACTACGCACAAATCAGCGAAAAATCGCTTGAAGCCTTAGAATTTTACTCCGAGCGCAAGATTGGAAATTTCATCGCTTATGGCAATTTTATGGGCGAGATCCCGGCAGCCAGAGAGGCGCTAAGAGATTATTTCGCCGCTAAATTTAATAAAAACGACGCCGATGAGCTGGCAAGCGCCGTGATAGCAGAATTTATCGCATATGCTGCAAAGGATCGCAAGGCGGGAGATTACGGTGAGCTTGAGCTGGCGCTAAAAGGCGGAGTAGGTGCAGATGAGTTTCGTGCGCTACTTTTTAGCAAGGATTTTGCGATTTACGAGCTTGATAATGCCCTGGATTTGGCACTTTTGCTAGGATATGACGAGCGCTTTAGCGGCGCTTTGATCGAGCGAGGCGCGCAGGTGAATGCTGGCGAGGAAAACTCTCTATTTTACGCGATGAATAACGTTCAAAGCGCTAAATTTATGATCTCTAAAGGTGCCTTGGTTGGCTATAAAAATTCGCTTGGGCAAACTCCGATATTTTTCGCCGCCGCGGCAAAAAATTATGAGCTCGTAAAGTTGCTAATCTACTCGCATGCTAGCGTAAATGTCCGCCAGATCGGCAGCGCCGAGGCCCAGGCTCTAGCGTCGCTAGGCGAGCGTAGCGACGGCTGTGAGCGTTCGGGCGCGGGCAAGACACTGCTGATGTTTGCGGCGCAAACAAGTACCAAGCAGATCGTTGAATTGCTCGTAAAATCGGGCGCAAACGAAAAGGCGGCCGACGAGGCGGGACTAAATGCGCTAGACTACGCGCTTGCGGGTGGTGAAGCGGCTACACAGAGCTATTTGCGCTCGCTTGGACTAAGTCCTACGCAAGTAAGCGATGATTTTACGAGCGATCCGCAAGATGCGCCTGAGCGCGAGAATTAGCGGGCTTGATTTAAAGGGCCGTTTACCGCTTCGTCGTTTTAGGTTTGCAGCGTTTTGGGTTTGCAAAAGCCTTATGAGCTTTAAATTTAGAGTTTTGTCACTTTGTAAATTCTATAAATTTAGCGGATTTTTCGAGCGCGAGTTGGTAGAATTTAACGCTTTAAAATTTTATCGCTTTGCTTGCGCAGGTTGCATGCTCTGAAATTTTGTAAACGCGCAGACGAGCTTTAAAAATGGCGATTTGTGCGTTTATGCGCGATAAAATTTTTTGTCGAGGGATTTTGGTTTGCGATCAAGAGCGGGGATTTTGTCAAATTTTGTGCGCGAAATTTATCGCTTTTGCGACAAAGTAAGCGCTGCAACATTGTGGAATCTTACCTTGATTTGAAGCTTTTGCTATGTGTTAAGTAAAATTTTTAAATGCGTTTATAAAACGCTTTTGATTACGCCGCGCGCGGTATTTTGCACCGGAGAGATTTTTCTGTGCGATTAAGGCGCTCAATAATCGCCGTAAAAGAAAGCGCGTGAATACGAATAGTTGCTGCAAGGCGCGCAGAATTTTAAAATTTAACCCCCGATCGGAGGTTAAATTTTAAAATTTTATCAACCATATCAAGGATTAAAATGTTAAAAAATTTGCTTATCTTTACGGCGATTTTTTTGCCCGCGCTGGCGCTTGCGGACGTGGAGCCCGCCGTGCGAAACAGCGAGCTTTACGGCGCACTCACGCTTATCCCGCCGGTTGCGGCGATCGTGCTTGCTTTTATCACCAAGGACGTGATTTTGTCGCTGTTTTTGGGCGTGCTAAGCGGGACTTTTCTCGTCGGTATGGTAGATCACGGCATCGCGGCTTCGGCGCTTTTTGCCTTTACGAACCTGTGCTCGCGCATGGTAAAATCGATGGCGGATACGTGGAACGCGGGCATTTTGCTTCAGGTTATGTGTATCGGCGGACTCATCGCTTTGGTGACCAAAAGCGGCGGCACGAAGGCGCTTGCCCTCTGGCTTAGCAAGCACGCAGACACCCCAGTTTTGGGTCAAATTTACACCTGGCTGATGGGTATTGTGATATTTTTTGACGATTACGCAAACGCGCTGATCGTGGGCCCTATCATGCGACCGCTTATGGATAAATTTAAAATTTCACGCGCGAAATTCGCCTTCATCATAGACGCGACCGCCGCGCCGATCACCGGCATCGCCGTGATCTCCACGTGGGTCGGAGTTGAAATTTCGGCGATCAAAGAGGCCTACTCGCAGATCGGCGTAGAAAACATAAACGCCTTTACCGTCTTTGTAGAGACGATCCCGTATAGATTTTATAATATTTTCATGATCTTTTTCGTAGTCGCCACAGCAGTGATGAGTAGGGAGTTTGGCTCGATGTATCGCGCAGAGATCGCTTCTCGCGGCGGTAAGAGCGGAGCTGCGGATTTTAAAATTAAAAATTTAGAGGATCAAATTTTCGTACCCAAAGAGGGCGTCGCGCTTCGCAAGCTAAACGCGATAATCCCGCTAGGAGCGATGATCGTCCTTTCTGTCATCGGGTTTTATTTTAATGGCTATAGCTCGCTGGAGGGCGAGGCTTTGGAGGCGGTCAAGGCAGCCCCTCTTAGCTTTACTTCTATCCGCACCGCATTTAGCGCTGCGGATGCTTCAGTCGTACTGTTTCAATCCGCGCTCTTTTCATCGATCATCGCCGTCGTTTTGGGCATCGCGCAAAAAATTTACGGCGTCAAAGAGGCGATCGAGGTCTGGGTTGGCGGCTGGAAAAGTATGCTAAACACCGTCATAATCCTGCTTTTTGCGTGGTCGCTAAGCTCTGTTATCAAAGAGCTTGGCACTTCGCGCTACCTAGTCGAGCTTCTAAGCGACGCTACGCCGCGCTTTGCGCTTGCGATCGTGATCTTCGTGCTTAGCTCGTTTATCTCCTTTTCAACGGGCACGAGCTTCGGCACTATGGGTATCGTCACGCCTTTGGCCGTGCCGTTAGCGCACGCCGTGGGGCAAAAATATGGCCTTAGCGGTGAGGAATTTCACGTTTTCATGTGCGTAAATGTAAGCGCGGTGCTTACCGGAGCGATATTCGGCGATCACTGCTCGCCGATTTCGGATACGACGATCCTCTCTTCAATGGGCGCAGGCTGCGATCACATCGAGCACGTAAGCACGCAGATGACCTATGCGCTGGTCGTTTGCGGCATTAGTATCGTTTGCGGCTACCTACCTGCGGGCTTTGGGCTTAGCGTGTGGGGATGTCTGATTTTGGGTATCGCGGCTATCATTCTTTTGCTGCGCGTGGTGGGTAAAAGAGTGGATGTATGAATTGCGAAAGCTTCGGTAGCTGCGGGAGCTGCACGCTCGGCGAGCCCTATGAGGATCAAATTTCATACAAAAAGCGTCTGATCGCCGATAAATTTAGAGAATTTTTTGACGGCGAGTTTGAGTTTTTCGCTTCAAGCCCACAAAATTACCGCATTAGGGCGGAATTTGGCATCTGGCAAGATATTTGGCATAGCGCATTTGATCTTGCATACACGATGGGCGGTGCACATAGCAAGAAAATTTTAATTAACGAATGCCCCAAGGTAGCGCTTCCTATCGCAAATTTAATGCCGCGGCTGCTAGAGGCGCTTAGGCGGAGCGAAGCTTTAAAAGAAAGGCTCTTTGGCGTCGAGTTCATCTCGTGCGCTAGCGGGATTTTGGCGACGCTGCTTTATCACAAGCGCCTGGGCGAGCGCGAGCAGGAGGCGATTTGCGAGCTGGCGGACAAGCTTGGCATCAGGGTTATGGCTCGCGCGCGCGGACAGAAGCTTCTAAGCGGCGAGCTAAACCTCACGGACGAGCTTTGCGTGGACGGGCGAGTTTATAAATTTCGCTTCGGCGAAAACGCCTTCATCCAGCCCAACCGCGGCGTGAACGAAAAGATGATCGCCTGGGCGAGAAGCTGCGTGGACTTCGGCAAAGATGGCGCGAGCGAAGGGCGCGGCGCACAGAATTCCGCCGCAAAGAATTTTACTGAAAAAAATTTTGCCTCACGGGATTCCGCTGCGCAAAATTACGGCTGCGAGGAGTCCGCGCCACAGAATTCTACGGATAGAAATTCCGTTTCTGAAAATTCCGCCGAATTTAACGCCGCTTTCCGGAATTCCGTTAAAGCAAATTCCGCTCGCACGGAGTTTAATGGCGAAAATTCCGTGAAATTTAACTACGCGTCCGCAGACGAAAGCTCTGCGGATAATAATTTCGCTCGTAAGGATTTGGATGCGCAAAATTCTGCCCCTCAAAATTTCATCGAACAGAATTTGACCGCGCAAAATTTAGATTGCGAAAAGCGTTGCGTGCAAAATTCCGCCGCGCAAAATTCGAGCTGCGAAAAACATGCCGTGCGCCAAGAAAGCTCCGCCGCGCGCGATCTGCTGGAGCTGTACTGCGGGCATGGCAACTTTACTATCCCGCTTGCGGCTAAATTTAACCGCGTACTGGCGAGCGAAATTTCAAAAAGCTCGATTGCGAATGCCCGCATAAACTGCGAGCTCAACGGCGTTTGCAACGCGCAATTCGTTCGCCTTAGCGCGGATGAGCTGATGAGCGCGTTTGCGCGTAGGCGCGAGTTTGAGCGGTTAAAGGGGATCGATATTTTCGGCTACGATTTTTCGCACGTCTTGATCGATCCGCCGCGCGCGGGGCTGGAGCCTAGCGTGATTGATTTCATAAAAAATTTTCAAAATTTGATCTACATCTCCTGTAACCCGCAGACGCTTTTTGAAAATTTGCGCTCGCTTTGCGCTACGCATGAGGTGCGCAGGTTTGCGATCTTCGATCAGTTCGTGCATACGAGCCATATCGAATGCGGCGTGCTGCTGCGGCGCAGGAGCTAGGCGTGAGCCCAGATATAAGCTGCGGATTTAGGCTGCGCGCGGGATAAAATTTCGCCTAAAATATGTATAATAACAAAATTTAAAATTACGAAAGGAAATAGATGGTTGATCTAAATAAAATTATCCAAGCAAAGCGCACGATAAACGATTTCGTCTATAAAACGCCCTTTGCTCTGGCGCCGAAGCTCAGCAAGCTTTACGGCGCAGAAGTGTATCTCAAAAGCGAGAATTTGCAGCGCACCGGCGCGTATAAGATTCGCGGCGCTTACAATAAAATCGCGCACCTAACGGATGAGGAGCGGGCGCATGGAGTAATAGCCGCAAGCGCGGGCAATCACGCCCAAGGCGTAGCGATGAGCGCGCAAAAATTCGGCGTGCATGCTGTGATCGTAATGCCTGAGGCCACGCCGCTACTTAAGGTAAGCGGCACGAAGGCTCTGGGCGCGGAGATCATTTTGCAGGGCGATAATTTCGACGAGGCGTACGCGTTTGCGCTGGAATATGCAAAGGAGCACAATCTGACGTTCGTCCATCCCTTCAACGACGAGTTCGTCCAAGCAGGCCAGGGCACGATCGCGCTTGAGATGATCGAGGAGGTCGCAGATCTTGAATACATCGTCGTTCCGGTTGGTGGCGGCGGGCTTGCGACGGGGGTTTGCAGCTGCGCCAAGCAGATTAACCCTGACATCAAAATCATCGCCGTAGCCGCCAAGGGCGCGCCTGCGATGCATGATAGCTTCGTCGCGAAAAAGCCGCTAAATTCCAAATCCGTCCGCACCATCGCCGACGGCATCGCGGTGCGGGATACGAGCGAGATCACGCTTAGCACGATCATCGAGTGCGTCGATGAGTTCGTGCAGGTCGATGACGAGGAGATCGCAAGCGCGATACTCTATCTGCTCGAGCAGCAAAAAATCATCGTCGAGGGCGCGGGCGCGGCAGGCGTAGCGGCGCTGATGAACGCGAAATTTGCATTCCCCGCGGGCGCAAAGATAGGCATCATCCTAAGCGGCGGTAACATCGACGTGCAGATGCTAAATATCATCATCGAAAAAGGCCTCATAAAATCGCACCGCAAGATGACGATCAATGTCACGCTTGTCGATAAGCCGGGCGCGCTTACGGGGCTTACCGAAATTTTGCGCCGCGCCAACGCAAACATCGTCAAGATCGACTACGACCGCTTCTCGACCAATATCGAGTACGGCGATGCGCAGATCACGATCACGCTTGAGACCAAAGGCAAGGCTCATCAAGAGGACATCGCCTGGGCGCTAAAAAACGCAGGGTATGATTTTAGGGAGATTTTGTAAAATTTCTCGGGAGTTTGTAAAATTTATTTTCACTCGTGAATTTGCCTAAAATTGCAAAATTTACTCGCTTGCATCCTGATCGCGGCTTGCAGTGGGTGAATTTTAAATTTGCCTCCATTTTATATCCGCCATGCCGAAACACTTTGCGGCTCGCGGTTTTAAATTTTACTTAGAATTTAAAATTCCAAATATACAGTGTAAGCCGCAATTTAAATTTAACGCGGATGCGGTCTGCCCCCTACGAATATCGCGCATAATGCACCCGAGCGCTAAGTTATATCCATGAAATTTTATAGAAACTTACAAAATAAAATTTATCACCAAATTCACAGCTCGTGAAATTTATGCCGTAATTTCTATTTCTCTCAGGGCGGGAAGGGGGCTTGAATTGCGAGGTCGCTCCCCTTCCCGCCCCAAACCCCACCCATCCCCCGACGACGCTATCGGTGCAGGCTGCGCCTGAGTTTAATTCTCATGAAATGAACAAGCATAAAATTTCGTGTGTTGTAATTCAAGCCATATCAAAATTTAACATTAGCCACAAGGCTTACCCCTGGCACGCTCAAGGGGCGAGCTTTTAGCTCGCGTTAAATTCTTTTTATTACGGCTTCGCCGCAAGTTTTGATTTTAAAATTTCTTGCCGCAAAAATCGTAAAATTTTAATTGTACTACAAATCGGCGCTGTATTTTGCTAAAATACCGATAAAATTTTAAAGGATGAAATTTGGAAAATTTTGCTTTTCTTCTGAATTTAGTGATATTTTGCATCTTGGTTTTTATGTTTTTTAAGATGCGCAAAAGCGGCGAGCAGGCGGGCAAGCCGCAGATCGCCACCGACATCACGCGGCTTAAAAGCATCGGCGAGCTGAGCGTTTTTAAAATTTACTCCAAAGAGATCGTCACGCGCAAGCAAAACGTAGGCAGCGGGCTGCTGGGCTCGCTCGTCTCGCCGCTGATGACGAAAAAGCAGATCGCCATCATCTTCGAGTTTGAGATCGAGTTCGTTTACGACCTGCTAAGCCCCGAGTTTGCGATACTGCCGCAGGGCGAGGATCGCTACGAGATCAAGATGCCGCCGTGCAAATACAAATACTCGATCAAAGATATGAAAATTTATGACGAGAAAAACGCCAAGCTGCTGCCGTTTCTGCTGCCCGATTCGCTAAACGGGCTGTTCGGCGCGAGCTTTGACGAGAGCGATAAAAATCGCCTCATCGACGACGCCAAGGACGAGGTCAAGCAGCTCTCGCTAAAAATCATCAACGATCTTGGCGGCAAGATCCACAAATCCGCGACCGACACGCTGGAGGCGATCGCCAAGAGCTTCGGCGCGAAGGAGGTCGGATTTATCTTCCAGGACAAGGCGCTTCAGACGATCGATATAAACTCCAGCGAGATCGCAATCGACAAGTCGCTAAAATCGCAGATCGAGAAGTAGATGGAGCTTTTTAAGGCGCTTTTTAAAATTTACTTCGCCCGCATGCTCGCGTTTATGGATGCCTGCGCGAGGGCTTGGCAGCGATTTTATGAGCCGATCAGGCTGCGCAAAGAGAAAAAGCGCCTGCGCGCAAAGGGCTATTTTACCGAGGATGCGACGTGGGCGGAGTTTTTCGCGGATTTTAAATTTTGCAAATGCTTTATCATCAAAAAAATCCTCTATCCGAACTTCTATGCTATCAAAAACTCCATCAAATGGGAGGCAGGCTCAAAGCGGGCTAGCTTTACGGTAGGCTCGTTTGCATACGACGAGATCGCGTGGGTGTGGGTGCCGCGAGCCTTCGACGGCGGGAGGAAAAATGATCTGGAAAAGCTAAAAAATCTACTGCAAAAGATCCCCGCGCTGCACTACGAGCAGAGCGATACGGGGATTAAAATTTTCGGCTACGAGTGCGGCGAAGGGGCCTTATAATCGTATAAAGCGACGTCTGACTGATTTCATCTTTGCCTAATCTTGTCGAGGATCGCGCCGATACAGCCCAAAGCTTGTACTGCGCAGACGAACAGCGGGCGGGTTTTAGCGGCTGCGTCTTTGCCAAAACAGCGCGAGAAGCGTGAAATTTCATATTTGTAAACGCCCAGGCGCGGTCTAAATTTAAACTCTGCGCGGTATAAACGCGGGCAAATTTTATCTCTGCGCCCGGCTCCATAGATCCTTTGCTTCGGCGGGATTTTTTATATTAAGCCACGCAAGAAGCAGTATTACGGACGCCAATGGATTTAAGATTAAATTTAGCAGTTCCATGCAATTTATGACGCCCATCGTTATAGCGGCGGGGGCCGGTATTTTGAACATCATGTCGTAGATGACGTCTGCGCCGATATCTGCGATTAGTAGCACGGCGTATACGGCAAAAAGCTTGCATCCGGTAGCGGCGTACAACTTAAAATTTATAATTATCCAAGCGACCGTAACTGCAAATATCAAATACGGCACGTATATTTGTAGCCTACTACAATCACATCTTCTGAGTATATAAATGGCTGAAAAATATAGCAGCGCCGCAAGCGCGATGCTATAGGCGTATTTGAAGATTATAAAGACCTGCGGGCCCGTGATATTTTGGATGTTTTTAAGCGCGTGGTAAAGGAATGTGAAGGCAAAAATCCACACTAAGATTTGAGAATCCAAGTACGCGATCTCGCCTTTTATAGAATACGCGCGCTGCCGACCAGTAGGCAGAGCGCGCCGAGCGTGCCTTGCAGCTTCGCTCTTTGAAAATCTTCATTCATTTTATACCTTTAAATTTTAATGTGCGGCATGCTGCTTGCACTGCGCAGATGAGCGGCGGGCGCTACTTTGATTATCGCCACGCAGGCTTTAAATTTAGCTCCGTTACGAACGCTTCATGCTTGGCGCACTGCGAGGGCTATGTCCGGCGCGCCGCGACGATTAGCCTAGCACCGCCGCGATGTTTTATGTCCATCGCCGCTATGGAGACTTTAATCTGGTATCGCCGTTATGATGCTTGAATTTGCTGCCGCCGCTCGCGTAATACGTTTTTGAAATGGGATTTTACGCAAATTATGTTTAAAATGGATTTAACTTTTTAAATTTAAAAGCAGCGGAGCAGCTTAAAATTTATAACTATCCAAGTGCCATTACTATAAGCGTTGAAAACGTTTATTTTTGATTTTTAAATTGAGCTGTTTTTAGTAAATTTTGCTTACAAATTTTGTATAATTTTTAAAATTTTATCTCGAAAAGAAGAGTGAGTATGAGATTTATCGTTATATTGTTTTTGGTGGTCGGCGGCTGTTTCGGAGGCAATATAACCGACTTTCAAAGCTTGGAAAAATTTATCAAAGACGGGCAGGCGAAAGGATATTTTCCTAAAAAGATTTTAGTGACGCAAGGATTTGATACCACCGTATTAGAAGACGTGAGTTTAAAATTTAGCAAAACCATATATTGGGATATAAATTCTCGCTGCAACCAAAACGCAGACGAGATCATTATAGCCGAAAGCGATACGAGGCATTCTATAGTTTGCCCCGGAAATAACAACGTCTATATTTTGACGGGCGGCAGAAGCGATGTGGAAGACCCATGGGGAAACGATATTTTCGTAATGGGCGAGAACGATGATAAAATTTCAAAAAGCTGGGGTACAAATATATTTATATTCGGCAAAAGATGGGGGCACGATAAGATAGAAATCGGCGATTCTAGGATAAATCCGGCGTCAAACCCCGAATACAAAAACGAATTTCCTTACGAGTTTAGCCATTTTTTCATCTTTGATAGCGGGGTCAAAAAGGATGATTTAGTTTTTAACTTTAACAAGATAATAAATTTAAAAACAAACGACTCTATAGAACTTACGGATTTAAATGGTATAAATTTGATTTTTAAAGACGAGCCGGGTAAATACTACGGTACAAATTCATTAAAGGAGATTTATGACGAAAGCTTTCCTGTCGCACCCAAAACCGAAGAGAGATTGAGCGCAGATGAGATACAAACGCTGCTTCACAAAACGGCATATTCAGACAACGCCGAAGATGCTAAAAAATACTGCGAAATGGGCGGCGATCCGAATTTTAAAGGTCATGAAAATACCACTCCTATCGAAATGGCGGTAATGTTAGGTAGCGAAAATTCGCTTCGCGCGATGCTAGAGTGCGCAAAAAGACTGACCGATAACGCAATGATGATGAGCGTATTCGGAAGCCAACACGACGATGAGAAGAGTTTTAGGCTCGTAAAGCTTTTGGAAAAATACGGCGGAAATTTTAAAGCAAAGGATAGGGATGGCTGCTCCATGGTAAATTATGCGGCAAGTTCTCATAGTCTAGAAATCGTAAAATATCTAGTAGAAAGAGGCGCCGATCCAAAAGCTAGATGTTCTCATAACCAAAGCGTAACTCCATCGGATTGGGCAAGGAAAAACGAGGATAAAAGAGTATATGAATATCTAAAAAGCCTAGAAGCCAAATAAAAGGTATGCTAAATGGCTTCTTATCACCTGCTTTAAATCAGCGCGATAAAATTATTGGCGTTTTTGAAGCTGATAGCAAGGCGCAGCAAGCTTTTATGATATCGATTTGGCTTATGGTTGCAGCGACGGAACTTATTTATGTGCCATCTAGAATGGGCGGCATATCGGACTCTCTAGAGCACTAAGATTTACGGCTATGCCAAAAAGCTTTAAGTTTTCGACGAAAATTTTATTTTGTGTTATTTTTGCCAAAAATATATAATTTAATCCAAAATTTATATACACTTCGCTATTATCTCATTTCTAATTTCGCGGCCCACTCGTCTAGTGGTTAGGACGCTGGCCTCTCACGCCGGTAACAGGAGTTCAAATCTCCTGTGGGTCACCATTTCATCACTTAAAATCAATTAAAATTTTCTATCATCCAGCTGCTTGCCCTTGAAATTTAAGACCTCATTTGATTTTGAAGCATTTTGGCTGAAATTTCATCATATTTTATCGAGGTTAATTGATCTAGAATTAAAGTCGCACGAATTAAAATTTAGATCGAATTTTAAAATTCGCGGCTAAATCCTACCGCTACTTATATTTTCCAGATTACGCAGCCTGTTCCAGTTCTGCTCGTTTTGTAAATTTCTCTTATTTTGCCGCTGCTGCATCTGCTCCAGTTGCTGCTGCGATTGCTGTTGCATTAGGCTTTGCTGCGTGGCGATATACTGCTGCTGCGCTCTTTGTTGAGCTTGCGCGCTATTCGCTCTGAATGAATTAAACGCGTCTCGCGATACTGCCGGCTCTTGCGCCTTTCGCGCGACTTCGGCATCGATTTTTTGCCGCTTCGCGCAGCGGTTTGGCTGCTCCTTATTTAGCGAGCTTGCGACGTCGCATCTGCTCGCGCCTGTTGCAAACAAAGCCTCCTTGCCGTCCTGCGAGAACATCGAGCAGCCACAAAGTAACACGACTAAAATCAAGGCAGATAAAAATTTTAATTTCACAATTACCTCTTAAATTTTATCTTTAATTCCAGACCGCCGCTAATCCGCGCCCTTTGCGAGGTCGAATCCGCACTGCGCTACAAGCGCCTTATCGCTTGCGATGCTATCGCCGGTGGTGGTTAGGAAATTGCCCGTAAGCGCCGAGTTGATGCCGCATCCAAGCGCCGTGCGTACGTGCTCGCCCAAATTTCGCCTGCCGCCTGCGAAGCGCAGATACGCGCGCGGCAAGATAAAGCGGTAGATCGCGATCGATTTTAAAATTTCATCGTGCGCTAGCGGCGCGGCGTCTTGCAGCGGAGTGCCTTTAATCGGGGTTAGGATATTGATCGGCACGGAGCTAACGCCCAGCTCTCGCAGCTGTAGCGCCATATCGATGCGATCCTCCATGCCCTCGCCCAGCCCGAAAATCCCGCCGCTACATACGTCAAGCCCTACGGCGCGACAATTTTCGATAGTTTGGATGCGATCGTCGTAGCTGTGCGTCGTGCAGATCTGCGGATAAAATTTTCGCGAAGTCTCGAGATTATGATGATAGGTCTGCACGCCGCTAGCTTTAAGCAGCGCCAGCGCGGGCTTTGAGGCGATCCCCAGCGAGGCGCACAGATGCAGCCGTGTCTTGCTTCGCAGCCGCTCATAGATCGCGCAGTATGCCCCTAGATCGGAGCTTTTTTGAGAAATTCCGCGCCCGCTGGCGACGAGCGAGAAGCGGTGCGTCTGCTCGGCTTCGTTCGCAAGCGCGGCGCTTAGCACCTGCTGCTCGCCCAAAATCCCGTAAATCTCGCAGCCCGTGTTAAAATGCGCCGACTGCGCGCAGTATTTGCAATCCTCGCTACAGCGCCCCGATTTTACGTTTATGATCGTGCAGAGATTAAATTTATCGCCGCAAAACTCGCGCCTGATCTCATCCGCCGCCGCAAAAAGCGCACCCAAATCCTCGCATCGCGCCAGCTCTAGCGCCTCCTCTTTTGCAATCTCGCAGCCGCCTATCACGCGATCTTTCAGCTCAGAAACATAAAATTTGTCTATCAATACTTAGCCTTTTTGAAAAAAATGCGTAATTATACAACGCTAAATTTAAAGCAAAGCTCGCGTGTGAAATTTAGGCGTAGAAATTTTGCGCTAAAAATTTTGCGCGGAATTTTACGCCCTTCGCTCGCCGCTTTTGCGCCGCGACTTTTACGGACGGCTCGTCTGCGGCATCTGCGCGCGATTTATCGTTTTGAAATTTTATTTTGGCTAAAATTGCGGCTTTAAATTTAAAGGCAAAAAATGAAATACGACGTTATCGTTGTGGGCGGCGGGCACGCGGGTATCGAGGCAAGCTTAGCCGCCGCAAAAATGGGCGCAAAGACGCTGCTAATTACGATCTTAGCCGAGCAGATCGGCGCTGCGAGCTGTAACCCTGCAATCGGCGGCCTTGCTAAGGGGCATCTGGTAAAGGAGATCGACGCACTGGGCGGTCAAATGGGGCTCGCGGCGGATGCATGCGGGCTGCAGTTTAGAATTTTAAACGAGAGCAAAGGCCCTGCGGTACGCGGTTCGCGCGCTCAGATCGATATGGACGAATACCGCATCTACATGCGAAATTTGCTGCTAAACACGCAGGGGCTGGACGTAAGTCAGGAGATCGCGAGCGAAATTTTAACCTGCGAGCAGGATGGTGTCCCGCGCGTTTGCGGCGTTAAGACCCATCTTGGCAACGTTTATGAGACCGAGCATCTGATAATCACCGCCGGTACCTTTTTAAACGGGCTAATTCACGTGGGCGAGAACAAGCTGCAAGCAGGGCGCGTGGGCGAGCTGGCGAGCGTCGAGCTGGCCGAATCGCTGCGAAGTCTGGGTCTGCAAATGGGGCGGCTAAAGACGGGCACCTGCCCAAGGATCGATGCTAAGACGATCGATTTTAGCGTGCTTGAGCGCCAAGAGGGCGACGCGGATCCGCGCCCTTTCAGCTTTCGCAGCAAAAATTTTGCGCCGAAGCAGCTTGCTTGCTTCATCGCTTATACGAACGAGCGCACGCACGAGATCATCCGCGAAAATTTCGCCCGCGCGCCGATGTTTACGGGGCAAATTTCAAGCACTGGTCCGCGCTACTGCCCGAGCATCGAGACTAAAATTTATGAATTTCCAAATCGCGACCGCCACCACGTCTTTGTCGAGCCGCAGACGCGCGAGGCTACGGAGTATTACGTAAATGGCCTCTCTACGAGCCTTCCTTACGACGTGCAGATTGCGTTTTTGCGCACGATCAAAGGCTTTGAAAATGCAAAAATCGTCCGCCCGGGCTATGCGATCGAGTACGATTTTATCGATCCTACCGAGCTTAAACACAACCTCGAGACCAAAAAGATCCGCGGGCTGTTTTTGGCAGGCCAGATCAATGGCACCACCGGCTACGAGGAGGCCGCGGCGCAGGGATTGATGGCGGGCATCAACGCCGTGCTTGATTTGCGCGAGCGGCAGCCTTTGGTTTTGCGTAGGGATGAGGCGTATATCGGCGTTTTGATCGATGATCTCGTCACTAAAGGTACGAATGAGCCTTACCGAATGTTTACTTCGCGCGCGGAATTTCGCCTGCTGCTGCGCGAGGGCAACGCCGTGCTGCGCCTAAGCGAATACGGCCGCGAGATCGGGCTTTTAGACGAGGCGAGCTACGAGCGGGCGAGCAAATTTAAGCACGACGCGCAGAGCGGAATGGAATTTTTGCTAAAAACGCAGATTACTCCTTCGAAACAGACGCTTAGCCTGCTGCAAAGTATCGGCGCGGAGCCAATTTCGCAAAGCTGTAGCTTGCAAAAAATCGTAGCCAAAAGCGGCTTTTCAAAGGCGGGACTGCTTGCTCTGGCACCGCATTTTGAGGGCTTTAGCGATGAGGTTTTGGATGAAATTTTAACGCAGTGCAAGTATCATTTCTACATCGCGATGCAGCGTGCAGAGGTCGAGAGGATGAAAGGGCTGCTCGGCGTCGCGATCCCGCCGCAGATCGATTTTAGCAAGATCGGAGGGCTTAGCAACGAGATCGTACAGAAGCTAAACCGCTTTGCGCCGCCGACGCTATTTGCCGCGAGCGAGATCAGCGGCGTAACGCCCGCCGCGATCGATATTTTGCACATCTACATCAAGCAAAATTTCGGCCTGAAATAAGCTGCGCGTCTGGCGTGAGAAAGCCGTAGTAGATTTGACTACGCAAACAAAATAGGAATGAGCATGCAAGATAAGTCAAATTTAAGCCTGAAAAAATTTGCGAGAGACTACGATAAAGAGCCGTTAATCATCAAAGACGAAACTAATCAAGTCATAAAAATTTCGATTATTTTGATGCTTGCGTTAATGGCTTTTGGAATTTTAAGAAACGTATTTTTTGGCGGCAACTCCGATATATTTAAAATTTCATTATACTTTTTGCTAGTCATAAGCAGGAGAAAATTCGATATGAATTTCTATAGAAACGCTTATGTCTATTTTTACAACGATAAAATCGTCAAGATAATTGACGGCGAAATTTTTGCGGAAATTACGCCGCGTCAAATACGAAAGTTTCACAAAACAGTATCCTATGCGCTTCCGATACATTACGGGCTAGATAGCGTCGGCGGTAAAACAGGCGTAATATTTCTTGTCGTTATCATGGCGGCGATGTTTGTAGTGCTGCCCGTAGCGACATCCATTTTTATAATTTTAGCGACGATCTGCATGGTGCTTTTGCCCCAGATCATTTTTCACTTCGGAGGGGGCATTGATAGCGTTTTTGATATGATATTTTTACAGGGCAAAAACGGTTTGTTTTGTAATTTTATGATCAGCAATCCAAGCGATTACGCCGAGCTGCGCAGATATTTCAAAGTCGTTTGCAATAAAAATTTAGACTTAGCCGAAAAGAAAATCACGGCGCTATTTGAAGTGAGTAAATTAGAGATAAATTTATTAGCTAAATTTATCACTGAGCGCAACAAAAAGGGCGATACTTAGAGTTAAATTTGTATTTTAGCAGAGCCGGCAAAGCCTATAAAATTTAAAAATATAGTTAAATTTTGCACTCTCGCTTTAGGTTTTTAAATTTGATTCAAAATTTTGCAATTCGTCAAATTTAATCCTAATATGCTAATTCCTGTCAGGGGCGTAAACATAGATAAAGCTGATCGCTCCTGGCGCGCCAAAAGAGGATAAATTTACGGCGGAATTTTATACAGTCCGGGTAAAATTTTATTCGCGAAATGAGAACGGATTTAAAATTTAACCGTTTTTTCAAGCGAATTTTGCCACAATTGCGCTCAAATTTCATTGGGGCGAAAGATGAAAAAATATACCAAGCAAATCCTCGCGATGCTCGCGCTAAACGCGATTTACAGCGGCTCGGGGATCTTAATTTTAAGCTTTATCAATAAATATCTACTTGACGGCGCCGAAAGAGGCGGGCGCATCATCGCGCTATTTTTCGCGCTCTTGGCGATATTTCTACTGCTTTCGGTGCTAAGCCGCATCATGCTTTGCAAGATGGAAAACGACTTCGTATTCGATCTGCGCACCAAGATCATCAAGCAGATCATCGATACGAAGTTCGAGCGCATCGAGGCTGCGTCCAAGGCGAACCTGCTTGCGTCCCTTTCCAGCGATATTTCGCGCCTAACCGAGGGCTTTATGCGCATCTCTGAGCTGATCCAAGGCGCGATGATCGTGCTATTTTGCGGCATCTACGTGTTATACATCGCGCCTATGATGTTTGCGTTTTTATTCGTCTGGATCGGCGCGCTGATGATTTTCAACCGTTTTTTGATGAAAAAAGTCATGCAAAATTATGATCTGTACCGCCAAAACGAGGACGTTTTGTATAAAAACTACGCCGCGGCGATTGAGGGGCACAAGGAGCTGTCGCTAAGCCTAGCCAAAGCAAAGAGCCTATACGAAAACGACTTTTTGCCCAACGCGCAAAATTTACGCCAAAGTTCGCTGCGAGCCGAGGTTTACGGCGCGTTTGCAAGTAATTTTATGAACGTCATGATGCTAGGCGCCGTAGGCTTTGTGCTTTATTTCGGGCTCAGCGGCGGCAAAGCGGAGCTTGCAAACGCCGTAACGATCGCGCTTACGGTGCTTTTTTTGCGCGCGCCTTTGATGATGCTCATATTCTCGCTTCCTAGCGTGTTGCGCGCAAAGATCGCCTACGCAAAGATCAAAGAGTTAAATTTAGACCCGTTCGTGCAGGGCTTCGAGCTTGCGCAAATGCAGCCGTGGCGCAGATTGGAGCTTAAAGACGTGAGCTTTTCATATCCCGGCGGGAAATTCGGCATAAAAGGGGTAAGCTTGCAGCTAAATGCGGGCGAGACGGTGTTTTTAATCGGCGAAAACGGCAGCGGCAAATCGACGCTTTTTATGATCTTGGCGGGCCTTTATACGCCGCAAGCAGGCGAAATTTTAGCCGACGGTGCGGCTCTTAAACCCTCTGATCTGCGCGCCTACAGCAACAATATAAGCGCGGTTTTCAGCGATTTTTATCTCTTCGACTACGCTACTGGCGATGCGGATATCGCGCGCGAGTGGCTGGCGCTCACGCACCTTAAGGATAAGGTTGAGCTAAAGGGGGCTAAATTTAGCACCACGAGCCTATCTAGCGGGCAGCGCAAGCGCCTAGCGCTCGTAAGCGTGCTGATGGACGGGCGAAAATTTTTGATGCTCGATGAGTTTGCGGCCGATCTCGATCCACAGTTTCGCGCAGAGTTTTACGAGCGAATTTTGCCGGAGCTGAAATCGCGCGGATACACGATCTTTGCGATCTCGCACGATGATAAATACTTCGGCGCCGCAGATAAAATTTATAAGATGCAAAGAGGCGAAATTTCGCGCATAAAGTAAAGCGGCGAAATTTTAAAATTCTACGCAGAATTTCGCGATGGAATTTGGCGTCTAGATGAAATTTTGCCTTAGAATTTCGCTGCGAAATTCTACGATTGAAATTTAAGTGACAAGGCGAAATTCGCTTAAAATTTTACAGCGCAAATTCCGCTTCAAGCCCCTACGCTAAAGTTCGCAGTAGATAGAATTTCGCCTCTTTAGCGCAAATTGCAAAAATTTAACCGAAATTTACTAAATTTTGATTATACTGCACCCACAATTTAAAAAGAAAGGATAGGAATGAAAAAAGTTCTTATTGCATGTGCTGCGGTTGCGGCGTTTAGTTCGAGTGTATTCGCCGCTGATGGCGCTACTTTATATAAAAAATGCGTGGCCTGTCATGGAGCTAACGCCGAGAAGCCTTATCTTGGCGGCAAAGTACCTGCGCTAAACACCCTAAGCAAGGAAGATATCATCGCTAGCCTAAAAGGCTACAAAGACGGCACCTTGGGCGAGGGCAAGGGAAAATTCGGAATGATGGGCGTTATGAAAGGTCAAGCAGCTTCGCTCAACGACGAATCGATCGAAGCGCTAGCCGATTTCATCGTCTCTAAAAAATAATTTCAAACTTCATTCGGCGGGCTTCGCGCTCGCCGAGCTTCGCTTAACCTTAAATTTCAAAATTCTACGCTAATATCACGTAAAAATTCCAAAGGCTCATAATGTTTAACGGACTGATCAGAGAGATCGCGCAGGTCGCGAGCTTTAGCGGCGATTTGCTGCGACTGCGCGCGAAATACCGCCCCGCACTCGGCGATAGCGTCGCGGTAAACGGCGCGTGCCTGAGCGTGACGCGGCTTTTTGCAGACGGATTTGCGGTACAGCTTTCTAGCGAAACGGCGCGCGTCATCGCCGTGCAAAACCTGCGCGGCTCGGTGCATATTGAGCCAGCGATGCGGATTGGAGATCGCATAGACGGGCATTTGATCCAAGGACATGTCGATGCCGTGGGTGAAATTTATAAAATTTCAAAGCTTGCAAGTGGCGTCGATTTTTTCATCCGTGCGCCGCTACATATAGCGCCGCTGCTAGCGCCGAAAGGCTCGGTGGCGATCGACGGCGTGAGCTTAACGATCAATGAAGTGCTTGAAGGCAGCGGCACGCCCGGGCGAAATTTTAACAGCCAAGGTCTTGACGGCGGAAATTTTATTCGCAAAGAGTCGCGCTGTGCAAATTTTAACGGCGCAAGTTTGCACGGGCCAAATTCTAGCGGCTCAAATTCCGTTCGCGATCCGAGCTCACTGGGCGTAAATTTAAAAAGCGGAGCGCAAAGCTGCGCCATTCGCCTTACGATCATCCCGCTGACGCTCAAAGATACGCTCTTTGGATCCTACAAAATCGGGCGCCGCGTAAATATCGAAACCGATCTGCTCGCGCGATACGTCGCGGCGCAGCTACGTTTTGCCGGCGGACGACCCGCCAGTCGCGGCACTGTCGCGGCGCGCGATGAGAGCACTGCAAGCGGAAAAGATGGGCTTTCGTGGGACGCGGTAGATAAAATTTTGAGCCTGTATTAAGCGGCACGCGATGGCTAAAATCGAAATTTGCAGAGAAAATCTTGAGTTTGTATTGGACGGACGCGGCGTGCTGGCGGGCTTTAGCACGCGGCTTGGCGGCGTAAGCGGCGGAGCCTACGCGAGCTTAAATTTAGGAGATCACGTAGGCGATGATCCGCAAAACGTCGCGCAAAATCGCGAAATTTTAGCCGCCGCACTCGGTATCGTGCCTCGAAATTTAAAATTTATGCGCCAGATCCACTCAAACAAAGTTGAAATTTTACGCGCAGCTAGCGATAAAATCCCACCCTGCGACGGGCTTGTGACCGATCTGCACGGCGTGGCGCTTTGCGTGCTGGTAGCGGACTGCTCGCCAGTGCTGATCGCTGATGAGCAGCGCGGCGTGGTTGCTGCGGTGCATGCGGGGCGCGCGGGCGTGAGCCAGCGGATCTGCACCAATGCGATAAATTTAATGAGCGAGCGCTTCGGCTGCGTCGCTGCGGAGCTGAAGGTGTTTGTAGGCGCGAATATCAAGGCGCGAAACTACGAACTTGGCGGGCTTGATCTGGGCGAGTTTGAGCGCTACAAAACGCAGGGGCATTTCGATATGAACGCCGCGCTGCGCGACGAGCTCGCAGCTGCGGGGGTGCGAAACGTTAAATTTGATCCGCGCTGCACTTTTGAGAGCGAGCAGCATTTTTCTTACCGCAGAGATGGCGTCACGGGGCGCTTCTGCGGGTTTGTGATGAATAAAATTTAATCAATTTAGAGTTGTGGATTAAAAACAAAAAATTCCGAAATATCTACTTCCAAAACATCTGCTATTTTTATCAAATGCTCGATATTAAAATGTTTTTTATTGATATGAAGTTCAGCCATTGAGATCGTTCCTACGGCTTTGTGTCCGATGGCTAAGGCGAGCGAAAGCTGCGAAACGCCTTTTACCGTTCTGATACGCTTAACATTATCGCCGATAGCCTTGTAAATAGCGTCCATCTTCTCATCGGTTATCGTGCAATCCTTCAAATACACCTACCTATAATTAAACTAACCATAAGTATATTTGGATTATAATCCGCTATCAACTAACTATAGTTAGAAATTTTAAAATTTGGATGCACATTATGGAAAGTATAAAAGTTTTAAAAGAGATATTAGAAGCCAAAATGATACTACTAATCCCATCATATGTTCAAATTGCTTTCGAAAAGATCATGCATGAATTTAATAGCAAATCAGATGCTGAAGAATTTATTTATGAGCAATTATGTCCTATGCATCATAGTGATGATCGTATATCGTTAAGATTTTGTGAGGATAGCGGAATTTCAAAGAATAAATATCAAGTACCGCTTATGACATATGATACTGTTGCGGGTGATATATTGCTTGATATGCAGATGAATTTACGAAAAAATTTTATCACTACAATGTGCATAAGAACATCAACCGATGGGGAATGTATGCTGACGTTGGCAGATACCCATTTGACGGTGCAGTTTTTTTCATACGCCATAGTCGCAGCTATAATGAAAATATATAGAATTGGCGATTATGATCGTATTATACTGGATTTTCCAAATTTTTAATCAGTAATTTTTTATTAGGAGTATTTTATGGAAGTTATCATATTTTTTATAATTTTAACTGCAATAGGCTGGGCAACTAGTGATGATATAAAAACCAATAATAGAAATGATACTAGTAGCAGCATAGACATAGATAAAGAGAATACAGATGTTACAATGAAAATGTCTAATACATATATGGACTTTGAAAGATTTTTAAAAAACAAAGGTAAAGCCAAAAATATTTTTATAGAATTTTTAGATGAATTCTATGGTTTTAAACTTGGCAAAGTTGGAATTTCAAATTTTGTTATTGATGTGCTTTTGCGTGGGTCTAAAAAACAATTTCATAATTTTTCCGATGTCTGCGCTTTTTTCGAATCGCAATGGCAAGTAAGATTGAAATATGACTATAACGATACGGATATAGCCTATATATACTATTTCATCGATATCGCATTTAAAATTTGCGGAATTCTAAATGGTGAAATTGACAACGAAGTTAAGGTATGCGTAATTAGAAACTATTCTGAGAATGATGGATTTGTATCAGCTTTGCTTTATATGACATACGGACGACAAATTTCAACAATTTTAACTTGCGTAAATCAACTTAGCATATTCGCTACAGTCTATAGTATCAATATTATTAATGGTGCAGATAAAACAAAAACTCGTGAATTTATAGTGAATGAATTTGAAAATTTCTTGCCAAGGTTGATGTATTAAGCGCTAAAAATAAACGATAGAATTTTTTATTGATTTTTAAAATTGTTAGACCTTTTTTGTATACTATCAAAAAATTACGAAATTTCAATATAAGGATGCCTTGATGAAATAATAAACTTTACATCATTATATTACTCTCGATCTCTCATCTTTATATAATCAAGCTTATTTTAATAAAGATTTAAATATAATCTCAGCTTCAATTCACACACACCAATCCTAAAATTTGGTTGCGTTTGTTAAAAACAAATGTTAACGGGTGTGGAGGAGAAACCTAAATTTCGGGGCAACCCACAAGGAGAAAACTCATGGTAACAATGAGAGATTTGCTAGAGTGCGGCGTTCATTTCGGACACCAAACACGCAGATGGAATCCGAAGATGAAAAAATTCATTTTCGGCGAGAGAAAAGGTATCTACATCATAGATCTACAAAAAACTATCCGCTACTTCCGCTACACTTATAATATCGTACGCGACGCGGCTGCAGAGGGCAAGACGATACTTTTCGTAGGCACCAAAAAACAAGCCGGCGCGACGCTAAAAGAGTACGCCGAAAAATGCGGCATGCCTTATGTAAGCCACAGATGGCTAGGCGGCATGCTGACGAATTTTTCTACTATCAAGCAATCGATCCGCAAGCTCGAAGTAATCGAGACTATGGAAGAGGACGGCTCGATAAATTTACTAACTAAAAAAGAGGCGCTAATGCTTCGCCGCAAAAAAGAGAAACTCGAGCTTTATCTAGGCGGCATTCGCAATATGAAGGGCTTACCGGATATGATCTTCGTTATCGACGTTGTAAAAGAAAAGATCGCCGTAGCGGAAGCTAATCGCCTAAAAATGCCGGTTATCGCGCCTTTGGATACGAACTGCGATCCAGACGTAGTCGATTTCCCGATACCCGGCAACGACGATGCGATCCGCTCGGTTCAGCTTTTCTGCCAAGAAATGGCAGAAGCGATCAACGAGGGCAAGGCGCTTCGCGATCAAGACGCAAGCGAGGATGTCGAGCAGAGCGAAGCCGTCAGCGATGAGGAGAAAGAGGAAGTCGTAGCCGAGGCGATGAGCGAAGAGGATTTTGACGTAAGCGAGGACGAAGAGTAATGGAAATCAGCGCGCAAATGGTAAAAGAGCTCCGCGAAAGCACCGGAGCGGGGATGATGGACTGCAAAAAGGCTTTGGTTGAAACAGACGGCGATATGGATAAGGCCGTCGATCTACTTCGCGAAAAAGGTCTCGGAAAGGCCGCTAAAAAAGCCGACCGCTTAGCTAGCGAAGGCCTAGTGAGCGTTGAAGTGGGCGCGGATCACAAGATCGCCACCATAAGCGAGATAAATTCCGAAACCGACTTCGTAGCTAAAAATCAAAATTTTATAAATTTAGTTAAAAATACTACTCTACATATCCAAAGCAAGGGCATTAGCAGCATTGACGAGCTAAATTCCAGCATCATCGACGGCGTTAAATTCGATGAGCATCTAAAAAGCCAGATCGCTACGATCGGCGAAAATTTGGTCGTTAGAAGATTTGAGACGATTAAGGCGGGCGCAAACGGCGTGGTAAACGGCTACCTGCATTCAAACGGCCGCGTAGGTGTAATCATCGCAGCAGCTTGCGACAGCGAGCGAACTGCGGAGGGTGCGAAGGAGCTTATAAAAAATCTCTGCATGCACGCAGCCGCGATGAAACCGCAGGTTATCAGCTATAAAGAGCTTGACCCAGATTTTATCGAAAAAGAATTTTTAGCTCTTAAAGGCGAGTTTGAGAAAGAAAACGAGGAGTTTGTGCGTTTAGGCAAACCGCTTCATAAGATCCCGCAGTTCGGCTCGCGCGCGCATCTAACGGACGAAATTTTAGCCAAAGAGATCGAAGCTTTAAAAGATGAGCTTCGCAAACAAAATAAGCCTGAAAAAATTTGGGATAAAATTTTACCGGGCCAGATTGATCGCTTCATCGCCGATAATACCCAGATCGATCAGCGCCTCACGCTGCTAGGGCAATTTTACGTGATGGACGATAAGAAAACCGTCGAGCAGGTGATTGACGAAGAAGCTAAAAAACTAGGCGGCAAGATCGAGATCGTAAAATACGTCCGCTTCGAAGTGGGCGAGGGTCTAGAGAAAAAGAGCGAAGACTTCGCAGCCGAAGTAGCGGCTCAAATCGGCTAAATATGGAACTTCTAAAGGGCGTAAATCTTACTCACGCGTATGATTATACGCTCTTTGAAAATGTAAGCTTAAGCGTCAAAGAGAGCGAGAGTATCGCTATTTTGGGCGTTAGCGGCTGCGGCAAATCGACCCTGCTTCATATTTTATGCACGCTTTTAAAGCCGAACTCGGGCGAAGTGATCTACGGCGGGCGCAGTATTTACGAGCTAAGCTCCGATGAGAGACTTAAAATCCGCCGTAACGACTTTGGCATAATATTTCAATCTCACTACCTTTTTAAGGGCTTTTCCTCTGGCGAAAATATCGAACTCGCTGCTAAACTTACGAATAATGCGATAGATGATGAAATTTTAAAAAAGCTTCAGATCGAACATACTTTAAAGCAAGGCGTGGGCGAGCTTAGCGGCGGACAGCAGCAGCGCGTGAGCATCGCTCGCATACTTTGCAAAAAGCCGCGCATAATCTTTGCCGATGAGCCTACTGGAAATTTAGACAAGGATACCGCAAACGAGGTCATGAACGTGATTTTTGATTACGTAAAATCCAGTCGTGGCGCGCTCGTGCTCGTGACCCACGATGAGAATTTAGCGCAAAAATGCTGCAAAGTTTATCGACTAAATAACCGAAATTTAGCGCAAATATAAGCAATTAATAACCAAAAATATCTTACAATAGCCCAAATTCTTTCTAAAAGGTCATAAATGAAAATTCTACTTGACAATCACAATGAGCAGGTTGCAAGTGTCGTAAATATTTGCTGCGAGCGCATCGGTGCGGACCTAGTAGCATATAGTGCGGACGAGAGTGAATATGATTTGACGATAAAAAATTATGAAGATGGCGACGATATTTCAAAATTTGATCTTAATAAGACGCTGTTTCTGACGCCTAAGAATGTTTCGGCGCCAGGAGCGCGATACACCCTTACCAAGCCTTTTTCGCCGCTTGAGCTCATCACGTTTATCAGCGAGTTTTCGGTTCAAAATATGAGCGTGCAGGCGAAAGAAAAAATGGCGAAAGAATTTGCCGATGCAAGCTCTGTGATGAAAGAGATCGATGCGATTGATCAGACGAATTCCACTTCGGGCAGTAATTTTGAAGAGCTTGTGGATAGCTTTTATGACTCCGGCAAGGATATACCGCTTTCACAGCTGGCAAACGATATAGCGCCCGAGATTGCAGATGATGTGCCGCTTTCGCAGTTGGTAGGCGATATGCCGCGCACGGACGAGATCGCAGATGATATTCCGCTCTCGCAGCTTGCAGATGAAGCGGCTATTGCGGAGACTATCGCCGATGATACGCCGCTTAACGCCGTCGCAGAAAAGATTGCGGATAATATCGCAGACGATATGCCTCTAAACTTAGCTGCTAGCGATATCCCTGAGGATGTGCCGTTAAATAGTATCGGCACAAACGAACCCGCCGAAAGTAATCACGCGCCTCAAGATGAAATTTCACTCGCAAAGGATGATGCTCCGATAGCTCTAGCGGCGCTAGATGATGAAAATCCTAAGAATTCCAAAACGGATAAATCGCAGACAGAAGATGAAATTCCCGCCACACGGGCAAGCGAAACTTTACCGCTTGCGCAGCAAGACGAGTCGCAAAGAGCTGGCAGCTCTAATGAAACTGCTGTTGAAAAAAAGGCAGACGCTGCGCTTAATTTAGAGGAAGCGAAAGGTCCTGCGGATGTTACGCTTAAACAGCATGAGTCAGACGGCTCATTTGCCTATAAAACAGATGAAAAAAATTCTGCCTCGCAAGTAGTGCAAGATGCAGCCGGCGCGTCTGTTAACAGCGGATTTGATATGGATTTTTCCAGGCTTTTCGATAGTGCCGGCATACCCGTGGAGGAGTTTGGCGGATATGATAATTTTGCCACGGCTGCGTTTGCTTCTGATGAAAAAGAGGATAAAAAATCTGCGCATGATAAAAATAAAACGGCTACGGATTTTCAAAAAACGCAAATTTCGTCTCAATACGAGGTCGCTTCAGATACGCCGATTGCGCTAGCGGGTGCGGGCGATATACCTCGCGAAAATCTTTATAACGCCGTTCCATTTCAAAGCATGGAATTTACCGGCGGACTTGCACAGAATGCGTCTATGTCTGCTCATAATGAAGCGAGGGATTCAATTAGCGCCAATTTTGCGGCTTCCGCGAATTTTACAGCTTCTACAAATTCTAGCAATACAGGGATTGCAAATTCCACTCCTGCACCGAATTTTTCGGAGCTAAACTTACCGCACATATTAGATGCCTCAGATTTACCGAAGCAAAGCGAGCAAGCCAATAGCGTTGCTGGCGGGTTTGCGGACGGATTTTTGCGCGCTATGGAGGGCGATTTTGCAAACTCGTTTGCCACAAGCTCCGCAGATAGCGAGCAATTTAAATCTGGTAAGCCCGCAAAGAGCGCCGCGCAGCAGATAAAATTTAATGCTTCAAAGCCTATATCAAAGCCTTCGGAGCGCACCGAATTTAAAGCGCATAAATTTGGTGCGTCCGAGCAGGTGAATGAGATGAAATTTGGCGCGCAAGCTATGCCGAATGAGCTTGCCGCTTCGGCTGCGGCGGAGTTTGCCAGCCTTATGGCAAGCGAGTTGGAGCATAGCGCCAAAAGCGAGCCGCTGCGTAACGAGCACAGTAAAAAACCGAGCGCCGAGGAGCTGAAAACCAAACTGCGCGATGATCTGGAAGCGGGCATCGCAAACACGATCGAGAAATTTGCGGGCAGTAAGGACGCTAAAGACGCGCTGAAGGACTTTAAGATCAATATCGACATATCGTTTGGAGATAGATAGTGAAAGGCAAAATTTTGCTCGTTTCTGGTCCCAGCGGCAGCGGCAAAAGCACGCTCATAAAGCGTCTTATCACAGAATTTGGCGAGCAGATATACTTCTCGATCTCCTCTACGACGCGCGAAATGCGTGCGGGTGAAGCGGATGGTGTGAATTATCATTTCATAAACGAGAGCGAGTTTCGCACAGGCATCGAGCGCGAAGAGTTTTTAGAGTGGGCATTGGTCCACGGCAAATACTACGGTACTTCGCTAAAAGCCGCTACGAGCGAGCTTGAGCGGGGTAAGATCGTGATTTTTGACATCGATGTGCAAGGATATGAGATCGTGCGTAGCAAAGTGCCTAAAAGCGAGCTTACTAGCGTATTTATTACTACGCCGAGCTTGTCGGAGCTTAGAGATAGGTTGCGTGCTCGTGGCGATAATGATCCTGCCGATATTGCTTTACGCCTACAAAACGCGCAAGAGGAGATGGAGTGCCTAGGCGAGTATGATTATTTCATAATAAACGACCGCCTGGAAACGGCGTATGAAAATTTAAAATCAATCTACAAAACTATCAAACTAGAAACGGCGAGCCGCGACATAGGCAAGCTAATCGAAATTTGGAAAATTTAAAGGAGAAAAAATGGGTTCTATGAGTATTGGACACTGGCTGATTGTTTTGATCGTTGTTGTGTTGCTGTTCGGAGCGAAAAAAATCCCAGAGCTTGCAAAGGGTCTAGGACAGGGCATAAAGACTTTCAAAAAAGAGATGGAAGAGGACGACGAACCGCAAAAGGTCGAGAAAAAGATGGAGCAAGAGATCAAAGACGCCGAAATCAGCGATACTAAAAAGGCGTAAAGGATTTGAAAAATTTAGTCTTAAATGAAATTTTTAAAATTTTATCTCGCAAAGTCGTTTTAGAAAAACCAAAAGATAAAAGCTTAGCTCATTACGCCTCGCCCGAGGCTTTCGCGCTGGCTAAGGAGCTTCGAAAGGCGCCTAAGCTCATCGCCGAGGAGCTTGCGGCTAAATTTAAAGATAGCGAAATTCTAAGCGCTACGGCGGTGAACGGCTATCTAAATTTTCACCTAAAGCCCGCTGTGTTGGGCGCTCTTGCTGAAAATGCCCTTAGACTGGGCGGCGATTTTGCGAAAAACGACGCCGAGCTCGGAGGCGGAATTTTACCGGCTTCGGAAAGGATTTGCGCGAGCGAGCCTGCTAGTAAAGGCTACGCTGCAAATCTAGCTGCGAGCGGCAATGACGCCGCCAAATCGCAAAATTCCGCCGCTAGGCAAAATTTTATTTCGCAGAATTCCGAGGCGGCGTCAAATTCCGTTGCTGTGCCAAAATGCGATGAGGCGCGGAATTCCGCCGCCGCGTCGCAAAAAATTCTGCTTGAATACATCAGCGCCAATCCTACAGGTCCGCTTCATATCGGGCACGTGCGCGGCGCCGTTTACGGCGATACGTTTGCGCGCATCGGAGGCTATCTGGGTCACCGCGTAGATACCGAGTACTACATCAACGATGCGGGCAATCAGATCGAGCTTTTGGGCACTTCGATCGCGCTTCGTGCGCGCGAGCTTGCGGGCGAGGACGTGAGCTATCCCGAGAAATACTACCGCGGCGAGTATATCGATGAGATTATTCCTCTTGCGCACGCCCAATTCGGCGATGAAATTTTCCGCGACGAATCGCGGATCTTGCAGCTTGCGGAGTTCGCTAAGGACGAAGTGCTAAAGATCATCCAAAAAGATCTCGCAGACGCCGGCATTCATATCCAAAACTGGGCTAGCGAAAAGAGCCTCTACGGCGAGCTTGAGCCAACGATTAGGAAGCTTGAGCGCAGCGGCAAGATGTATGAGCAGGAGAGCAAAATTTGGATCCGCTCATCGCAGCTCGGAGATGAAAAGGATCGCGTCGTCATCCGCGAGGATGCGCGCCCGACCTATCTTGCGGGCGACATCGTCTATCACAACAACAAATTTGAGCGCGGATATGAGCGCTGCATCAACATCTGGGGCGCCGATCACCACGGCTACATCGCGCGATTAAAGGCCGCCGTGCATTTTCTGGGCTACGACGAAAGCAGGCTCGAGATCATCCTAATGCAGATGGTAAATTTGCTCAAAGACGGGCAGACCTACAAGATGAGCAAGCGCGCGGGCAACGCGATTTTGATGAGCGACGTGCTCGCCGCGATCGGCAGGGATGCTATGCGATTTATCTTCATCAGCAAAAAGGGCGAGACGCCGCTTGAGTTCGACGTGGACGAGCTCGCGCGCGAGGACAGCAGCAATCCGATCTTTTACATCAACTACGCCCACGCGCGGGTCAATCAAATTTTTACCAAAGCGGGCAAGCGCGAGGCGGACGTCCTAGGTGCGGACTTCGGCGCGCTGGATGAAGCGGGGCTCGGCCTAGCTTTTGCGGCGCTTAGCTTGAATGAAATTTTAAACGATGCATTTAATTCGCGCGGCTTGCAGAAGCTGCCCGATTTCCTGAAGGCGCTCGCGGCGGACTTTCACAAATACTACAACGAAAACCGCGTCGTAGGCAGCGAGAACGAGGATGCGAAGCTCAAGCTGTTCGCGCTCGTAGCACTTAGTATCCGCACGGCGTTTGCCCTGATGGGCCTAAACGCGAAAGAGAAAATGTAGCCGCACAGGCTACATTCGCGCCGATAGCCTAAATCTCACGAACGAAATTTTATGATTTAAAATACAAAGCGAAATTTTACTTCTATGAAATTTTAAGGCTAGTTCTAAATTTACAGCTCGTAAAATTTCGATTTTAGAATTTTACGAGCGGTTTCGCGGTATCGCTACTGCGCCGTTCGTAAAATTTAAATTCGGCTGCAAATTTACCGCTTGCGGAATTTTGAAATTTTAAAATTTTGCGGCGTGGAAGTTTTAAGTAAAATTTTAAAACAAGGCTTGAGGTACTAAAATTTTTGTGCAGATTAAATTTCATGCGACGAAATTAATTCGTAAAATTCTCCTTGGCGGGATTTGCCTGCAAGAGTACTCCTTGAGCCCCGCGGCGCATCGCCGCAAAAAGGATAGATATGAGAAAGATCATCGACATAGCGGCGCTTTCGATTGCCGTTTGCATCTTGGTTATGGTACTTTTTTTGCCGTCACCCGTTTTGTCGTTCAAATGCTACCGCGGCGATGGCGTAAGCTGTGCGCAGCTGGGGCGCGACAAGCTTTCCCGCGGAGATTACGATGGCGCCAGGCTCGCTTTTGCCAAGGCTTGCGAGGCGGACGAGAAAGATAGCTGCTTTGATTTGGGTGTCCTATACGATGGCGAGGGCAATGCGACGCAAGCGGGCGTATTTTATGCCGCAGCGTGCGATAAAAACGTCGCCGTAGCCTGCCACAAGCTAGGCAACCTATATCAAAGGGGGCGCCTGAGTAGAGACTTCGTTGCGGCAGCTCGGTACTATGTCAAGGCTTGCGATTTGGGCTATGCCAAGAGCTGCCACAATGCGGGCGTGGTCTATTTCACGGGCGGTTTTGGGCTTGCGGCGGATCCTGCAAAGGCGGTGAGCTTTTTCGAGCGAGGTTGCGACGGCGGGCTAGTGGATAGCTGCTATAATGCCGGCGTTGCGTATGATAAGGGCCTCGGCGCGCCGCAGGATCGCGACAAGGCGGAGAAGCTTTACACCAAATCCTGCGAGCTGGGCTACGGTGATGCTTGCAATAATTTAGGCTATTTGTATGTGAGCAAGGGGGATTTGCGCGGATTTTCCAAGGGGCTTGGATGCGTCAAAAAGGGCTGCGACGCGGGCAATAAAAAATCCTGTCAGCTCTACGAATTCATGAAAAACGAAATTTTAAAGAAGTAGGTGCTTGGTAGCCCGGTGCATGTTTCGGTTTATACTGCCTGCCGTGCGCGGTCTGTTTTATATTGCTCGTCGTCTGTCGTATGGCGTCTATTTTGCGCTATCCGCCTTTCATAGCATATTTGTACTGCTCGTCGCGCGGTATTGGTTTTTGCGATGGGCTTGCTTGCGATATTGCCGCGGCGGATTTGTGAGCTTTTACGGCGCGGAATTTCGCCGCGATTTTGCGACGTGCAAAATTCGGCAAGGCGCAATAGTCAGTGCATGCGATTAGCCAAATTTAGCGGCGGAGCTTTACTTGAAATTCTATCGCTATGAAATTTTAAGGCTTAGCTCTGAATTTAGGGCTTGCAGAATCTCAACTTTAAAATTTCATGGGCAGTGCTGCAAGCAAGACAAAATTTAGATTTTAAAATTTTACGGCGCGGAATTTAGCGCGGAAGCAAAGCGCAAAGCTGTGTTTGAGGAGGTAAATTGGAATATGAGATCACGGGCGAGGTTCGAAATCTCCGCGTCCACGCTGCAAGAGGAAATAGCAAAATTTGGGTATTTTTCGAGATAGATGGCGTGAAGCTGCGCGGCGAGTTTAACGATATCCCTGTGGAGGAGGGCGAGCTTGCGCGCGCGTATTTCATCCGCGGAGGATATGCGGGCAGCTACGTGATCACTCGAGTTCAGGTGGTGTGCAAACCAAGCCCTTTGCGCCGCAAGCTGGGGATCGCGACCGCCGTGTGCACGCTTAGCTTCGGCGCGGCGCTGTGGATTGTAGGCTTTGGGATTTTAAACGTCGGCGGGAGGGGCTCTCTAATTAATTTTGTCTGTGTTGCCGCGGCAGGATTTGGGGTGCTAAAAGAGGGTGCGGGCAATCTAAGAGCGTGGCTAAATCAACGCACGTCCGAGTAGATCGCCGCCGCGGCGTAAATTTCATAAATTTAATCCACCGAATAAAATTTACTCGCGCCGCCGTATCTTTGCGGCGTAAATTTTGCTAAAATTCGCTCCGAGCGCGAAATCCGCTGCGTAAATTTAGAAAAAGGTAAAATTTTGAATCTAAACGAAGCCATAGTTGCCACCGCCAAAAAGCAAAAAGAGTGCCGGCTAGCATTTATAAAGTATCTGTTTTTAGGAATTTTATTTATAATAGCACTGCCCGTAGGCGGCGGGTTTGCCGTAGGACATCTTTTTGAAAATCGCCTTGCACCGCTATTTTTCATCATCATCTATATTCCGTTTTTTCAAGCCGCACTAATGGCTAACAGGGGCTGAGTGACCAGCGAGCTGGGGGATTACAAAGCGTTTTACAAAGACGTTTTCGTCCGCGCCGCTATTCGGGGCACAGATCCAAATTTTAGCTACGATCCGAATGCCGGCATCAGCCGTAAAGAATTTCGCAAAATCGGCATCTATTCGCCCGATGAGTTTCGTGCCGAAGACCAAATCAGCGGCATTTATAAGGGCGTCAAATTTAGCCTCAGCGAAGCGACCCGTATCCCAAAACGGCGCGACGCTGGAGCTAAGCGATTCGGCCGCGCTAAATTTGCTATCCGCGATAATTTTTGCATGGGAGGTGATGAAGGATATGCAGGCGTTCAGCGGCTCGGTTTTAGTCTGCGAGTTTTACAAGAAATTTAGCGGGCAAACTATAGTCGCGAGCCGCACGCTAAACACCAGATTTTTAGGCGAAAAAGAGCAGATGGACGACCTGTTTTTTAGCAAAGAATTTCGGGTCTTTGCGGATGATAGAGTAGAGGCGCGGTATCTTTTGACGCCCGCGTTTATGCAGCGTCTGCGAGAGCTAAAGGAAAAATTCGCGGGGAAAATAGGGCTGAGCGCGGCGTTTATGGACGATAAGCTTTATCTATTTTTAAACGGGGCGAAAAACAAATTTGAAACGACGCTCTTTTCGCCGCCGCCTAGCTTAGGGGACGCCGCTGAAATCAAAAATGAAATTTTAGAGCTTTTGCAGGTCATAGACGAGCTAGGCTTGAACCCGAATTTAAGTGGAGCGGCGATTTTTGGCTGATTAACGCGCGACGCTTTTGGCGGATAAAATCCGCTTGTGTTGTGAGAGAGTGCATTACTTGTCGCCTATCGAAATACATTGCGGCTCGAGTGCTATTTCTCCGCCAGCCAAAGTGTGCTACGCTTTGGTCGTATCCTCCACCGCCTATCGAGATGCGCTAAAGCCTGGATTGCTTCTATGCTACTTACCGAGATGCGCTACGGATCGGATCGCTCATTTTCGCTACCGGCGGGAGCGCGTTTAAGTAGCTCCTGTTCGCGAGCGAATAATCTGCAAAATTTTTCCCAGTCGTGCAGATATACGAGCCTGTGCTCTTTGCCATTTTCGTCTATATAGATGCCTTGCGTCGAGCATAGGCTCATCTTTTGCCAGTAGTCGAAAAACGGCAACGCCTCGATGTCATCTTGCAGCACACCTCGCATCATGCCGTTATCGTAAATTTTTAAATCATAATAAGTCATTTCCATTTTTAACCTTTCTAAATTTTATATCTACGAAATTCTGCCGCGATAAAATTCTGCTTTCTTAAAATTTTGCCGAGATAAAATTCCGTAAACCGGATTTAGAATTTTAAAATTTTATGCACCGCGAATTCCGCCCCTTTAAATTTTGCGGCGCTAAGCTTCGATGAGCTCTGCAGAATTTCACCGCAAGTAAAATTTAGCCTGCCAGCGCCTTTAGCTGTTCGGCGTTTAGCCCATCCACCAAAATATAGCTTGCATCGATGAAGCGGTAGTTTTGCTTCGGCAGCCGCGCGATAAACTCGCCGTATTCCAGCTCGGCGATCGCGCGGTAGTTACCTGCGTCGTTTTCGTCGCCTTCTATGCCTATGAGCGCGATCTGCCAGCGTGCTATGTCGTTATTTTCCAGCATCCCCGTGTTTTGCCACTCCACAAACGGTTTGTAAGGCAGGATAGTAGGCAGGTCCTGCGTGAGCGCGTATGAGCCCATTATCGTGCCGTCATCTCCATTTCGATAAAACCTCTGGCGAGCGCTGTAAGCGTCGAGGTACTGCACCTCGGTTAGTCGCTTGCTAAACTCGGCAGAGGGGTTGTATGAGGCTAAAATTTCATCCATCATCGCGCGGTTTATTGCAAAAGGCCTCTCTACTCCGTAGCAAAAATTTACCTCCGTATCGCCGCTTAAATGCTGATCTATCGAATGCAGTCCCGCCGATATATCGCGCTCGTAGTCGAATTGCTCTATCCTGTCGTGAGCGTAAATTTCGCCGTTTTCATCCGTGATCTCGCCCCCCAGCTTCTTAGATAGCGCCTGTAGATACGAGATCGCCAAAACCCAATCAAAGACCGTCGCGGGCGTATTTACGCGCACGGCGTAGCTTTGCTGCTCCTCGTCATATCTTAGCTCCATTCCGCGCCCGCTCTTGCCCCGCACGCCCAAAATCAGACACTCATACTCGCTCAAAGGCGATTTCAAAAACGCCCTCTCGTCAAAGTCCTCGGCGCTCTCGTCTATGTCAAATACCGATAGATCGGGTAGCAGATCCAATGCCTTGCCTATGCTCATGGCGTCCGAATAGCCCATAAATAGCGGGCGCTTTTTATTTTTGACGTGGAATTCTACGCTCACCCTTTTCTCCTTTGTTAAATTGGCAAAATTATAGCGAAATTTTACCCGCCGCCGCGAGCTAAATTTGCAGCGCAAGGAGTTGCAAAAAGTAAGCTTAAAGCTTTTTGGGAGTAAAATTTAAGTGGGTCACACAGGCGGTAAATTTAATCAAAGGAGCGAAAATGACGAAAGATCAGTGCTGCGTCCTAAAGCATTTGACGACGGGCGATACGGGCGGTTTTGGGAAAACGGGCGAGATGAATGACGGCGAGTTTTTGGATGCGCTTATCGGAAAAGGGCTTGTTTGGATGCTTGACTGGGCCGGCGAGGACGAGACGGGAGATGTAGGCAAATTTATCAGCTCTAGGCTTGATGCGCTGCAAAGCGGCGTGTCACTAGACTGCGATAAAATTTACGCAAGGCTCGAAAAAGAAGCGAAAAAAGAGGGTTTCGAGCGCGGCGATGCGAGCCTATTTTTGATGAACGAGTTTCAAAAAGCACTGAAGAAGAGCGATTTTAGGCTGTTTACTTTGGATCTTCATAGCGACGCTTATTATCTGCTCGTCGCGCACAAGGACGCCGAGCGGGATTTTAAGAAAATGGCAAAGCGCGAGGAGCTATTTTGGGATATCGCGCCGTGGGGCAAGCGCCGCAAAAGGCAGATCCTTTACGTCATAAACTGCGAGTGCGGCGAGATGTCCGCGTGGCAGCTGGATGCGGACGAGCCCTCTCCTAGAGATGAGGTTTGCGAGGTTTGTGGGCGGGTGCTTTTCGACGCAGACGGCAACGCGATGCAGCCTTTGGAGAAGGAATTTATCTGATCCTACTTGCTTATCGCGGCTTTGCGTGCGAAGTTCTGACTGGATGAAAAGTTAAATTTTATTATGCCGTTCGGCAGGGTTTGGCGCGCGGATTTGCTTTATCGCTCGGCGGCAAAGCGCAGTTTAAATTTAAGGCTCGCTCGGGCGATGAGATGCGGTTTTGATTTGAGGCTTGCTCGGCGGGCGGCGGAATGTGTTTTGATTTGCAGCTTGCTTTGGTAGTAAAATACGGTTCGGCGCGACTCGCTTTGTTTTGCTGTTTGCGCGAGCGGCGAAATTTTGCAGTTTGCGTTTGCATCCTAGCAAGACTGCGGCGCAGGATGCACTCTTTTAGCGCTTGCGTTCTGCGCTTGATTTTTTATCCAGCAAGTTCGCAGTCGCGGGCGCATCTACCTATGCTGCGCTAAATTTTGATTTTAATGGTTGTGGACGTAGACTCGCGCTGCTAAAATCAAAATTTTGCCCTGCCGCGGGCGCTAAATTTACAATCTCTAAATTTAAAATTTTAAGCGTAAAATTTTGATCTAAAATTTCTAAAGTCGCTAAATTTTAAAATTTAAATGCAATGCGGGTTTGGCGGCTTGTTCGCCATAGAGCTCGTAAATTCCGCCGCTGCAGGAGCGGGCAAACTCATTCGATTTAAAGATAAGACAAAATTTTAGCTAGAGCGCCCGCAAAGAATTCCGATATTAGCGCGACCGCAAACGCGCTGCATTTGAAACCCAAAACCGACGAGGTGCGGCGAGGCTAGCCGCGAGCTTTGACAATGCACGCCTCGATCGCCGCCATCACCGCTGCGCGAAACCCCGCCGCCTCGAGCGCCGCGAGTCCCTCTATCGTCGTGCCCGCAGGCGAGCAGACCGCGTCTTTAAGCTCCGATGGGCGCTTGCCTCTTTGTAGCAGGCGCGCCGTGCCCTCTACCGCCGCCGCTACCGCGTCGTAGCACAGCGCCCGCGGCAGTCCGCCCCGCACGCCCGCGTCCGCCGCCGCCTCGATAAAGACGCACACATAGGCAGGCAGGCTGCCTGCAATCCCCGTAAATGCGGCAAAGCTTGTCTCGTCTATCTCATAAAATTTGCCGATTTTGGCGGCTAGGGCTCGCACGATCTCCCGACTGGTCTCGTCAAAATACTCGCCGTAGCACAGCGCCGTAGCCGACGCGCCGATACCCGCGGCGACGTTTGGCATCGCACGGGCCACGAAAACGTCCGCACCTACGATATTTTGGGCGCACTCCAGCTTGAAATTCGGCGCCAAAAGAAGCAGGATTTTGCCCGCGAGCTCAGGCGCGATCAGGCGCAAAATCCCCTCGTAGCTGGCGGGCTTGGTCGCGAGCACGATAATATCCGCTGCATGCGCCAGCTGCGTCTCGCCTTGTAAAATTTGCACGCCGTAGCGCTTGCGCAAGGTTTCGTTTTTGCTTCTAGCATAAGCTAGGACTTGAAGCTTCGTATCGGAGGCGGGCTGCGCGCAGGCGAAATCACGTTCGCGGCTCGTAAAATTCTGCTCTAAATTTGCGAAATTCCGCCCGCAAGCTGCAAAGCTTTGAGTATCGGGCATAAAATTTTGCCTGTCGTGCGCGGAATTTTCTCCACTCGCCGTGCAACTTTCCTTATCCTCTGTAAAATTTTTTCCGCCCGCTGCGCAATCTCGCCCGCCAGCTCTACAAAGTGCGGCGATCATCGCCTCGCCCATATTTCCGCCGCCGATAAATCCCACTTTCATTTTCGCTCCTTTTAAAGCTAAATTATGCCTCAATGATAGCTTAAAATTTCTTTATCCGCCCTTGCGGCGCGCGGTTTATCTACGTAAAAGCAAATTTTAGCTACAATCTCGCCTAAATTTTTAAAAAAGGATGCGTTATGGCAATAAACGTTTTTTACGACAAAGATTGCGATTTGGGTTTGATTAAGGCTAAAAAGGTCGCTATGATCGGCTTTGGCTCGCAGGGGCACGCTCACGCCGAAAATTTGCGAGATAGCGGCGTAGAGGTTATCGTGGGTCTTAAAAAAGGGGGCGCGAGCTGGAGCAAGGCCGAGGCGAAGGGCTTTAAGGTAATGAGCGTCGGCGAAGCTACGAAAGCCGCGGACGTCGTAATGATCCTAACGCCCGATGAGTTTCAAGGCGACATTTTCAAAGCGGAGATCGAGCCGAATTTAAGCGAGGGCAACGCGATCGCGTTTGCGCACGGCTTTAATATCCACTTCGGACAGATCGTCCCTCCAAAGGGCATCGATTGCATTATGATCGCTCCGAAAGCCCCGGGCCACACCGTCCGCAACGAGTTTGTAAGCGGCGGCGGCGTGCCGATGTTGATCGCCGTTTCGCAAAATGAAAGCGGCAGAGCCAAGGAGCTTGCTCTAAGCTACGCAAGCGCGATCGGCGGCGGTCGCACCGGCATCATCGAAACGACCTTCAAAGCAGAGACCGAGACCGATCTTTTCGGCGAACAGGCTGTACTTTGCGGCGGACTTTGCGCGCTCATCAACGCAGGCTTTGAGACCCTCGTAGAGGCTGGATACGAGCCTGAGATGGCGTATTTTGAGTGCCAGCACGAGATGAAGCTGATCGTGGATCTCATCTATCAAGGCGGTATGGCCGATATGCGCTACTCGATCTCAAACACTGCAGAATACGGCGATTACGTAAGCGGCAACCGCGTCGTAAACGAAAGTAGCAAAGCGGCGATGAAAGAGGTGTTAAAGGAGATCCAAAACGGTAAATTTGCAAAAGACTTCATCCTCGAGCGCAAGGCAGGCTATGTACGGATGAACGCCGAGCGCAACATCACGGCAAACAGCTTGCTTACCAAAACCGGCGATAAGCTTCGCGCGATGATGCCGTGGATCGCCAAAGGTAAGCTCGTAAACAAAGATAAAAACTGATTTCGGCTGAGCTTTGGCTAATACAAATCCACGCGGGCGCCGCAAAAAGCGCCCGATCAGCTACGCAACGATCGCCTTTGTCGTAATCTTATGCTTTTTAAGCGGCGCGGTTACCTACGCGGTTTTGGATCTCGTATTTTCGGGCAATAAAGCTGCGTTGCAGCAAAGCTCGCGCAAACAAGCCCCCGAAAGCCCTTCCGATCCTCGCGGTAAAAAGCCGCGTTTAAGCGCTGCACAGAAGGAAGCTCTGATTCAAAAGGAGCTTGATAAGATCGCTGAGCAAAACGTAACCGCGCCGAAGCTTCCCGTAGAGCCTGCCTCGCAAAATTCCGCAAAACAAAATTCCGTAAATTCTATAGCTTCCGTAAATTCGGCAGCTGCAAATTCCGCGAGCGGAGGACCTGACGTAAATTTTACCGCGGCAAATTCCGCTTCAGAAAATTTCATAAATTCTACCGCGCAAAGTCCTGCTTCTAGCGGCGCAGACGATCTTTCTAAATCGCCGCGCAAGGCTTTGCTCGCAGGCTCTCGCGCAAAGTTAGCGATCATCATCGACGACGTAGGCACCGACGAGCAGGCGCAAAAAATCGCCGCTCTGCCCGTGCGAGTGACGCCGTCCATCTTTCCGCCCGAGTATCAGCGCAAAGACACGCGCTCGCTCGCTCGCGGCTTTGAGCATTACGCGATCCACCTGCCGATGGAGGCGAGCTCTGCCAAAAATAATTCCGCGACGCTGCGAGCTTCGGATAATTATGAGAAGCTGCGCGGCGTCATAGCCAAGCTGCGCGCGGACTTTCCGAACGCTAAATTTATAAATAACCACACAGGTTCTAAATTTACCGCCGACGAGCACGCGATGCAAAATCTGCTGCGCGCGATGAACGAGCATGGATTTTTATTTATCGACTCGCGCACAAGCCCCGCTACCAAGGCCAAGGCGGCGATGAATGGACTCGGCATGCGATACGTGCATCGCGATGTGTTTTTAGATAATCAAAACAGCGTCGCTGCGGTGCGCAAAAAGTTGCGCGAAGCCGTCGCGCTTGCTAAAAAGCAGGGTTACGCCATCGCTATCGGCCATCCCAAAAGCTCCACTCTTCGCGCGCTTGCAAACAGCGCCGACATCCTAGGCGAGGTCGATTTGGTCTATTTGGACGAAATTTATGAGTACTACGAGTGAGCTCGGTTTTAAAATTCCAAGTCTAGCAAGGCTCGGTGCGAGCGAGCCCGCGCAGCTGTATTTTAGGGGCGAGCCAGCGATGTTACAAAAGCGCCGCATCTCGATCGTGGGCTCGCGCAAGATGAGCGTTTATAGCAAAAATTTGATCCTGCGCCTCGCGCGCGCTTTGAGCGATGCGGACTTTTGCGTCGTAAGCGGCGCAGCGATCGGCTGCGACATAGCCGCGCACGAAGGGGCGTTTCCAAATACGATCGCGGTTTTTGGAAACGGCCTTGATCAAATTTATCCCGCACAAAACGCCGCCATGATCGGCAAAATTTACGAACGCAGTCTCGCGCTTAGCGAGTATGAGGACGGCGTGAGCGCGCGCGGATTTCAGTTTTTGCAGCGCAACCGCATCGTCGTGGCGTTGTCCGAAGCACTGATCGTCGCTCAAGCCGAACCCCGCAGCGGCTCGCTGCAAAGCGCGCGCCTGGCTCGTGAGATGGGCGTGCCAGTGTATGTGCTGCCGCACCGCATGGACGAGAGCGCGGGAACGAACGATCTGCTCGCAAAATCTCAGGCGCGACTAATCGCGGATTTTGGCGAATTCGTCGCTTCTTTGGCTCCACAGACGACGCAAAACACTGAGCGCGCACGGGATGAGGTTATGGAATTTTTAGCTCTAAATTCCGATCTGCAAGCGGCGATCGAGCGCTTCGGCGATAAAATTTACGAATACGAGCTTGAAGGCAGGATCGAAATTTTAGGCGCAAAGATCGTGGCAAAGTAGCTGGCGGCTGGCGCTTGCTCGCTATGATTTAATCGGCGCCGCCCGCTAGCGGCTTGCTTGCACGGCGCATAGTCTGCGCAGTCGGTGTTTAAATTTAGAAAAAGGCGGCTCGGTAAAATTTTACTTTCCGCAAGTCCCGCTCGAGCTTAAAACAAACCCGCGCGGCTTGTTTTTGTGCAGCGCCGCTTGCCTCCGCTTGCGGTAATGATCGGTTTGTGAATGCTTCTCGCGATCTATAAATACTTTGCAGTGCGGAATTTAAGCTTTAAAATGCATGAAATTTTCTGAAATAGCGTTTAAATGTTTGTTTGCCTATCGTGCTAAATTTTTGCGGGTAAATTTGGCTGCGGATTTCAGTGCGAGTGTGGTAGGCTAAATTTGCTGCAAGGGAAAATTTTGATCGTAGCAGTAAAATTTACGAGCTATAAAGCGTGGAGGGGCTTGTATCTGCTCCGTCGCGTGAATGCGAACCCGCTTTAAAATTTTGATTTTGCGTGAGGTGGGTTGATTGAACGTCCGGCACCTGCACGGCAGGGTTTATGCCCACCGTGAGTTTGGGTGTCGCTTACGTGCAGCTCACGCGGACTCAGTGAGGATGTACTGAGCCGGGCGCGGCGATCGAAATTTTGGAATTTGAAGCTTGCAGCACGCTAAATTTAATAGCTCGCAAGCGCCGCGAGCGAGTGAAATTTATGCCTATTTCGTATGAAATTTCATAAATTCCGCAGCTAAATTATGCGATAAAATTTAGCTATGAAATTCCGATCGCGGAATTTCGGCGATAGAATTTTAATGGCGGAATTCCGCAAAATTTGATGTTAGCAAAGGATAAATTTTGATAGTTGCGATCGATCTTGGGCTTAAACGTATCGGCGTGGCGGCGGCACCGGATGATAAGACGCCGCTTCCGTGCGAGCCGATCCTACGCAAAAACCGCATCCAAGCCGCGCGCGAGCTAAGCGAACTGCTGCGCGAAAAGGGTGCCAGCGTGCTAGTGCTGGGTGTGCCGCGCGGCGGGGCGAGCGAGGAGGAGATGAGCAGGCGCATACGCCACTTCGCCTCGCTGCTGGATTTTGACGGCGAGATAAAATTTCAAGACGAGAGCTTTTCGAGCGCCGAAGCGGCGGAGTTTGCGAGCAAAGGCGCTAAAGGCGGCGGCAAAGATCCGCGCTTTGATAGCATCGCCGCGACGATAATTTTGCAGAGGTTTTTGGCGAGCAAGGGCTAGGCGCGCGTGCAGCAATGCAATTTGCGCGCGGCGGCGCAAGAGAGAATTGCCATTCGTCTGTTTTGCCGATCACTTAATGCTTGCAAAATTTTATCTTGCCCGCCTAAATGGACGGAATTTATGCGCGTCAAAAGTCGGTAAAATTTTCATCGTTCGCTAAAGCTTGGCAAAATTTTGCTTTGCCCGCAAAGAGCCTGCGGAATTTATTTCGACTGCAGCCGTAAATGGCGCTTTATGTAGTTAAACTAAGTGAGATTGACAGCGATTTAAGTTGTAAACGGCGAGGTTTATGCATTTTTGGCGATTTGTGCTCGCGCGCACGGCTGCTATTTAAGTTTTTTCAAGGTCTATTTAGACGCAAAGAATGCTAATCAAAATTGCAAAAACGCGTATGCATCATAGAATAGGGCGCAAATTTTGCGATAAATTTCATTTAGGGAGCGGTTTATGTTTAAGATCACGATGTTAGTAAAAAAGGCGCCGAACATCACGCAGCAGGAGTTTTTGGCGCACTGGAAGGCGCATTCGCAAAAGGTTTTGGCTAATCAAAAAGAGCTAAATATTATCCGTTACGCAAAAACTATTCCCGTCTTTCCCGAGGGTCAGAGCACCAAGCGTGAGACGGCGGCGTTTGGCTACGACGCGATGGGCGAGCTATGGTATGAAAGCGTGCAGGCGTTTGCGGACGCACGAAACAGCGAGGTAGCGCTAGCGGTGTTAGCGGAGCTGATGGCGGATGAGGCGCGGTTTTGCGATATGAAAAACTCCGTGATGTGGTTCGGCGAGGAGGAGGCTGTGATAGAGTTCGGCTCTAAAGAAGCGTAAATTTAAAGACCGAGAGGATAAAATTTCATGGATCGTGTAAGCGGCGAAAAGTGGAAATTTATCGCTCATGACCGATACGCTTTTTTGGCATACAGCGCGCGGAATCGCGGCAAATATAGTGTTCATGGATGATGTGTGGGTGCGCCTACATAGATGAAATTTACATGCGCGATACAGATACTGCGCAGTCTTGATTATTTTAAGACTCATATATCTAAGTGCGTGGATCTAAGAAGCCTGGGTATCGGAGCAAAAAATGCCTAAAGACGCATTATGCCTCCGATTTTGGCATAGGCAAGCCTATTTCTAAGATAAAATTTAAAGGTTGGCAGCGTAAAATTTTTTAAAATTTCTAAGCAGCAATGCGAAATTTTCAAAAGTTTTCTAGGGCATGGCAAGATGCTAATCGCGGGCTTCGTATGCAACAAAAATATTTTACGCGTGAAATCCGCTTTAATAAATCGCCATTGCAGAGGCTGCAGGTGCTTAAGACCTCAAGGATTAAATACGTTTTAGTCCTATTATAAATACTATAGCCGTGGACAGTCATATAGACGTGCGAGTAAAAAAGTGGGATAGCCAGCCATAAAAATAATCTTGCAAGTAAAATTTTAATTTGTCTTTTTGAAATTCCGCTCAAAGCTCCGTTTAAAATTTTATTTAAAATTTTGCTTGGGATTTTGATAGGAATTTTACAAGAATTCGCCGGAAATTTCACAGCTATTATCAAAAATTAAAATTTTACCCCTCGCTTTTTGCTATAATTATTTTTAAAATTTAAAAGGAGCAAAAATGAAAATTTTAGCGTCGATTACCGCACTAATCGTAGCAGTCTACTTGCTCGCGCAGATATTTTTCCCGCAGGCGATCTCGTTTGTCGGATGCGGCATCGGTAGGGCTAATTCGTGCGAAGACTATGGAGCATATTTGCTTGAGGAGCGCGATTATGAGGCAGCAAAAAAGCCGTTTGAAAAAGCTTGTGAAGCAGGGCTAGAAAATAGCTGTGCTATCGCGGGGGATTTATATTACGACGAGCAAAATTTATATAAAACTACAAAAGATAAGGGTAAGTCCGCGCGGTTTTATTCCAAAGCGTGTGAGCTGGGAGCCGCCAAAGCTTGCTACAACGCCGCGATAATCTCTTATAAAAATGCGGATAAGAAAAATACATTCGCATTTTTTGCCAAATCATGCGAGTTGGGACTAGGCGAGGGCTGCTTAAATGCTGCGGTCGCTAGCTACGAAGAAAAAGACTATCAGGGCGCTCTTAAGTTTTTCCTCAAATCTTGCGATGCTGCTTTGGCAGAGGGATGCCAAAGGGTTGGGCTAGCGTATTCAAAGAAGGAATTTGGCGAGCCGGATCTGGATAAGGCGATGATTTACTACGACAAAGCCTGCAAGCTGGGAGCGGAGTTTAGCTGCAACGTAGTAGCCGCGATGAATAAAATAAATGCAAGCGAGGCTAATGCTACTAATGCGACCAAATAGATGACAGGGTTAGCTAGATGATAATACGGCGAGATCGAAATTAATATAGAAATTTTGCGGAGCTTTATGGGATTTTATGAAATTTCGTGAAATTTTGTCTTTAAATTTTATTGCTGAGATTCCGCATATTGCGATAATATCGATGGATAGTGATTTTAAAATTTCAGTATTTTGGAAGTTAGAATTTAATCTATGCTGTGGATTTTATTGACAGAATTTTAACTTATCATAGACTTATCCATCGCGATATAGGGATTTAATCATAATCTTAGTGCATCCCTGAAAGAGAAAAAATTGCGCAAACTAGCGAGTAGCTATGCAATCACAGCTGATATGGCAAAAATATCCGAAAGGATCGCACGGGATAATCAATTTGCGAAGTAAATAAAATCAATTCACAAGGGAATGGGAATCTATCAATAAACAAGTAAAATTATTCATCGCAAAGCAAGCAAAATCGATCTGTAAATGGGTAGATCAAGCTTAAAACTAACTCGAATTAGCCTGTAAATAAGCTAAATTGCAAGCGAGATAAATTTTAAGCAGGCATATTGTAAGAAAGTAAAGTTTTAGATGGGGTAAGCAGGGTAAATCGATTTCAAATCACCGTAGAAGTTGGATGACGATCCTAATTTAAAGCCCCATTTTTCCGGGATTTAAGATACCTTTTGGATCGAAAGCCCTTTTGATCGCGCGAAATAGCTCCATCTCCGCTGCACTAAAGGCTAACGGCATAAATTCTGCTTTGCTTAGCCCGATGCCGTGCTCGCCGCTGAGCGTACCGCCAAGATCAACTGCAGCTTTGAAAATTTCGGTGATTGCGTCATGTCCGCGTCGCACCTGAGCTTCATCTTTTTTGTCGGCGACCATGACGTTGGTGTGGACATTGCCATCGCCCGTGTGCCCGAAGCAGGGCACGCGCACGCCGTATTTATCGCCGATGCGCGCGATACGGCGCAGTAGCTCGGGCAGCTGCGAGCGCGGGACGGTGATGTCCTCATTTAGCTTAAGCGTGCCGTAGATATTGATCGCCTGCGAGCAGTTGCGTCTCGCAAACCAAATGCCCGCACGCTCTTCTTCGCTTTCTGCGATGCGGAAGTCGCTCGCGCCGTTTTGAACGAAAATTTCTTTTATAAGCGCGAGCTCCTCCAAAAGCACTGCTTCTAAATTGCCGTCCGTTTCGCAGATCAAAATCGCGCCCGCACCCTTCGGCAAGCCCTTGTGAAATTTCTCCTCAACCGCGGCTATGCACAGCGCGTCTAAAAATTCCATCGCCACGGGCGTGATACCGGCAGCCATCGTCTTATACACGGCATTCATTGCTGCATCTACGCTAGGAAAGACGCCCATCGCAGTCTTTTTAAGCTTTGGCATTGGGATGAGCTTGAGCGTGATTTCGGTAATGACGGCAAGCGCGCCTTCGCTTGCGATTAAAATTCCTACCACGTTGAAGCCTGCGACATCTTTGATAGTGCGTTTGCCCGCTCGGATCACCTCTCCATTAGGCAGTACCGCACGCAGTGCCATTACGTAGTCTTTGGTGATGCCGTATTTTGCGGCGCGCATACCGCCGGAGTTTTCGGCGACATTGCCTCCTAGCGTGGAATAATCCTGGCTTGCGGGATCGGGCGGATAAAAAAGTCCGCGCGCTGCGGCTGCTTTTTGCAGATCGATATTTATGCAGCCGGGTTGGACTACGGCGAGTAGATTTTGCATGTCGATTTCTAGAATTTTATTCATATGTTTTTCAAATGCCAAAATCACTCCGCCGTTTGCGGCTAAAGATCCACCAGTAAAACCGCTACCTGCGCCTCTTGGAACTATGGGGATTAAATTTTCGTTGCAGAATTTTAAAATTTGACTGACATCGTCTTCACTTCGCGGGAAAAGCACGCCGTCCGGCAGACAGCGCCTTTTCGTCGCGTCGTAGCAGTATGCCGTGCGATGAGCCTCGTCAAAATAAGCGTTATCCGCGCCTAATAGATTTGTAAAAAACGCTCGCGCAGCGCTATTCGTCGCCATCTAAGCCCAGCAAATAGCGGTAGTGTTTGTCGTAATCGCTGATCGGGCCATTAGTAAAATCCCAAATGACGGTCTTTATCTCGCCCACGCGTGAGTAAAACGGCAGCTGATAATAAGCTACGCTGCCGCTAGCGAATGTGCGCAAAGGCTTGAAACTACCGCAGTCGGCAAATACGCCTTGTTTATCCATCGCGATAAAAATCAGTCCAGCGCTGTTTTGCGCGCAAATTTTACGAAAATCGTCTCGGCTGGGATTTGGCTTGTGGTTGTAGCTAAGATAGGCGCCGCCAAGATCTGGGTGGATAAAATTTATATTCGGAAAAGCCTTGATAACCTGCTCGTAAATTTCAGCGTTAGGCGCGACGATTATGGCGCGGTCATAGAGGAAATTTAAGATCACTTTATCGCCGCTTGAGGGTAAAATTTTAGGCAGTGGCAGTGCCTCTTGAGCTAACATATCAAAGACCTCAAATCGCACCTTTGCCTTGCCTGCGCTTTTTTGCGTCACGACTGCGCGCGCGATGATGGAGCTTGCGCCGCTACCGAAATTATGCATCACAACTCCGCTGCTACCTACGGCAATCGTAGGGCTATCTGTGATCTCGCCCGAACCATCCTTTACACTAAGTAGGGCGGTTTCGTATCGCGGCATATTAAATTCCGCCCCTATCGCCGCGCTTAAAAATAGACCTAAAATAAGTAAAGCTTTTTTCAAAATTCTGCTCCTGAATAAAATTTCGGCTAATTATACATAAAACTTTGAAATTAGCGATAAAATTCCGCGGTATTTACGAAATATAAGCGTTTTTTCGTTACAATCCCGCCTTAAAATAATATTTCAAAGCGGTTTTATATGACTAGAATTTTTATATTGCTTTTTCTGTGGATAGGCGTAGTTTTTGCAAACAACCCCAGCGTAGAGAAGTTTGCCTGGCCCGATGGCGTGAGTCTGCTGCAATTTATGGAAACCGCGGGCATCCCCGCATCTGTATATTACGACCTAGATAAAGAGGATCAGGAGCTTGCCGCCGAGGTGCGAGCGGGCGTGGAGTGTCAAATTTTGCGTGATCCCGCAGGTCGCGTTTCCCAGCTGCTAATTCCCGTCAGCGAGGAGCTTCAGATCCACATATACCGCGATAAATTCGGCACTTTTAGATTCGTTTATACTCCGATAGTTTATGAGGAAAACAGCTACTCTTTAGGAATTCAGATCGAAAGCTCGCCCTATCAAGATATCATCAAAGCTACGGGCAATGCAGCTTTAGCGAATGAGTTTATGCTCGTCTTTAAAAACGAGGTAAATTTTAAAAAGCTGCAAAAGGGCGATCGGCTTGTGATCCTGTATGAGCAAAAGACGCGCCTTGGCAAACCTTTTGGCGGAGTAAATATCACCGCAGGAATGATCGAGGAAAATAAAAAGCCCAAATCGCTATATTTTTTCGATGATAAATACTACGACCGAAGCGGTAAAAAGGTCGAATCTTTTCTGCTGATTACACCGCTTGTTTATACTAGAATTTCATCTTATTTTACCCCTAAAAGATTTCATCCGATTCTAAAGCGCTACCGCGCGCACTTAGGCGTAGATTATGCAGCTCCCAAAGGCACTAGGGTAAATGCAGCAGGAGCGGGCAAGATTAGCTTCGTAGGGCGTAAAAACGGCTACGGCAACACCGTCGAAATCAATCACGGCGGCGGCATTAGCACGCTTTATGCGCATCTTAGCGGCTTTGCTAGCGGCACAAAAGCAGGCGTTAGTGTCAAGCAAGGTCAGTTAATCGCCTACGTAGGCTCGACCGGGCTTAGTTCGGGACCGCATCTGCACTTCGGACTTTATAAAAATAAGCAGGCGATAGATCCGCTTAAGGTAGTCAAGATTGAAAAAACTAACGTTATAAGCGCTGAGGAGCTTAAATTTAAAGCTCTCGTCAAAGATATGGACGCTAGAATGGCTGCGGCTAAAGACGGCTCGAAAAACCCTGCTAAATTTGAAAACTACGAGTCGCTTATCACGATAAATTAAGGCTGAAAATGGAAAATAAAGAGCAGCTGGACGACGTCGAGGAAGCTAAGGCGCTTCTTGATGCGCATCTAGGCGATACGCTTGAGCATGAGCTGAGTGCCGCCGATCTTACGGAGCATTTAAAAACTCTAAAGAAGCATGACGAAGAAAAATACGTAGAATTCTTAAAAAAGCTAGATCCTGAGGATCTTGCCGATGCTGCGCTTGAGATGCCCGAGCATATGCTCGAAGACGTCATCGAAACTCTGCCTCACGAAAAGATCGTAAAAGCGATTGAGGAGCTCGAAAGCGACGATCAGGCAGAGCTTTTGCAAAACATCGGCGAAATCGACGAGGACAAGGCCGAGCAGATTTTCTATGGGCTTGACGAGGACGATCGCCACGACATCCTCACGATCTCGCAGTACGATGAGGACGAGGCGGGCGCGTATATGCAGACCGAGGTCTTTAGCGCGAGGCAGGATCAGACCCTAGGGCAGGCGGTCGAGATGCTGCGCGTTATGCGCGAAAAGGACGAGATCGAGAACGTCTTTCAGCTCTTCGTGCTCGATAAAAAGGGTCATCTGCTTACGAGCTTTTCGACGTCCGATCTGATTTTATACGATTTTTCGCTCACGCTGGAAGAAATTTCACAAAAATTCGGCGCCGAAAACAAAATCCACTTCGCTACCGATACCGACAAGATCGACGACGTGATCAAGGACTTTGAAGAATTTGACCTTAACGTCATCCCCGTTGTCGACGCGGGCGGCATACTCATCGGGCGTATCACCGCCGATGATATCCACGATCTCATCCAAGAGCGCGCCACCGAGCAAATTTACAACCTCGCGGGCGTCGATGACGAAGCGGAGGATGATGAGACCACGATCTTTAAGGCGGGTCGCGCGCGCGCCTTATGGCTAGCGGTAAATTTATGCACGGCGATCGTAAGCTCCACGATCATCGGGCTTTTCGACGCCACTATCGAAAAACTAGTCGCGCTCGCCGTGCTTATGCCAATAGTCGCCTCCATGGGCGGCAACACCGGCACGCAGGCGCTTACGGTAACCGTGCGCCGCCTAGCCTTGGGCGAGATAGCGTTCAAAGACAAAAAGCAGGTTCTCTTTCGCGAGATCACAATCGCTTTCATAAACGGCCTCATTTTTGCTACGCTGATGGGGTTTGTGGCGTATTTTTGGTTCGGCATTAAGCTTTTGGGGCTGGTGATTGCGATGTCGATGGTGCTAAATTTAACGCTCGCGGGGCTTTTTGGCGCCGTCATTCCGATCACGCTTAAAAAATTAAATATCGACCCCGCCGTCGGCAGCTCCGTGCTGCTCACCACGGTGACGGACATCGTGGGATTTTTCAGCTTTTTAGGACTTGCGACATGGATACTACTATAAAAAATTTTAAAATTTCCGAGCTTAAAAGCTCCAATTTCGTTAAACCCTTTCGCTTAAATTTCGAAATGGACGGCGTAGCGCGCGCGTGGGACTGCGTAAAGGTGCACGATAGCGTCTCGATCTTGCTTTATCATACGCAGCGCGACGCGCTTTTGCTCGTCAAGCAGTTTCGCCCCAGCGTGTGGTTTTATCAAGAGGAAGGCTTAATAAATTCGCCCGAGAAGGGCTACACCTATGAGCTTTGCGCGGGCATTTTGGACAAGGGTATCAGCGAAGAGCAAACGGCGATCGAAGAGGTGCTCGAAGAAACAGGCTATGCCGTGAAGGATCTGAAATTTATCACGAGCTACTACAGCGCCCTGGGCTTTGCGGCGAACCGTCAAATTTTATACTTCGCGTGCATCGACGAATCGATGAAGATCGGTCGCGGCGGCGGCGTGGACGGCGAGAAGATCGAGCTTTTTTATCTGCCCGCAGCCAAAGTGCGAGAGTTTATGTTCGACGAAAAGATCGTGCGCGCGCCGGGGCTGATCTTAGCATTTCAGTGGTTTTTGAGCGAGTTTAAAGTTTAGCGGCGAGGCGGAATTTCGCGTGCTGCTGCGCGTTTTTATGCCTCGGCTTTAAATTTAAAGGACGGCGATGAAAGTTTTATTTAGGCTGTGTATTATCGCGGCGTGTCTCTATACAGCGATCGCGGCGGCACTTTATATCTTTCAGGAGCGGCTGATATTTTTGGGCGAGCCGCTAGATAAAAACTTCAAATTTAGCTTTGAAAATTCCGAATTTACAGGACTTGTAAACGCTCCCGAGAGCGGCGCGCATTTAGATATGCGGGCATCCGCTACGCAAAATAGCGCCTCTACGAAGAGCAGCGCGGATGAAGGTGCTTCCGCAGCGAGCGGCACAAAAGAAAGCGGCGCCGCAGCGGGTGAGATTAAAAGTGAAAACACCCAAACTAGCTCCGAGCGCGTCGGTGAAAATACTTCTCAGGATGCCGCTACGGGCAATAACGCAAACGTCGCTGTGATAAAATTTCAAGAGATCAATATCCCGTTCGGGGGCGGGTCTATAAACGGGCTGAAATTTAGCGCGGCAGAGCCTAAAGGCGCGATTTTGTTCTTTCACGGCAACTTCGGCGACGTGAGCGGCTGGGGTGCATACGGCGCGGATTTTGCGGCTTTGGGATACGATTTTTATATTTTCGATTACCCGGGCTACGGCAAATCGGACGGCAAAATTTCATCGCAGCAGCAGCTTTTTACGAGCGCGGATGCGATGAGCCGCTACGTTTTAGCGCAGCATTCGCCAAGAAAGCTCGCGATGATCGGCTACTCGATCGGAAGCGGCATCGCAGCGCAGCAGGCTGCGAAGTGGGACGCGACGCGGCTGATTTTGCTCGCGCCCTATTTTAGCTTCGAGCGGCTCGCGCATGAAAAAATCCCCTTCGTGCCGAAATTTTTGATCCGCTATAAGATTCCGACTGCGGAATTTTTGCAAGCGGCACGCGGCACTCAGATCACGCTCATCCACGGAGCCGCAGATGAGCTGATACCCGTGCATCACTCGTATGATCTTGCGGGATCTCTTAAGGCGGGCGATCTATTTTATGAAATACCAAACGCGCGGCATAACGGACTGCTGGCAATGCCCGGTATTTGGGAAATTTTAAAAGAAAGACTGCAATAATCTAGCAGCGGGAGCTCGGCGTAAAATTCTACGCAGAATCGACCGCTAAATTTTAAAATTTTACGTAGAATTCCGCGCGGGCTCGCTCTCCGTAAAATTTCATAAAATTTTATAGCGGCAAAACACGGCGCCAAAAACGAGGGCGCAATTTCAAATCAAAATTTATGCGCCGTTGGCGTAAGCATAGAGTCGACTTTGTAGCGTTAAATTCTTTCTAGCGCGCAGGTGCTGAAAATTTTAAACTAAAATTTGCGCAGACCGCGACGCCGTATGTTAGCCTTGTAGAATTCTGCCGCGTAAAATTTTATCTAGCGAAATTCTGTTTCGCAAAATTCTACTGCGTAGATTTCAATTCGCCGCGCTCAAATTTTATCCGACGTTCCGAAATTTATCCCGCCGCGCCTAAATTTCTCCCGCCCGTCGCGCTTTACCGAAATTTATATTTAGTTGTTGTAAAATGCGTTTTTAAAAGGATTTTAGCGGGTTGTGATATGAGTATTTTGGAGCTTACGGAGTGCGTAGGCATCGCTTCGGCGGCGCTTAGCGGGTTTTTATTCGGCGTGAAGAAGGGCTGCGATTGGCTTGGGATCTTTATCGCGGCATTTTTGACAGCGCTTGGCGGCGGGATCATGCGCGACACCTTAGTAAGCCGCGAGATCTACTCGTTTACGCACTATGCGCCCGTAACGATCGTGCTTGCGGTAAGCGCCGTAGCCATTTTTGCCAAGCTTTACGAAAACCGCGATTTGGAGGGTAAATTTTTATTTATTCTAACCGATGCGATCGACGTCGTAAGCTTTTCGATCGTGGGAGCGATGGTTGCGCTAAGCTACAATCACAACGTTTTCGGCGTGGTGCTAATCGCATTTTGCAACGGTGTGGGCGGCGGTATTTTGCGCGACGTGCTGCTGAACGAAGTGCCGTGGTTTTTGCATACGGGGCTTTATGGCACGATAAGCATGGGCGTGGGCTTGATATATTTCGTGCTTGATGGATTGGGGCTTAGCGGCGCCTTTTCGGTGCTTATTTTGCTGGTTTTAGGGGTTGCGTTTCGCATGGTGGCTTATTACAAATCTTGGCATCTGCCTAAAGTGGAGTATAAAAAATGAACTATTTGATGGATAATTTCGCGCGCGTAAACGTGGCGCTAGTAAGAGGCGAGGGCTCGATAGTCTATGACGAAACGGGCAAGGACTACGTGGATTTTGGCGCGGGCATCGGCGTAAACTGCCTGGGGCACGCAAACGAGATCGTGCTTGAAGCGATCGGCACGCAAGCCGCGCAGATCATCCACGGCTCAAATATCTATAGAATTTTGCCCCAAGAAGCCCTGGCTCAAAAGATTAGCGAGCTTTTAGGCTACCGTACATACACGGTGTTTTGCAACTCGGGCGCGGAGGCTAACGAAGCGGCGATCAAAATGGCGCGCAAATACGGCACCGTAAACTTCCCTAATAAAAAATTTGAAATTCTAACTCTTAGAAATTCCTTCCACGGCCGCACGCTAGCGACGCTGCAAGCTACCGGGCAGGAGAAATTTCATCCGGAAATTTTCGCGCCCTATATGCCCGGGTTTAAATTTTTCGACGATATCGAGGAGATCATCGCGCACATCGATGAAAACAGCGTCGCCGTGATGATCGAGCTCGTTCAGGGCGAGGGAGGTATCAAGCCTCTGGATAAAGCTAGCGTGCAAAAGCTGGCGGCTGTTTTGAAAGAGAAAAAGCTGCTTTTGATCACCGACGAGGTGCAGTGCGGCGTATATCGCACGGGCGAGTTTGCGACGTCGCAAATTTACGGCATCCGCCCCGACATCATCACCTTTGCCAAAGGTCTTGCGGGCGGCGTGCCGATCGGCGCGTGCGTGGCGCAGCAAAACATTTTCGCTCCGGGCGAGCACGGCAGCACCTTCGGCGGTAACTTTTTGGCGACCTCTACGGCGCTTGCGGTGCTTTCGCAGCTAGAGTTTTTAAAAGCGAGCGGCAAGCTTGATAAGACTATAAAAAGATTTATCAAAAAACTAGACGCCATCGCTGCAGACTATCCTAGCCTGATCGAAAAGCGCGTGGGGCTCGGTCTGATGCAGGGCCTCGTGCTACGCGATGAAAAAAATCTGGGCGAAATCTTTAATAAAGCTCTGCAAAACGGACTTTTGATCCTAAAATCCGGCAAGCGCACCCTTAGATTTTTGCCTGCGCTAAATATCAAAAAACCGGAGATCAAAGAGGGCTTCGCGCGCCTACGCAAGAGCCTGGACGAGATAGTGCGGGCGTGAAATTTAGCGATTTTTTTGAGGGCTGGCTAAACGAGAGCTATTACGCAAATGCCGCTAAAATCGGCAAGAGCGGCGATTTTTACACCGCCGTGAGCGTAGGGAGCTTCTTTGGGATCTGCATCGCGCGCGAAATTTTACGCTTAAGCGCGGATTTTAGCGCGACGCAAGAGTTAAGCTTAGACGCGGCGCCGAGCTCAAATAGGTCGCGGCAAAACCTTGCGGCGGGTTTGTGCGAGTTAAATTTAAATGCCGCGCCTGCAAAAAAGCTGCACGATAGCGCCAAAATCGCTATCGTAGAGATAGGCTCGCACGACGGACGGCTGCTTTGCGACATCGCACAGGCGATTTTTACATTGGGCGGTGCGGCGGCGCTTGATAGATTTTGCTTTGCGATCATCGAGCCGCACGAGCGTCTGCGCGAGCTACAGCGGGCGAGCTTTGCGGAGAGCTTCGGCGGCGAAATCTCGCTGAAGCACTTTACAAGCGCGCGCGAGGCAAAATTTAAAGATGCGATCTTTGTGGCAAATGAACTCTTCGACGCCTTTAAATGCGAGGCGGTGGACGGCGAAAATATGCTTTTTATCGAAAGCGGTGCGGCAAAATTTGCCCCCATAAAAGAACGCGAAATTTTGATCCTCGCGCGCAGATTCGGCATCTCGCGCGGCGAAATCCCGATCGGATACTTTCGTTTTGCGCGCGAAATTTGCGCTAGCGCGCAGCGGTTTTATTTCATCGCCTTTGACTACGGGCAGATGGGCGCTAGTGGCAATTTTAGCCTGCGGATTTACCGAAATCACGAAGTTTTTAGCTTCTTTGAGGTACAAAATTTGAGCGATTTTTACGGCAAAAGTGATCTTACCTACGACGTAAATTTTGAAATTTTACGTGCGGCGTTTGAGGACGCGGGCGCCGCGATGGTGGATTTTAAAAGACAGATCGCGGCTTTGATAGACTTCGGCGCGATCCAGCTTTTAGAGCTTTTTATGCAAAAAAGCGGCGAGAAGGGCTACCTAAACGCGCTTTTGCAGTTCAATCACCTGCGCGCGGAGTTTGGCGAGAAGTTTAAGATGATAAAATTTAAAAAGGGGCTTTGATGAAAGCTTTTATCGATTGCGACTGTGAAATTTTACAAAGGACGCTGGAGCTGTTTTTGAAAGACCATGCCGCAAGTGTGCAGGATTGCGACTTTGTAATAAGCGATGAGCCGCAAAGCTCAGCAAAACCGCTATTTTTAATCGGCGAGGGCGGTGATTTGGCGCTACCGTTTTCAAAGAATACCCTGCTATCGAAGCTAGAGGATTTTCAAGGCTCGCTAAAGCAGGATCTTAGCGGATACGACGCGGCGGAGGCCGAAATTTTCGCGCTGTTTGATGAGTTTAAGGCAAAAATCATCGAAATTCTAAGAAGGCAAAATGGCTAAATTTTCCAAACCTGACGGCACACTCTTTACGCAAATTTCAAGCGGCATCTATAAGGGCAAAAGGCTCGCTCTGCCCGCGCTTTCGAGCACGCGCAGTACGAAAAGCATCGTAAAGGGCTCGTTTTTTGATACTTGGCGAGCGCAGTTGCGCGGCGCGGCGTTTATCGAGTGCTTCGGCGGTAGCGGCGCGATGGTGCTTGAGGCGCTAAGCAACGGCGCAAAAAACGTTTATGCGATTGAAAAGGATGTCGCCGCGCATAAGATAATGCGGAAAAATTTCGAGCTTTTCGGGCTCGGCGCAAATGCGATTTTGGGCGATTGCTTCGAACGACTACCCGAAATTTTGCACGATCTGCAAGCGAATATGAACGGACGCTTGGGCGTGAATTCGCCAAATTTAAGCGGCAAAAATTTAGACAAAAACCGCGCTTCCGATGCCGCCTGCTGTGAGAATTTAAGCAGCGAAAAAGAGAGCTGCCGCAAAAGCTTTAGTAGCGTAGAGCAGGGCGAGGACGGATACCGCGCCGCGCAAAGCGTAGAAGCGCAAAGCGACATAAAAAATTTAGCTAAATGCGGCATGCGAAGCGGTATATCGGACAGTACTCAAAAAGGCGCGCAGAGCGGCGTAAATGATGATTATACAGGCGAGGAGGGCTTTGGCGATTGTGCCCAGATTGGCGATTATGCGGGCGCTTCTAGCATAAAATACCGCATGAATTCGCTAGCCACGGACGCCGCAAGCTTTGGCGAAAAGGTTGACGATAACTGCGCTTCGAAATACGACGCTAGCGACGCCGAGACCGCTAATCGCAGCGTAAATTTAAGCTCAAAATGCGGCGAAAGTTCTAATTTTGACGCAAATCGCGGTGCGGGCTTAGGCGCGAGCTGTGAAGAGAAAGAAATCTTAAATTTAGGCGAGAATTTTAGCACTAGTTGCGGAGAAAGTTTATATTCAAGCGCAAATTTCATCTATGATTCAAGAAAAAATTCCACTGCGAATTCTAGTGGTAATTTTGGCGTTAGCTGTGGAGGAAATTCGCGCCCAAACGTAAATTTAACCTACGATTTAAGAAAAAATTCTGGCGCCAACTCCCGTGAAAATTTATCCTGCGGTTTAGGCAAATGCTCTGCCACAAATTCTAGCGAAAGCCATACTGCAAATTCCATAGAAAATTCCATCTCTGATCCCGCGCGCAGAGTGTTTGTATATCTGGATCCGCCGTTTGCGATCAGACAGGGCTTTGGCGAGATTTACGAGCGCGTGCTGGCGCTGATAGCGCGCCTGGACTCCGTGCAGTGTGAGCTGCTAATCGCGATCGAGCATATGAGCGAGCTTGAGCTGCCGCCTAAAATCGGCGATTTCGCGCTGCTTAAATTGCGAAAATTCGGCGCTACGACGATGAGTTATTACGCAAGATGAAAAATTTAAAGCAGATTTTGGATTACTACGCCGATTTGAAAAATTGCGACGCGGATCTTTTCGGAGCGCCCGATCCGCTGCAGGTCGCAAAGGGACATCGAAACGATGTCGCAGCGCTCATCTGTGCGCTGTTTGCTTACGGGAGCGCGGCTCAAATTTTAAAATTTCTTCGCTCGCTTGATTTTTCTCTTTTAGACGGGAGCGAAGAGCGCATGAGAGCGGAACTTGCGGGCAAAAAGTATAGATTTCAAAGCTCGCGCGACGTCGCTGAAATTTTTATAACTTTAAAGCGGCTTAAAAACAGCCTTAGCATCGAGGAGAGCGTGCTTCGCGGTATGCAAAAAAGCGGACGGATCGAGGATGGGATAAATTTTTTAATCGGCGAAATTTACAAATTAAATCCCTACCGCAGCCCGGGGTATGAGTTTTTTTTCGGGCGCGGCTTCGCGCAAAGGCCCACGTCGCCGTATAAGCGCTACAATCTCTTCCTGCGCTGGGCGGTGCGCGACAGCGACATCGATCTGGGGCTGTACAAAAAGATCGAAAAATCGCGCCTCCTCATCCCGCTTGATACCCACACGCATAAAGTTTCGCTTAAGCTTGGGCTGATCGATCGCAAGAGTTACGATTTTGAGGCGGTTTTGCAGCTTACGCAAAGCTTAAGGCGCTTCGATCTGAGCGATCCCATCAAATACGACTTCGCGCTGTATCGCCTCGGGCAGAGCGGCGAGATAGATAAAATTTTACCCGAACTAAGCGGCGAGTTTAGATAAAACTGCGGAATAATTGGCGAAATTTTATCTGATACGAGCGGGGCGATGAAATTTTATGAAGCTTTGGAGCGGGTACACGGCGGAATTTTGCGCTGTTTTGCCGCATAAGTAGGGCTGACTTTATGGATTTTGCCGTGCGTCTTGAGTACAGCGTGCCGAAATTTTATAGAATTTCGGTAAAAACCGCTTCATAAAATTCTATAAATTTTAAAAATAGCCGCGCTGGATTAGCAGGACTTATCTTGCGAAATTTAGGTAAAATTCCAGTAATTTTCGCTACTTAAATTTTATGAAATTTCGCAGCTTGTGCGCGACGCGATAAATTGCATGGAGCTAAAACAGCAATCGCGCGGTAAATTTCATAAAATTTAAGCAGAGAGCCATGTAGCAAAATCCGATATAATTCCGTGGAATTTTTTTGGATTTCACGAATTTCTAGCAGGCGCTCGTATACACTTTGCGGTGCATGGGCGGTTTTGTGATCGTAATTGTACGGAATTCTGGCAGGCGTTCATAGCGCGTGTCTGTGTAATTTGAGAAAAGGACAAAAATGGAGCTTGAACTTTGGCAGTTTGCGGTGCTTTTTGCGGCGGCGTTTTTCGGCGGATTTATCGACTCGATCGCGGGCGGCGGCGGGCTGATCTCGCTGCCTGCGCTGCTTGCCGTGGGCGTTCCACCGCATGTAGCGATCGCCACAAATAGATTTCAAGGCAGCTTCGGAAGCTTCACTGCCGCTTTAAATTTCATCCGCAAGGGCTATGTCGATGCAGCGGAGATCTTGCGCGGCGTGATTTTTACGTTCGTAGGCGGGTTCGTCGGCGCTTATGTCCTGCTTCTAATCGATGCGAAATTCCTAAACTACCTCATTCCGATCCTGCTGCTGGCGCTTTTCTTTTATATGATTTTTTCGCCGAACCTAGGCGAAGCGCCCGCCAAACCCAAGATGTCAAAAAAGAGCTTTTACGCGATTTTTGGGCTTGTTTTAGGGTTTTACGACGGATTTTTTGGCCCTGGTACGGGCTCGTTTTGGACGTTTGCACTCGTGGGAATTTTAGGGCTTTATATGAAAAAGGCGGTCGCGCACACGAAGGTTTTAAATTTCACCTCAAATATCGTCTCTTTGGGCGTTTTTATCATCGGTGGGCAAATTTTATGGCTCGTCGGAGCGGTGATGGCGGTCGGACAGATCGCGGGCAGCTTCGCAGGCTCCAGCCTAGTGATGCGATGCGACGTGAAATTCGTGCGCAAGATGCTTCTGTTCGTCGTTGCCGCCACGATTTTAAAGCTACTTTACGGGCTGATTGCAAGCTGATTACAGGACCGATTGAGGGCTGATCGCAAGTTGATTGCAGACTGGTTGAGGGCTGATCGCGGGTTAATCTCAAGCCAAAATCATAAAATTTTATACAGGATTTCGTATAAAATTTCATGTAAAATTTTATGAGCTCTCGTCGATCTATTTCAATGACATTGATCTTGCTGCCGCAGTAGCGCAGATCTTGCTGTAAGGTCGCGCCAGTCTCGCTTCGATGGCGCTGATTTTACCGTAGCGTTGTACTGATCTTGTCGCGACTACGCTAATTTTCCGCTGCTGCGATGTTGATTCTATTGTTGTTGCGTCGGAAGCCTCGCTTGTCACGAGGTCTTTGATTTTATTATTTTGGTGGCGCTGATTGCTCCGCTACATTGACGACTTCGTTGCCGCGCTTGCTACTGCGAGGATTTTGTTGTGTTGCGCTTTTTTATGGCGGCGCTGTTCTTTCTGCTGCGATGGTGGCGATTTTGGCGCTGCTTTTACCGTCCCGTCGCCCGTATCACTACCGTGGGGGGCTTGGTTTTGCTGTCGCGATATCGCGATCTTGATGGTGCAAGGATTTGATTTACTGCACAACGATGCCGATGAAGTTTCGTCTATTCGCATCAGTCAAATTTAGCCACACTGCCCGTATCTATTTCGTCGTATCGCCATGCCATTCATTCGGTGTTGCCGATAGAGTCGTCGTATTGCCGAGAGCGCGGCGTTATCGTGCCCCGCATTGATGAAATTTAATCGGGCACCGTCACGCACGCCTCTTTCCCGCTTATTTGCCTTTTAAAATATACGCCACCGTTAGCGAGCCGTTTTGCTCGCCCTGCGCTCGTGCCGACAGTTCAACCATTTGCTGTGCAGATTCGCCGCCGTACTCGTATCGATTAAATTTAGCCGCACTTCCACACGCTATTTTCTGCGACCATCAGCTATTTTAAATTTTGCCGTTTTGCTGCCACGGCTCGCTTTTCGCGCTAGCCCCTCTCCATATTGCTCGCTGTATTTGCGCGATAAATTTAACCGCATTGCCGCGTCTGCCGTTTTATTCTGCTATCGTAGACGAAATTTTGCCTATCCATGCCATTTAAATTTGCCGTATCGCTGCGTATCTGTTTCGCCTCGCCCGTCGAAATTTAGCCGCCCCGCGCGCTTATTAACTTTACCGCGCCGCCGCCTTTCCGCCAATTAATTTTAGCTGCGCCGCCGCACCCTCCGCGCCCGCAATCTTGCTCGCGAAATTCCGCCGCCTAAAACAAAGTTAAAATATTTTGCGATAAAATGGGCAAAATTTTTCACAAAGGATGTAGTATGCAGATTATTTCGACTCCCGATGCGGCACAGGCCATCGGACCGTACTCTCAGGCGATCAAGGCGGGCGGACTCATCTTTACCTCGGGGCAGATCGCGCTTAAGCCTGACGGAGAGTTCGTCGCGGGCGGCGTGGAGGCGCAAACGAGGCAGGTTTTGCAAAACCTCGCCGCGATCCTGAAAGAGGCGGGCGCGACGCTGCAAGATGCCGTCAAAACGACGATTTTTCTGGCCGATATGGGCGATTTTGCCGCGGTGAACGAGATATACGCGGCAGCGTTCGGCGAGCACAAGCCCGCTCGCAGCACGGTGCAGGTCGCCAAACTCCCCAAAGGCGCGCTTGTGGAGATCGAAGTAATAGCGCTGGCTAGGACCTAGCGCTCAATTTAGATCGCTAGAACTCTGCCGGTTCGCGTTTGTGGTTAAAATTTATACGCGGGCTGCTCGAAATTTTAAACGGCTCGCTTTGGTTTTGAAGCCGAGCGTGCTTTTAAATTTAGATTTTCAAACCCGCGCCAAACGCCCGTGGATCTATGTAAACAGCGCGTTTTAGTGCTGCTAAGGCGTTAAAATTTTTCGCTCGAAACGGGATCAAAATGATAGAAAAACTTATTCAAAAATCTAAAAATATCACGGCCTCGGGGCGCAGCGACATAGAGCCCGCATGGATCGCGCAGGCGCAGCGGCGGCTCGGTTTCGCGCTGCCTGCGAGCTACAAGCAGATGCTGCTAAGATACGCTAGCGTCAGCGCGGATTGAGCTAAAAACGATCGCGCCGCCCGAGTTTGCGGACAGTGCCGACGCCGACATCTGCTACACGTATGAGGTAAATCTCAAAAACGGGCTATTCGCCGCGGACGAGCTCGTGTTTTTGCAGCTAGAGGACGAGGAGTATTATTTTAAAATTTCGCCCGCAGGCGACATAGCGGACGGCTCGCAAAACACGGCGCGCGGCAAGACGGCGGAGAGCATAAGCGGCGAAGCTGTGGGCGCGACGGCGCGCGACACAGTCGTCGCGACGGTAGCTGACGGTGCGGAAAATAGCGCATCTGGCGACGAAGCGCGCGCGGAGAGATCGCCGGATGCGGCGCGCGATATGAATGCCGAAGCGGCAGACGAAACGACGTGTAAAACAGCGGGCGCGACAATGAGCGAGGCGGCAAGCGGAGCGACGAAAGAGATAGCGAGCGAGCGGGCAGACGATGCGCCGTGTGAATACAAGGTCTATGTGCGCGACTACGCGCAGAGCGAAGATAGGCTCTTCGCAGATGATTTTTACGGGTTTTTGGAAAAATTTTAAGACGAAATTTAACGCAAAATCAGGAGCGATAAAATGGGACTGTTTGGCATTTTTAAAAAGGATAAATTTGACGTCGACGTGCGCCCGGATGGCGTTTTCATCGGCGGCGTAAACTGCGGGTTTGATCTAGCTAAATTTAACGAAGCCCTAGGTCAGCCGCGCGTGATCGATGACGGTGAGGGCAAAAGCCGCTATTTTTGGGATGAGGCGGGGATTTTCGCCTTCGTGCGCGCAGACGAGCTCGCAGAGCCGAAGCTTGCCGAGATAATTTTGATGCTTGAGGTCGCAAAGGGAGTGCAGCACGAGGTTCCGCGCAAGCTCTACGCTGGCGCGTTCACGCTTGAGGGCAGACCACCGCTTGAGGCCGTATCTGAGCAGGAGCTGCGCGGCGCATATATATTTTTGGAGCTTAGCCTGGGCAAATTCGAAGTATCGCTAGCTCTAGCCGATGCCGTGCAACAAAAAATCGACGAAATGGACTTTGCCGAGCGATTTGCTAAGCGCGACACCGACGAGATCGCAGATATCGTGCGAGCTGCAAAAATGCCGATAGGGCGCGTCTGCATCAATCAAAAGGAGGAAAAGACAAAACGCAAGCCGAGTGATAAATTTAAGCTTCCGCGCGCGGCCGGCGAGACGCTAGCGTTTAAAAATTTCAATTTCAAAGTCGCCGTGATGAACGAGCTGATGTATGAAAAATCCCTGCTACAGCCCAAATTTGACGTTTTTGAGTACTGCGAAGAGCGCGGCATCGATCCGTACGCGGACTTCGGCGCCCTGCCGCAAGCCAAAAAGTGGTTTAAGGACTATCCTATCCCCGCAAATTTGGCGGAGCAGGTGAGCGAGCTCTATCTTGACGGCGGAAACGAAATTTATCTGCAAATCGCGCCTGATTGGGACGGCGAGGACGAGCTTTTCGATATCAAAAACATTGACGCCGCCGAGCTTGCGCCCTTTATTAATCTTAAAAAAATCGAAACCAGCGGCATCGGCATATCTAAAAAGGCGCGAAAAGCATTAGCAGATACGGGAATTACGATAGTTGATTGAGCGCGGGAATGGACGGACTTTGAGCCATACGGCGTGCGGCTTTAAAAAAGCCGAAATAGGCTTTTGAGCTGTGGTACGCGTTTTTAAAAAGGTCTTAATTGCTACCGCGCCGCGGAAAATCCGCGTAAAATTCTACTTATATCGAGCGCTATGAATGAGCTTTGAAAGGCGCTTGGTAAAGCATCTGACACGTCTAATTTGGCGCGCGTTACAAGCTTAGGAGCTCGTTTGCAGCGTAAGAGCTGCGTCGCTGAATGCGCGAGATAAGAGTGTCATGCGAGTAAAAATAGTTCGCTTTTTGTTTTTTGGCTTTTATGGAAAATTTACTGCGCAGCAAAAGGGTTAAATTTACCGCTTTCAAATTTTAAAATTTGCAAAGAGCGGCGCTTGCGGCTTTGAATGTGCGGCTAAATTTGGATTTCATATAGATTAAATTCTAAGCGCGGTTAAATTGCGTCTTTAATTCTATTTGCAGCCTGTATCATGCCGCAAAACATGGTGCGAGAATAGATCGTTTGCGTGCGAACGATGCGGATTAAATTAAAATTTCAGCTTTGAAATTTAGCCTGAATTTACGGCTCACACTTAAGAAGTGGTTTTGCGCGCTGATGCCGAAAGCCTAGAAGATGTCTAGATGCTCAAGCAAAAAAAGTATTTTGCAGGCTGGTTCGCAAGAAAGCGTTTTTGAAATCCGCACCCAGAGTGTATTAAAACTAACAGAACGCGGTTCTGCTTTGCTATTTTAAAACGCCGCTTTGAGGCTAAATTTCATAGCCGCATAAAGCTGTCGTCGTAGCTGCCTTCTAGCTTGAGGCGCATATCCTCGCGCCATTTTGGCGTAAGCGTCGTAAGTAGGTTAAATTTTGCTAACAGCCCTTCATCGATACGCTCGCCGTAAAATAGACGGTTGAGCTCCATCACGCTCATCATAGCGGGGTCGCGCTCTACGACGTAGATCTCGTCGCCCGCGCGGCACGAGCCCGCCTCCAGCACGCGGTAGTACCAGCCGGTAAGTCCGCTACGTGCGATCTCCGCCGTCATCTCCGCGTTGCCCCAGCGCATCGAGAGCTTGTAGCAGGGCTTGCGCGGCTGGCTTACTTGCAGTACCAGCGAGCCTATGCGGTGCACATCGCCGATGCAGACGTTTTGTTCGTGTAGTCCGCTGATCGTGAGGTTTTCGCCCATTGCGCCGTAGGCTAGATTTTTAAGTCCCAAAAATCTCTCCCACGCGGCGTAATTTTGCAGCGAGTTGGCAAAAATCGCCTTTTCCGTGCCGCCGTGATGCAGCGTGTCGGCTACTGCGTCACCCTCGAACCCAAGCTCATTTGCGTGCACTTCGCCCGCTCTGGCTTGCTTGAATATCGCCGTCTCCCAGCGTTTTTTTAGAGGCTGCGTAGCGCGCTCGTCGCCGTAAGTGCGCGGTTGCCCGGTCAGTAATGCCTTTAAAACGGGCATTTTTCGCTCCTTAAAATTTGCATCCGTTCTCCTTAGATCATAAAATTTAGGCTATGATTTTAGCTCGAAAAGAATTTTAAAATTCTAAATTTTAAGATGATTGCGCGCTAAAATCCAAGTGCAGGTTTGAAATTTAGCGCGCGGCATTATTTGTAATCGTTCGCATCGTAGCTTTTGCCGTCGTTAAAGTCGCTCAAAAGCCGCACGACAACGGGGCTAAGTAGGATGATTGCGATTAAGTTGGGGATCACCATCAGTCCGTTAAACATATCGGCTAGCCCCCAGACGAGGTCGATCTTTTGCACGCTTCCGATAAATACGAACGCGACGACCAAAATTTGCAAGAGCTTGACGAATTTTGCGCCGAGCAGATAGCGCACGTTGATCTCAGCGAAGTAATACCAACCCAAAATCGTGGTAAATGCGAAGAAAAACAGGCAGATCGCCACGAATCCGTAGCCGCCGCTGCGACCCAAAATTTGCGACCCGAAGGCTTCCTGCACCAGCGAGATGCCCGAAAATACCGCCTTGCCGTTTTCGAAGGTGACTACGTCGGTGCTGAGTACGACGAAAACGGTGATGTTAAGCACGATAAAGGTATCGACGAAAACGCCCATTATGCCGAGCACGGCTTGATCTACGGGGTGTTTGACGTTCGCTGCGGCGTGTGCGTGCGGCGTCGAGCCCATGCCTGCTTCGTTTGAAAAGAGCCCGCGCGCGATGCCGTATCTCATCGCAGTAGCGATCGTAGCGCCCGTAGCGCCGCCCCAAGCAGCGGATGGATCGAACGCGGCTTTGAATATCAGCGCGATGACGGATGGAATTTTATCGAAATTTGAGCCGATGATGACGAGACCCACCAGCACGTAGCAGATCGCCATTAGTGGCACGACCTTTTCAGCTACGCGCGCGATCGCTTTAACGCCGCCGAAAAAGATGATGCAGCAGATGAGCGCTAAGGCTGCGCCGCTCGCCCACTTCGGAATCCCGAATGCACTGCTAAAGCCGTCTGAGATGGAGTTTGCCTGCACCATATTGCCCATGAAACCCAAAGCAAAGATGATAGCTAGCGCAAAAAATGCCGCTAAAGGCTTGGCAAGGGGGCTTTTGAGTCCGCGACTGATGTAAAACGCGGGTCCTCCGATCATATGTCCGCTGTCATCCTTGGTGCGGTAAATTTGCGCCAGGCAGATCTCGGCAAAGTTCGTCGCCATTCCCAAAAACGCCGCGCACCACATCCAAAATATCGCGCCCGGTCCGCCCATTACTAACGCGGTGCTGGCGCCTACCAGATTGCCCGTACCGACCTGTGCGGCGATCGCCGTGGCGACGGCTTGGAACGAGCTCATGCCGCTTTTGCCCGCAGCCTCGCCGTGCAGGGAGAAGTTGCCAAAAAGCTTGCGCGCGCCCATTCTAAATTTAAAAATTTGCACCAGATGCAAGCGCGCCGTAAAATACGCGCCGGTGCCGCAAAGTAGGGCGATCAAAAAGTATGGACCCCACAAAAAGGAGTTGATCGCGTCAATTGTGGCGGTGAGTTTGTCGAGAAAATTTTGCATGATCTTTTCCGTGAATTTAAGATGCGAAAATATATTTTAAAAACTCTTAAATTCCTATAAATCGAGGGAAATTTAAGCGAAATTTTAAAGCGTTTTTATAATTTTACTCAAGCATTAAGCAAAGCGGTATGTGCCGTTTGCTCTGCATGCCAGCTTGCCAGCCAGATAAGCAGCTTAGAATTCCCGCCTTAGCTGTCGAAATTTGCAAAGCAATCAACTGAAATTTTAAGCCTTATTATTCATCACCGCCGATTTTGAAAACGAACATCTTGCAAGCGTTACAAAAGGCAGGGATCAGGCTAAAGAGGCGTGCTTTGAGGCTCCAGTGCTCGCGATACATTTTCATCATCGCGGCCTCTTTTATGAAGCGGATACGCTCAGGCTCCCAGCTCTGCACCTCTGCGCCGCCGCTGATGCCCATTTTAAAGGGCGCGTTTTGCATGTGCCGCATCGCGTCGTGGCGCTTGGAGTCGAATTTCCTAACCGAAAACTCGCTCATGAAGTCGCTCAGCACGTAGCCGCTAAATTTTTGCGAAAGCGCGATAAAAAATTTCTTAAATTCCTCTTTCTCAAAATACATACTCACCCCTTCCAAGATGAATATGTAGCCCGCGCTGCCGTGCTTTGCGACCAGCTCGTCCATCCACGATGGATCTAGCATCGAGTAGGGCAGGCTGAAGTTATTCTTTGCTTTGGGTAGCAGCGCGTCGCGCATGGCGATGACGTCGGGCAGATTGAGATCGTAAAATAGGGCGTTTGGTAGGGCTTTTTGCAATCTAAGCGGGCGAGTGTCGAGCCCGGCGCCGAGCTGCACGATGATAGGGCGATCAAGCTCTGCTGCGAGCCGCAGCGTCTCGTCGTCGAAAAATTTCGCGCGGATCACGGTGCCTGTCTTGCTAAGGCGCGCGTCGTTAAATTTCGCAAAATCATAATCGATCTGCTCTACGACGGCGCTTGAAAACGGATCATTTAGAATCGGATCCCTGTCTTTGAAATCCAAGTGGCGCATATAGACGTTGATTAGCAGCGTCTCGGAGACGTTATTTTTAAAATTTAACTTTTGCATGAGGCTTCCTTTTTTGCGGTATTATCGCGAGCAAAATGCCGCTTATTTTTAATATGCATTATTATATCCTTGCAAATAAAATTTCAATAAAATGTTCAATAAAATGATATGAATTTTTATTTAGAGGTAGAATTTTAAATTCGCGCCGCGGGTTTTGGCTATAATATTATCGCGTAAAGCTCAATTAATTTTTGAAATTTTACGCGATGCAAAACGCGGGTAAAATTTAGAATTTTAAAAGCTATAAAATTTATTATCTTAGGCGACCCAGATGCGCAGCCATAGTACGGATAGTAAATTTCATCCGCGCAGCTTTATCTTTGTCTAAATATTTCATTGTATAATTCTTAGCTTTTGGAGGTTATATGGAAAAATCGCGGCTGGGACTACTGCAAACCGAGGCTATCGCCACGCTTAGCGACGAGGAGCTTGCAATGTTCGAGCACCAAGTCATCAAAAAAGGCTATGTTTTTTATAGCGAGGCGCCTAAAGTTTTTATTTTTAAAAGCGGGCAGGCGAAGCTTTCGTTTTTTGAAGACGGCGAAGAATTCATCATAAACTACCTAAACAAGGACAATATCACCATTCTTAATGAAATTTGCGCGCTTGAGTTTTTAGAGGACAGCGAGATTTATACGATCGATGCGAGTGGACTCGGGGAGATCTTGGCAAATCGCAGCTTTTGTGAGGCATATATAAAAATTTTGACTGAGATAATTCTGCTGCAGCGCAAAATTACACGTTCCATACTTTTTGAAAATGCAAAAGGGCGCATCGCGAGCTTTTTGATCGAGCTTGCAAACGAGCAGAATTTTCATCAAAACAGCTACAAATACGTCTTTTTGCCCTTTTCGCTAAAGGTGCTTTCATCCTTCGTAGGGCTCAAGCGTCAAAGCGCGAGCACTGCGTTTAACGAGCTTGTAAAAGATAACGTAATTCAAAAAATCAGTCAGCACGAGTTTTTGATCCTGGACTACGACAGATTGCTTAGCTACTGTGTTTAGGTGCGGGCTAGAGTTTTTAAAGCATTTATGCGGCTTACGTTACGGCTTAAGCACGAAATTTTGTCTAAAGTTACAGCGCAAAATTTTACCTAGATTTACAGCGTAAAATTTTTATCAAGAGCTTGGTTTTAGAATTTCATCCCGAATTTCGCTTAGGATTTCGTCTAAAATTTTAACTTATATAAAATTTGGGTTTGTGATCTCGTTTAAAATTTTAACACGTAATTCACTTTTGAATTTTATCCGCTATCCTAAAACGCAAAGCTTTGGAATTTTAAATTTAGCGGCAGGCTATGGAATTTAAAATTTTAAATCAAGCTGGAATTTTATGGGTTGTAATGGAATTTAAAATTTTGAATCGAACGAAATTTTACGCATCGGAATTTTTAAAATTTAAGAAACTAAAAATGCGCGGCAAAGTGCCGCGCCGTATTTTGTTTATATCGTGCTGAAGCGCGATAGATTAGTCTTTCTTTTTCATATCGTATTTATTGACCATAAATCCGACCAAGCCTACGAAAAATAGACCGCCGCAGATGTTGCCTAGCGTAACCGGGATCATATTTTTAACGATGAAATTTCCCCAGTTTATTGAATCTATTTGAGCCGCCGTTACGCCGTGAAGCGAGCTTGCAAGAGCATTTACATCGCCACCTGCAGCCGCAAGATAGTGGCCTTTAGCGATGATGCCTTCAGTTAGGATAAACATATTTGCCACGCAGTGTTCCATCGAGCAGGCTACGAATGCGCCGATCATCCACATAATTGCAAAGAATTTACCCGATAGATTACTCTCGCTGGTCGCAGTCCAGATAGACATACATACAAACACGTTACAAAAAATTCCGCGGATGAATAGCTCATGAAAAGGTGCGTTTATTTTGCCTGCTGCTGCAGGAATGAAGTGCTGCAAGATGTAGCCATCATATTTAAGCGGAAGTCCTGAGTAATAATACATATACGCGATTAACGCGCCGCCTACGAAGTTAAAGCACCAAACGATAGCCCAATAGCCGATTGTTTTACCTAGCGGTAATTTGCCGTCGGCAGCAGGTACGCCCGTTAAAACCGAGCTGGTAAATAGATGCCCGCCGTAAAAAACCACCATCATCAGACCGCAGCTAAAGGTAATACCACCGATGAAATTCGATAAGCCAATAGATTGCTTTTCAGCCATCCCGACGGTCGAGTGAGCCCAGAAAATATCACCCATAGCGATTGCAGCGCCCGCCATTATAGCTAGAAAAATTATGCTAATTAGCGGGGTATGCGCCTTGTGTTGCATCGAACTAGATACCGCTTGCGCGGTTTCTGCAGGATTTAACATTTACTCCTCCTCATTTAAATTTGAATCAATTTCTAAGATACGCTCATAAGCTTTTTGCGCGCTTTTTTTTGCGCTCTCGCTTAGCCCTTCTTTAAAATCAAGGACATTATCGAGCAGCACGCTTATGCCCAAAAACAATGTCTTTGGGCAAATTTTGCGCAAATAGCTTAGAAGCACCGGCGTAGGTAGGTTATGCGTCGAGTAGATATAGTCGCGATCGTTGCTGAGGTCGAAAAATTCTATCTTATCCTCATCAAAGCCGCTCATTGCATCTACTACGATCAGAATTTCAGGGGCGAATTCCCTAAGGGCAGCAAATTCGTTTTCGGGCACATCCTGCCCATAAAAAACGCGCCAATCTTTTAGATTTGCCTCGACTATTCGCCCTGTTTCATTGCCTACGTCGTCGTCGCCGCGAAGGGGATTGCCGATACAAAGCAACGCCTTTCGCATCAAAAATCCTTCCTTAGCACGAAGTATCCTTCGCGCATATTTTTTAGCAGATCTTTAAGCTCACATTCGCAAAGCTGAGGGATTAGCTTGGCTGCGTGCTCGGCAAAAATTTCAATCTCGAAATACTTGCTTAGGTTACCGATCTTAAATTTAACATAGTCGCCCGAGTTTTCGATGATGCGTTTAAATTCTTCATCGTCTATCTCAAGTACCTTTTCGCTAAAATCTATCGTACCTACGCCGTGACCGACGCAGGTGGAAAAAACCTTGATATCCTTTAGCTCTTTGGGTAAATTTTCATTTTCGTCCATATGCCGCTTTGTAAGCTTAAAAACCTCAATCATCGTTTGCTCCAGACCTCTTTTTGCGGATCGATTTTAAATTCCTCCGTAGCGCGGGCATATTTTAGATATACGTCGTTGTGTAATAGCGCCATGCACTCCGCGTATCTAGGATCCTCTTCGGTATGGATAGCGTTAAGTAGAGCCTCGCGAGAAGCTTTTGGATCGTGAACGTCAGATGAGGTTTTGATCGCATCCATATATTTTGCGAATAAAACTCTTCCGAAAATATAGCTCATCAGCCTCTTAGCTTCAGCTTGCAGATCGCGCTCGAATAAAATATCGCCGATAACTGAATTCTTGACCGGTGGCGGAAGAGTACTATCTTGCTCGTAGCTCTTCTTTTGAAGCTTTTGATCAATAATGCCAAGCGCCATGCCAAGACCATAGATGATGCTAGCAGGATGCGGAGGGCAGCCTGGGATATAAACATCTACCGGTACAATCTTATCGATACCACTCCATACGCTATATGCGTCATGAAAAATTCCACCAGTGCTTCCGCAGGCTCCCAGAGCCACTACGATCTTTGGATCAGGCGTAGCCTCATAAGCGCGGAGCAGCGGATAATACATCTGGCGAGTAACCGGGCCGGTGCAGACTAAGATATCTGCGTGGCGAGGGTTAGCTACAAGTTTAAATCCGAAGCGCTCCGGATCCCACATCGGCGTGATAGAAGCAAAAATTTCGATTTCACAGCCGTTGCAACTTCCGCAGTCGATACGATAAACGCTGAAGCTTCGTTTGATATTTTTCAAAAGCTCCAATTTTGCGGTTAGATCGTTTGCGTTTTTAATATTTTCGGGGACTTGATACAAACTCATTTTATTGCCTCCTCTATACCTTTGGTCACTCTTTCGACCGCTTGAGCTTTTTTGCATTCAGGACAGATATAGAGATATTTTTTAGCTTCTTCTAATCTGCCTGGAAGCAAATTTGCAGTACTTAGCTTTTCTAGCGTGTAGTTGATGAGCCTTTTTGGGGTCATCGGCTTGCCGCAGCAGCTGCATTTCTCCATCTCAAGCTCGCCGTGTTGGATAAGCGCGCTTTTATCAAATTTTACCGCTAGCTCAAAGCTATTGCCTAGCCTTACTGCTCCCGTAGGGCATACCTCGTCGCAGCGACCGCAAAATATGCAGCGCCCACAGTCAAATTCCCAAATTAGTTTAGTTTGGGCTTCGTTCATCTTAAGCTCAATCGCATTGGATGGGCAGGCGATTCCGCACGCAGCACAGCCTATGCAAAGCTCATAGGTATATTCAGGCTGCCCGCGAAAATTCTCGGGCACAATGTATGGCTCAAACGGATAAGCATAGGTCGCCTTACCATACTTTTCGGTAATGTCGAATAATTTCATCATCTTAAATCCTTTTTGCTAACCTTGCCGTCTTGGCAAAATTTCTTAAGGTCTTTTTCGGTTAGAATTTTACTCTTTCCGCTATTAATATCGACTAAAGTTACGCGCTCGGTGCATGAGTAGCACGGATCCATCGAGCATACGATTAGCGCCGCATCGGAGATGTTATTTCCGCGGAATTGAAATCGTAAGCTCGGCCAGTTATTATACGTAGCGGCGCGACATCTCCAGCGGTAAACCTTCTGTGCGTTTCCTTGCATGATCCAATGCACATTTTCGCCGCGTGGCGCTTCGTCGTGACCGAGTGCGAAATTTTCGGGCTTGATCATCGTTTTAGGATCAATGCTGATAGGCGTTTGCGGCATTTGATGCAAGCACTGCCTGATGATGTGGATCGATTGTTTAAGCTCTTTATATCTTACGACTTCGCGACTGAATACATCGCCACCGTGCTCTACAGCTACTTCGAATTCTATCTTGTTGAAGAAATCGTAAGGATGATCGTAGCGGTTGTCGCGTTTAAAGCCGGAAGCTCTCATGTTTGGACCTACCGGACTAAAATCACGCGCTACTTTGCGATCTAATACGCCCACGCCCTTCCAGCGACCGATTTGGCGTTTATCCTCCATAACGGCGTCCCAAATTTCAGAAATTTGAACATCAAGTTTATTGATGATCTCGATGCTCTTGCGGATTTCGTTATCGGTCATATCGCGGCGAAGTCCGCCCATAATGACGTTGCCGTAAGTCTTGCGGCCGCCGGTTACGAGCTGAGCTAGCTCCATAGAATACTCGCGCACCCTAAAGATATGCATAAAGGCGTTGTAGTTACCTGTTACCTCGCAGGCTAGACCGATATTTAAAAGATGGCTGTGAAGGCGCTCGATCTCAAGGCAGATGACACGGATGGCTTGCGCACGAAGCGGAATTTCAAGCTTGATGGCTTTCTCTGCTGCTTCAATACACGCAATAGCGTGAGCGTAGCCGCAAATTCCGCAGACGCGCTCTGCTAAATAGCCCATCTGATCGTAATTCATTCGGTTTTCAGCTAGCTTCTCCATACCGCGGTGCTGATAAAACAAGCGGTAGTCCGCATCAATAATCTCATCGCCGTCGCAAAATAGTCTAAAGTGTCCCGGCTCATCGCTCGTTACGTGAAGAGGTCCAAGCGGAACATCCACTACGCCGTCGCCGCTAGGAAATAAAAACTCTGCATTAGGCTCGTCTTTATGATCTACAGGATCGGGCCTATAGCGATAGTCCATCGCATCTTTGCGAAGCGGATGAAGTCCATCCGGCCAATCGTCGCTTAGTACTAAACGGCGTTTATCAGGCAAGCCTTCGGCGATTAAACCAAACATATCGAAGGCTTCTCTTTCGTACCATACGCAAGCAGGCACTAAAGGAGTAACCGACGGGAATGTAGGATCCGATCCAGGAATTAGCGTCCTAACGGTGATGAAGCATTTATCCTCTGCGGCGAAATCCTCCGCTTCGGTCATCTTGCCACCTTCCATAGATATCGCATAGTAAAGCGCGAAATTTCCGTTTAGCTCGCGCTCATCGTTAGGGATCATCGTGCTGATAAAACCGCCGATGTCATAATATAGCGTCTTAACCGCAAGCGGTAGATCATTTCTATCCACTAAAACGGTGATTTGATCCTCGGCTTGGCGGGTAACTTCTAAGACCCTGACTTTAGTCTTTAAAATTTCTATAAATTTATCGCCTCTCATTTTTAACCTCTCATCATTATTCTAACGCCGTTTTCGACGAGCATCCAAAAATCACCTACGTGCCATACGCCGAAAATTATCACTAAAGCGCAAAGCAAGATTAGCGGTAAATTTTCAAACAAGCTCATCTCTTTAGCATAAACCACTTCACCTTTAGGCGTACCGAAGCTCGCTAGATTAAAGTGCGCGAAGTCCGCGATGAAAATAATTACGAGCGCGATCGCAAATAATGCTACGGCTATGTATTGACCGCTGGCTATCGCGCCTTTGAAAACGTTAAATTCGCTTACAAAGATTGCAAACGCAGGAACGCCTACGAGCGAGCAGACCGCAGCACCAAACATTATCGTAGTAAGCGGAGCGATTTTTACCATGCCGCCCATTCTAGACATATCTTTGTGACCGTAAATTCTAGCGATATTACCGGTAGAGCAGAATGCAAGGGCCTTAGTAAAGCTGTGAGCTAAGCAGTGAAAGATCGCGGCAAGCAAGCCAAAATATCCGCCAATGCCTAGCGCAAATGCAATAACACCCATATGAACGACTGAGTGGTAAGCAAACATCCTCTTTACGTCGTGCTGACGAACAAGGAAAATTCCAGCTATAAATAGCGTGATCGTACCGGAAATTAACATTACGGATTGAACGAAGTCAAAGCCTACAGCTTGAGCTGTGATAGCGTAATATCTAAATATCGCTAGCATCGCACATTTTAAAAGCACACCCGAAAGTAGTGCTGAAATAGGAGCCGGACCTTCTGCGTGAACGTCAGGAAGCCAAGTGTGAGTAGGAGCAAGTCCTGCTTTGGTTCCAAAGCCGATTAGAGCGAATATAAAGATAAGCTTAGCGGCATCGCCGTTTAAATTTTTGGCATTATCCATAATGCTCGTCCAAAGCATCGAAGCCTCGCCGTCGCCTGTGATTTTGAATGTAGCTGCATATAGTAAAACGGTCGCATAAAGCGCGAATGCTAAGCCGATCGAGCAGATAACGATATATTTGTAACCGCTCTCGGTGGATTTTTTATCTTTGTGAATAGCGACCAAAAATACCGAAGCTAGCGTAGTAGCCTCTACCGCAGCCCACATAAACGCGACGTTATTACAGATCACGCTAAGCGTCATTGTAAAAACGAAAACGTGGCAGAGCGCGTAGTATTTTCTAAGATCGCTAAGATCCAGATGGCCGCCCTGTATCTCCCATTTCATATAGGTGGTGGAGTATAAATTTACCAAAAAGCCCGTTACGGCGATTAGCACTAAAAATACGCAACCTAGGCTATCTAGGAATAGGAATTTATCGTATGCGTAAAACGCCTCGGCATTGCCGCTTAGAAGCTTGCCTACGTTACAGAGTAGTCCTGCAGAAGTAATTGCAGAAATCAAAACGTGTAGCGTGCTTAGGAGCTTGAAATTCTTAGGGCATAAGAATAATATCAGCGCTCCGAGCAACGGAAAAATTAATATAAAAGCTAAACTATTCATCATTAACCCCTTAAATTCGAAGCTTTAGACGTATCAAGTCCGTCATAGGCTTTGTAAAATCTAACCGCTAAAACGCTCATAATGATAACCGCAAAGATAGCGTCGGTTAAAATTCCAAGCTCGACTAGCTCGTGAGAGTTGTAAGCCATAAGCGCAAGGCTTAGGTGGATGCCGTTTTCAAAGAGGCAGTAGGCTAGAATTTGCTTGATGAAAGAATTTCTTAGCATGAAGCCGAAAATTCCCATCATAAATACGGTTACCGCCGCTATTAGAACGATTCTTTCTTGAATAAGAGAGAATTGAAGCAAGATCGGATTGATTGTCATCGCAATCGCTAGCGAAAATCCCATCGCAATAACGGGGCTTACGAAAAAGCCGCCTACCGGCTCATCCTCGCTGATCACATCCAGCTTTTTAACTAGCCAAAATAAAATTCCTGGCACGAAAATAACCTTCGTAAAAAACGCCACTATCGCCCAAATTCTAAGCTGCGGCGCATTGAAGTTAGAATACAGCATAAAAAATATGCTTACCAAAAGTAGCGTCTGAATCGCGTAAATTCCGATCGAAAGCTTTAAATTTCTAAGTCCGAATACCGCGAGTGACGTTACGATCATACAAATTGCTAAAATATCGATACTATTCATCTTAAAATCCTACTACGTAAAGCGTTAATGCCGCAAAAGCGATGGCAAGAGCACCGCATGAAATTTTGCGCATGCTCGAAGTCATTCTGAAGCGTGGTCCAAAGTTGTCGATGAAAACGGCTGCTACGTAAAATACGCCGGTTTTTAGCACAAAGATTATGATCGCTAAAAGCGGATTGCTAAAATTCCACGGCTCAAATATCGTTAGGAATAATCCGATCATCGCAAATTGTTTCAAAATAAGCGCCGCTTGCACTAAGCCTAGATCGCTGCCTGCGTATTCGCCCAAAAGTCCTTCTTGAAGCTCTTGCTCGGCTTCGGCAAGATCAAATGGCTTTCTGCCGGTCTCGACATACATACACCATAAAAATGCAATCGAAGCTACGGCAAAGCTTGGAATTTGATAGCCGATCTGACCGCTACGTACCATCTGCTGGATCTCAACTAAATTTGAAGTTCCCGCAGCCATCATTACTACGATTAGGCACATCATCATCACAGGTTCGACAAAAACGGCAAGCATCTGCTCGCGTCCACCGCCGGTTGCCGCAAAAGGGTTACCGCTATCTAGCGATGCCGCACCGAATACGAAGCGCAAAAGCGCACCTAGATATAGGATAACGAAAATATCCGAATACGCTCCGAAAAGAGTATCTTTGCTGTATGTAATAGGTATAGCCGCCAAAATCGCTGCCGAAGTAGCGAAAAGGAAAAACGGCGCCCACCTAAATACCCAGTGGCTGCACGCAGGAACGGTTCTGCCGCGCTTAAAAAGCTTAATAATATCGCGATAAGTCTGGAAAAAATCGCTTCCTTGTTTCGACTGAAGCTTGGCTCGAAGTTTTCTCGCCATACCGTCGAAGAGTGGAGCGACTAGGACGATAACCGCGACTTGAAATATCATTAAAAATATAGTTTGTATAGTCTGCATCTTAAACCTCCTAGATCAAGAAATATCCGACGCCCAGTATCGCGCAAAGATAGATTAGGATGTAAAGCGTATATAAATTTGCATAGCCGCTTTGAATAATTCCTATCTTATCGGCGACCTTCTTACTCCAATCGATTACCGGTTGATAAATTATCGTCCACCAAATGTCTTGTGGGTGGTTGTGATACTCGATCGGTCCGAAGTAGCCGTTTTGCTCTATTCTGCGTTTATGACCTCTAAATAACCAGTCCATAATCTTTCTTAAATCGCCGGTAAAAGGACCGCCGGTCATCTGCATGCGAGGGCTATATTTAAAGCCGCACGCCCAAGGATCGGTCTCACGAGGTTTGTCGCGATTTGCTTTCATAACCGCTAGGATGATAAACGGAAGCAACATTGTAGAACACAAAATCACTGCAATAAGAGGAGTTGAAACGATACTTCCCAAAGGCGAAGTGATTGACGAAGCGCCTAGGCTTGCGACATATCCGCTATTGGAAGTGATAGAATTTACCGCCTGCATTATGTAACCCACTATAAAGTGTGCGCCTACGCCAAATCCCACGCAGCCTATCATCAAAATGATCATTCCTAAAACCATTCCTAGAGGGCTTTCTTTTGCATTTTCCCAAATTTTTTCATCCCTTGGGGTTCCTGCGAAGATTACCGCATAAAGCTTAAGGTGCATACCGACTAAAACGCCGGTAAGTGCAAGAGCGACCACTGCTAAAGAGAAGGCATATCTAATGAAAATTCCGCTTTCCTTAGCACCTTGAAGCATTCCTTGATAGGTAAACCACTCTGAAACGAAGCCGTTTACCGGAGGAAGTGCTGCGATACCCATGATACCGATAAACATACCGACGGCAGTTAGAGGCATTTTTTTAGCTAGTCCTCCTAGCACGTCCATATTCTGCGTATGAGTAGCGTGGATTACAGAGCCTGCACATAAGAATAGCAAGCCTTTGAATATCGCGTGATTTACTACGTGGTAGCAGCCTGCTAAAAATCCGACTGCGCCTAGCGTTACATTGCCTGCTGCGACGCCGTAAATTCCGGTGCCAAGACCTAGTAGGATAATTCCGATATTTTCAACTGAGTGATACGCAAGAAGCGCTTTGAAGTCGTGCTGGCACAACGCGTATAAAACGCCGAAAAGCGAGCTAGCTGCTCCTAGGATCAAAACTGCAAGCCCAAAATAGATGCTTAGCGGCAAAAATAGCGTAAATTTAACAAGGGTAAAAAGTGCTACTTTAATCATAACGCCGCTCATCAGTGCAGAGACGTTCGATGGAGCCGCAGGGTGAGCTTGTGGTAGCCAAACGTGAAAAGGCCACATTCCCGCTTTTGAGCCGAAGCCGACCAAAAATAGCACGAAAGCAGCCACGGAAGCGCCCATCGGCATATTTACTTTTCCCCACTCTGCAAATTCGAAGCTGCCTGCGTAGTTTGCAATGATAAGTAATCCACAGGTGATACAAAATGCACCGATCTGCGCTATACCTAGATATACCATAACGGCTTTGAGCGTGCCTTTGCCGTCGTTTACTATGATTAGAAATGACGAGATTAGCGTCATAAGCTCCCATAAAACAGCGAAGCAAAATACATTATCCGCACTGATAACTAAAAGCATAGATAAGATGAAGGTATTAAATAAACATGCAAAAACGCCGATATTTGCCTTTCCGATATATTCCTCGGCGTAGCTCATACCGTAAACGCTGCTTGCAAAGCCTATAAAAACGACTACGAAGCTGAAGAAATTTCCAAGCGGGCTTAAAGCAAATTTTGGCGCATATAAGAAAGTGCCGCCTAAAACGAAGCTGTCGCTTACGCCCATATTGGCTACGAAATGGCACATCGCATAAAAACAGCTGATAGCACCTAATCCAAATCCCACCTTAACGGCAGTTTTTGGAGCGCAGTATAAAAGAATACTAATTACTGCACTGACGATAAATAAAGTATAGACGCTTATCATTTTGCGCCTCCTTCTTTTTTGGCGACGCAACTGATTTCGCCGTTTAATACGTCTTTTGCAAAAGCATTAGCCGCATCGTAATCTATCGCAAAGCCCAATTTATGCTTACCCTCTTTAGGATCTATCATAATGATAGCGCTAGTTGGGCAAACCTCGACGCATGCAGGACCGTTCTCGCGTCCGTTGCATAGATCGCATTTGATGGCGGTGCTTTTGGCGCCCGCTTGGCTTTCGATCTCGAGATAATACTTCGGCTCGACCGCATAATTTACTGACGGCATAAGCTCGGCATTCGAGCTGATCGCGCCATAAGGACAGGCGAGCGTACACATCTTACATCCGATGCAAATTTCTTCGTGTAATTCGATATAGTTATTATCGAAGCGAAGCGCACCGGTAGGGCAGACATTTGCACATGGTCCGTCATCGCACTGCCTGCACTGCGTAGGCATAACGCCGTAAGCCTGTCTAAGCACGGTAAGTCGCGATTTAGCAAGCTTGCCGCGCTCGTAGGCACTTGAGTAACAGGCCGCCATGCACGTCGTGCAACCGATACATCGTTTGTAATCGCAGATTACAAATTTATGTTGTTTCATACCTTTCTCCTTGACTTAAGGAATTTTAAAAATTTTTTACTAAAAATTTTGGTGTAATTATATTTAAGTCCGTAAAAAAATTCCGTCATTTATCTGACGATATTTGGAATTTATTTGATAAATTTGCTTTCAAAGCTTAAATTTAAAAACTAATTTCTTTTTTAAACCGGTTCGTTGATTATTTGCTTTAAATATCTAGTATATCAGTATTAAAGTATATTTTAAAATTTAAATTACTACTTAAATTACCCTAACTTACTCCTAATTATAATTGAAAAAATTCTTTTAGCTTAAGGCAAAATTTCAATTTTATTTTAGGTAAGAATTTATATAATTGTGCCGAAATTGCATATATGGTAATTTTGCATGTTTAGTATTTTCGAAAGGAGAAAATATGGCGAATAAAGGCAAGGTCATATGCCCTTATTGTGGCACAGGCTGTCAAATTGAGCTGACTGCGGAAGACAATTATATCAAATCCGCAACCGGCGTAAGCGACAACCCCGTAAATCAGGGTTGTTTATGTTTGAAAGGTTATTACGGATGGAATTACGTAGGCTCTAGAGATAGGCTTACTACTCCGCTAATTCGTAAAAAGAATGGCAAATTTAGTAAAGACGGCGATTTGGTCGAGGCTAGCTGGGACGAAGCGCTTGATTTGGTTGCTAAAAAGATGCTCGAAGTTAAAGAAAAATACGGCGCCGACGCGATAGCCGGAAACTATTCCGCACGCTGTACGCATGAGGATAACTACGTAGCGCAGAAGCTACTTAGAATTTTAGGCACGAATAATATCGATCACTGCGCGCGCATTTGACACGCTCCGACTGTGGCAGGTCTTGCCAAAACAATCGGTAACGGAGCAGCTACAAATAGCTTCACGGAGATCGGAACTCACAGCAACTGCATTATGATGATCGGCTCAAACCCGGAAAATGGCCATCCGATCGTAGCTATGCACGTTCAAAGAGCGTTAAATAGAGGCGCTAAACTCATCGTAATTGACCCGGTTAAGACGGAATTTGCAAATCGCGCAGATATCCACCTCCAGCTTGAGCCGGAGCACAATATCCCAGTCATCAATGCTCTAATTCATGCTATTATCGACGAGGATTTGGTAAATCATGAATTCGTTAATAAATACACCAAGGGTTTTGAATATGTAAAAGAGGCGGTTAAGGATTATTCGCCTGAAGCCGTAGCCAAATACACTAGGTTAAACGCTGAAGATATTAGAAAAGCGGCTAGAATTTACGCTACTACGCGCCCTGCGGTTATCACGCACGGCATGGGTGTAACTCACTTCAACCACGGTGTGGGCGCGGTTTGTGATATTTCAAATTTAATGCTCGTAACGGGCAACGTAGGCGAGCTAGGAAGCGGCGATCTACCGATCCGCGGACAAGAAAATGTCCAAGGCTGCTGCGATATGGGAATGCTTCCTAACGTATTTACCGGCTATAAAGCCGTAACCGACGAGAGTGCCCGTGATTGGTTTGAGCGCCAGTGGAATTTGCCAAAAGGTCATCTAAATGGCAAGATCGGCATTCATAAAACTGAAGTGCCTGACGCAATTCTTGACGGTAGGGTAAAATTCTTCTGGACGATGGGCGAGAACCCGGTTATGACCGATCCGAACGCAAACCACTTCTTGCGCGCGATTTCGCAGGTAGAGATGTATGTGATCCAAGATATTTTCTTAACCGAGACGAGCCGCAAAGCAGATGTCGTGCTTCCTGGAGCTTGCAGCGGTGAGAAGGAGGGCACTTATGCTAACGCCGAGCGCCGCGTACAGCATAGCGAGATTGTAGTTGCCCCTCCGGGACAAGCTAGACAAGACTGGGCTATCATCTGCGAGCTTGCCAGACGCCTAGGTCTAGGGGATTATTTCACATTCCAATCTCCAGAGCAGATTTGGGAAGAGGTGCGCAGGGTAGCTCCGCACAACTACGGCGGAATGAGCTATTACCGCATCAAAAAATACCACGGACTTCACTGGCCGTGCCCTGATGAGAATTCTATGGGCGGACCTGCATTGTATCTTGATAAGAAATTCTTTACTCCGGACGGTAAAGGAAATTTCGTCCCGGTTCTATTTGTGGATGATAAGAGCAAGATTGAAAGCGCCAAAGAGGAATTCGCAAAGCGTATGAATATGCCGAAAGATTATCCTGTAATGGCGGGCTCCGTGGACGAGAAGACCGACGAGGAGTTCCCAATCCAGCTTCTAACTACGCGTAAGGTTTACGAGTACGCAGGAGGCGCGATGACTAGGCGCTCTAAGACCGTCGAGCAGGGCGGCGACGCGATAGGACCGATTGCGGAAATGAATCCAAAACTCGCCGAACGATACGGAATTTCACAGGGCGATTTCATCGTTGCGTGGAGCCGCTACGGCTATATCGCGATCAAGGCAGACATCACCGAGTGTATAATGGATGGTATCATTCAGATGTCTTATCACTACTGGGAGAGCTGCTGCAACGAGCTAACCAGCGGCGGCTGGGATCTAATCGCCAAAACGCCTACGTTTAAGGCAGCGATTCAGATTAAAAAGATCGATGAAGAGGAATTTTTGCGTATCCGCGAGCTTAAGCGCATTAAATTTCAAACCAATAAAGTCGTTTACGACGACTTCCACCACCATCCGATTAAATTCTAAGAATTTAATCTTATCCGTAGATTCGGGGCTATGCTCCCGAATCTACTTTTTAACAATCAATTCAAATAATATGAAATTTTGGCGATCTAGCCGTCTTGCAATATTTTAAAGATCAAAAATTTAAAAAATTCAATAAATTCTGCGGTACTTCAAATACGTCTCTTTGCGTGGTCGCACTATTGATAAGAGAGCGATTGAAATTTATCTGCTATTGCATTAATAGATGCGGCGGCAAGAGATCAGCCGTTCGTGATTTATCAAATCCTAATAAATGTAGTCTCTATAAGAGCGGCGCAATGGAGTAAATTTTAAAGATAAGCATGATAATAAGGCTATTTTATCGCGACAAATCTTACCAAATTACATTATTGATTAAATTTTAACGCGCGCAGGCTGATTTTATGCGAATTAGCCTATATTGCCAAGTAGCGCTGTAATTTTAATAACGCAAATGCGATTTTTGTGATTTTGATAGATGAATGCAAAAGGCTCATGGGCTTTTTAAGGCGCTAGACGCGGCTTTTAATCTTAATGGTCGCAAATGCCGGTTTCTAGCATAGCTGGAGTAGCTTTGTGCTTCGTCTGAAATCAATAAATTTTGATTTTAAAATTTTAGATTTAAAATTCCGAATTCCTCCGTGCTTGGAGCTCGGAATTTTTAGAATTTTGTTTCATCGCGTGTTTTTGGCGTTCTATTTTCACGCGGGAGCCCTTTGCTGCGCCAGATCGCGCTGCTTACGATGTTAAAGTTATTGTGCCAAAGCTTCTGCCTTGCTTGTGGATGAGATTTATGAAACTAGGCTCTGATATTGAAGCTATTGCGCCAAAGCTGCTGCGGCAGAATTCCATCTACTTTATGCAAAAGTAGTTAGAATTTCCGCCGCTTGTCGCTCCTGAGCTACTTATTGTGCTGGTCTATTCGTCGCGCCTTAATTTTTATCGCTTGCAGCGCCCGCTTTACTTTGTCGCGTCTAAATTTTTGCCGTCCGTCGCATTAGAATCGCTTGCAGCGCTGTGATTTTCGCTGCTTGCAGAATTTGAGTTTGCCGTACCGCTAGAGCCTGCGGAGATTGGATTTGCTGCACTTTCGCCTGCGATGCCGCTTACGTTATTTATGTAGGCTACGGTGCTTATTTTATTCCATTCTCTACCGATTTTCAAAAATGCGCGCTGGCTGTCTAGGATCTCTTTAAACATCGGATCTTTTGCCGCTTCCTCGTCTAAGATTTCATTCGTTGCTTTTTTAAGTGCGGCTATCACGTCCGCAGGGAAGTCACGCACCTGCACGTCTGGAAACTGCGCTTTTAGCTCCGCCCAAATGCGAGCGTTTTCGTAAAAGCCCTTATTTTGGAAATTCTCGCCGGCAAGTCTTGCTGCAGCCTCTAAGATCGCTTGAAGATCCGCAGGCAGCTTCTCTAACGCCTTTTGATTTACCAGCAGTTGGCAGTCCCCCATAGGCTCTTGCCAGCCTGTGTAGTAGTATTTAGCCACTTTGTGAAATCCAAGCGGCATATCATAGACGGGGCTTACCCACTCGACCGCATCGATCGTACCCATTTCTAACGCCATAAATAGCTCGCCCGTAGGCACCGTGTTTATAGTAGCGCCCAGCTTGCTCATCACCTCTCCGCCTAGCCCCGGTATGCGGAATTTAAGCCCTTGCAAATCTGCAACCGAGTTGATCTCTTTTTTAAACCAACCGCCCATTTGCATGCCGGTAGATCCCATCAAAAAGGTCTTCATGCCGTATTGTGCGAACATCTTATCGTTAAGCTCTCGTCCACCACCATAGTAATACCACGCGTGCTGCTCATCGGTAGTCATACCGAAAGGCACTGCCGTCCAGAGCATAGTTTTGGCGTCTTTGCCTTTATAATAATAAAGCGAAGTATATCCTAGATCGTATTGCCCGCTTTTGACGAAGTCGAATATGCCAAAGCTTGCCTTGTGCTTGCTCGGTGTGTCGATACGGATCTGAAGCCTGCCACCACTAAGGCTTTCGGCATAGTTTTTAAAATCCTCGGCGGCAGCGCCCAAAACGGGCGTAGTCGCCTCCCACGTACTAGCAAGTCTTAGGCGATAAACCTTATCGTCGCCGAAAAGCTGCGAGCCCAAAAGCATGAGACATGCAAACAAAAAAATCTTTTTCATTTATATCCTTTCATAAAGTTTTAAATTCATAAAATTTCAAAATTTAGCGCGCCGCCGGCTTAAAATTTAATCGCGTCCTGCGTCACTGCTACGAAATTCTGATTCACGGTACTTATTTTATCCACGTGTTGCTTTCTATTCTATTTTACGACGCTTCATCTTATAGGCACTTTGCTCTGCAAATATCTTATTTTGCGACATTTTACTTCTTAGCGCCCCGCCCAAGCTTTTTATTTTACTATGCCTGGCTTTGCGACGATAGAGCGCCGCATTCGTTTTAATTTTGCCGCGTTCGGGCGTACTTACCTACACCTGCACCATATCTAGCGATAATATTTTATCAAGCGCGCTTACTTAAAAGCTTCCAGCGCGGATCTTTTTTGCTTAGAAATAACAAAAGTATCTTAAATGCCATCTTTGCGCTTTTGCAGATAAAATTCTCCTTTTCTTTCAAAGCGAGCTTTGTCATTATCGGTAAGCTTAGACGCTACGCCATTTTTTGATCTTAGATGGCAGAATCGTGCTTTTAAATTTAAAATTCCGCAATCTGCACAATCTTCGCGCCACACTGGCAAGCGGAGAGTGCGCCTTTATATTTGAATTTTGCGCCTTAGTTGAGCGCAAAATTCCGCGCGGAGTTTTGATGCAAATTCCGCGCGAAACCTAGATTAGAATTTTACTCAGAGCCACCCCGCGTTGTCTAAAATTTTTTGCAAAATTCCGTGCCGCAAAATGCACTTAAAATTTTAAATTTGCTATTGCGCGGAATTTCTTAGCGTAAATTCCAGACCTTGAAATTTTGCTCTTGTTTGACAGCATAAAATTTTAAAACAAAATTCTGCAGCCCCATGCCTTAAAATTTTATTCGCAAAGCCTACTTGCTAAATTTTAAAATTTTAAGCCTAAGTCCGCAAAATTCCGTATTTCGCATTCCGTATTTTAGAAATTCTATTTCGCAAAATTTTATCTCGCAGATTTCGCTCCATAAATTTCCGCGCTAAATGAAATTTTACTCCGCATAGTTTGCGCTTCGTAAAATTCTAGCTCGCAAAATTTCGCTTAAAATTTCGCGAGCTAGCCCTTATTTTCGAATAGTTCCGCGTGTTTGCTACGCAAAAACTCGACCACGGCGATTACCTCATCCGCGCCGCTAGCGTCAGAGTTCGCAAGCACTGTGTCGATGTTTTCGATGTAGAGCTGCGCCGCATCGGCGAGCCGATCGCGCCTCACGCCCGCATAAAGCAGCATCGCATCAAGCAGGATGTTGATCTCGTAGATGAGGTCTTGCTCGGCGATTTTTTCGTCATTATTTTTCATCTTCTTCCTTTGAAATTTGAGTTTTTTTCTCGATCAGATCCACGATTTGCGCCTTTACGGCTTCGTACGAGCTCGCGTCCTTAAAGCCCGCAAACATCCCGCCGCTCGCGTTTACGTGCCCGCCGCCGCCGAGGAGCAGCTTTGCCATTTCGCTTACGTCGATTTTGCCGTCTGCGCGGAAGCTGAGTGTTTTCTTGCTCGTTACGTCGATGAAAAAATCGACATCGGGGTTTTGCGTCAAAAAGTCGTTGCCGATGACGCTTACGTTGCCGATATTGTAGGTCAAAATGCCCTTTTTATCTAGGTAGCTGATCTCGAAGCGCTGCTTTTGCGCGCTTAGGCGGGCGACTACGAAGTGCGAAACGAGATTGCTTAGCGTATCGTCGCGCTCGCTTTTAAAAAATTCTTTCTTTATGCCGTGCAGTGCGCTATCTAGCGCGATGTGCGCGCTCGGCTCATTTTGAAATTTAAAAATTTTTTCTAACAGGAAAAAGATATAATCCCTGCTCTCCCGCTCAAACATGATCTTATTGATCTCTTTCGCGCCCGAGACCATGCCGAGGCAGACCTTGCCGAGCTCAAACTCGCTCTCGTCTTTCAGCCAGATGTCCACGGCGTTTACGACGCGCACGAGCTTATCCAGCCGCGGCGAGCCGCCGAACATCGCGCTGAAAAAATCATAGGTGATCTTCGTAGCGCAGCGCGAAGAGTCCAGGAAATACCACGGGAATTTTTTCGCGCACTCAAGTCCGCTTTGATGATGATCCAAAAGGATCACGCGGGCATTGCGACGGGCTATCTCGCTGCTAAATTTCTCGCACTGCGCGGGCAATAAATTTAGATCGGTGATTAAAACCAGGCTTTTCTCGTCTGCGTCTACGGCGAGCCGCTCGTCGATACGGGCGAGGATGAGATCAAATTTTTCGTTTATCTCCTTGCCGTAGTTGGCGTTGAAAAATTCCACGTCCGTCAAGTAGTGCGCCGCGACGAACTGCGCGCCGTAGCCGTCTAGATCGGTGTGGCTGAGGTGATATATTTTCATTTGCGCTCTTTGCCGATGATGTTTGCTAGCGTGATCGTATCCATATACTCATCGACCTTCTCCTGAAGCTCGCCGAACATTAGATTGACGCGGCACAGCGTGCGACCGTTAGGGCAGGCGTCGATCCCCTCGGCGGTGCAGTCAAATACCGTAGCTTTGCGCCTTTCGGCGCTTTTGATGATCTCGCTTAGCGTGATTTCATCCGCATTGCGCGCGAGTACAAAGCCGCCTTTGGCGCCTTTGAAGGAATTCAAAAGTCCCGCGCGAGCTAAATTTTGTAAAATTTTAGCCAAAAAGCTGCGTGAAATTCCAAGCTCGCTAGAGATCGAATCGACATCCATCGATTCCTCCTTGCCCGCGATACAGATCATTGAAAGCAGGGCGTATTCGCTTGCTTTTGTAAAAAGCATTTATTCTCTCCTTTGGTCTGAAAACGTGCATTTTACACAAAGAAAGCAAAAATTTAGGTTAATTAAGTATAATCGCTTCCTATTTTACCGATCAGGAGGTCATCATGGCTTTAGACACGGCTCAAAAAGCACAGATAGTTGCGAAATTCGCTAGAAGAGAGAAAGATACGGGCTCTGCAGAGGTGCAAATCGCGCTTCTTACCGAGAGGATCACGCTTCTTACCACTCATTTGCAAGCAAATCCGAAAGATTTTTCATCTCGCTTAGGACTACTAAAGCTAGTAGGTCAGCGCAAAAGAATGATGAAATATCTTAAAAACAAAGACTACGCAGTTTACTCCAAGCTCGTTAGCGAGTTAAATTTAAGAGATAAATAAGCTCCTTTGTTCGCGGCGGCGTTTATTTTCGTCGCCGTGACTTATACGCGGCGTCCGTCAAACGGCGGGCGCTTTTTTTATACCCTAAATTTAGACAGCCACACTTTTTCAGTTTTTGAATTTTTTGAGAATTTTGTAAAATTTATGAATTCTGCTTGGGCTATGAAATTCCAAAAATTCATAGAATTTTTGGAATTTTGCCGAATTCTAATAATTTGCGTAGTTCACATCCGCGACGGAATTTTGAAATTACAAGCGGCGATAAAATTTTATCTGCGCTGTCTTGCATGCAGCCAGATTATACATTCGCGCTGTTTGGATCATTTAATCTGCATCAAAATTTAATTGTCAAATTCCAAAGAATTTAGATAAAAATCCTTGCCGGGACGTCTGAAAAATACGGCAAGTATAAAATTTCAGCAAATTTTAATGGGGGGGCGTATTATTCACAAATTTTATTTTTAATTAAAGGATTATTAATGGATTATTTTCACGGTATCGCAATCAATGCTAAAAAAGAAGTTCTAACAGACATGAGTAGCGTAACTAATACTACTGTAAATACTGTAAATAGTGGCGATGTAAGTAGCGGAGGCTTGGGTTATCCCTTTTTGCCTATCAATCCGTTCGCCGTTCGCGGCAGTTTTAACAGCAATACGACGACAAATACGACCACTAAAACAAGCACTACGCATACTCATATATGGACATTTCAGCTTAAGGGGCAAGGTAAAGATTTGTTTAGAGCGGTTTTAGATAAAAATTTTTTGATTTTGGATGGTGATGAGATAGCTGGTTATGTCGAAAAAAATGGCGGTTATATCGATTGTGGTCTAACTAAAAACATAACTAGAAAAGTAAGCAATGAGGATCAATTCTGGGCTAATGCCGAAAGCTATAAACCCAGATTTGATTATGATATCGTTGGCTGCGGTACATTTATAGGTGGAATACTGGTATTTATATGTATATGTTATTTTCAAATACTTTATTTCGAGCTCTTGCCATTTTTTGCATGTATTGGAAGTAGTTTCATTTTGACGTTCATAGTTTGCCGATCGATTTATAGAAAGAGATGGCGTAAATATAAAAATATCCTAGCCGATACGAAACGTTTTTTAGACGATTTTGAAAATCGTATCGCTAGCGAAAAAATAGATGAAGAAACGGGGTTAATCACAAAAGTAAGCCCGCAAGTCCAAATCGCCGAAACAACCCAAGAAGCGCAGTAAATAGAAATGAAGTAAAATTTAGTTTAATTGGAATTTGTATCAATTATTTCTAGACTGTTAAAATTTTACGTAAAATAAAAGGCTTTTGGGCGCTCACATTCCAAAAGTTGCGTGTACGAGAGGATATTTTAGGTTTTATGCCTTTGAAATACGGGAGCGCTTTTGCGTACAGAATAAAATTTAAAATTTGCACTCTGCATTTTGCTTAAAATTTTATAATGCAAGAGTTTTGGAAAGTAAAAAACTTCGGAAATCATTGAAATTTTTAAATTCATAGAATTCTAAAATTTATACTTCTTGTAAATTTAAATTATCGCTATTTAAACGCCGCAAAGCTCATAAAATTCGCCCATTTAAAGATACTCTCGACGCGCTTAAAGCCTGCGCTTAGCGCCAAGGCGCGGTTTTCTGCCTCGGTGTAGGGTATGAGCACGTTTTCAAGCGCCTCGCGTTTTTGCGCGATCTCGTAGCGCGAATAGCCCTGCGCGCGCTTGTAATCCTCGTAAATTTCGATCATCTGACGCGCGAGCGCAGGCTCTTCGTAGATAATCTTTTCGCTAAAGATCAAAACCCCGTCCTCGCGCAATCCGTCGTAAATTTTACTCACGAGCGCGGTGCGGCGCGGCGGCCTGATGAACTGCAGGGTGTAGTTTAGGATCACGGCGTCGCAGTCCGCGAGGCTCGCATCCAGCACGTCCGATACGCTAAGCTCGAGCTCGGCGCCGAACGCTGCCGCCTTAGCGCGGGCGTTTTGTATCATCGCCTCCGAGCTGTCGATGCCGCACAGCCGCAGATCGGGGCGCAGCGCAAACAGCGCCAGCAACGCGGTCGCAGTCGAGCAGCCAAGATCGATAACGCGGGCCCTTTGCGGTAGTATCCGCGCCAAAAGCTCGCTGCTAAGCCGCGTGCTAGCCTCATAAAACGGCACGCTGCGCCCGATCATATCATCGAAAACCGACGCGACGCTGGCGTCAAACTCAAACTGTTTTTTGATAGGCTCTTTAAAAATTTCGTCTTTCATACGTTTCCTTTTTAGTTTCGCTATTAGCGCAGCACTCGATTTATATTTTCTGCGCATACTGAGCGCAGAATTCTCACGCCGTACTTTCTGCACTTGCACGACACTCGATTTGCGACCGCTACGCATGGAATTTGCGCTTAGTTTGCCTCGCGCGAAGCATACCTAAATTTTAAACGCAGCATGGGCACTTTTGATGCAAGCGAGCTGCATCCCAGTTTGCGCCCAACTTCTAGCCCGGATACGCTCGATGCATGATTAAATTTCACGTCTTGCTTGACAGACCCTAAAATTCTGCGCCGCGTAAATGCATCCTTAAAATTTTGCGCCGTATTTAGCGGGCTTGGAATTTATCAGCATTAAATTTTACGCCGTCAAATCTCGCACTGCCAAAACAGCTCCTTTAAATTCTTTAATTACGAACTTAAACTAAAAGCGTAGTCAAAGCTCCATTAGCAGAATTTCGCGCCCATTTCGCGATTTTATGCGCCGAAAAATGGAGCCGCTTGACAAAATCCCGCGTTTAGCTAGGCGCATAATTTAGCCGCTTGGCCCTTGCTCGGAAGCTCAGCCCTGCTAAATTTTAAAGCTTCGCAGCACAACTAAGATTTTTTATCGCCCTCGATTCTCAGCGCAGCTTACACTTGCCTAGTCTTGCATAAACCCAAGCTCAAGGTGCGTTAAAGTCCTGCGGATGGTACGTCGTTAAAATTTAACAACTTTTTATCGGCTTGCGCGCCGCTTTTGTGTACACTTCCCATATGGCATCGCAGACGCAGACGGTGCGCCAAATATTCTCAGTGACAACGGGCACACTACTTTTATACGGGACGACGCAGACGGGTGCATTAAATTCAAAGCGCACAGCCCGAAAATTTCATCTTTAAGCTTACAAGCCGTAGATCAAAATTTACGGCTTCGTAGTACTGCCTCCGCCTCTGAAGCGTCTTTTAAAATCTGCTCTTTAAGCCGCGCTAGATCGCTAAATTTGCGATTTTCACGTAGGAACTTTATAAATTTCACGCAAGCAAATCTCGCGCCGCTGTTTTTGTCCGCAGCCTCTAAATTTTTATTTTCGGCGTCCAAGCTCTCGCTCGCCGCAAAATTTTGTGTAGAAATTTCTACTGAATTACGCGCCGAAATTTCATCTAAATTTTGCGCAAAATGTGCGGCTTGTCCCCCGCAGCACGGCGCGTGATCTTGCGCGGAATTTAAACCCGCCTCAAAGCCCGCAAAGTTCCCTAAAATGTGCGTTTCAATCGCAAAAGCTCCGTCGGTGCTGAGCCTATGTCCCAAGAAGCTCACACTTGCAAATTCCTTGCTTTCAGCGCGCGCCAGAGTCGCATACACGCCGCTTTTTGGCATAAAATAGCCGCTCGCATCAAGATTTAGCGTCGCTACGAACTCCCGTGCCCCGCGCCCCTGACCGCGCACGATCCGCCCGCAGATCTCGTAATCTCGCCCCAAAAGTTCCGCCGCCTCTTCGCACCGTCCGCGCGATAAAAGCTCTTTGATCCTGCTTGAATGCACGCCACCGCCGCTTAAGCAAAACTCCCCTACGACGCAGGTTTGCCCGCGAAATTCGCGCTGCAAAAACTCCGCGCCCCACGCTCTGTTGCGCCCAAACCGAAAATCCTCGCCGACGACAATTTTTTGTAAATTTATGAAATTCTGCCTTAAAAGTGCGATAAATTCGCCTCCGCTAAGGCTTTTGATAGCGCGTAGATCGCAATAAAAAATCTTTTTGTTCGTAAATGCCTGCCGTGACGCAAAAGGGGTTAGCTTCGTGCCACCACCTGCTAGGATTACGATTATTGCGCCGTGTTCACCTAGGTGCTCAAATAATTTTTGATGTCCAAGGTGCATGCCGTCGAAGTTACCGATTGCTACGGCGCGCACATTATCGCGGTTTGCGCCTTGTAGCGTTGCGAAAATATCGCCTCGTGCGAACTGCTCGCTTAGGCGCGCACGCAGTACTTCCGCACAAGCAGGAAGCGTGCCTTGAGCCTGCACGTCTACGTCATTGCTGCAAGCGTCGTTATAAGCCGTTTTACTGCCAAAAGTCGTTTCATTGCTGCAAGAGGTGTCGGTGTCTGCTTCATCTGCGCGGTGCGCATCGCCGGTTTTATTTTTGCGTAGCTCTTGCTTCGGGTGTTCGATACTTTTAGATGAATTTTCCCCATTGCTTGTGAAATTCTGTTCCGTAAAATTTCTCAAGCTGGAATTCTGCGCTACGAAATTTTGCTCTTTAAAATTCCGTAACGAAGCCTCTGTATGGTCTTTACCTGATTTTTGATTAGCCATTATTGCTGCTTCGTCCAGACGATTTTTTTGGTGTCGTAACCGCTATGCTTCGCCTTTTTCAGATAGAGGATGCGGATCGGCTCGGGCAGGGTTTTGGTGCGCGAGAGGATGTAAAGCTCGCTCGTATCGGAGCCGAAGATCAGGGCGTAGCGATAGTCGCCGTCCACCTGCGCCACGCGGTAAGCGGTGTCCGAGATGAACCCTTTTTGATAGAGCAGGCCTACGTTTTTATCGCCTGCGAACTCTAACACGTGCTGCTCGTTTTCGATTTTACCAGAGCTTGTTTTGGCAGTTTTTAGAAGATTGATCGTGGAGTTTTTATCGATAAAGCACTCGTACGCGGTGTTTTGCAGCTCGCCGCCGCCCTTCATACGGGCGATCTCATACCAGCCGCCGCTAAATTTAGCGATGTCGAAATTTTTTACCAGCGGCGCTTTTGGGCTTAGGCTTTTGGCGCATGAGCCCAAAAATAGCGCGCAAAACGCCAATATAATTAAGTTTTTAAATTTCATCGTTCATCCTTTTTAGAAGATAGAAAAATTCCCTATTTCCCTCTTTACCCGTGATCTTACAGGCGCTAGCGTGTAGCACAGCAAGCCCCAGCTCGGCGCATAGTCGCTCAAATTTCACCCGTGCGGCATATACCGCTTTTTCGTCCTTGAGCACGCCTTTTTTATTTCGCTTAATCTCCGCGCCGACTTCAAACTGCGGCTTAAATAGCACGATGAGAGCGCTTTTTACAAGGCTAGCAAGGCTTTTTAGGATTAAATTTAGCGAGATGAAGCTCACGTCGCAGGTAATTAGATCAAATTTTTTCTCGCTTTCAAACTCCCTGATGTCGGTGTTTTCGCGCACGATCACGCGAGGATTGCGCCGCAAAATTTCGCTTAGCTGCGAGCTGCCGACGTCAAGCGCAGTCACGCTTTTTGCGCCGTGCTGCAGTAAAATCTGCACGAATCCGCCGGTGCTGCTGCCCACGTCCAAAACATCGGCTCCCGCCAAATTTAAAATGTCTTTTTGCGAGGGCTTTGTTTGTACAGGATTCGCGCTGCCTTCTCTGCAGCACGCACCTGCCTTGCCGCCCGATTTAGAGGTTTTCGCTGCATTTAAAATCTCTGCCGTTTCGACGTCTACATCCATTTGCAAATGCCCTGCCGTATCGGCGCCCGCGCTCGTCTGTAAAAATTCCACCGCTTGCTTGCCTGCACCGGTTTGTAAAAGCTCCGTCGTATCGGCATTAGTTTTTGCGGTACGGATCGCCTCGGTAGTTGCTTTAGCGCTCTTCGCGCCGCTGTACGGCTTTGAAATTTCTGCCGCCGTGCTAGGCAAATTTGCGTCGCAGTTTGCCAAAAGCCCATTTTCGGTGAGCTCGTCCAAAAAGCCCGCAAGTTTGAGCGCGCCCCTGCTTACGTAAATTTGATCAACCGCGCTGATTTCGCCGCTCTGCTCGGGCGCGATCTGCGCGGAGGGTCTGTTTTGCACGGCGCCTCGCAGCAAAATTTTATCCTGCTTTATCAGCGCAGCGGCCTGATTTCTGCTGATTTTAAGCGTGTTTGCGACGAGCAGATCAAATCTCATTTTACTTTTTCTCCGCGCCGCGATGAAATTTTAGAGCTTGCGCAGTTTTGCGCGGCTTTGGGTTTAAAATTTTATCGCGTGTAGTAAAACCTCGCGCAGTGGTGCCGTAAGGCTCAAATTTTAGCCCGCGCCGTGTCGTAAATTTAACCATACTGTACATTGCAGGTTTCGGCTCGCCGTGCGTTGCAAATTTTATCTCGTCGCTAGCGAAAATTCTAAAATTTTTCCTATCGGCGCAGTGTTTGAGCAGCGCAAAATTTGAGATATTCTTGCTTGCAGCCGTATCTATCGGCATCGTGCGCGCCGTTTTAGCGTCGCGGCAAGTGGGGCCCGCGCGCTTCGCAGAAACCGCCTCTCGGTTTGCCGCTTTTGCGCAGACCTCAAAGCCTGACGATACCGCGCCGACCGCTTGATTTGATATCCTCGCTTCTAGCGGCAAATTTACCGCTTCCTCACACTCTTTAAAATTTTTAAAATTCTCGCGCCTTGTAAAAGATATAAGCGCCGCAGGACGGAGGTTGCTTTTAAAATTTAACCTCGCGCCGTTTGAGTACGGGTTTAGCGCCAAGCAAAAAACCTTCACTCGCCGCTCCCCGCGAGCGCTTCAGGCTTGCTCTTGTTAGGCGAATTTGCGTCGGTCGTCGCCAGGCTTGCGAGTGCTTCAAACTCGCTCTCGTCGATCACCTGCACGCCAAGCGAGCGAGCTTTTTGTAGCTTGGAGCCCGCTTCTGCGCCTGCGAGCACGAAGTCAGTCTTGGCAGATACCGAGCCCTGCACCTTCGCGCCCATCGCCAAAAGCCTAGCCTTAAACTCGTCGCGAGGACGGCTTAGCGTGCCGGTGATGACGACGCTGCGGTCCGTGAAGGCGCTTTTAGTGGTCTGCATCTGGGGCGGGCGCGGCGTGATGATTTCGCTTAAATTTAGAATTTTTTCGCGATTTATCTTACAAAACTCCGCTAGGCTCCTTGCCATCGCCTCTCCAAAGCCCTCCAGCCGCAAAATTTCATCCTCGCTCGCATCCAGCCAATCCTGCCCGAATGCCGCGGCGATCTTGCGCGCGGCCACCTCGCCGATGTGCTCGATCCCCAAAGAAGCGATGAAGCGCTCAAGCGGCGCGTTTTTGCTCGCGTTTATCGCACTCAAAAGGTTTGAAATTTTTTTATCCGCAAAGCCCTCAAGATCTGCCAAATCCTGCGCGTCGAGGGCGTAAATGTCGCCGATCTTTGAAATTTTGCCGCTTTCAAAAAGTTGCGTAATCGTCGCATCGCTTAGCCCTTCGATATTCATGCATTTTTTGGAGCAGAAATAGATCAGCGAGCCTATCACGCGCGCCTTGCAATCGAGGTTTTGACACTTTATGAGCGCGCCTTCGTCAAGTAGCTTCTCACCGCAGACGGGACAGTGATCCGGGCGCAAAATTTCGCTCTGCGTGCCGTCTCTGCGCTGTTTGTAAACGCTCGTGATCTTCGGGATCACGTCGCCGCTACGGATGATGCCTACGAAATCGTTTTTCATCAGCCCCAGCCGCGCGATCTCATCAAAATTATGAAGCGTCGCGTTTGAAACGTTCGCGCCGTCGATATTTACGCTATCTACGACGGCTACGGGGGTGACCGCGCCGGTGCGGCCGACCTGCAGATTGATCTCGCGCAGCCGCGTTACCTTTTCGACTGCGGGGAATTTATACGCGACCATAAAGCGCGGGAATTTCACCGTATAGCCCATCTGTGCGCACTTCGAAAGCTCGTTTACGCGGATTACCATGCCGTCAAGCATCAGATCTTTGCTAGCGCGCATGCTATGCAGCGCCTCGTATGCGCTCCTGATCTCGCTTACGCTCTTGCAGATACGGCAAAACTCGTCGCGCAAAAAGCCGAGACTGCGCACGAACTCCATTATCTGCGAGTGCAGCGCAAAGCTTAACGAATGCTCGCCGACCCCCCACGGGATAAATTTTAACTTCCGCTTCGCTACGATCGCGCTATCCAGCTGCCTCAGGCTGCCTGCGGCGGCGTTGCGCGGGTTTGAAAACAAGCTCTCGCCGTTTGCGGCGCGCTCGTCGTTTAGCGCGTCAAAATCGCTCTTTGCGATCAGCGTCTCGCCGCGGATCTCGATCCTTCCCTCGTATGGGATCTGAAGCGGCACCGATTTGATCGCTCTTGCGTTTTGCGTTACGTCCTCGCCTATAAGCCCGTCGCCGCGCGTCGCCGCGCTTATCAGCACGCCGCCTTCGTAGGTCAAATTTAAGCTCGCGCCGTCAAATTTCGGCTCGACGTAAAACTGCGCGCCGCCCTTCTCGCCGCGAGCTAGCCACGCCAAAAGGTCCGCGTCGTCGAAAATATCCTCCATCGACCACATCTGCGCGCCGTGAGCGAGTTTGGAAAAGCCCTCGCTGATCGCGCCTCCGATGCGCCGCGTAGGCGAGTACGGCAGTGCTAGCGCGGGATTTTGCTCCTCGAATTTCTCTGCTTTTGAATAAAGCTCGTCATACTCCTCGTCGCTCGCGATTGGCTTATCGTCGGTGTAATATGCCCGCGCCCACGTATTTAGCGTATCTACTGCAGATCTGTATTCATCGTAGTTCATCTTGCGCTCGCATCTTTAAATTTTAAAATTCCGCGCACCGCTAAAATTTCGCGTTCCATTAAAATTTTACGCTCCGCGGCGAGCCCCTGCGTCCCAAACACTGCGCCGCACAGCAGCCCATTATCGTTAAATTTTGTGGGTCCGTTCGCTTTAAATTTCGTGTTTAAAAAGGCGCGATCAATTTCCATTGCCGAACTCCTTTAGCGCGCGCCCGTAATCAGCCGGCGTGTCGATGCCGATGCTCGCAGTTTCGATCCCAAGCATCGCGATCTTCTCGCCCGCGCTTATGGCGCGAAGTTGCTCGAGTTTTTCGGTATCTTCCAGCGCTGAGGCGGGCAGGGCGCAAAACCGCTTTAAATTCCGCACGCTGTATGCGTAGATGCCGATGTGTCCGAGGTAGCACTCGCATGTCGCGCGCGGGTAGGGGATGAGCGAGCGCGAAAAATAGATCGCAAAGCCCGCATTATCAAGCACTAGCTTGACTAAATTTGGATCCTCCGCTGCCTGAGGGCTTATGTATTTGTAGCAGCTCGCCATAAATGCGCCCTTTTGCGTGATCATGGCATTGGCGAAATCTTTAAATTTAATCAAATTTTCGCTCTCGAAAAAGGGCTCGTCGGCTTGGATATTGATGATGATCTCGTTCTCCGCAAGCGCTGCGTTTGCGACCGCTTCAGCGATCCGATCGGTGCCGCTTTGATGCTCGCGCGCGGTAAGAACGGCGTCAAAGCCGTAATCTTGCGCGATCTTTAAAATTTGCGGCTCATCCACGGCGATTAGCACGCGGTCTGCCTTGGCGGCATTCTGAGCCGTTTTGATAAACATCGGAACGCCGTCAAACTCACATAAAATTTTATTTTTAAAGCGCGTCGAAGCAAGGCGCGCGGGGATTACTATCATTTTTTTATCCACTCCATTATGGCGTTTTTGATCTCGCTTTGCTCCACGACGCTAGAATGCACCTGCGGCGCGCTAAAAAGGCGCGAGATCTGCGGCGGGATGTCGCTGCGAAATTCCTTCGAAAGCGCGATCATATCGGCTCGCTCGTCTTCGCAAGCCCTGCCTTTGATCGCGCCGATCATCGACGGCGTAAATTTGATCCACTTCGCGGTCGAGATGACGAGATTTAGGCGGCTTTCGTCAAGTAGCTTAAAGCAGGTCGCCGTGTGCGGATCGATCAGCACGCCGCGGCTGCTTTCTTGTTTGATAAACTTAGCGCACTGCGCATCGTCGCAAAAATCCGCCTCAAAAATCTCGCGCAGCTTCGCAAGCTCACTCGCGCTAAGCTTATAAAATTTATCTCGCGCCAAGCTTTGCATCAGCTCGTTCGTGCGCGCATCGCCGAACATATCGCTAAGCAGCCGCTCGACGTTGGAGCTAATCAAAATATCCATCGCAGGGCTGATTGTGCGGATGAGCTCGCGCTTTCGCAGATCGTAGATGCCGCACGTAAAAAGCTCGGTTAGGATATTGTTCGCGTTTGAAGCGATCTTGATTTTGCCGATCTTTGCGCCCATTTTTTTGGCGAAATACGCTCCCAGCGCGTTGCCGAAATTTCCGCTAGGCACTATGACGTCGAAGGTGTTAAATTTAGCGCTCTGCGCGCTGTTTGCGCCCGCCGCGTCAAAATTTTTGCCGCACGCCGGACACTGATCGCTTTGCTTTAAATTTTGCTCGGGGCTCAATACGCCGTGCTTTGAGAAATAGATACTAGCATAGATGTAGTAGATGATCTGAAATAAAATCCTGCCGAAATTTACCGAGTTTGCGGCGCTTAGATTTAAATTCGCCCGAGCGAGCTCGTTTCTGAAATCATCGTCAGCCAGTAGCGATTTTAGCGCGCGTTGCGTGTCGTCGAAGTTGCCGCGCACGCCTAAAATTTTAAGATTTGCCGCGCTTTGTTTGACCATCTGCTGGCGCTGAATCTCGCTCGTGCCGCCCTGCGGATAGAGGCAGACCGCTTTGATGTTTTCGTCGTCCGCAAAAGCCTCCAGTGTCGCAGGCCCCGTGTCGCCGCTAGTGGCGCACATTATTAAAAATTTTTCATTTCTAGCTTTTGCGATGCTTTTTAAAAGCGCGCCGAAGGGCTGTAGCGCCATATCCTTAAACGCGAGCGTCGGGCCGTGGTAAAGCTCCAAAATATAGGCGTTTTCGCTTAGTTTTTTGATCTGGACGGGGCAGGCGGGATTTTCAAATTTATCGTAGCGCTTTAGCGCACTCTCAAAAATCTCGCTGCTTACGTCAAAATCGAAACTCTCGATGATTTTAAGCGCGATCTGTTTGTAGCTCAGCTCCTCGCACTGCTTTAAAAAATCCTCGCTCAAAAGCGGCAGCCGCTCGGGGCTGAAAAGCCCGCCGCCGCTTGCGCTCGGATTTAGCAGCGCGTAGCTAAGATCCGCTTTTTGCGAAAAATCTCTCGTTGAAACCAGTTTCATCTTTTTCCTTTTTAAAATTTTAAAATTTACGCCCGCCTAGGCGCTTTAAATTTGATCGCTTAGGTCGCTTGCACGGACTTGCGGCATTGCCGCTTTAAGCCTGCCGCCTCCGCGCTCGCGCCTAAATTTCTTCCTTTATCAAACTTCCTATGCCGCCGTCCGTGAAAAGCTCAAGCAGGATAGAGTGCGGAATTTTGCCGTTTATGATATGCGCGGCATTTGCGCCGTTTCGCACGCATTGCAGGCACGCATCGACTTTGGGAATCATGCCGCCTGCGATCGTGCCGTCCTTTTTGAGTTTCGAAATGAGCGCGGCATCAAGCTTGCTGATTAAATTTCCCTCTTTATCAAGCACGCCGTCAATGTCGCTTAAAAATATCGCCTTGCTCGCTTTTAGCGCGGCTGCGATCCTGCTGGCGCAAAGATCGGCGTTGATATTAAAGCTTACGTTTTCGTCCGCCTCGCCACCCGCAAGCGGGGCGATCACCGGCAGATAGTCCTTTTGCAGCAGGTCGTTTATCAGCTTGGTGTTTACCTCGGTGATCTCGCCTACGAAGCCGTATTTTTTCTCATCGAGGAATTTTGCCCTCAAAAGCCCGCCGTCCTTGCCGCTGATACCGATCGCGGGCGCGCCGTTTTGGTTTAAAAGCGCCGTGATCTCTTTATTTACCGCGCCGCTTAGCACCATCTCGGTAATTTCGATCGCGTCTTTATTCGTTACGCGAAGACCGTCCTTAAACTCGCTCTGCACGCCGATCTTATCCAGGGTCTGATTGATCTTTTTGCCGCCGCCGTGCACGACGATGATCTTGATGCCGACCATATGTAAAAGCACGATGTCGCGGGCAAAATCAATCTTGAGTATATCGTCTGTTTGCGCCGCACCGCCATATTTGACGACGAAAATTTTATCTCTAAATTTACGGATATAGGGCAGCGCGGAGATGATGACTTCGGCGGTTTTGCTCTTTTTTATCATAAAATTCCTTTAAAAACCTTATTTTATCATAGCTTGGTTTATGTAGTTTTGAATTTTGCGGATAAAGTTTTCGCTTAGCTTCAAATTTAACAAAATCACCGAAATTTCCGCGCCAAAATCCCTCAATTTCACGTAATCTTTTGCCGTGCATAGGATATGCTCCGCGTCCTCGCTCCTTAGCAGCTCTAAAATATGCTCTTTTTTGAAATCGTAATGATCGGGGAAAAACGCGTGCGCTTTTGCGAGCGGTAAAAACTCTTGCAAGCGCCAAGGCTTGGCGATAGCGCTGATTAAGATCGTGCGGGATCTCTCAAAGTTCGCCTCTTTGGAATTTAAAATTTTATTTGCGACGGCGGAATTTAAATTTGAAATTTCATCTGTGGCGCGATTTAAATTTAAATCCGAAATTTTATCCGCGGTGGAATTTGAATTTTCATCCGTGCCGTTTAGCCCCTCTTGCAGATCCGCCGCCGAAACGATTTTAAGCTCCTGCGAAATGTCGCTCGGAGAGGGTATAAAATCCGCAAATTTATAAAAAAACGGCGGGTAGCGATACGCGGCGAACGGCAGGCAAAAGGGCAGCTTCGGCGCGCTTTGCGGGCGTAGCAAGATATCAAATTTAGAGATATTAAATTTAGAAAATCCGTCGTCCAAGATCACGAGCTCAAAGCCGAGAGTTTGCGCGCGCAAAATCCCTGCGGCGCGATCTTCGCTGACGATCACGTTTGCGCCGCGCAGAAACAGCGCGTATTCCATCGCCTCATCTCCGCTTTGCCTCACGTCGCAAAGTACCCGTCCGTCGAGCGCTACTTCGAGCAAGCCTCTACTTTTGCGTCCGTATCCTCGAAGGATGATGCAGGTTTTAAGCTTCCCGCTAAATTCTTTAAAAAGCGCCCGTACTAACGGGGTTTTACCGCTGCCGCCGAGGGTTAAATTTCCGACGCTGATTATTGGAATTTTAAATTTTTGCGGCTTAGCAAAGAGCCTTTTTAGGCAGACGATAAGCGTATAAAGCAGCGATAACGGCGCTAAAATCACTCCGAGCGCAAGCCACGCGGGACTCGGGTCGTATAAATTTCGCTCGATTAGGAGTTTAAACACGATTTTGCGCTATCTCTTTGATCTGCTCGCAGATGTAGCTCACATCGTCGTCGCTAAGCGCCGTGTAGATCGGCAGGGATAAAATTTGCTGATAGTTTTTAAGCGCATTCGGAAAGTCATTGACTTTATAGTTGTATTTGCTTTTATAGTAGCTTAGCAGATGCACCGGCACGTAGTGCAGCGAAACGCTTACTCCGCGTGCGATCAGCGCTTTGGCAAAATCGTCGCGATTTTTGTCGATCTTTACGATGAATTGAGTATAGATATGCTCCTCGCTGTCGCTTGGAAGCGTCACGTGCGGGCAGTTTGCGAGCTGCTCGCGGTAGGCTGCGGCGATCTGCTTGCGGCGTTTTATAAAGGCGTCGGTTTTTTCAAACTGAGCGATGGCGTAGGCGGAATTTATGGCGTTAAGATCGTATTTTTGACCGATGCGATCGACGTCGTAGGTAAAGGACATATTGCCGTCTTTGTAAAAGGCGTCTCCCACGATGCCACCGTTTCTTAAAATTTGCGCGGCGTTTGCGATCTCATCGTCGTTCGTAACGAAAAAGCCTGCCGTAGAGATCGCGTCTTGCGCTTGAGGATTGATCTGAAAGCACGATATGAGCGAGCTTTTAAGCGCTCCGATTTTTGCGCCCTTATAGGTAGCGCCCATAGCGCGGCACGCATCGTCGATGAGGATGATATTTTCGCTTTTGGCGACCTCGCTGATGGCGTCTATATCTGCAGCAAGCCCCGCGATATGTGAGATGAAAGCGCATTTTAGCTTCTTGTGGCGGTTCTGATCTATCGTACGGGCAAGGCTTTCGCTCGTGATGTTAAAGCTTGTCGGATCGATATCTACGAAAACGGGCTCTGCGTCGAAGTGGCGGATAACTTCAGCAACGTTAGGGAAGGAATTTACGGAGCATAAAATTTTATCTCCGCGCTTAATATCCATCGCGCAAAGCGCCAGATGCAGCGCCGTCGTGCCGCTCGTGGTAGATACGGCGTGCTTTACGCCGAAATATTTACAAATATCCTCTTCAAAAATTTCGCTATATCTTATATCGCTGTTGTAGAGGGCGCTTTTAATTAAGTCTTCCTCTTTTTTATCGATTTGAGCCTTATAAAACGGTATCTCTTTCATAAATCTCTCCTTAGTGCGCAGGCTCTATGCGAGCGACCGCGGGCGCGCGAAGCTTAAAATTATTTTTAAGAATTCTACGGACGATAAATTTTACCAGCTCTTGATTGTGGTGCGAGTTTTGCAGATATTTTAGATCGTTTGCGGTTATTTGCTCGCCTGAGCGAAATTTCATCCGCAACGCTTCGTGCGAAAAAATATCTCTTAGCACGCTATCTAAGATCTCGTAGCTGTATCCAAGCTCACGTTCGTCGCTTTGATTTTCCCATAGATCGGCGCTGGGAGCTTTTTTTATGATTGCATCGTCTATGCATAAAATTTTTGCAAATTTAAATAGATCGGTTTTTAAAATTTCTCCGATCGGATTAAACGCGCAGGCTAAATCTCCGTAAATCGTGCCGTAGCCTAGCATCCTCTCGCTAAGATTGCTCGTGCCTACGACTACGCCACGCTTAGCCACGCTGTAATCATAAAGCAAGCTCATTCTTACGCGCGCGGCGAAATTTCCGATGCGAAGAGCGCTTGCACTGGGATTTAAAGCGGTAAAATTTTCTACAAATGGCGCGATCTCTTGGATTTCGTAGGGGATATTAAAGGATTCGCAGTGAAAGATCGCGTCGGCCATATTTTCTAAATTTGAACCCGCGCTAGGTAGGATAAGCCCGTAAGTGGGGATCTCAGTAAGTGCACAAAGCGCAGAAACCACGGCGCTGTCAAGCCCACCGCTGATGCCTACTACAAAGGCGTCCGCGCCCGTTTCATCGAGTCTCTCCGATAAAAAATCGGTCAGTTGCGGCAGCAAATCATCCAAAAACATAATATTTAGCCTTAAAATTTTACGTTAAATTGCGCGAATTTTAACTATTTTTGGCTAAATTACGGCTTTAATTTAAGCTTAAAAGGAGGATTTAAATGCAAATTTTAAAAAAAGCTTTCGGTGAATACGCGACGAACTGCTACATTCTAAAGGGCGAGCAGGGCGATCTAGTGATCGATCCGGGCGAGGGCAGCTATGATTGGGTGATGCAAAATACGGGAAAGATCGCCGCGGTTTTGAATACGCACGGGCATTTCGATCACGTTTATGATGACGCGAAGCTGCAAAGAATGGGCGCTAAAATTTATATCCACGAAAGCGACGCCTTTATGCTGCGAGCGGATCCCTTTGAGACGCTGCCCGAGCCCATAGAAGCTGACGTACTAGTAAAAGGGCAGGAGCAAAGCTTTGAAATAGCGGGCTTCAACGTTAAATTTAGTCTTTTTGTCGGACATACGCCGGGCAGCTGTATGATCGAGGTAGACGGCGTTATCTTTAGCGGCGACGTCATATTCAAAGGCTCTATCGGCAGGTGGGATTTTCCCTTTTCAAGCGGCGCACAGATGAGAGAGTCTTTGCATAAAATTTTGCAGATAAAGGGCGATTTTGCGCTATATCCGGGGCACGGAGCAAATACTAGCCTAGCGGCCGAGAGGCAAAATTTAAAATATTTTTTGCAGCTTTTTGAGCGTTGATAGTTTAAATTTAATTGCGCTTTGTCGCGCAAAAAGCGGTGAAGCGGAGTGAAGCTGCTCGGCGCCGGAAAATTTATACCGCTTTGTTCGCGGGCGCTAGAATTTGTGCCGCTTTGCTCGCATTGCAGGCGCCGAAATTTACCGCTTTATTTGCGGCTGCGGGCGTTAAAATTTCTGCGCCCTGTTCGCACCATGCGCGCATTGGCGAAGATGCGCAGATAAAATTTTAAAATTTACCGCCGCTTGATTAAATTTAGTAAAATTTCGCGCCGCCGTGTGCGCAAGACGCAAAGCGTAATGCAAAAGCAAAATTTAAAATTCGTGCCGCCGCGCCGAGCAAAACGTAGCGCACGAGGCGAAATTTAAAATTTGCGCCGTCGTATCGATTCTAACCGCCACAATGCGATCCAATCCAATTCAAGCTCGCTAAATTTAGTCAAATTTCACGCTCTGCCGAACGTAAAATTTTCCCCCGCGAGCCGATTAAATTCAGTAAAATTTTACGCGTTTTTAGAGACACGGATCTCATTTCATATCGGTGCGCGGGTACGCGAAAGATGTTTTAAAGGCGCGCATCACGCCCGAAGCCGCACGTAGATACGCCTCGGGGCGGGATAGCCCTCGATCGTGCGCGAGCTATCGAGCGGGTTTAGGAAATTCTCCAGGCTCTGCCCGTCGATCCACTCCGTTTTGCGCTGTTCGTTCGGATCCGTGGGCTTTTGAGCCAAAATTTCAAAATCTCTGAATTTCGCCCGTTCGCACCAATTCTGCAGCGCGCCGACGGTCGGGACGAAGTAGATATTTGAAATTTTTGAGTAGCTGTTTTTCGGACACAGCGCGAAATCGCCCGTTCCTTCGATATACATCGTGTCTAAAAACACTTCGCCGCCAGCATTTAGCGAGGCTCGCAGATCTTTTAGCATCTTTACGGGATCGCTGCGATGGTAGATGACGCCGAGACAGAAGATCGTGTCGAATTTGTGCTCGTAAAACGGCAGATGCTCCACGCCCAAAAGCTCGAATTTCGCGCCGCTGCGGAGGAATTTCTCGATGAAGCGAAACTGCAGATAAAATAGCGCGCTCGGGTCAAATCCCACTAGCCGCGCAGGCGCTAGCTCGCTTGCGCGAAACATATAATAGCCGTTGTTGCAGCCCACGTCGGCGACGGTTTTGTCGCTCAGATTTAAAAACGGCCGCAGCAGGTTAAATTTTACGAAGCTTCGCCACTCGGCGTCGATAAAAAGATCATTTAGCGCAAAAGGCCCCTTGCGCCACGGCTTTAGCGCTCGCGCGATACGTAAAATTTCATCTCTCTGCTCCGCGCTAGCGCTAAAGCTCGCCCGCACGACGTCGCCGCAGTCGCAGTCGCACTTATCTATTTGCAGCGCCTCGATCGCGCTTAAAATTTCGTGGTTTTGCCCGCTTTGCAGCTTTTTAAAGTTCTCGTCTCTGATTTTTTGCAGATCCATTTTAATCCTAAAATTTCAAAATTTAGCGCCATTTTAACATAAAATTTTATCCATTTTAAGGCGCAAAGAGATAAAATCGACTTGCAATTCAAGCAAAGGAGCAAAAAATGCAAGAAGCAAAAACGAGAAAATTCAGTCTCCGGTTTAATCATGAAATTTCAAGTGGTGGCGCAGAGGTGCGGCTTTGGCTGCCGTTAGTGCTGCAAGAGCCATATCAGAGGTTGCTTGGCGAATATCATGCCCGCTCAAATGCACAAGAGTCGGCTATCTGCGGAGATCATATAAGCACGTACTACGCGCGCTTCGCACCCGATAAAGAGGCAAGAGCGGGCGTTGGCAAATACGGCGAGCAAGGTGTTGTAGGCGAAGACGACGATTATTTTGAGCTTAGCTTCGATATTGAAATTTCGGAGCGAAATACCGATTTTAGCAAAGTAAGCTTTAATGAAAATGAGCGCTTGAGCCCCGAGATCGAGGAGTTTTTAAAGCCTTCAAAGCTAATTCCGGTAGAAGGCGCTACGAAACAAAAATCAGACGAGATCACCGACTCGCTTAAAGGCGATCTGGAAAAGGCGCGCGCGATCTACGAGTGGGTCGCTAAAAATATGAACCGCGATAATAGCGTGATTGCATGCGGCAGCGGCGATGCAGCGGCAATTTTAAGCAGCGGCAAGCTAAGCGGCAAATGCGCCGATATTAATAGCGTGTTCGTCGCGCTCTGCAGGGCAGCTGGCATTCCTGCGCGCGCTATTTACGGCATCCGCACGGGCGCAGCGCAGAAATTTTCTCCTGAAATGGGCGTCATGGGCGCCCTAAGTGGTGGTGCGCTTGAAATTTCGGGCGCACAGCATTGCAGAGCGGAATTTTATCTAAAAGGCCACGGCTGGATCCCCGTCGATCCCGCGGACGTTACGAAGGTGCGGCTGGGCGAAGGCTTAAGCGAGGATGACTCCAAGCTGGCGCGGGTGCGCGAATATCTTTTCGGTAACTGGGAGCCGTGCTGGCTGGGCTTTAACTACGCTCGCGAAATCGTGCTAAATCCGCGCCCGGCGCATGTCCCGATTGAAATTTTTTCGCATCCGTATTGCGAAGTGGGCGGCACGCCGAAAGATCCGTACTCGCCTAAAAATTTTATCTACGAGTATTTTTCGCGCGAAATTTAGCTCTTTAGCGGCCTGTGTTTTGCCGCCGCGCTTCGTCGAAGCTCAACCGTTTCATCGAAGCGCGCGCTTGGCTTTGCGACAGCGGCACTTTTGCGTGGTTTTGCCCGCGCCGCCGATACATATTGTCCGCGCGCCTAGTTTGCGGGCTATCACGCCCGCTTTGGCGAAATTTCGCGCCGTGTCTTTGGGCGAAATTTTGAAATTTTAAAATTCCGCGTCGAGTAAAATTCTAAAATTTTAAAGCGGGCGAAATTTTGAAATTTTAAATATGGATAGAATTTTAAAATTTACGGCTTGCGGAATTTTAAAATTTAGCGATTTCAAAGCCGCAAAAGGCTAAAATCAGCGCGTAAATTAGGGCTAAGGCTTAGCCACTTTATTTTGAAGGCATTTCATGCAAAGACGCGATTTTTTAAGAAACACTGCGATTTTAGGCGCCGTTATGGCAACTCCGAGTACCATTTTGGGCGGGGAAAAAGTCATTGGCAAAAAGAGAGCTTTCGGGCTATCGCTAAATCACGAAATTTTGGAGAAGGGTAAGCAGACGCGGCTTTGGATACCGCTTCCTCTTATCACGGAATATCAAAAGGTAAGCGACGTAAAATTTGACGGCAATTTCAACGATCCGTCCGTGGACTATGGCGAAATTCCGACGCTCTATGCCGGCTACGTCGGTGTGGCAAAGCCCACGCTAAATATTAAATTTAGCGTCGAGACCTTTGAGCGTAACACCGACTTTAGCAAGGTAAAATTTAATCCCAACGAAAAGCTTAACCCCGAGGTGGCGAAGTTTTTAGAGCCTAGTGCGCAGATTCAAATCGACGGCGTCGTCAAGCAAAAATCAGACGAGATCGCAGGCGGCATAAAGGGCGATTTGGAAAAGGCGCGCGCGATTTATACGTGGGTGGCGAACACTATGCAGCGCGATAACAGCGTGCTAGGCTGCGGGTTAGGGGACGTGAAGCAAATTTTAAGTAGCGGCAAGCTAAGCGGCAAATGCACCGACATAAATAGCGTTTTCGTTGCACTTTGCCGCGCGCAGGGTATCGCCGCAAGAGAGATGTTTGGCATCCGCGTCGGCGCGTCGAGATTTAGCGCTCAAATGGGCGCCGCGCCTAAAGACGGCGTCAGCCATATCTCGGGCGCGCAGCACTGCAGAGCGGAATTTTATCTAAAAGGCCACGGCTGGATCCCGGTCGATCCCGCAGACGTTACAAAGGTGCGATTGGGCGAGAAGCTAAGCAATGACGACAGCAAGCTCGCTAAAATTCGCGAGTATTTATTTGGTAACTGGGAGATGTGTTGGATCGGCTTTAACTACGGCAGAGACTTCACGCTAAGCCCACGCCCGGCGCAGTTTCCGATCAATAATTTCGGCTATCCTTACGGCGAAGTGGACGGCAACACTCTTAATTACTACTCGCCGAAAGATTTCAGCTACGATTACAGATCGAAGGAGCTGTAGCGGTTCGCGTTTTGCTATGCGGCACGCCAGCTTGGGCTTTTGAGCGGCATACAAAGAACTCTCTCGGTTAGGCGTCTTTAAAGCGAATGTATAAGAATGCGCCTAATCTGCGCGCTACCGCGCCTGCATCGGCAAAAAATTCCGCGCCTTGTTTGGCTGGAATTTTAAAATTTTTAGAATTTTGCGAGCGACATGGCAGCGAAATTTTGAAATTTTAAAGCGAGCAAAATTTTGAAATTTTTCGGCGCGAAATTTTAAAATTTACGGCTTGCGGAATTTAAAATTTCGCCTCTTTGCCACTCTGTGCGAAATTTGAGCGGTAAAATTTGCAGATAAAATTCCACGCCTAAAGCCGACGAGGGCGCGACAAGATTATCAAGATTATACTTAAAGGCAAAATTTGAAAACCGAACTAGAAAATTCCGCGCAAGAAACCTTGGCTCAAAAGCGAGAAGATCCTGGCAAAAATCGCTTCAGCACGCGCAGTCTGTGGCTGATATTCGCCGCGATTTTTAGCGCGGTCGCGGCGACGTTTTGTTGCCTACCCGCGCTTTTATTTTTGATTTTCGGCGCGAGCTTTTCCATTTTTTCAGGCGCAGAGGCGCTGGAAGGCTACCGCGCGCCGCTTTCTGCGTTAGCGCTTTTTTGCTTCGCGCTTTCCGCGTTTTTCTTTTTCAAAAAGTCGCGCGCATGCTCGCTACAAAGCGGGCGTAAAAAGTGGATCCTGATTTACGTGCTTTTAGGAGCCCTGCTTGCCTTTATGCTTACATATCCCGAAATTTTAGGAGAGCTTTATGTGTAAAATTTTGTTTTTGATGCTTGGATTTACGGCGCTTTTTGCCGACAAAGAGGTTAAAATTTACGTGGAAAAAATCCACTGCCCGCTCTGCACCGCGATCGTGCGAAAGGCGCTTTTGCAAACGCCAGGCGTGATAAGCGCGAAGGTTTCGCAGCAGAGCAAAACAGCAACCGTCGCGGCAAAGGATGACGCTAACGAAACCGCGATGCTTGAGGCGATCGCTAAAACGGGCTATGAAGGCGTAATCGTAAAATAAAAATCCCCCTACGAAATTCGGACTAAATTTTAAATAAAATTCTTGCTAAATTTCGGTAAAATTCCTGTGATTTGCATAAAATTTCATTTTGCGCAGCTTGCCTGCAGCGTAAGCTAGCGCGATTGAAATTCTGCGCGTATTTTGCGGAAGCGCTATGTCGGCGCTGTCGCGTTTAAATTTAGCGGTATGTGTCGCCGCAGATACGCCGCGCTAAAATAAATTCAAAAGGAGCAAACATGCAAAAAAACGAGGTTATGAATGATTTTAAAAAGCTGTGCGAGATACCGCACTGCAGCTGCGAAACGGAGCAGATGAGGGAGTTTTTGGCAGATTTTGCGCGCTGCCTGGGCTTTAGCGTGAGCGTCGATGAGACGGGTAACATCCACGCCGTAAAGGGCGAGCCTAAAATTTGCTTGCAAAGCCACTACGACATGGTTTGCGTGGGCGCAGCGCCGAATTTGCAGCTCATCGAAGAAAACGGCATCCTAAGGGCGAAAAACTCGAGCTTGGGCGCTGACGACGGTATCGGCGTGGCGATGATGATGGGCGCGATGCGGGAGTTTGCGAACTTAGAGTGCCTATTTACCAACGACGAAGAGGTTGGGCTCGTGGGCGCAAACGCCTTTAAAGGTAAAATTTTATCGCCGAATCTTCTAAATTTAGACAGCGAAGAGGACGACCGCGTAACGCTAGGATGCGCCGGCGGCATAAACGTGAGCGCGAAAATCGGCGCGCAGAGCGTCAAAAAGAGCGGTAAAATTTACGAGATCGGCGTTACCGGGCTTAGCGGCGGGCACTCGGGCAACGAGATACATAAAAATATCCCAAACGCGACGAAGCTGCTAGCGAAATTCCTCGCCGAGGAGGACTGCGAGCTCATCAGCCTAGATTTTGGCGAGAGGAGCAACTCGATCCCCGCAAATGCCGTGTGTAAGGCGCTCTGTGCGCATGAGCCAAAGCAGCGAGGCCTTGCGTGGGTGAAAAGCCTGGGCGAGGGCGAAGCGGACGTGCTGGTAAATAGCGGTAAAATTTTGGCGCTCATCAACTCCTTTGCCCAGGGCGTGCGCAGCTACGACACGCAGCTTGGCATGGTAAATGAAAGCATAAATCTCTCGACCGTTAAGCAAAAAGAGGGCGTGATCGAGTTTGACTTTTTCGCTCGCGCGATGAAGCGCGAGGGGCTTGAAAATCTGGGCTTTGAGACCGCTACGCTAGCTAGCGCGCTGGGTTTTGATGTGAGAGTAACCGACCGTTCGGCGAACTGGGCGCCTTGTATCAGCGACTTCGCGCATCTGGTGCTTGAGGAGCTGCAAAAACAAAAGCCGCAGGCTAAATTTGCCGCCGTGCACGCGGGCCTTGAGTGCGGCGTACTGGTCGCAAAACAGCCCGAGCTACAAGCCTGCTCCATAGGCCCAAACATTCACTCGCCACACTCGGTAAACGAGCACTGCGAGATAGCGTCGGTGGAGATGATAGCGGAAGTCGTAAGAAATATAATCGCTAAGTTGCAATAAATTTAGCGGCTTGTCTTTTTGTCCTATACTTCGTTGGATTTAAATTTTACTCGGTCACTACCGACGAGGTAGCTCCCGCCCTTAAATTTAAATCCGCCTCGTCTAGAACAAAAATACTGCGCCTTAGCTTCTTGCATTTAAATTTGATATAAAATTTGTAGCAGTTTTTATAAAATGCAGTTCATAATAAACACAGCTACCAAGAATCAAAATTTTAAAATTCCGGCAAATTTAAGTGCGTAAATTTAAACCCGCATTTGCAGGCTAAAATTTTACGGAAAATTCTTATCCTTGCTGCTGCACAGCTCGTTTAAAAAGCACTCTTTGCAGTTTGGCTTGATCGCTTTACAGGTGTAGCGGCCAAAAAGCACCATGCCTTGGTGCAGTTTGCCAAGATCCGTTTTAAAAGCCTCGCTAAGATCGCGCTCCGTAAGCTCGGGCGTCTTTGCACGGCTCAGCCCTAAGCGATGCGCGACGCGAAAGACGTGCGTATCCACCGCCATCACGTTTGCGCCCGCGCCCTCCAAAAGCACGACGTGAGCAGTCTTTTGCCCCACGCCCGCAAGAGATTTTAGCCCCGCTTCATCAAGCGGCACGACGCCGTCAAAGTCGCTAACTACCGCCTGCGCCATTTTGATTAAATTTACCGCTTTGTTGTTGTAGAAATTGCACGAGCTGATTAGCAGCTTAACGCTTGCCAGATTGGCCTTTGCAAGCTCTGCAACGCTTGGGAATTCCGCAAAAAAGCGCGGCGTAATCAAATTTACACGCTTGTCGGTGCACTGCGCGCTTAGCATCACGCAGACCAGAAGCTGATAGTTGTCTTTAAATTTCAGCTCGCTGCGCTCTTCTGCGAAGTTTTGTAAAATTCTCTTTTTTATCTCTAAAATATCTTTTTTACTTCTCATTTGCATTTCCTCAAGGCGGAATTCTACCCTAAAATTCTAAAGTACAGTTTGATTGTTAACAACTTTGAGTTATAATCGCCGTTAAAATTTTTTTAAGGAATTGTGATGAAAAAAGTTTTATTTACAGCACTTAGTTTGGCTGCCGCTATCAGCCTTAACGCTACCGTTTACGCTACCGTAAATGGCAAAGACGTAACTGAAAAAGAGCTCGCTCCACTACTTCAAGGTATAGGCAATGTAGATATCGCTGCTCTTAATGCCGATCAAAAAAAGGAGCTTATCGATAAAGGTATCGATCTGATGCTGCTAACGGATGAGGCTAAAAAATCGGGCGTTATGGACGAAGACGTTTATAAAAAAGAGCTTGAAATAGTAAAAGATAACTTAGCGCTTCGTGTATGGCAGGCTAAAGAAGCCAGTAAAATAAATATCGACGATAAAGAAATAGGCGATTTTTATAACAAAAACAAAGCGCGCTTTACCGAGCCTGCGAGAATTAAAGCGGCTCAGATCGTCGTTAAAACCGAAGCTGAGGCAAACGATATTATTAAGCAGTTAAAAGGGCTTAGCGACAGTGCGCTATTCACTAAATTTGCAGAGCTTGCCAAAGCTAAATCTATCGATCCGCAGGCTAAACAAACCGGCGGCGAGCTAGGCTGGATGCCTAGCGATCAGGTCAAGCCTTTTGCCGATGCGATCTCTAAGATAAAAGATGGTCAAATCACTACTAAAGCCATTAGAAGCAGAGTTGGATATCACGTAGTGTTAAAAGAGGAGTCTCAAGCTAAAAAGCAGCTAAGCCAAAGCGAGGCAAAGCCTTTTATAGAGCGCGTACTTAGACAGCAAAAAGCGGCGAAAGTAGTCGAGCAAAAAGCGGCAGATCTTCACAAAAACGCTAAAATCGAGTATAAATAATTTAGGAGCTAAAAATGGGCGTTTTAGATATAGTAAAACCGGGCGTTTTAAGCGGCAATGACGTAAGTAAGGTCTATGCGTATGCGAAGCAGCAGGGCTTTGCGATCCCTGCGGTAAACGTAGTGGGATCAAATTCCATAAACGCCGTCTTGGAAAGCGCTAAAATCGCAAATTCGCCCGTAATAATTCAGTTTAGCAACGGCGGCGCGGCGTTTTATGCGGGCGCTACTTGCCCTAATGCCGCAGTTTTAGGCGCTATCGCAGGCGCGCATCAAGTGCATACTCTGGCAGCTCATTACGGCGTTGCGGTAATTTTGCATACCGATCATGCCGCAAGGAAGCTGCTTCCGTGGATCGACGAGCTCATTAAGGCCAACGCCGCGAATAAAAAAGCTCACGGCGTGCCGCTTTTTAGCTCGCATATGCTCGATCTTAGCGAGGATGATTTGGAGCTAAATTTAGCCACCTGCGAGAAGTATTTGGAAATTTTAAGCGATCTTGGAATTTCGCTTGAGATCGAGCTTGGCGTCACAGGCGGCGAAGAGGACGGTGTTGATAATACCGGCGTCGATAACGCGCGGCTTTACACCCAGCCCGCAGATGTCGCGCTCGCCTATGAGCGACTTGGCAAAATCAGTGATAGATTTAGCATCGCAGCAAGCTTTGGCAATGTCCACGGCGTGTATAAGCCGGGCAATGTTGTGCTGAGACCTGAAATTTTGAAAAATTCGCAAAAATTCGTGCGCGAGAAATTTAATCTGCAATCCGAAAAGCCCGTAAATTTCGTCTTTCATGGCGGCAGCGGCAGCGATACCTCCGACATCAAGGCAGCCGTAAGCTACGGCGTAGTTAAGATGAATATCGACACCGACACGCAGTGGGCATTTTGGGACGGCGTGCGCGCTTATGGGGCCAAAAATCGCGGTTATTTGCAAGCTCAAATCGGCAATCCGGAAGGTGAGGATAAACCGAATAAAAAATTCTACGATCCTCGCAAATGGCTGAGAGCAGGCGAGCAGAGTATGGTGGCGCGCTTGCAGGTCGCATTTGACAATCTAAATTGCCTAAATAGGAACTAATATGGATCGCCCAAATAACGAAGTGCTCGATATCACGCTACCTGAGGCGAAGGAGCGCTCGTTAGCGGGCGTTTTTTTTAAGATTGCAGCTCTGCCGATCGCGGTTTTTGTGGTGTTTTTGCTGGGCTATTTGGGGCTTATCGGGCTGAAGGTAGAGACGCACTCGATCCTGATGCTTGCGGTTTTGCTCATTATTGCACTAATTTTAGCTCGTCATAATGCAGAATATGGCTGCTTAAATTTTCAAAATAATATCGATGATTTCAAGCGTGAGCTAAAGAATTACATCGTCGCCAATCTCTTAAGTATCGGCGGTAAGAAAAAATCCGATGCCAGCTTTGATCTTTTTGTGGACGAATACGGCTATTCGCTGCGTAATCAAAACTACGCTTCCGTCGCGTCGGCAGTCTTTCCGATGCTTGGAATTTTAGGAACTTTCATCTCGATTGCGATTTCGATGCCGCACTTCTCCTCAAGTAATATCGACGGGCTCGAAACCGAGATCGCGCAGCTTCTAGGCGGCGTAGGTACGGCATTTTACGTCTCGATCTATGGAATTTTCTTAGCGCTTTGGTGGATATATTTTGAGAAAAAAGGCATTAGCAAATATGAGCGTCTGCTCATCAAATACAAAAATTCCACTAAAAATTTCTTCTGGAACAAAGACGAGATCACGCAGGGCTATCTGAGTGAAATTTTAAACGCTAATTCTGAAATTTCGCGCTCATTTGCGATGATGAGCTCTACGAATTTTACCGAAAGGCTAAACCGCCTAATCGATGAAAAAATCGGCGCTTTTGAAAGCGTGATGGAAGCCGAGAAGCGAAGTATGGCGATTACACAAGAAGAGCTTGAAAAAGCAGGAGAGATGATCCAAAGGACAAATCTCGCTCACGGTGAGCTAGATAAGAGCTTCGCTCAAATTTTATCTGCGCTTAAGTCCGTGTCTGCAAGCCTAATCGAAATTCAAAACGGAATTTCCGCGCAGTATCTAAGCCAGTCTAAGACTTTAACGGACGGGCAAGGCGAGCTGGCTAACGTCACTAGTGCATTAAGCGCTCAAATCAAGAGCCTAAATGCTTCCTTAGGTGGGTTTGCGGGCGAAATTTCAAGTTCACAGAATGCTTACGCCGCTAAAATTGACGCTAGCTTTAAGGGATTAAGCGCGGATTTGAAGGCACTTTTAGCTGGAGAGGACACTGCGCGAACGAGCAACGAAAGCGTCATCGAAGAGCTTCGTAAAACGCTTGCGAGCATCGATGAAAAAGCACTTTTAGATGAAAACGAATAACGAAGAAAAAGAGACCTTTTGGATCGCATACGCCGATTTGATGGCGGGACTGCTTTTTGTTTTCGTGCTTTTAGTAGGCGGCATCATCGTCAAATACTTCCTCACGCAAAGCAACCTGCAGGAGAAAGAAAGTCAAATTTCAAGCGCGCTAGCAAGCCTTCAAAGTCAGGAGAAAAAAAGCGCCGAGCTTGAGGCACTGAATAAAATTTTTAGCGATCAGCTCGAGAAGCTAAATATCGAAAATACCGACCTTCGCAAGCAAAATTCCATCTATTTCATACAGATCGAAGATCTAACCGAGATGGCGGAGAAGCTGAAAAAAGAGAATTTAGACATCAACTCGCTTCTGCAAAAAGCGCGCGACGATGCCAACGCTACGATCAGCCAAAACGAGCTTAAAATCGCCTTTTTGCTCGATCAGCTCACGCAGAAAGAGAGCGATTTTAATAAAATTTTACAGGATCTTAACGTCACCAAAAACCGCATCCGCAACCTCACTGGAATGAAGGTCAAGATCATCGCCGATCTGAAGGAGAAGCTGGGCGGTAAGATCCGCATCGACAACGAAAGCGGCGCGATGACGCTAAGCTCGTCGATCCTTTTCGACAAGGGCTCAAGCGAGCTGAAAGAGGGCGCCAAAGAGACGCTTCGCTCGACGCTGCAGAGCTATTTTGCCGCGCTTTTGAATAACGATGAAATTCGCGAAAATTTAGATCAGATCATCATCGAAGGGCACACGGACAGCGACGGCGGGTATTTGTACAACCTCGAGCTGTCGCAAAACAGGGCGTTTGCCGTGATGGATTTCATCAACTCGTGGAATAAAGACGAGCGACTGCAAAAATATCTCATCGCCAGCGGTCGCAGCTACACGCAGCCCGTGATGCGCAGAGGCGTCGAGGACAAGGACGCTAGCCGCCGCATCGAGATAAAATTTACCCTTTCAAACAAAGAGGCGATGGAGGAGATCAGGAAATTTTTGCAGTTCGACGCGAACGCTACGAATTAGAAGCTCACTCGAAATTTTAACCTGCAAACGAGAGAGCTTAGATTTCAAAATTTTAACGAATTAACGGCTCATCTGAAATTTTAACGGCGGCGCGGAACATATCCTTTTATTTTGGCGCGAATGTCGTCGTAATTTGGCGGTTCGCTAAATTTTACGCACCGCTTACGCAGCATCTGCTGCGGCGGAATGTGTTTAAATTTTAAACCCACGTATTTTGACGCGCTTTTAGCGCTGCCGCGCGGATAATATGGTTTAAATTTAGACCTTTAAATTTAAGCCTTTAAATTTAAGCGGATTTCGCGAGCGGCTTAAAATTTAAATGGATTAAAAGCCTTGTTCGTTTAGCTTTTTATATTCGTCGCAACCGGTTTGATCGCCTAAATCGCAAGCCTTGCCGAAGTATTCTTTCGCCATGCTTTTATCTTGCTTTACGCCTTGTCCGTTTGTATATAAAATCCCCAAATTATAGCATCCACTACTAAATCCTAAACCGCAAGCTTTAGAAAAGAATTCATTTGCTTTTTTATAATCTTGCCTCACACCTCGACCATTTCCGTATAAAATTCCAAGATTAGAGCATCCTTCCCCATTTCCTAAATCGCAAGCTTTAGAATATAATTCACTTGCTTTTCTATAATTTTGCTCTACTCCTTGACCATCTCCGTATAAAATTCCAAGATTAGAGCATCCTTCCCCATTTCCTAAATCGCAAGCT
>CAURKZ010000003.1:0-187770 GCA_963525605.1 uncultured Campylobacter sp.
TTTCTCTAAATTTAGCTTCAGAAATTCTTGAACGGACTATATACTTATTTTTCATAGTTCTCATCGTAACTTACTACTCTTTTGTGTGAGCTTAAGTTAAAGAGAGCCTAAATTTAAATCACGGTCAAAATTTTATAAAAATAAGCTCACAGGGCGCGGCGCTATCCGCCCGTATCATTTATAAAATTTAGCCATTTTTTGTCGTTCTTGGTGAGCGAGCTTCTACGCAGAGGATCAAATTTACGCGGCTATTTCGAGTTTTCTTTAGCGATGCGCGTAAATTTAAGCACGAATTCGCTTTTTGCCGCAGTATAGGCGTCGCGGTCGAACTCATAGCGCTTGCAAAGCTCTAATTTAAGCGCCTCGTACCGCTCGGCGATATCCTCATTCGCTCGCAAAAAATCTCTAAAAAATATCTCATCTGTATCGCCGAAATTTCGCAGATGCACGTGAAAAACGCGCTCGGCAAATCCCGCCTCGGTGTAGCCCTTATTTAGGCTGCAGCGGCTCTCGCTTTCGCTCATTAGCAGATAGCCCGCCTCTATCAGGCGCTGTTTGGCGGCGGCTATATCCGAGCACTCGATCAAAATATCTACGATCGGTTTCGCCCAGATCCCGCTTACTGCGGTACTGCCGATATGGTGGATCTTGATCTTACCGCAATCTCGCAGCAGCCCGCGCAAAATTTTGCGCTCCCGCCTAAAGTATTCGCCCCAGCGCGGATCGTGCGGCACGAGACGTATCGGAAAGAGCCGCCACAGCTCCTGCAGGCTCATCGAAAGGAGTTTATTGCTCATCTTAACTCCAAAGTATTGGGTGAAATTTGAATGAATGGCGGGTAGATAGGGATTCGAACCCTAGAAGGCTGACGCCTTACGCGCTTTCGAGGCGCGCTCCTTCGACCGCTCGGACATCTACCCGAATGAAAACGTAATTTAAGCCAAAAATGGCTTAATAACAGATTTAAAAATGAAATTCCGCGCGAAATTTCGCCTGATTTTGCGGGTGGGGGTTGAAATTTAACGGCGCAAATTTAGATTTCGTTTTAAATCCACGGCTTAAGGTGCGGCGCGGCTTTCGGCATAAAATTTGCTTTCGTGCGCGTAGTTTTGGGCACGGAATTTTACCCTTTAAATAAATTAAAATTTTATGCAAAAGCTCATCGTCGCGGCGGCGAAAAATCACTCGCCGTTTATAAATTTCATGCGCCGCCCTACAAAACCGAGATAAAAATTTTGATCTTGTCTCCGCCGTAAAACTCAAAATCCGTTCCAAACGCTCTTTTTAGTTCTCCCGCCTCAAAAAAGCTCCAAATTTTGCTCCAAAACTTTGCTACGTTTTGCGGCTCATTTGGGAAACTAAAAACGGCGTATTTGCCGCTTTTGATCTCCAAGGCTTCGTCGCTGCGGGGCGCTTTGGTGCCGATAAAGATATCGTAAAGCCCGTCGACGCCGTCTTCGTAATCGTAATATACGCCGTAAATCTCGCTCTGCCCGTCATAACACTCTTTCATAAATTTCGCCCACAGCGCGGGAATTTTGCCGCTTCCGCCTAGCTCGTCCGCGTTTTTCGTGCGGGCTTTTAATCCGTAAATTTTAAATCTGTCTAAATATGAAATTTTGATTTTTCCGCTCAAATTTCGCCTTTGCTGTTATTGCTCTAAAAGCTCTCTCGCCTGCTTTGCGATCGCGACGTCGGTGAAGCCGAAAAGCTTAAATAGCTCGCTCGCATTGCCGCTTTCGCCGAAGCTTTGCATGCCGTGTACCGCGTCTGCAAATTTATACCACTCAAGCGCGCTTGCGGCTTCGACGGCTAAAATTTTAGTTTGCGCCTGCAGGATTTGCGCCAGATAGTCAGCGTCCTGCTCGCACAGAATCTCGAAGCACGGCGCGCTTACGACGTTTGCGCCGATGCCTTGCTCTTGTAGGATCGCCGCCGCTTTTAGGCAGAGCGAGACTTCGCTGCCGCTTGCGATGAGCGTGATCTGCGCCTCTTTGCTCTGCCTTAGCAGATACGCGCCGTTTTGCACGTCGCCCAAAACCGCCTTAGGTAGCGGCTCAAGCCCTTGGCGCGAGCAGACGAATGCCGCGGGCGCATTCAGAGCAAGCGCCGTGCGCCAGCATTTTACGTTTTCGTTGCCGTCTGCGGGGCGGAAGGTGTAGAAGCCAGGCATCGCGCGGAAGGTGCTAAGCTGCTCGATAGGCTCGTGCGTCGGCCCGTCCTCGCCTACGCCGATGCTGTCGTGCGTGAATACGAAATAGTGGCGCAAACCCATCAGCGCCGCAAGTCTAGCGCCCGTTTTGAGATAGTCGCTAAAGATAAAAAACGTCGCGCTAAATGGGATGAAAAGCCCGTATCTCGCAAAGGCGTTGCCGATCGCTGCCATAGCGTGCTCGCGGATGCCGAAGTGTAAATTTTTGCCGCACGGAAAGTCGCCGCCGCCTTTTAGCTCGGTCTTATTCGATGCCGCCAAATCGGCGCTTCCGCCCAAAAAGCCGGGCACCGCGTTTGCGATGGCGTTTAAAATTTTACCGTTACTATCGCGCGTGGCGACCTTAAGCCCGCTAAAATCTGGAAATTCTATCTTGCTAAAGTCGGGATTTAAAAGCTCGTTTAAAAGCGCTCTTTTTTCATCGCTTAGCTTAGCGAGCTTCTCCTTCCAAAGCCGCTCCTCCAAATCGCCCCTCTCGACCGCAGCGCGCGTTTCAAAAAGCACGTCCTCGCTTACGACGAAGCTTTGGGCGGGATCAAAGCCCAGGCTTTGCTTAGCGCGCGCAAGCAGCTCCTCTCCAAGCGGCGCGCCGTGCGTCTTAGCCGTGCCCTCAAGCTCTAGCGCGCCCTTGCCGATCGTGGTATTTGCGATGATGAGGTAAGGTTTTGTTTTGTTTTTGACCTCGTCAAGGACGAATTCTATCTGATCGAAATTATGCCCGTCGATGCGCGCGACCTCAAAGCCTTGCGCTTCAAATCGTACCTTTACGTCCTCAAACCACGCGATATCGGTGCTGCCGTCGATCGTGATGCCGTTAGAATCATAAATTATCGTAAGATTGTCGAGGTTGTGTCTGCCCGCAAGCGCGCACGCTTCGTAGCTGATGCCCTCCTGTAGATCGCCGTCGCCGCAGAAGCAATAGACGCGGTGATCGATGATCTCGTTGCCCTCCTCGTTGAGCAGATATGCGGCGTATTTTGCGGCCATCGCAAATCCGACTGCGTTTGCGACGCCCTGTCCGAGCGGTCCGGTAGCGATCTCGACGCCCGGGGTAGTGATCTCCGGATGGCCGGGGGTTTTGGATTGCAGGCGCCTGAAGCTTTTTAGATCGTCCATGCTCAAATCATATCCGCTAAGATAGAGGTAGCTATACACGAGCGCGCTTGCGTGCCCGCCCGAAAATACGACGCGGTCGCGGTTCAGCCACGCGGGATTTTTGGGGTTGTGGCGGACCTTGTTCATAAAGACGCTCATTACGTCGCTTAGCCCCATCGGCGTACCGGGATGGCCCGAGTTGGCGCTTTGGATCATATCCGCGCTTAGAAATTTTATCGTGTTTGAAATTTTACTTAGCTGCTCGCTCGACATTTTTCATCCTTTCAGGTATTTTTCTATCAAATTTAAAACCAAATCGCGCAGGCTTTCATCATAGCCGCTCATCGCGCCGCTTACCTCGTCTATTAGGCGCTGCTTGTAGCTTCTAGCACCCGCAAGACCTAGTAAATTTACGAAGGAATTTTTCGCGCCGTCCGCCCCTACGGGTTTGCCTGCGCTTGCCTCGTCGCCCGTGGCGTCGATGATATCATCCTCGATCTGAAATATGAGACCTAGCTTTAGTCCGATTTTATAAAGCTCATGCGAAAGCTCGTCCTTTAGCCCGCCGATTATGGCGCCTAGCTCAAACGCTGCGGCGATGAGCGCACCCGTTTTGTGCAGATGCAAAAACTCAAGCTCGCTTTGCTTTAACGGGTTATTTTCAAAACGGCAATCGATCGCCTGACCCAGTACCATGCCGCTACTACCTGCGTTTCGCGCTAGAGTTTTAATACATTTTATCTTGATTTCGTCGCTTAGGTTTGCGTTCGCGGCGATCAAAAATGCGTCTGTATTTAGCGCATCGCCCACCAAAATCGCCGTGACCTCGTCGTATTTTTTGTGCAGGCTCGGCCGTCCGCGGCGCAGATCCGCATCGTCCATCGCGGGCAGATCGTCGTGGATAAGCGAGTAGGTGTGGATCATCTCAAGCGCCATCGCGATCGCCAGCGCGCCTTCAAAGCGCCGCTCATCCACCGCCGAGACGACGCCTAGTAGCAGCTGCGCGCGAAAGTGTTTCCCGCCCGCCCGCAGCATGTAATTGAGCGCCTCCTCAAAGTACGGATGAAAGCTCGGCGCCTTCAGCTCGTTGTGCTTCAAGTAGTCTTTAAATTTTTCTAAAATATCCATCGATCCTACCTTGTGGTTTTGATTTGCTCTGCTTGGGCGCACCCTTGACGAATGCAAATTCGCGCCCTTCGAATGCCTTTTCGTCGCGCAGCTAAAATTTGCTGTCGCGAGCCGTTTGTGCGTCGCGTAGAAGTAATCATGCCGCTTAAAATTTTAAATTTTAATTTCCCTAACTTTACGCAGTGCGTGCAGTGCAGAGCGCTCCTCTTTTTTTTTGAGCCGCATCTTTGTGCTCATTTACTCGCGGATACTGCACAATGGCTCGTCCGCTTTGCATTTAAGCCGTGCGAGCTAAATTTTACTTTGCGCCGCAGCGTAGCAGCCTGCCGAAATTTTAGAATTTGCCCTCGTGCCGCCCGTTAAATTTGACCGATTTGCTAAGGTAAAATTTAATAACCTCGCGTCAAATCAAGCGAGCTGCACTTTATGCAAAACGTGCCGTCGCAAAAATCTAAATTTAACTTGTCGCCTTATACAATTGGGCTTCATTTAGTTCGCTACAGAAGCCGCTCGCTCCGTAGAATCCAAACCGCTCGCTAGGCGGAAGTAGCCACCCTCTCTAAAAGCCTATTTTCACCATTTTTGAACTACGCTTAGCCCTTATTGCCAAGCAGATCACCCAATCCGCCGAGCCCTCCTAGCATGGATGCTGCAGCGCCTTTCTTTTCATTTTCGACGAGTTTTATCGCGTCATTGATCGCCGAGATCAGTAGGATCTGCAAGCTTTCCTTGTCGCTAAAAAGGCTATCGTCGATACTTAGATCGAGCACCTCGCCCGCGCCGTTTAGCCTGATGGCGACCATGCCCGCGCCCGATTTTACAGTAAATTCCTTGCGCGCATTCTCCTCCTCGATCTGCTTAGCCTTGGCCTGCATCTGATCGAGCATTTGCCCCATTTTCGAAAAATCCATTCCTTCAAACATCTTTACTCCGTTATTTCGTTTTTTTCGTTTACCTGTACGATTTTTGGTTCGAAATCTCTCGCTTTTTTGGCGCTCATCTGTGCGTAGGCCACGATGATGACGACGTCGCCGACACAGACTTTGCGCGCGGCTGCGCCGTTTAGGCAGATCTCGCCCTTTTTCTCGCCGCGAATCACGTATGTGGCGAAGCGCTCGCCGTTATTGACGTTTAGGATCTCTACTTTTTGGTATTCGCAAAGCCCCGCAGCCTCGATGAGCTCGGGCCCGATCGTGACCGAGCCTACGTAGTTTAGGTTGGCGTCCGTCACGCGCGCGCGGTGGATTTTGCTTGATAAAATTTCGATTTTCATCGGCCGTCCTTTAAATAGTCTAAATTTGATCCGCCTCGCGCCGCGACTAGCTCGCTCACGACCTGTTTGTCGCTGAAAGGATGCTTCACGCCCTTGATCTCCTGGTAGGTCTCGTCGCCTTTGCCCAAAATAGCGATGATCTCGCCGTTTTTGGCAAGATCTAGTGCGCGCGCGATAGCCTCTTTGCGATCCGCGATCTTTAAAATTTTATCTTTTCGGCGCATACCGGCGCAAATTTGCTCGATGATTTCGCTCGGCTCCTCGCTGCGCGAGTTATCGCTCGTAACGATACAGATTTTAGCAAAGTGCTCCGCGATGGCGCCCATTTTCGGACGCTTGCCGTGGTCGCGATCGCCTCCTGCGCCGAAAACCGCGATAATCTCGCCGCTTGCGCGCAGCGCGTTTAGCACCTTTTCGATGCCGTCCGGGGTATGAGCGAAATCGACGATTACAAGCGGATTTTTATTTACGACCTGCACGCGACCCTCGACGCCGCCGAAGTTTGCCAGGGCTTCTGCGATCTTTTCGTTCGGCAGCTTGGTCAGAATTTTAACCGCCGCAAACGCCGCGGTAAGGTTGTAGAGATTAAACTCGCCGATGAGATCGCTTTGAAGTTGAGCATTATCGCCGTTTGGAGTACGCACGAGCGCGTCGATGCCGCCCTTTAGCCCGTATCCGCTCACGCCGAAACTCGCGGCATTTTTGATGCCGTAGGTAAAGGCGTTTGCGGGATTAAATTTAATATGTCCGTCATCGGCGTTTATGAGTTTTGGCGCGTCGTCTGCAAAAAACGAGCTCTTGACTGCCGCGTATTCTTGCATGCTGCCGTGATAATCGAGATGATCTTGGCTCAAATTCGTAAAAATTTTAAGCGCAAATTCTAATCCTTCGATACGATTTTGTGCGATCGCATGCGAGCTGACCTCCATAACGAAATACTCGCAGCCCTGCTTGTCGGCTTCATAAAGATAGCTCATCGTCTTAAAAACCGAGCTCGTCGTAAGCCCCTTCTCGTCGATCCTGCGCTCGTTTATGAAGGCGCCGCGCGTGCCGCTTAAGCCGCAGCTAAAGCCCAGATCCAGCAGTGTCGAATAGATCGCCGCCGCGGTCGTGGTCTTGCCGTTCGTACCGGTAATGCCTACGATTTTGATGCGCGGATCGATCTTCAAAAGCTCCTTCGCTTGCGCGATAGCTATGATCTGCGCGCCTTTTTGCGCCGCTTCGGCTTGGAATTTAGCGTTCGCGCTCGTGCGCATAAAAAAGCAGCCCGCCTCGCACTCGGCGGAGTTGTCGGTGATAAAGTTATTTTCGAGTCGTATTTTCATGATTTTTGATTTTTTGCATTAGCGCTTCGAAGCGCTCATCGCCTGCGTATGCGGCAGCCGAGCTCTCGACGTAATTAAGCCCCATTTCGTAGTAGCCGTTTTCTATCAAATTTTCTAAAAATTCTATCATCTCGGTTTTGTCCGAAATGGCGATTTTAGAGGAAAAAATGATCGATTCGAAAGCGTCTTTAAAGCCTCTTTGGTCTACTGCACGCATAAAATCGGCATAAGCTATAACGGCGATCTCATCCTCGGCGCCAGGTTCGGAAGCCGCTTCATTCGCGATCTTTTCGTTGATGGAGTTTAAAATTTTAAAAAGCTCCGCGGTTTGAGTTTTGGGGCTGATATTGTAAAAATCAAAGAGCATAAGCGCCTCTTCGCGGTCTGCCAGCGCGGTCTGGCAAAGCTCGAGCAAAAATAGAATTTCCTCCTCGCCGCTTTTTTCGTAGGCGAGTGAAAAATACAGCTTCGCAAGTTCGAATTCTCCGCGCGAAAACGCCTTTAACCCTAGCTTTTTATAGTTCAAACTCTTCGCCTTCGGGGATGTTTACGATGCTAAGCTCGGGGTGAATATCCATGCGAAGCTGGCGCTCGACGCCGTATTTTAGGGTCTGCGCACTTGCGGCGCAGCCGTGGCAATGCCCGGTAAGGCGGACATAGACGACGCCGTTTTTTATGCCTAAAAGCTTCATATCGCCGCCGTCGTTTTGCAGCATCGGTCGGATTAACTCCAAGCTATCCTGTACCGGGGTTAGAAGCTCTTCGTCTGTAAATGGTATCATTAAAATTCCTTATTTTAGTTTTGGCGAATTATATCCAAAAGCGATAAAAAAAGGCTTATCAGGGATGAAATTTAATCTGAAATTTTGCGCGAGAACGCGGATCTTGCGTAATGGCTCGCAAAGAATTTTATACGGCGCGGGCGCCGGAACTATGATTTTAAAATTTTATCGATTCGGTAAGGATGAAGCCCGCGAATTATCGGGCCTGCGTATATTTAAATTTAGACTATTTGCGCCATAAATTTGGGATTAAATTTCAGCCAGACCGAGGGCTAAATTTGAAAAGGAATTGTGCTTGAGCGGTAGGTGAAATTTAAAGCGGAACTGTCTAAATTTAATTAGGACAAGCGCCGATACGATTAAATTTTTTAGAAAAACAATCCTGCTTTTAATTGCAAATTTGCGATTACAAAAGCCTGGACGACGAATATTATTTTGAAGCTCGTAGATGAAATTTACGCTATGTTTATATCGATCGCGACTGTGAAATTTTAGCGCTGGCGTGTGCAATCACGGCAAAATTTCTATCGGCGTGCCGATTTTTACGTGCTCGAAAAGCTCGTCCATATCGTCGTTGACGAGCGCTATGCAGCCCTCCGTCCAGTCGCCGAACGCCGCTATACTCTGCCCTAGGTAGCTAAATTTATTCGGTAGCCCGTGGATTTTGATATCGCCGCCTGCACTCTTACCGAGGGATTTTGCGTGCGCTACGTCGGCTTTGTTCGGATAGGAGATGCCTAAATTTAGATGATACGCCGAGTTTGGATTTTTGCCGTTTATGGTGTAGTTGCCCTCCGGGGTTTTGCCGTCGCCTTGAACCTCTTTATGTCCTTCAGGCTCGCGTCCGAGGGCGATTTTGTAGCTTTTCGCGATGCCTTTTGAGGTCAAAATTTCAAGAATTCGTTTGGATTTATAGACGCGGATTTTAGAGATTTGCTCGCCGTCCAATGCCTGTTTTAGCGGAATTTCTGGGTTGATCGTTTCGATATTTTTATAGCTAAGATAATTGTCTAATGCCCACGCTAGGCCCGCAGCGACGATAACAAGCGGAAGTAAAATTTTAAATTTCATAGAAGAAATTTCGGGAGTGATCCCGAAATTTTATTTGCTGATTAGCTCGATATAAGCCATCTCTGCGGCGTCGCCCTTGCGAAGGCGAGTTTTGATGATGCGAGTGTAACCGCCGTTTACGCCTGCGTATTTTGGAGCGATCTCGGTGACTAGCTTATTTGTCGCAGCCTTATCCTGAAGCGCCGCGAAAACAAATCTATGCGCCTCGCTGTCGCCTTTTCGCGCGCGAGTGATCAGCTTTTCGGCATAACTTCTTAGCTCTTTTGCCTTAGGAAGCGTGGTTTCGATCTTGCCGCTAGTAACTAAAGCGATGGTTAAATTTTTAAGCAGGGCGGCACGGTGAGACGAAGTACGCCCTAGCTTCCTATATCCGTGATTATGTCTCATTTATTGTCCTTCATTCTTTTGTCTTTGAGCCTTCAGCTCGTCAAGCTTGCGTTTTAGCTGCTCTTTTTTATCGCCGAGCTCTTGGTTGCCGATAGGATAACCGATCTCCTCCATAACGGCCTTGATCTCCTCAAGCGATTTTTTGCCTAAATTTTTAAGGTCTTTAAGCTCGCTTTCCTCCATAATCGCTAGCTCGCCGATAAATCTAATATCCGCGCGATCCAGGCAGTTAAAGCTTCGCGCGCTTAAGCTTAGATTGCTAACGCTCTCAAAAAGCTTTGCAAACTCGGAATTTGCAGGGATCGCCCTACCGAAAGTATCCGCAGCGCTGATATTTACGATGCCTTTGAAAACCGCCAGCTGCTGATACATCGCTTCAAGCGCGTTTTTAAACGCGTCTATCGCGCTGATCTGACCGTCGGTAGTGATCGTAAAGACCACCTTTTCGTAGTCGGGATTATCCTCTACAAATACGTTTTCGATATCGTAAACAGCCTTGGTTACCGGGGTAAAAAACGCATCCAACGCGATAAAATCGGCGTCTAAATTTTCTCTGATCTCTTCGCTTGGGACGTAGCCGATGCCCTTTTCGATGATGAGCGTAAATTTAAGATCGGCATCCTCGTTTATCGTAGCTAGATAAGCGCTTGGATTTACAATCTCTACGGCGTCGCTATTTAGGTCGCTGCCGTAAATTTCTTTAGGTCCTTTGAAGCTGTATTCTACGACCTCGCGTAGGGAATCGCCCTTGATTTTAAACCTTAAGCCCTTTAAATTTATGATAAAAGCCGCCATATCCTCAAGCATGCCGCGCATGCTGTCGAATTCGTGGCTTACGCCTTCGATTTTAACCGCAGTCGGCGCGAAACCGACCGTGCTCGTATAAAGTAGCCTTCGTAAAGGATGAGCTAGAGTGACGGCATATCCCGTTTCAAAGGGATATGCTATGATTTTAGCAACATTTTCGCTGACATTCTCAACCTTTATTTCAGTTGGCATATGAGCTGATGTTGTGATTTTTCTCATATTAGCACCTACTATTTCGAGTAAAGCTCTACGATAAATCTTTCCTCTACAGGAATAACAACTTCTTCTCTCTCCGGAACTCTAGAAAAAATTCCGTATCTTTTCTCTTTTTCTACGTCTACCCACGCTACGATGCCGGTCTGTGCAGTAAGATCCAATGCTCTTGAAATTTGCGGGTTATTTTTGCTCTTTTCGATCACTTCGATCTTTTGTCCTGCGCGGACGCTGTATGAAGGGATATCTACGCGCTTGCCGTCTACTAAGATATGTCCGTGCGTAACGAGCTGGCGCGCAAAGCGTCTAGTCGTAGCAAAGCCCATGCGGTAAACGACATTATCTAGCCTCTGTTCTAAAAGCTGAACTAAGATCGCTCCGGTGTTACCCTCTCTGCGAGCTGCTTCGGCAAATAGTCTGCGAAACTGTTTCTCGCTTACGCCGTACATAAATTTAGCCTTTTGTTTCTCGCGAAGCTGTGAGCCGTATTCGCTTAGTTTAGCGCGTCTTTGTCCGTGCTGACCCGGAGCGTAAGGGCGTTTTAAAAGCGCGCTCTTGCCCGCAAGCCTTCTCTCGCCTTTCATAAATAGATCGACGCCGAGCCTTCTTTCTAATTTTTCAACCGGTCCTGTATATCTAGCCATAAATTTCTCCTTTTATAATTACACGCGACGTCGTTTAGGTGGTCTGCAACCGTTGTGCGCAAGAGGAGTGATATCTTTGAAATATGTAACTTTAATCCCTTCTACGCTACCTACGCTTTTGACGGCGGTTTCGCGTCCGCTTCCCGGACCTTGAACCTTGACGCCTACCTCTTTGATGCCGTGCTCTTTGGCTTTGTTTAGTGCGTCCTCGACGGCTTGCTGCGCCGCATAAGGGGTGGATTTTTTGCTGCCTTTAAAATTTAAAGCGCCCGCACTGCTCCACGCGATCGCGTTGCCCATCTCGTCCGTTACGGTAATCATAGTGTTGTTAAACGTAGCGGAGATGTAAACTATGCCTTTGGCGATATTTTTTCTGACGGTTTTTTTCTTAACTACTTTTTTTTGTGCCATATCTCAATCCTTATTTAGCTGCCGCGCCGACGGTTTTGCGTTTGCCTTTTCTGGTTCTGGCGTTCGTTTTTGTTTTTTGACCGCGAACAGGAAGGCCTTTTCTGTGTCTTAAGCCGCGATAGCCGCCCAAGTCCATAAGCGCTTTTATATCCATAGCCACTTGTTTGCGAAGATCACCTTCGACCATATAGTGCTCTTGGATCTCTTTTCTGATAGCGGCGGCTTCATCTTCGCTCAGATCGGCGACTCTTTTATCGTAAGAAATTCCTGCCGCATCGAGAATTTTTCTCGACGTAAATAAACCTATACCGTAGATATAAGTTAGTCCGTATTCAATCCTTTTTTTCTTTGGTAGATCTACACCTGCGATACGAGCCATAACTTATCCTTGTCTTTGTTTATGTTTTGGATTTTCACAAATAACGTGAACAACACCTTTGCGCTTGACAATTTTACATTTGTCGCACATTTTCTTAACGGATGGACGAACTTTCATTCCACTCTCCTAAAATTTTCTCCACTTTAAATGCAAACTGCACCTAGGTTTAATGAAATTTCAAAAGCGAAAGTATCAAACCAACTGTTTTCAAAATAGTGGGGATTTTGAAAACACTTCTTCCTACAGTTTAGTCGCAAAATCGCGAGTATATCTAAATTTAACTTTATCCTTACTTATAGCGGTAGGTGATCCTGCCTTTATCGAGGCTGTAAGGGGTCAGCTCGACTTTTACGCGATCGCCCGGCATTATCTTGATGTAGTGCATCCGCATCTTGCCCGCGATATGGCATAAAATCACGTGTTTGTTGTCCAGCTCGACCTTAAAAGTCGCGTTCGGCAGCGCTTCTATGACGTTGCCGTCGATCTCTATGACGTCGTCTTTTGCCACAAATTCTCCTTTCTTTTAAATTTAAAAAGGGCGATTATATAGAATTTAAAATTTTAAACAGCTTAAAAGAAATTTAAAATAAGCAAAATTTCAGATTTATTTCGCTACGCGCGCACCGTTTTTGTAAAAGCAAGACGGCGCTCTTTTTAAAATTTTAGTATAATGGCTCAAAAATTTTAAAGGAAAAACATGAAATGGCAAGACGGCAGACGAAGCTCAAACGTAGAGGATGACCGCGCAAGCAGCATGCGCACGAGCTCCGGCTCGCTTGGGATGCTGATCCCGATCATCAGATTTTTGCTCGGCTCAAAGATCGGGCGAATAGTGCTCGTAATCGGCGTCGTAGCGTATTTTATGGGCTACAACCCTTTGGCGCTTTTAGACGGAGGCGCTAGCACGCAAAGAGAGCCGACCGATAGCCCGCAGGAGCAAGAGAAGCTCGCCTTCGTCTCGGCGGTGCTAGCTCAAACCGAGGACGTCTGGGGCGAGATATTTAAAAGTGCGGGCGCGCGCTATGAGGAGCCCGGTTTGCGGCTTTTCCGCGATCAGATAGCAAGTGGCTGCGGTTTTGCGAGCGCGCAGACGGGGCCTTTTTATTGCCCGAGGGACCGTAAAATTTATCTGGATCTCGGATTTTTCGACGAGCTTGCGAACAAATACAAAGCGGGCGGCGACTTCGCGCAGGCCTACGTCATCGCGCACGAAGTAGGGCATCACGTTCAAAATTTAATCGGCACGCTGGAGCAGATCAATGCTCTAAAAAGGCGCGCTCGCAGCGAAGCCGAGCAAAACGCGCTTCAGGTCAAAGTTGAGCTGCAGGCAGACTGCTACGCTGGGATCTGGGCGCATTATCTCGCAAAAACAGGGCGCGTTCTTGAAGCGGGTGATATCGACGAGGCGCTAAATGCCGCTAGCGCGATCGGCGACGATACGCTGCAGCGCAAATTTAGCGGTCGCGTCGTACCCGATTCCTTCACGCACGGCACCTCGGCGCAGCGCAAAGAGTGGTTTAAAAAAGGCTTAGCGGGCGGAAACCTAAAAGCCTGCTCCTTTGAGCCGTAAAATACATACTCCAAGTTCGTAAATTCTGCCATCTCGTGTTTGAGTGCAGTGCGAGATCCTTTTCTGCGCCGTTGTAAATTTGTCTACAAAACCGCCGTCTAGCATTTGAGCCTTAAGGCGCAGGCTTTTAGCTAGCTTGCGGGCCAAATCAAGGGCAATCTAAATTTTAAAATTTAGCTCTAAAACGAGGGCTTGCCTTTTAGCCCAAATTTTTATCAAGATATATGTGAGTATACCCGCTACAGGCAAAACACTTGTTTTAATTTAAAATTTTTTACCCGCGCCGCCCTTTGTGCCTAAATTTCTTAAAAATTCCGCGTACTCCGCCGCGCCTTTTTCTATCTGTTCGGTACTACTTTCGTAATCGACGCCCGGTGTCTCCTCGGCGCCGTAAAACGCGAAAAATCCGCGCCAATCGGCGTGAAAATAGTAGCGGAATGCCAGCTCAAACGGCGCTAAAATCTGCTCCATCGTGAAATGATACCGCCCGCTAGGCGCGTAATCGGCGCGCTTGATGCCCGCGCTCACCGCCAGCGCCACGGTCCGCCCGCGCATGCCCTCGCTCGCGCTCCCGTAGGCAAATCCGTATGTCATCGTCGCATCGATCCAGCTTTTTAAAATCGCAGGCGAGGAGAAATTATGCAGCGGAAATTGCAGCACCAGCGCGTCGTGGGCTTTGATTATCGCGCGCTCGCGCTCGCCGTCTATTTCGCCGCTAGGATACTCGCGCGCTATGTCGCGCACGGCGAAGCTTTGCGCGGCAGCCTCTTTCAAAAACCGCTTGTTTATGAGCGAATTTTCGATGTCGGGGTGAGCTAGAATTATTAAGTTTTTCATATTTTTCCTTTAAAATTTTTGGTTTGGGGCGATAAAATTTGCCGCCAAAATCGCAGATATAGCCCTGCTTTGAAATTTTATTTTCAAATGAGCGGCGGAATTCTAAAGCAAAATTTCAAAGCAAAATTTGAATGCCCAAATTTCGACGCTTAAATTTTGACGCCGAAATTCCATAGTAAATTTCAGTGCATAAATTTTATAATTAAAGCTTAGTGCCCAAATATGCCGGAGCTCTATTTCAAAACGCTGGCTTGGCGCTTTACTTCCCCGCAGCTAGCAGATCCGCGAGCACCTTTGCGGCGTGATCCTTTGCCTTGACGCTTTTATAGACCTTTAAAATTTTGCCGTCCACACCGATCAGAAAGGTCGAGCGCACGATGCCCAGATACTCGCGCCCGTAGTTTTTGCGTACCTGCCACGCGCCGTATAGCTTGGCCACCTCGTGCTGCGGATCGCTCAGCAGTATGTGCTTTAGGCTCTGCTTGGCGATGAAGCCTGCGTGGGATTTGGCGCTGTCGGGGCTGATGCCTACGATCACGCAGTCTGCGGCGATAAAGTCATCGTATGCGGCGCTAAATTCGCACGCTTCGGTCGTGCAGCCGGGGGTGTTATCCTTGGGGTAAAAATACAGCGCGACCCTCTTGCCCGCGAAATCCTTTAGCGCGACGCTCGCTCCGTCGGCATTTTGCAGCGTAAAAGCGGGCGCCGCATCTCCCGCTTGCAGCGTGATTTTACGCTCGCGATCCTCTGCGCTAAACTCGTCTTCGATCTGTGTTTTTCTCTGCATATCGTGTCCTTTTTTTGAAATTTTCGGGCTCATAGCCCGAGTTGCAGCTAAATTTTAATCTTTTTTCATAAATTTATCCTTGCTTGGATGAAATTTCGTCCCGCGCCGCAGCCGCGCGCGCATCGGGTGGATCGCAAGCGAGATTGTTCCAGACAAGAGCGGGCTAGGGGCTTGCTTTACGGCACGCGTAAAAACATTTTGTTGCACATGCCTTGAGGTAGTATGGTACGAGAGCGCCTCATATCTATTGTGCCACGCAAACTCCGGTTACTCACAAGCAAAATAACGCTCGTTTTCACAACCCTTCTTAATCTACTTTTAGCTTTTTAACGATATGATTCTGCAAATTTTAACAAAGGAAATAACATGAAAACGCTCGTGATCTTATCGCATCCCAATTTCGCCGCCTCGCGCGTGAACAAAGCTCTATCGCAGGTCGCAAAGGGCGCTGCCGGCATGGAGGTACACCATTTGGAGGGGCTTTACGGCACCGATACTGCGCGCATCGACGCTCGCACAGAGCAAGACGCGCTACGCGGCGCGGATCGCATCGTATTTTTATACCCGATGTACTGGCTAAACGTGCCGCCTATGCTAAAAGCCTATATCGACATCGTCTTTTCGCACGAGCTGGTGGGCTCCGGTGCGCTTAAGGGCAAGGTCTTGCAGCTTGCGCTAAGCGCTAGTACGCCGCTTAGCGAGTACTCCAAACAGGGTGCTATCGGCTTTAGCCTGGATGAAATTTTAACACCGCTTAAGATCGCGGCAAACTACTGCGGGATGGACTTTGCTGTGCCGTTTGTCAGCAGCGGGTTTGAGCCTGGAGAGTTTGGCGACGATGCTGTAGAAGCTGCAGCCGCACGCTTTGGTAAGCTTTTGCGAGGCGAACTAGGCCCCGGCGAGTATCAAATTTAGCAAAGCAAGTGCCCGCTATCCGCGGCTACGAGCCAAAATTTTAGGAGAGTGATTTTATCTGCGGAATCTACGCCTTTTAACAAGCCGATCGGCAAAAGCTCAAAGTGGATCTAAACACGCTATGGATGGCTCGACTGATACGTGCGTGCACTCGTCGTAGCCAGTGTTGATTGCTTGCAAGGTACAAGCGTGTTTAAACAGCGCGCATCGGCTAGCTAATGTTGTCATCTATGGAGGCACGAATGGGCGTTCGGCTCGAAGTCATCGGCGTAAAACTCATCGTGTTTATTTGCGCAAGAGTGGTTAAATTTCGTAGCAAGTGGCAAAGTAGGGGGTAAAGTGTGTGTCGTGATCTTTTTGGATCGGGTGTGGGTTTTTGCGAAGCGGTCTCTGTCGCGCTTAGAGAGTTTAAATTTTAAAGTTTGCCGCATCGCGTAATATTTTGCAAAACATCGCACCGCCACCGCGAAAAGATATGCTGAGCCTGCCGCTGTAAAAGTGTGGTGATCGGCCACTACCGAGCAAAGTAGCGCCGTAGCAAGCGCGTAAAATATGAAAGCACATCGTTATAACCTAGCGAGGTGGGCAAGGGCGGGTCTGCGTTTCATAAATATCTCGCGTGAGTGGGCTTACGTGCTGCATGTATGCAAAGCCTGCGCGAAACGCGCACTGCGGTAAAAGGTAAAATAGGTAAGACCGCTCTTGGTGTGATTGAGGCTGGATGTCGCGCGGGTTGTATCTGTGCGTATGAGAGAAAAGACCGCTTACGGCGCTATTTGAGCTGCATGAAATTTGATTTATCAAAAGAGACTTTTGAAGAAGGAGCAGAATTTATAAAATTTCGCTCCTTGATTTTGTGATGTTTAAAGCGTGCACATCGGTTCGCACAATGCAGGATTATTTCACGCCGACGATGATTTGAGTAGCTTTTATGATCGCGGTTACTTCGTCGCCGACTGCTAGCGCCAAATTTTTAACGGAGCTGTTTGTGACGATCGCGCTTAGATTCTCACCGCCTGCGGTTCTGACATCGATTTCAGCATTGATTGCGCCCTCTTTAACGGCGGTGATTTTGCCTTTTAGCTGGTTCGCAGCACTTAGGCGAAGATCATTTTCTCCCTTTGAAATGATGACATTCGGGGCTTTGAATAAAAATACCGCCTCTTTGCCTGCTTTTAAATCCAAAGTTTTTTCAGAATCGACCGTAACGGTTGCTTTTAGCACGTCGCCGCCTCTGGTTTTAGCTGTGATTAGCGAATTTACCGCACCTATTTTTACGTCGCTGATTACGACGTGAAGCTGATTTCTAGCACTTATTGCCATTGTTTCTCCTTGTAAAAAATTACGAGCAATGTTAGCGGTAAATCCTTAAATGAAATTTAAAAATGCTGCATGTAAGAAATTAATTTGATTTGTTGCGAATTTATATTAAGCTCACTTTTTAAATTCCTAGCTTGCATTATGAAAAGTAGCGTTAAAAAATAGATGAAATTCTAAATTTGCATATTAAATCGAGTTATTTTCCTTGAAATTTTGTTCGCTCTTTATAAAATTCTGCGTTTTTTTAGAGTTCTGGCGCAAAATTTAGCGTTTGTTTTGCGCATCTGCGAAGTGTACATCCGGATAGAAAATTTATCTCAAATCGCGTCTGGCAAGGCTTTAAAAGCACTCCGCTTAAGCCTCTTCGCTGAATTTTACGCCTCGCACATCGGTTTTAAGAGTGGATTGGCGAGCGAGGCGATTTTACATTTGCTTTAAAATTATGGCGAGCGGTGCGCTTTGAGCGCAAAATTTCAGCGCACCTTGCTTTGCAGAAAATCGCGCAGAATCATCGCGTGGTTGCAGTGCTCGTCCTTTGCGGCGTATAGCAACGTGACGACCGGCTCGTTTTTAACCTTTTTTAAAAATTCAGCTACGGCGGGATTTTGCTCAAGCTCAGCTAAGTAAAGCTCCTTAAAATGGGCGAAATTCTCAGGCTTATGCGCGAAAAGCTTACGTATTTCGGTGCTAGGCGTTATATCTTTCGCCCACATATCAAGCTCCAGCGCGTCTTTTTTTATACCACGCGGCCAAAGTCTGTCGCATAGTACGCGAAATCCATCCTCTTTCTCTGCGCTCTCATAGACGCGCTTAATCTTAAATTTTGTCATAGTTTGCTCCTTTAAATTCGCTAATCTTTGATGAAATAATCGCCATCGAAGCTTACGAGCGAGTACTTGCGCTCGCCCCCAAGCGCCTCTACGAGCTCAGGCACGCTAAGAAACGTGAGGCTGTCGGCGCCTATAAATTTGCAAATTTCATCCGTGCTCATATTTGCGGCGATCAGCTCGCGCACGCTCGGCGTGTCGATGCCGTAGCGCTCGGGATACTTTAGCTCGGGGCTTGCGATGCACATATGCACGCGCGCTGCGCCCGCATGGCGCAGAAGCTCGACGATCTTTTTGCTCGTGGTGCCGCGCACGATGCTGTCGTCGATCACCGCGATGCTCTTGCCGTGCAGTGCCGCGCCGATCGGATTTAGCTTGAGTTTGACCTTTAAATTTCGCACCTCTTGCGTCGGCTCGATGAAGGTGCGACCGATGTAGTGGTTGCGCACGATCGCCATCTCAAAGGGTATTTTGCTCTCTTGTGCGAAACCTAGCGCCGCCGGTACGCCGCTATCGGGTACGGGCACGACGAAATCGGCTTTTAAATTTTTACATTTTCGCGTTCGCGCGAGCGCAGCGCCCAGTTTTTTTCTGACCTCATATACGTTTTTGCCCTCTACGACGCTGTCGGGGCGCGCGAAGTAGATGTATTCAAACGCGCAAATTCTAGCCTCCGCGGCTTTTAAAATTTCAAGCGAGCTAAACTCATCCTTGCCCTCTTCGAAGATCACCATCTCGCCGGGCTTCACGTCGCGGACGAACTTGGCTCCTACGAGATCAAACGCGCAGGTCTCGCTCGCGACGATGTAGCCGCCGTCTTTGAGCCTGCCGATGCTAAGCGGACGCACGCCGTAGCGATCGCGCACGGCAAACATCTTCGAGCGGCTTAAAATCAGAAGCGAGTACGCGCCCACGCACTGATTCAGAGCTTCGACGATGCGATCTTTTAGATGCTCCTGCTTGCTGCGTGCGATGAGATGTAGGATATTTTCGGTGTCCATGCCGGACTGAAAAATCGCCCCCTCGCTTACGAGCTTGCGGCGAATTTCGTCTTTGTTGATCAAATTTCCGTTATGAACGATCGAGATCTCCCCCAGGGCGTAGTTGCCCGCAACGGGCTGTGCGTCCTTTAGGCTATCTGCACCCGCGGTGCCGTAGCGGTTGTGACCGATCGCGATGTTGCCTTTTAAAATTTCAAAACTCGCGGGGCTAAAAACCTCCGTCACGAGCCCCGTGGCTTTGATCGTTTTGATATGATGGTTGAAGCTCGAGCTGATACCGCTTGCCTCCTGGCCGCGGTGCTGCATGGCAAAAAGCCCGTAATACGCGGTTTTAGCCGCACCTTCGGAATTTATGACTCCCACGATTGCGCACATTTTCTAACCTCTTAAATTTTATTTTTTAGAAATTTATCTATATTTTGTTTTATCATTGACGGCTCGCCGTCCGGCATTTTGTCGGCGCCTCATCAAATAGATCGGCTGAAATTTTAAACATCTCGGCGATATTCGCTCTGCCTTTGGCGTAGCTGCCGAATAGCCCGACTTTGTAAATTCCAAAGCTTTCAAGCTCGGGCTTTAGCTCACGCAAAAAATTTAAAATTTCATCTTTAGTTGCATTTTTTCCTCTTAAATTTAGCCGCAAATGCTAAATCCCTAAGCAGTCGTCTATGCCGTAAAGCCCGCTATTTTGGGACGCAAGCCATACCGCTGCCTTTATCGCGCCTCTGGCAAAGGTCGCGCGCGAAGTGGCCGTATGATTTAGCTCGATGAATTCGCCATCGCCGTAAAATCCCACGGTGTGGCGCCCGACTATATCGCCGCCGCGCAGCGACATCACGGCGATCTCGTCCTTGCCGCGCTCGCCGATGAGCCCGTCGCGACCGCTTACGCGCACGTCCTTCAAGCTTAGCTCGCGCGCACTTGCGGCACTTTCCGCAAGGCTCATCGCCGTGCCGCTTGGGGCGTCTTTTTTGTGGCGGTGGTGCATCTCTAAAATTTCGCAGTCAAAATCGCGCAGGCTCCTGCTAGCAAGCGCTACGAGCTTGTTTAGCACCGCGACGCCCAGGCTCATATTCGTAGCGTGTAGTACGGGCATTTTTGCGCTGCATTCGCGCAGTAGCCGCTCGCCCTCATCGCCCAGAGCCGTTGTGCCGATGCAAAGCGGCTTTGGATGCGAAAGCGCAAATTTCATTAAATTTATTGCGCCGTCTCGGATCGTGAAGTCTATCACGACATCGCAGCCGCTAAAAAGCTCGTCGTAGCTGCTCGTTACGGCGCAGCTCGGCGTATAATCAAGCGGAGCGACCGTGTAGATCACGCTTGCTCGCGCCTGATCGAAATTTTTCAGGCATTCGTAGATCATCGTGCCCATTCTGCCGCTTCCACCGTGAATTCCTATATTTATCATCGCTCATCCTTTAAATTTGATCCGCTTAGTATAGCCAAATTTTGCTTACACTACCTCTCTACGCCAAGACTTATCGGGATGAAGCTGTTTTGTTTAAGCTCCGCTTCGCTCGGTTTTTTGATCTCTATACGAGAGGCGCTTACGCCGCGCTGCACGAGTGCCGATTGCACGGCGGCCGCCCTAGCAAGGGCTAACTCATCAAGACGGGAGCGGGTAAATTTCTGCGCGCTTATCAGCTCCTCCATCGCCTCATCGCCGCTAGCTTTGATGCCGTATTTGATCTTAAGCGCCGCTATGGCTTCATCTGTGGAGAAGCCTTGTTTATTAGACATCAGCGTGAGGGTATTTTGCAGAGAGCGCCTTTTAAACTCGTGAGTATCGAGTTTTTCGTTATACGCAGAGTTTAGGATGATCTTGAGTTCGGGCTTGGCTTTTGCGACCTTGGCTAAATCGTCAATTTTAGAGCTTTCGCTGATTAAAATTTCGCTGCTTGCCGCCTCAAAATCGATACTTTCCAGCTTTTTCGTATCCACGCCTGCGATCTTTCCCATAAATCTAAACGGGCTTAACACGATGTCTGAGAGTAGCTTTTTGATCGCGCCCCAAACGAGCGCGCTGTAGCTAAATTTCGGATCATTCATCGCGCCGCTTAGAGGCAGGCTAAGATCGATCTGATCGTCGCCGTCCTTTAGGATCGATACCGCTAGCCCGATCGGAAGGCTCAGCACGTCCTTACTCTGCACCTCTTTGCCGAGCTCGAAGCGGTCCAAATTTAGATCGTTGCTTGCATTCAGCTTGCCGTCTTCGATCTTGTAGGCAAGTTTTAAATTTAGCTTACCGCCCGCGATTTCATTGCCGATATATTTGGCAGTATAGGGCGATGCGGGCACAAGCGGGATCTCCTTTAAAACGACGTTTATATCGCTTTTGCGTTTAAAATCCAGCGGATAGGCGCGCGCCGTGATGTTCGCTAGCCCGCTTCCGCTTACGAGCGAGCTAAGCTTGATATCCGCCGCTCGCTTCGGGCTGATCTCGCTGATGCTTGCTTTCATATCGCTGATACGCAGTTTAAAGGGCGTTGCTAGACTCTCATCGGTAAAATTTAAACCTCCGCCGCTAAGCGAGATATTTTTTACGCTCCACGCAAAGTTTGCCTTGCTTTTTGCGGATTTGCTAGGCGCAGCTTCGGCGGGCTTTGCAGCCTGCTTTAGCTGCGCGGCGGGCTTTATTAGCGAAGTTAAATTTAAACGCCTATCTTTATTTAGCGAGATATTTGCCGCGGGCGAACCAAGGGCGATCTTATTTAGCGTGAGGGAGTTTGGGCCCAGCACGATTTGCGCGACATTTAGCGATGCAAGAGAGAAAATTTTATCCCTGCCCGAGCTTAGCGCCAAGCCCTTGCCCGATAGCTTGCCTTCGAGCGAGAAGGCGTTTGAAAGCTTTAGCTGCCCTTGCGTAGCGAGCTCGCCTGCGATGGAGCCCGTGATAAATTCCGCCGCATATTTGTTAAAAACGCCCAAGTTCGGCGCATTTAGGCTGAAGCTCACGCCTACGTTAAGTGGCGCGATGCTAGCCTTGCCGTCCGCGCTAGCCGTGATTTCGCCCGTGATAAGGCTAGCTTTGATACCGAAAGGCTCGGCGAAATTCGAGCTTAGCCCGCTTAGCGTGGCGCTGAAATCCTTGATCTCGTGCACGTTGTTTTTAACAATAAAGCTCTCGTCGATCTTAGCCTTTGCGCCCGTTACGGAGGCCTCGTCGATCTTAAATTTTAAAGCGGGGCTTTTGGCAGGCTTTTTAGAATCCGAATTTGCGCCGCTTGCCGTAGAGTTTACATCCGCCGGGTTTGTATCGCCCGCGCTCGCCGTTTTTTTGGAGCTCGCGTGATTTTTAGAGATTGCGCTTAAGATCGCCAGATCGTTTATGCTTTTGGCGCCATTAACGCCCACTTCCGAGTTGAAAAACGGCTCGTTTAGCAAAATTTTATCCACGCCCAGATCGAGATCCGCGACCTTAAATTTAACCCCTTGCACGCCGAAGCTTTTAAATCCGCTAAAAATTCCGTTTTTGTTTGCGATTTTGGAGTTTGAAATTTTAGCAAACTCTAGGCTTACGCCGTTTTGCGCGCCCTCTTTATCGTAGCTAAATGCGCCCAGCTCGGTTGCAGCGACCGAAATTTTATCGCTGCGCGCTAGCGTAATCTGCGTATCAGCGATGTTAAAGGCGCCAAAGCCCGTATGAAGGGCTGTATCGTTACCTTCGGCGTTAAATTTTAAGAAGTTTTCCGTGATTTTAGTATCGTTTGAAACGACTGAAATTAGCGGGTTTGCAAAGCTTGAGCGGTTTAGATCTACGCTTTTTACGGCGGAGTTTAGCCGCAAGTTCGCGCCCGTTTTATTAAAATCCAGCGCAAAATCCGCGACCCGCGCCCCCTCAAAGCCCGTGGAAATTTTAGTTTCGTTCATATCGTATTTTGCGTCCGAAAGCAGCACTTGCGGGATCGTTACTGCGCCTGAAATTTCATCCGAAACGTCCGTATTTAGGCTAAATCTCGGGATTTTTAGCAAGCCAAGAGAAATTAAGCTTTGATCTTGCAAAATTTCTAAGCTCTCAAGCTCAAGCTTTGAGTTTTCAAGCGCAAATTTTATATTTTCATCGAGGCTCAATCGGTAATTCAGTTCGGCGGAAAGAAAGCCGTTTTTAAGCCGCACGCCGCTAGGATCGAGATACGATAGCCAAAACGGATCGATTTTCAGCCGTTTAAGATCTATTTTGCCGTGCAAGCGCAGAGGCGCCAGATCGATGGCTCCATCGAAGCTTAGCGAGTCGTATGTACGCGAAACCGCGCTTAGATCGTGCTCGCCGATCGTTTCGTCCTTTAAATTTAAGCCATTTATCTCGTAATTCAGATCGGTCGAGATGAGAGAAAACGGCCTTTTCAGGGAGTTATCGACGTAGCCCAGAGAGCCGCGCTCGATCTTAAAATTATTCAGCGTGACGTTGAAACTCGAGTTTTCATCCTCGCTTTCGCTCTTTTGCTCCGAAAGTAACGGCTCGAAATTAAAGGTGCCGTTTTGCTCGCGCTCGACGTGGAATTTGGGCGATTTTAGGTGCAAAATTTCTACCGCGAGAGTCTTTTTAAAAAGCTTTGAAAAACCGATTTTTAGATTTAACTCATCGGCGCTAAACAGCGGCTTAAAGGTGCTAAGCTCCGGCTTGGTGACGTTTAGCTCGTAGGTAAAGGGGTTAAATTTAGCGTCCTGCACGCTAAAGTTTGCTCTGCCTTCTAGAATTTTAGGCAGCGCCTTTTCTATAAAAAGCGGCACGCCGAAAAAGCCCGCAAGCACGTAAAACAGCGCAAATCCACCTACGCCGCAAGCAAACTTACGCCAGTGTTTTATAAAAAAAATTTTCATTTTTCCGCTCATTAATTTTGATAGCGTAAAATTATATCCAAAAATTTCGTGCAAAGGGTTAAAATTTGCTGGTTCACATCTGCTGCTCGGTCGATTGCGATTATTTTTTACGCCGCTTAAAAGAGCTCACGCAAGAGCCGCCAATAGGCTATTTCTACGATCCAAACATCCACCCTTACGGCGAATACGTTCTTAGAATGCACGACTCAAAGCGGGTTTGCGAGAATTTAGGGATCAAATTTATCCCGGGCGAGTATGATTTTCAAGGCTGGCTACAGGGCGCGCGCGGGCTTGAAAACGAGCCCGAAAAAGGCGCGCGCTGCGAGTTTTGCTTTGATTTTCGCATGCAAAAAACAGCCGAGCTCGCGCTAAGTTTGGGCGAGCGCAAAATCACCACGACGCTTCTTATGAGCCCCAAAAAATCGCACTCTCAACTTTGCGCCTCGTTGCAACGTATCTGCGAGCGCTACGGACTGGAGTTTATCGCGCCCGATTTTCGCAAAAACGGCGGCACGAACGAGCAGTTTGCGCTTGCGAAAAAGGATGCGCTCTATCATCAAAACTACTGCGGTTGTATCTATGCTCTCGCGGCACAGCGGAATGATCAGCGAAAGACCGAGCGGAATTCGGACGGAAGTCTGACGGCGGATTTGAGACGAAATTTAGCCTGCGACGCCGAAATTTACGAGCTAATGTCGTCTATCGATCGGCAAATCTTGCCCGCTTCGGTAGAGGAGAAGCTGAAATTTTACAAAAAGCTTTGCTCGCTCGAAAAAAATGGGGTGAAATTTAGTGTGCTGCGCGATCGGTTTTTAAACTACCGCTTGTTGCGCGCATGGATTAAATTTGACGGCGAGGTCGTGCCTTCGTTTATGCTATTTGGCTCGCATTTTACGCGCGAAAACGTGAAGTTTAGCGTGGAGCGAGAGTGCGAAATTTTTTGCAGCGATAAGGGGGAGATTAAAATTTTAAGTCTGGCGAAATTTAATGAAATTTTAAGATCAAATTTCAAAAGCGTATCCGAAGCGCTAAAAAATCCGCCGAGTCTTGCGCGCCAAAATAAAGCTCGCGCCGCTCTGTGCGCTGCGGGCTCGCTCTCGCCGATCATCGTCACGGATGAGATAAGAGCCGCCAAAGTTCAAATTTACGGGCTCTCGCGCATATTTTTAGACGTTAGGGAAATTTTAGTAAGAATTTGATAAGATTCTAAAATTTCTAAAAAAGGCAGATCAATGATAGATATAAACGAAATCCTCTCCATCCTACCTCATCGTTTTCCGTTTTTGCTGATAGACCGCGTCGAAGAGCTCAGCATAGGCGAAAGTATCAAGGCCTATAAAAACGTAACCTACAACGAGCAGATCTTTCAGGGTCACTTCCCAGGTCACCCGATCTATCCGGGCGTAATGATCATAGAGGGCTTAGCGCAGGCGGGCGGCGTGCTGGCGTTTAAGAGTATGGAGAAAGACGGCGTCGATCTAAGCGATAAGGTCGTGTATTTTATGAGTATCGACAACGCTAAATTTAGAAGTCCCGTCCGCCCCGGCGACAAGCTTGAGTATCGAATCAGCGTAATCAAACATCGCGGACGCATCTGGGTGCTAAAGGGCGAAGCCTACATCAACGACGGCGCTACACTGGCCGCGCAGGCTGAACTTCAAGCGATGATAATGGATAAATGATGGCTAAAGTTCACCACACGGCGATCATCGAAGACGGCGCGCAGATCGGAGCCGAGGTTGTGATCGAGCCGTATGCTTTCATAAGCGCGCAGGCTAAAATCGGCGACGGCTGCACGATCAAGCAGGGCGCGCGCATCATCGGCGATACTCAAATCGGCGAGGGCTCTAAAATTTTTTCATACGCGATCGTGGGCGAAATTCCGCAGGATATGAGCTTTGAGGATGGCGAGCGCACGGGGTTAGTCATCGGCAAAAACGCTACGATTCACGAGTTTTGCACGATTAGCTCGGGCTCGCATAAGGGCGACGGATTTACGCGCATCGGCGATAATCTCTTTATGATGGCGTATTGCCACATCGCGCACGATTGCGTGCTGGGAAGCAACATAATCCTAGCAAACAACGCTACGCTCGCAGGTCATGTCGTAATGGGCGATTATGCCGTTATCGGCGGGCTTACCCCCGTGCATCAGTTCGTCCAAATCGGCGAGAGCTGCATGATCGCAGGGGCTAGCGCGCTTAGTCAGGACGTGGTGCCGTTTTGTCTAGCCGAGGGCAACCGCGCCTATATTCGCGGGCTAAATTTAACGGGCATCCGCCGCCGCTTCGATAAAGAGACGGTCGAGACGATAAATCGGGCGTATAAATTTTTATTCAACCAAGGCAAGGGCTTAAAGGAGCAGGCGCAAATTTTATTAAACGAGACGAGCGATCAAAACGTGCGAAAGATGTGCGAGTTTATAATCAACACAAAACGCGGAATTCCGCTAGATAAAGGTAAAATTTAATGGCAAATAAGTGCAGTTTTTGCGGTGAGACGGGCGCGGACGGACGTCGTATCTATCCTAACGACGACGGTACGGCGGCTATCTGCAGCTATTGTATCGATATGGCATACGCCGCTATCCACGGCAGCGAGGGTCAAAATGAGGCGATACAAAATCAAAATAAAGAGATCGATTTCGAGGCTATCAAGCCAAAGGCGCTGATGGAGGTGCTAAACCGCTACGTCATTGGCCAAGAGCGCGCTAAGAAAATTTTTAGCGTCGGCGTTTACAACCACTATAAAAGAATTTTCAGGCAGACCGACGCGAAGGGCGACGATACCGAAATTTCAAAATCAAATATCTTGCTTATAGGACCTACCGGCAGCGGCAAGACGCTTATGGCGCAGACCTTGGCGCGATTTTTGGACGTGCCGATTGCTATTAGCGACGCTACGAGCCTAACGGAAGCGGGCTACGTCGGCGAGGACGTAGAAAATATCCTCACCCGCCTTTTGCAGGCCGCGGACGGCGACGTAGAGAAGGCGCAGCGCGGTATCGTATTCGTAGACGAGATCGATAAGATCGCGCGAATGAGCGAAAACCGCAGCATCACGCGCGACGTAAGCGGCGAGGGGGTGCAGCAAGCGCTTCTTAAGATCATCGAAGGAAGCGTCGTTAATATCCCTCCAAAGGGCGGTCGCAAGCATCCAAATCAAGACTTCATCCAGATCGATACTACTAATATCCTATTCGTCTGTGGCGGCGCATTCGATGGGCTAAACGAGATCATCAACCGCCGTATCGGACAGAACGTGTTAGGGTTTAATCAAACCAAGCGCAGTAAAAAAGAGAGTTTAAATTTACTAAACATGGTCGAGGCCGACGATCTGGTGCATTACGGCATAATCCCCGAGCTCATCGGGCGATTGCACGTAGTGGCTACGCTAAATGAGATCGACGAAAAGGCGATGGTTAGAATTTTAACCGAGCCGAAAAACGCGATCTTAAAGCAATATCAAAAGCTCTTTGCGATAGACGGCGCAAATTTAAAATTTGACGACGACGCGCTAAGGGAGGTTGCGAGCCTTGCGATCAAGCGCAAAACCGGCGCACGCGGACTTCGCAGCATAATCGAGGAGATTATGATCGATATTATGTTTGATCTGCCTGAGCTTAAGGGCTATGACGTCATCATCTCCAAAGAGGTCGTAGATGGCGTATCCAAGCCGATACTTGTAAAACAAAATTTAACTGCATAAAGGGGATAAATGTTACTTGATTCGATTCTAGGATTATTTTCTAGGGATATGGGCATCGATCTAGGCACGGCAAACACGCTTGTGCTGCTAAAAGATAAAGGCATCATCATCAACGAACCGAGCGTCGTCGCTGTACAAAACGAACGCTACGGCAAGCAAAGGATCATCGCCGTGGGCGCTGAGGCTAAAGAGATGCTCGGGCGCACTCCTGGCGATATCGAAGCGGTGCGCCCGATGAAGGACGGCGTTATCGCGGATTTTGATATGACAGAGAAGATGATTAGGTATTTCATCGAAAAGACCCACAAGCGCCGCTTTTTCGTAAGTCCGCGCATCATCATCTCGGTTCCTTACGGGCTAACTCAGGTCGAGCGTAAAGCCGTGCGCGAAAGCGCTATGATAGCGGGCGCGCGCGAGGTTTATCTAATCGAAGAGCCGATGGCTGCAGCAATCGGAGCGGGCCTTCCCGTAAATGAAGCGCGCGGCTCGCTGGTCGTGGATATTGGCGGCGGTACCACCGAGATCGGCGTCATCTCGCTAGGCGGCATCATCAGCGCCAAATCTGTCCGCGTCGCGGGCGATAAGATCGACGCAAGCATCGTTAATTACGTCAAAGAAAAATATAGTCTGCTTATCTCGGAGCGCGCGGCTGAGGAGATTAAGATCAAGATCGGCACAGCGGTGCAACAGCAAAAAGACCTTACCTACACGGTCAAAGGAAAAGATCAGATCAGCGGGCTTTTAAGCTCGGTTGATCTTACGAGTGAGGACGTTAGAGAGGCGATCAAAGACTCGATCAGAGAGATTGCGGACGCGCTGAAATTTGTCCTTGAGAGCATTCAGCCAGAAGTCGCCGCCGACATCGTCGAAAACGGCGTCGTACTAACGGGCGGCGGCGCGCTCATTCGCGGATTGGATAAGTATCTAAGCGACACCGTAAAGCTTCCGGTTTTCGTCGCGGACGAGCCACTGCTGTGCGTCGCAAACGGTACGGGAAAAGCCCTAGAAGAGATCAAATCGCTAAAACAAGCGGCAAATGACTAATCTCAAACTCCTCCTCGTCGCGGTTTTGCTGGTAGCCGTTTCGCTTACGTTCGGCTCGTATATCCACGGCAAATTTATCGGATTTGCAGGAGGAATTTTAGAGGTTTATTACGGCGTGAGCGATCGGGTAAAAAGCGCCGTTAGCGAGCATTTTAACCAAGCCGAGACGATCAAGGCTTTACGCGAGGAAAACGCCGAGCTGAAAAAATCGGCGATGCTGCTTAGTACGTTCGCGGGCGAGCTGAATAAAATTTTGATCGATAAAAATAGCTCCGTCTACGAGCCCAAAGTTCAGCTCGTAAAGGCGCTGAGCTACGCGAATCTAAACGACTACAACAAATTCTTCGTAAATTTTGAAAATTTTAACCCAAACAAAATTTACGGCCTCATCAGCGAGGGCAAGACCGCAGGAATTTTAGTAAATAAAGACGGGCGCCCGCTTGCGATCTTACAGCGCGACGAGAAGAGCAACTTCTCCGTTTTCATAGGAGATACTCAAATTCCTGGCGTCGCAGGCGGCGAAAATAACGAGCTCGTAGTCAGATACATCCCGCAATGGCTCGATCCCAAGGTAGGCGATGAGGTCTTTACGAGCGGGAAAGATGAAATTTTCTTTGCCGGCGTACCGGTAGGAAAGGTTAAAGAAATTCAAAACGGGAAGCTATACAAAAGCGCCGTCGTAGAGCCCTACGTGAGCTCCGAGATGCCGGCGTTTTTGTATGTCGTTACAAAGGAAAATTGATGCCCAAGAGAGATGATATTAAGACGATTTTGCTGATCGGTAGCGGTCCGATCGTAATCGGTCAGGCGTGCGAGTTCGACTACAGCGGCACGCAGGCTGCCAAGACGCTAAAGAGCCTCGGATACCGCGTAGTGCTAATAAATTCTAACCCCGCCACCATCATGACCGATCCCGATTTTGCCGACGCCACCTATATCGAGCCGATCACCAAAGAGAGCATTTTGCGTATCATAAAGCGCGAGGGCGTCGATGCGATCCTGCCTACGATGGGCGGACAGGTCGCGCTAAACGTAGCGATGCAGGCTTACGAAAGCGGCGAGCTAGCAGGGGTGAAATTTCTAGGCGCCAACCCCGAAGCGATCAAAAAGGGCGAGGATAGGGTAAAATTTAAAGAGGCGATGATTAAGATCGGAATGGATCTGCCTAAATCCAAATACGCTTACAATATCGAAGAGGCGATGGCTGCGGCGAATGAGATCGGCTTTCCGCTCATTATCCGCGCTAGCTACACCCTAGGCGGCGCAGGCAGCGGCGTGGCGTACAATATCGACGAGTTTAAAGAGGTCGCGCAAAATGGGCTAGACGTGAGCCCGATAAATGAAATTTTGATCGAAGAGAGCCTGCTTGGATGGAAAGAGTTCGAAATGGAGGTGATCCGCGATCATAAGGACAACTGCATCATCGTCTGCTCGATCGAAAATTTCGACCCGATGGGGGTGCATACGGGCGATAGCATTACGGTTGCGCCCGCTCTGACGCTTACCGATAAAGAATACCAGGCGATGCGCGACGCGAGCTTTAAAATTTTACGTGAGATCGGCGTGGATACTGGCGGCAGTAACGTGCAGTTTGCGGTAAATCCGCAAACGGGGCGGATGATCGTCATCGAGATGAACCCGCGCGTAAGCCGCAGCTCGGCTCTCGCGTCCAAAGCCACGGGCTATCCGATCGCCAAGGTCGCTACAATGCTAGCGGTGGGCTTTAGCCTGGATGAGATCAAAAACGACATCACCGGCACGCCTGCGAGCTTTGAGCCGGTGATCGATTATATCGTGACTAAAATTCCGCGCTTTGCGTTTGAAAAATTTCCAGGCGCAAACCCCTATCTCGGCACCGCGATGAAAAGTATCGGCGAGGTGATGGCGATCGGACGCAGCTTTAAAGAGAGCATTCAAAAGGCGCTGTGCTCGCTGGAGAAGGGCTACTTCGGCTTCGTGGAGCTAAATTTGAGCGAAAAGGATCTTATCTTCGGGCTTCGCAATGCGCAACAAGATAGAGCTTTATATATCGCCCAGGGCTTTAGAGCGGGCATGAGCGTAGATCAAATTTACGAGCTTAGCAAGATCGATTGCTGGTTTTTGAGCCAGATCGAGCAGATCGTAAAATTTGAAGAGCGCATCAATATGGAGATCATCAACGACGCGGCGCTTTTGAGACAGGCCAAGAGCTGGGGCTTTAGCGATAAGATGATCGCAAATTTAATCAACAAAAAGGATAATCTGGGCCTTACGCAAAACGACATCCATTTTGCCTGCGCCAGGCAGGGCATCGGCCTTGAATACAACGAAGTAGATACCTGTGCTGGCGAGTTTGCGGCGCTTACTCCGTATCTGTACTCCAGCACCAACATAACGCCCGCCATTGCAAGCCGTAAAATTTCAAAAGATAATAAAAAGGTCCTCATCATCGGCGGCGGCCCGAACCGCATAGGCCAAGGCATCGAGTTTGACTACTGCTGCGTGCACGCCAGCTACGCCCTGCGCGATATGGGGATCACCACGATAATGTATAACTGCAACCCCGAAACCGTCAGTACCGACTACGATACGAGCGATATTTTATACTTCGAGCCGATCGATTTCGAGCACGTTAGAGCGGTCATCGAGGCCGAGAACCCAGACGGCGTGATCGTGCATTTCGGCGGCCAAACGCCGTTAAAGCTCGCCAAGCGCCTAAGCACCGTAGGAGCGAAGATCATCGGCACGAGCGCGCGCACGATAGACGTAGCGGAGGATCGCAAGAAATTTAGCGAGTTTATAGCAAGTATCGGCGTTAAGCAGCCCAAAAACGATACCGCTATAAGTGAAGCCGAAGCGATCGAAAAGGCTGCTGCTATTGGCTATCCCGTACTCGTGCGCCCCAGCTACGTGCTTGGGGGTCGCGCGATGCGGCGCGTGCACAACGAAGCCGAGCTTAGGCAGTATATGAGCGAAGCCGTGAGCGTGAGCCACCACTCTCCCGTGCTGATAGATAAATTTTTACTTGACGCGACAGAGCTCGATGTCGATGCGATCTGTGACGGACGCGACGTGTATATCGGCGCGATAATGGAGCATATCGAAGAGGCGGGCATCCACAGCGGCGATAGCGCGAGTATCTTGCCGTCGCTTAGCCTAAATGCGGAGATGATCGATCTGGTAAGTCGCCAAACCAAAGAGATCGCGCTAAATCTCGGCGTCGTAGGGCTTATGAATATTCAATTCGCGATTTTTGAAAACGAGCTTTACATTATCGAGGTAAATCCGCGTGCGAGCCGCACCGTGCCGTTTGTGAGCAAGGCGAGCGGAATTCCGATGGCAAAGGTCGCTACCCGCGTAATGTGGCAAGGGGGCCTGCGCGAGGCTTTAAAATTTTACGACGAGTTCGGCGTGCTGATCGAAGAGAAGGGAATTTTAAAGCCGCGTATTAAAAACCATATCTGCGTCAAAGAGAGCGTCTTTCCTTTCAACAAGCTTACGGGCGCGGATCTGATCTTGGGGCCTGAGATGAAAAGCACCGGCGAGGTGATGGGCATCGGCGAAAATTTCGCCAAGAGCTTTGCTAAATCGCAAATAGGCGCGAGCAATGCGCTTCCAAGCGGCGGCAAGGTGTTTTTGTCGCTAGCCGATCATGACAAGCTGCGAGCCATAGAGCTTGCGCGCGCGTTTACGGGCGCGGGCTTTAGTATCGCCGCTACGAGCGGCACTCACAAGCTGCTAGGCGAAAACGGCGTAGAGTGCGAGTTTGTCTATAAAATCAGCGAGGGTCGCCCAAATATCGAGGACAAGCTCAAAAACGGCGAAATTTCGCTCGTCATCAACACTAGCGATAGTAAATCAAACTCTACTGATGCCGCGAAGATCCGCCAGAGCGTGCTGCGCTTTAGACTGCCGTATTTTACGACAATGAAGGCGGCGATCGCCGCTACGCGCTCGATCTGCTCGATAAAGGACGACTCCGCGCTCGAAGTTAAAACGCTACAGGAGTATCTAAGCGGCAGATAGCATCTTACAAGAATCATAAATTTAATCATTGAGTATTTTGGCTTAGTGGTTAAATTTTACGATTTAAAATTCTAGGGATATGAATATATAAGTCAAAATAGGCTTTTGTAGTGCATATTAGAAATCAGCTCATATATATCAGGTATTAAAATCCTCATCGTCGACACAGCTCATCGTTCATTACCATTGAGAAGAGCATCTCGTTATCGAGATAATATGTCTGATAAATATATTTAATGCCAGCATCTTTTACTTTTGAGCCATCACTCAAGCTCATATTAAGAATTCTACAGCTCCCTATTTACTATATTGGAGTTATTTTTGTTGTTATGAAGAAATATACTATATAGCCTTTGCTTATATTTTTCTCTATCTATATTTGGTGCAGTAATATGAAATGTGTATTTGATCGTTATAGTATCACTTTTACAGACTAAAATAGGGAACATAGTAGCAATTTCACCAACCTCTTGTTTTAAATCATAATCACTCATGATCTGAACTGCAATATTTTGATTGCATCCGTCATTAGCAAATGAAATGCTGATCCCCAATAGAAGAAAAAATATTGTTTTACGCATTTTTTGACCCTTCTGTTATTTGCATATATTTTCCACGCTATGGTTACTAAATAAATTTTTAGATAATTCAATAATCATATTTTTTGCAAAAATTATCATCTACCGTAACTATATAAAAAGGCTCGTTGTTGCCAAAAAAGTATATAAGATTTGCTTTTCGGTTTAAACCTAAATCCTGAAAAGCGTCCAAACCAGGACAGATTGAATCAGCTGCGATTTTATCGAGTGTCCCATCTGCTCTTGAATATGCAGCTTCTTTTTTAGACATTTTTTGAGATCTTTTTAAATCAGTACCGACCATCATCGTACTATTTTTGCAGAAAAAAGCAATATATGCTTTTCGTTCTTGTAAGAACGAGTTATTATCTACTAGAAATTTTTGTACCTCTTTATTATCGCATGCATCATAAGCGAACGAAGCGCCGATCGTCAATATAAGAAAAATATTATTTTGCGCATAGCGTAAAACCTTAAAATTATTTATCGGCAGAAAATTCGCGCAAGCTCGCTAAAGTTTTACCTCTTTGCTCGTTAAGCTCAACGCATATTTCTAAAGCATTAGAGAATTTTTCAAATGCGGTTTTTAGTTTATTTGTATTTTCATTGTTACAACAAAACGACGTTAATTGCTTATTTCCCATATAGATATCTACTGAATTTTGCGGATATTGTGAATTTTCCATCTTCGTAATTCTTAGTTTTATTCCCTCAGAATATTGGGTGACGATGTTCATAACTTCAGACTTATCCGCTCTTTCTTTGATGATTAGTTTCAAAGTGATCTCCTTATTTAAAATTTAAATTATGATACCCTCCCCCTTTTTTTACAAAATGCTTAAATTTAGAAATATTAATTTTAAATTTTTATTGCGTTTGTCAATAATTTTTATATCAAAGTATAGAGCAAATGAGAGTTTTAACGCTTAGATTGGTAGTTAATTCGTAAGCCGGTATTGAAGTAGATATCGGATATAGAAATTTATATAAATCTTGGTAATTAAAGATTTTTCTAAAAGTTTTAAAACCTCAACAATTATACTGTCATTTACTTACAAACTCGGTAAAATCACTAATTATTATCGCTAGGCACCTTTAAAATTTGAACTAAATTTCACGTTTTTAGAATTCTTATTAAAACTGAATGCCGTTAAAGCCGCTAATTTATATTTTTTCGCGATAGCATATCTTAAAATTCTGATTAAATTTAACACGGCATCGGATTTTAAAATTTACCGCCTTTTTTGCACTTTAACTTTCGGAGCGGTTTTTGCGCCTTGCGCTTTTGCCTGCGGACGCTCGATAATGCGGATATTGGCATTTGAGCGGAGCCTGTCGTTGAACTCGGCGATCGCTTTTTTGCGCTCGGAGGTCACGTAGCCTTCGATCGCCTTGTCTTGCACGCTATCAAAATCAAGCGTACGAAGCCCTTTTTTGTCATTTACATAAAACATCTCATATCCGTTGCGCGTAGGGATGATCGGCGAAAATTTGCCCTGTTCGACGTTCGTGACGATGTATTTGAGCCCCTCGTCCATTTGATTGGCCTTGAGGGTGCCCTTCATCACATACACGTCGCTCGGACGGAGCTTTGGATTTGCGCGGATCTTATCGAGCGGAGCTTGTGATTTTGCGATATAGCGGGTGAGCGTGATGCTATCGAAGGTTGTAAACAAAGAGCTATTTTGCGTGTAGAATTTTTTGACATTTTCGGGGGTCGTGCGGTGCTGTACGTCTGCGAATATCGAGCCATAGAGCTTTTCTTCAAGCAGTGTGCGGCGGATATTTGCTTTAAAGTCATCGTAGTTTATACCTTGCTTTTGCACAGCAGTTTTGAGCTGGTCTAAGCTAAGCTTATTTTGATCGGCGATCGCTTTGAGCCTCGCGTCGATCTCCGCGTCATTTACCGCGATGCCGCGGCGTTTAATCTCGGATTGTTGCAGCTTTTGCCCGATTAAAATTTCCATCGCGGCTTGCGGGGAAGCACCCGTTAGCTTCTGAACTTTGGCTAGTTCGTAGCCGGTGATCGGCTCATTATCTACCACGGCGATGACACCGTTTACTACTTCGGCATTTGCACAAACAGCACAGATCATTGCGGAAAAAAGCAGTTTCTTTATCATTTTTAACCTTTATTTAGTCTTTTTGCTTTATAATTACAAGATCGCGATTATAACATTAAATGGTAATTTTTGCAAAGGAATTTTATGATAGTAACTCGTTTTGCGCCGAGTCCTACGGGATATTTACATATCGGCGGACTTAGAACGGCGCTTTTTAGTTATCTTTACGCTAGAGCAAACGGCGGTAAATTCCTGCTGCGCATCGAGGATACCGATCTGAAGCGCAATTCGCAGGAGGCTGCTAAGGCGATCGAGGAAGCCTTTAAGTGGTGTGATCTGGACTATGATGGGCAGATCGTGTATCAAAGCTCGCGCTTCGATCTTTACAAACAATACGTCCAAAAGCTGCTAGATGAGGGCAAGGCGTACAAGTGCTATATGAGCAAGGACGAGCTGGACGAGCTGCGAGCACAGCAAGAAGCTCGCAAAGAGCGTCCTCACTACGATAATCGCTATCGCGATTTTACCGGTACGCCACCTGCAGGGATCGAGCCCGTAGTGCGTATAAAAGCCCCGCTTAGCGGTACGATAGAATTTAGTGACGGCATCAAGGGCGAGATAAAATTTAACGCCGCCGATATTCTGGACGATTTCATCATCGCGCGTTCCGATGGCACGCCTACGTATAACTTCACGGTCGTGATCGACGACGCGCTGATGGGCGTCACGGACGTGATCCGCGGCGACGATCATCTAAGCAACACCCCGAAGCAGATCGTGCTGTATAACGCGCTAGGCTTTAAAATCCCGAAATTTTACCACGTCGCGATGATTAACGGCACCGACGGCAGCAAACTAAGCAAACGCCACGGCGCTACCGACGTGATGGAGTACAAGCGCATGGGCTATCTGCCGCAGGCTCTGCTAAATTTCTTAGTGCGCCTGGGTTGGAGCCACGGGGATGATGAAATTTTTAGTATGGAGGAGATGAAGCGATACTTTGATCCCAACCATATCAGCAAGAGCGCTAGCACCTTCAACCAAACCAAGCTTGAGTGGCTAAACGCGCATTATATTAAAAACTCGAGCGATGATGAGCTTGCCACGCAGCTTGTGGATTTCGGCGTCGATATACGCTCGCATGCGAAAAAACATCTCATCGCGCAGCAGTACAAACAGCGCGCAAAGACGCTAGTGGAGATGGCCGAGGGCATTAAGATTCTTCTAAATCGCCCGAGCTGCTATGACGAGAAGGCGTATAAGAAATTTGTAACCGAAAGTTCGCTAAGCTTACTCGCAAAATTTTCAGATACTCTAAGCGCAAATTTAAATGCAAAGGAGTGCGAGGAAAGGACGATGGAGTTTTTGGACGTAAACGGCGCTAAGCTAAAGGATCTTGCCCAGCCGCTGCGCGTTGCGATCACGGGGGGAAGCGTTAGTCCGTCGATTTTTGAAATTTGTGAAATTTTAGGAAGCGACGAAGTTAAAACGAGAATTTCAAATTTAATCAAAAAAGGATTATAAAATGGCTAAAGTAAACGTTGAGGCGGCTTTGAAGTACCACATAGGCGGTAAAATTGGAACGAATGTAAAAACCCCGTGCGCTACGGCGGAGGATTTGGCGCTTGCATATACGCCGGGCGTCGCGGAGCCTTGCAAGGTGATCGAAGGTGATCATGAAGCAGCGTTTAAATATACGAATAAAGCCAATCTCGTAGCCGTCATCACTAACGGCACGGCGGTTTTGGGGCTTGGTGATATCGGCGCAATCGCTGGAAAGCCCGTAATGGAGGGTAAAGCGGTTTTGTTTAAAAAATTCGGTGGCGTCGATGCATTTGACATCGAGATCGACGAAAAAGATCCTAAAAAGATAATTGAAATTTGCAAAGCGCTTGCGCCTACGTTCGGCGGTATAAATTTAGAGGATATCAAAGCTCCCGAGTGCTTCGAGATAGAGCGCGAGCTGCAAAAAGCTGTCGATATCCCCGTAATGCACGACGATCAGCACGGCACCGCGATGATTACGGGCGCAGGGCTAATCAATGCAGCCCTTATCAGCGGCAAAAAAATCGAGGATATGAAGATCGTAGTCAGCGGCTCGGGCGCTGCAGGCATAGCGTGCGCAAAGATGTATCGTAATTTAGGCACCAAGCATATCATAATGCTCGATTCCAAAGGGGTAATACACAAGGGTCGCACCGATCTTACCGAACAAAAGAAAGAATTTGCCCTAGACACTGCAGATCGCACGCTAGAGGATGCGATTAGGGGAGCCGATATGTTTTTGGGTCTTAGCAAGCCGGGCGTTTTAACCAAAGAGATGGTAAAGACTATGGCGCCGCATCCAATCATTTTCGCGCTTGCAAATCCGGTACCGGAAATTTATCCAAGCGAGGTCGAAGAAGTAAGAAACGACGCGATCGTAGGCACAGGTAGAAGCGACTTTGCAAATCAGATCAATAACGTTTTGGGCTTTCCGTATATCTTCCGCGGCGCGCTTGACGTAAGAGCCAAAAAGATCACCGAAAATATGAAGATTGCGGCCGCTCGCGCGATGGCGGATCTTGCTCGCGAAGAGGTTCCTGCGGAAATCCGCAAGATGCTGGGCAAAGAGAGCTTAAAATTCAGCAAAGACTACGTGATCCCAAATCCTTTCGATCCGCGCGTATTTGCCGTGATCTCGACGGCGGTCGCAAAAGCTGCGGTGGATGACGGCGTCGCTCGCGTCAAAGACTTCGACGTTGCAGCTTATAAAAAGAGCCTGGAAGCTAAAAAGCTATGATTTTTTGCTCCTGCACGAGGCGAGATTAAATTTAAGAGGCGTAAATGAAAGATTTGGCTTTACTTACCGATTTTTATCAGCTTAGCATGATGCAGGGCTATTTTTTTACGAAGCCCGATCAGACGGCGGTTTTTGACGTTTTTTACCGCAAAAACCCAAGCGGCGGCGGTTACGCGATATTTTGCGGCTTAAACGAGGTCGTGGATTATATCGAAAATCTTAAATTTAGCGATGACGACATCGCATATCTAAAAAGTCTAAATTTATTTAAGCCAGAATTTTTGGAATTTCTAAGAGGCTTTAAATTTAGAGGCGAAATTTACGCAATGGATGAGGGGCAGATCGTATTTCCGCACGAGCCGCTGATCCGCGTCAAGGCAAACATTATGGAGGCGCAGCTCATCGAGACAGCGATCCTAAATACGATAAATTTCCAAACTCTAGTCGCTACGAAAAGCTCGCGTATAAACTTTAGCGCCAAAGGTGATTCGGTGATGGAGTTTGGCTTGCGCCGCGCTCAGGGGCGAAGTGCGGGCATCTACGGCGCAAAGGCCGCGATTATAGGCGGTTGCAGCGCCACGTCAAACGTGCTTGCCGCAAAGAAATTCGGCGTGCCCGCGATCGGCACTCACTCGCACTCGTGGATTCAGAGCTTTGATAGCGAGCTGGAGGCGTTTCGCGCCTACGCTAAAATTTATCCGAACAGCGCGCTTTTGCTCGTCGATACCTACGATACTCTCGCAAGCGGCGTGCCGAATGCGATCAAGGTTTTTGAGGAGCTGCGTGCCGGCGGTCATAAGCCGCTTGGAATCCGCATAGATTCGGGCGATCTGGAGTATCTAACCAAACAGGCGCGCAAGATGCTCGATGCGGCGGGCTTTAATGACGCAAAGATCACTGCGTCGAATGATCTAGACGAATACGCGATCGATCAACTCAAGCTTTTTGACGCTAAAATCGATAGCTGGGGGATCGGCACGAGGCTTATTACAGGCGGAGATAGTTCTAGCCTAGGCGGCGTGTATAAGCTAAGCGGTATCGAAAAAGATGGCGAGATCATAGCTAAGATCAAAATTTCAAACGATCCGCGCAAGATCAACAACCCCGGCTATAAGCAGGTCTTTAGGCTCTTCGACAAGGATAACGGCATGGCGCTTGCCGATCTGATTGCGCTTGATGAAGAGAGCATAGACGAGAGCGCGCCGCTTGAAATTTTTCACCCTCTTTACACCTACAAGCGTAAAATTTTAACGAATTTCAGCGCACATAAGCTCTTACGTCCCGTTTTCAAGGAGGGCAAATTCGTAGGTGTGCGCCGCACGGTAAGCGAGATCGCGCGTTTTAGTAAGGAGCAAAAGAGTAAATTTTGGCTCGAGCACCTTCGCAACGTCCATCCGCAAAGCTACAAAGTGGATCTCTCTCAAAAGCTTTGGGATATCCGAAAATCACTCATCAACGAGTGTAACCTAAATTTAAAGGAGAAATATGTTTAAAGTTCTATCGTGTGCCGCTTTGGCGTTAGTTTTGCTAGGATGCGGCTCAAACCAGCTCCGCCAATCCCCGGATAGCGCTATGAATAAGCAAGCACAGAGCGAAAAAACCATAACTCAAGAGAACGCAAAGACCTTCTATTTCGTCGATGACAAGGGCAAAAAGCTTTCGCTTAGCTCAAACGACGATTTCAATACCGCCGTGTTAAAGGACGATAGCGGCAAAAGCTACGACCTCAAGCGCGACCGCGCCGCCGACGGCATCTATATGGAGAACAAGGACGGAGTGAGCATCCACTTCAAAAAAGGCGAGGGCATAGTGGAGTTTAGCAAATACAAATCTATCCCGATCACCGAGGTCAAATAAATCCTGAAATTTTTTGGTTAAATTCCGATTTGGCGCCGGAATTTAACCTCTTTTCCTGTGCTAAATTCGGAGAAAGTTATGTTATTAGGCAAAATCGATTATCTAAATTTGCTCCCATTTCACGTATTTTTAAAATCACTTCCGCTGCCGTCTTATGTTAAAAAATCGATAGAATTTAAAAAAGGGGTTCCGAGCAAACTCTGCGCCGATCTTTATTATAGGCGCATAGATGCCGCGGTAATCTCCAGTATCGAAAGCCGCCGCGAAAAATACCGCAAGCTGCCTTTGGGAATCGTCGCAAAGCGCGAGGTTTTAAGCGTACTCGTGCGCAAAAACTCGGCGCCCAGGCTCGATCCCGCGTCGATGAGCTCAAATATGCTAGCTCGCGTGCTGGATCTTAGCGGCGAGGTGCTAATCGGCGATAATGCTCTAAAGGCGCTGCTTTTGCAGGGCAAGGATAAATTTTACGATTTGGGCGAAATTTGGCAGCAGCGTACGGGCTTGCCCTTTGTTTTTGGGCGGCTATGCTGCGTGAAAAACGAAAAAGCTTACGCGCGCCTGGCGACGAAATTTTTGCGTTTGCGCATTAAAATTCCAAGATATATCCTGCAAAGCTACGCCCTTTCGCGCGGCATAAAAGAGCGCGAAATTTTGAATTATTTGAAATTTATAAGTTACAAAATCGGCGTCCGCGAGGAGCTGGCGCTGAAAAAATTTATCGCTAAAGCCAAAAAATTAAAATTTAATCCGGTTCAAAAGGAGGAACTATGAAATCTTATATCGACGGCTTGCTGCTAAATTTAAAGCGCGCCAATCCCGGTCAGGAGGTCTTTATCCAGGCATCGACCGAAATTTTATACTCGCTCATACCGCTTCTAAAGCGCGATGAGCGATACGTGAAAAATAAAATTTTAGAGCGCATTTTGGCGCCCGAGCGCACGATGATGTTTCGCGTCGTCTATATGAGCGACAGCGGCGAGCCCTGCGTGCATACTGGATATCGCATAGAGTTCAACTCCGCTCTGGGTCCTTACAAAGGCGGTCTGCGCTTTCATCCGAGCGTAAATTTGGGCGTTTTAAAATTTTTAGGGTTTGAGCAAATTTTTAAAAATTCCCTCACGGGTCTTAATATCGGCGGCGCGAAAGGCGGTGCAAATTTCGATCCCAAGGGCAAGAGCGACGGCGAGATTATGAGATTTTGTCAAGCTTTTATGTTAGAACTTCACCGCCTAATCAGCTCCAATACCGACGTGCCTGCGGGCGACATCGGCGTGGGCGGTCGCGAGATCGGCTATATGTACGGCGCGTATAAAAAGCTCACCCGCAGATTCGACGGCGCTCTTACGGGCAAGGGGCTAAGCTGGGGCGGCAGCCTCGCGCGCACCGAGGCTACGGGCTACGGATCGGTCTATTTTGCAAACGAGATGCTCGCTACCAGAGGCGATTCGCTGCACGGAAAAATTTGCACAATTTCAGGCGCCGGCAACGTTGCGATCTACACAGCCGAAAAGCTATATCAAATGCAGGCTAAGCCCGTTACAGTAAGCGATTCTACGGGCTTTATCTATGATGCCGAGGGAATCGACGTGGCGCTTCTTAAAAAGCTAAAAGAGCAGCTGCGCGTAGGGCTTTGCGAATATGCCAAGGAGCGTCCTAACGCAAAATTTATCCCCGTAAGCGCATATCCTGCGGGCCGCAACGGCGTGTGGAGCGTGCCGTGCGACGCCGCGTTTCCGAGCGCTACGCAAAACGAGCTTAATCTGCAAGACGTAAAGACTCTCTATGCCAACGGATGCCGCATGGTTTGCGAGGGCGCGAATATGCCAAGTACGCTTGAAGCGATAGATTTTATGCTCGCGCAAAAAGACTTTCTTTTCGGCCCTGCCAAAGCGGCGAATGCGGGCGGCGTGGCTACGAGCGGGCTTGAGATGGCGCAAAACGCTCAGATGGCGTCGTGGAGCTTCGAGGAGGTCGACAGCAAGCTGCGCGAGATCATGCGCCACATATTTCGCACCAGCTATGAAACCTCGAAGGAATTCGGCGCGGAGGGCAACCTCGTGCTAGGCTCGAACATCGCGGGCTTTCGCCGTGTAGCCGATGCGATGCTGGATCAAGGTCTGGTTTAAGCTTAACTCGCTTTATTTTGTCAAAAGCGGCAGCTTGCTTTTAAATTTAAGCTCTTTAAATTTACGGCGAGCTTTTTGGCTGCTTTGATAAAATTTTAATCGTTTGCGCCGAGGATATAACCGCTCATCGATATGCTTTGTGCGGCTTGTGTTGGTATCGTGCGCGCTGTGTAAATTTTAAATGGCACTCAGGCGCAATGCGGTTTTAAAATTTTAGCTCGTCATAGCGTCGCTTTTAAATTTAACTGCAAGCGCGCAAAGTTCGCTGCCAAATTTTATCTTTAAATTTTGCCCGTTAAATTTAGCTTTGAAATTTGACGTTTAAAATTTAACTCGAAGCCGCTTTAAAATTTAGCCTAAATTTTATCTCAGCTCACCCGCGCAGCGCGTAAATTTAAACCGAGCACGGGCTGAGCGTTTACCGCAGTTTGGCATAATGGCGCAAATTTTATCCAAAGGTTGCAATATGAAAAAATTTATGGTTTTACTCGCCGCTGCGGGGCTGTCGCTTGCGCATGCGGACGTGACGGATATTCTAAAGCAGGGCGCAGACGCGCTCGGTGCGACTAGGAGCGGGAACTACAAGGATCTGCTCGCTTCCGCCACGAACCGCGCCACAAGCGAGCTCGCCAAGGGCTACATCCACAGCAAGACCGCTAAAATCGAGCTTCCTCCTTCGCTGAAAGCGGCTGCGAAGCTTGCGAGAAAGGTGGGCGGCGATAAATGGGAGCGCGAGCTCGTCGTGAGTATGAACGATGCCGCTACCAAGGCGGTGAGCGGCGCGAGCAAGATATTTTTGCAAGATCTGAAATCGATGAGCGACGCCGACGTCAAAAAGCTCATCGGCGGCGGCGATACGGCGCTTAGCGAGTATCTGCAGAGCAAGTCGGGCGCGAAGCTGCGGGCGGTTTTTAGGCCGATCGTAAGCGATATGATGAGCAAAAACAGCTTTGCGACGGCGTATAACGGGCTAAATTCCTTCGCGCAAAACAAGATCGCGGGTAACGAAGCGGTGCAAAACATCGCGCGCGGGCTGGGTGCGAGCGAGTATCTGCCTAAGCAGGGCGAGGATTTGAACGATTACATTACGCAAAAGACGCTGGACGGGCTATTTGCGGTGATGAGGGAAAAGGAAAGCGCGCTTCGCGGCAGCGCCGTCGGCAAAGGCGCAGGGATTTTAGGCAAGGTGCTTCAATAAAGCTCGCGGCGAGGCTTTGGCGTAAATTTCGCCGTATAGCTGCTTATAATTGCTTTGCGCCGTAAGCTTGTGTAGCCAAAGCTGCGTGCAAAGCGCCCTCTCGTGCAAGACAGCTGCTTGCGCCAAAGCGAGCGCGCGGCGGAATTTAAAGATTCGTTTGTCGCGCGCTTGCGGCAGGTTTGCTTTATAGATAATCTTAGCGCGGAGTTTAATCCGCGAAATTTGAAACTGTAAAATTTAGAAATTTAGCAAGACGCAAAGGATTTGAAATTTTAAAATTTCACGTGGAGCTTTAGAATTTCGTGCGGTAATTGAATGCGCGTATATCTAGCGCTTACGTCTGAAATTTTAAGAATCGGCGGAGTATCGGGAAATAGAGCGGCGGCTGATAAGCGCGTAAGGATAAAGCAAGAAAGCTGTCTTATAAAATTTCATCGCTTTTATATCTCTCTTTATTGTTCCACAAAACCCGGTTTACTCATTAGTCCTATTATTTTCCGATTCCATTTTTCTTAATTCCTTAAGCGTTCTATTATGGACATTAGCTTTCTTGTAAGCTCACCTTCAGCAGCAATATATCTTACTAAATTTATACCTTTCATATCTGTTACTATCAATAGTTTGCTCAAAAGCCTTTCCTTTTATTTTTAAATTTTAATCTCTTTCGCTTAATTTTTATAAAATTTTCCAACTCTTTATCGGTAAAATTTAAAACCTCTTTTCGATTTTGTAAATTTACATAAGTGTGCCTTATATCGCAGCATCTATAAAAAATATATTTCCAATTTTTAATTAGCCAGTCTGCTTCTATCATATTTTTATCTGTTTTAAACAAAAACGGCAGAACCCATAAACCTGCCTTGTAGCCGCTAATTACGACCAATTTTATAAAATTTACTCCATCATCGTCTTTTGCTTTTACTACGATAAAGCTTACATTTTTCTCATATGGATAGCAGGATTTTCTACATTCGATAATATCTCCGACCTTGATCTTTCCGAGGAATTTCAAGAGAGGAATACTAAGCTTTTCTATCAAATTTGTCTTTATACGTCTATTGCGTCCGAATTTATCTCTAGGTTTTATCAGTCTGAAACCGGGGATTGTTTCGTCGCAATCTTCTTTGTACCCTTCTACTTCCTCGCTACTAAGATAATTATCAGAGCATATAAATACCTCCCGGGGGCTCGCATTGATGCCGAAATTTGCTAAATTACGAATCAATTGCTCCTTGTCCACGACAAACCCCGCTTTGCTTGATAACATCTCGCTAGGAAGCTCAAAGTATCTGTTATCTTTTAAATTTAAAAGGCAAGGATTTTCTGTCCAGAAACATCGCTCATCGCAGACCATAAGCTCATCATCGTTAAATTTTATAATATCGCCTCTTTGTAAGTCATTGTCGAAGGTTGATATTGGTAAGATAGTCATTCAAAGTCCTTTTTTGCTTGCTAGATTAAACATGTTCATAATAAATTTTTCGTTATTTGTAATCGCTAAATTACACCTCGATAACCACATCCTTATACTTTTCATAAAGCCTCGGCTTTAAAATTTTATCACGATACTCTTTGCCTGCCTTAGTCATACATATCCAATGGCTAAATCTGCTCCATGTGTTAGGGTTTTCCCAAGTTATCTCTGCTTTGGGAGTTATGTTCTCCTCCTCTAAAAATTTATACCCAAAAAAGAAATTATCTCTAAAATAGATCCACTTCTCATAAAGCGACATCCCTAGATCGATCTTGGATAAATTCGTATCGAAGTCAGCCCATTCCTTTCTTAAATTTTCGCCCTCTATGCCAAAGTCTATCATACCCCCTAAAAACAGCTGACCCATTACTCCGAAATACTCTCCCGCGTATGTCGGATAGGCTGAAATTTCAGGATTATCTTCGTCCGCTAGCTTATAGTCGCTTTGGATAATCCAATGTAGTTCAAACCATTCGTACCAATCAAAGATTTCATATTCAATGTAATCCAAAATATCTTTTTTTCTGGTACCGGGAATTTGAGCTAATATGCGAATAAACGAATCCATCCAGCAATCAAATCCTAAAGCCTTATAAAGTTCTTCATCTTTGTTAAAAACCCAGCCGTATAGTTCATTCGGTTTTAAAATTTTAAATTTCATAGTATCTCCTTTTTAAATTTAATCGGTTGGCGATATAAATTTACCTCATCGATCTGTTTAATTGATCTCATATAAACTCGCTAATATAAAAATTATTTGATTCCGAGAGTTTAGGCATACTTTTTATTATTTCACCTAAATCGACGCTCTTTATTTCGGCGCAATTTTTTACATCGCTGCAGATACCGATAAAAACAAGATTGCCGCTGTTTTTGCCTATAAATTTACCCTTTGCGTAATAGCCGCCTTCAAATCTTTCATAGGCTATATAATATAATATTTGCTTTAAAATTTTACTTTGATCCAGCTTGAAAAAGGTGCAGAATTTTGCGCCCTGTATATCTTGCGATATGTCAGTGGCGCCTACGGGGCTTTTTTCATATTTTTTAAGATCTATTTTTCCGATATTGTTTTCATCTCCTTCACCTATTGCTCCAAGCACGCGGAAATCCCTATCTATCTCGCCGTAAATATCAAAAAACAGATAGCTGCCCTTAAAGCTTTTATAGGCGAATTCCTTTACAGTGTCCTTAACAATTTCGATATTTGCAAGCGTAACTTCGGTCTTTTTGCAAGATTCGTTTTTTATCTCGACTTCGATCATCTAGGCTCCTTTATTTGCCTTGCTAAATTTTAATCCATTAGCCATTTTACCACGTATTCCAATAATTCCTCTAAATTTTCGGCTCCGCAACTTCCTTTGAGTTCGTTTTCCGTGGCATTGATTAAAAACCAATCCTCGTCATCTCTATCGATATTTATTTTGATCGGCTTTTTCCCGCTCTCGCCATCGATTTCAATCCACCAACCGGGATTATCGACCGTTTCTAGCGTAAGGCCATATTCATGCTCCCATTCTCCGTCGCATTTGGAAGCGTACCAGTTTTGTATGAGTTTTAGATTATTCATTGCTACTCCTTTAATTTTATAAATTTTAAAATTCTCGATTTGTTAGGCTTTGATATTGCAATTGAAGCAGGGCTTCTTTGCTATTTAAATTTAATCGCTTATTAAAAATTTCTTTTCCAAGCCATCTTTATTTACGGTGATTATCTTTGAGTTCGGGATATTTAAAAATTTGATAGCTTTTTCGTCCAGTTCGGACAAGGGCTCCTCAAGATTAAATTTAGTTTTATAGTAATATAGCGAAAGATCTCTTTTATTGCCCTGATCCATAAGCTGCATTATGCACTTGTCGTTTGAATCGCCGGTCATATAGCGGTTTACCATCATAAACGCCTCGCAGCTCTTATGAAAAGGGAAGCGACCGAAGTTAAAAAGATTGCCGACGAGCTCAAATACAAGGACAAAAAACAGAAACAAAATGAATAGTTTGACCATTCTGCCTTTCACAGCGGCGCTCCTAAATTTTGAAATCAAAATTTCGTTTGTATTTTTAAAATGCCTAGATAGTTTGCGCTAAGGCTTTGGGTGCGCCCAAGCATTAGCCGAAGCGGTCGGGCGCAAAATTTACGACGCTATCTCGCCTTTTGCCGCGCCAGCTGCGGCGGATTCGCTTTCGTCCATAATGATGAGCTGTTTTGCGCGCTTAATCTTGGCATCGTCGCGAAACGCCGCGCGCACCTTGTCCATGCCGGTGTAAAATTCCTTCATCAAAACAAGGCACAAATACGCGCCGAATTCCGTCGTGCGGATAATCTCGCCCTCGATCCGCACGGCTCCTGCAAGCCTTAGCAGGCTAAGCTCTCTGCCCAGTTCGCGACGCAAATTTAGATCGTTCGCGGCGTTAAATTTAGCGATATCGATCTCGCCGTTAAAAAGCTCGGTCAAAAAGAGGTATTTCGCGCGCTCGGATCTGCTAAAATCGCAAGTGGCGATTACGGTGCTTTCGTTTTTGCGCACCCTGCTTGCGTACTCTTCGAGGTTGAACGTATTTACGAGCAGCCTGCCGCCTAGGAAACTAAACGCGCCGCTTCCGATGCCCACGTATTCGTGGTTTGTGCCTACATACTCGTCGCTCATATTTGATTTTTCGCGAGCGAAAGCCCATGCGTTGCTGCGGTGCCAGCTAGAAAATTCCTTGCAGATGATGGAGTAAAACTCCTCCTCGCGGTCTATGTTGCTAACGCCGAGGCTCCGTGCTATTTGATCGCGCATCAAAGGGGATTTCATCAGCGGATACAGCGTGATCTGCTCGGGCTTCACCGCCTTTGCCGCTTCGATGTCGCGAAGTAAAATTTCGCGTGTTTGAAACGGAAAGTTAAAAATCAGATCTAGGCTTAAAATCGGTAAAATTCCGACCGCTCGGGATAGCTTTTCTTGCAGAATTTCGCCCGAGCCGAATTTGTCGTAGCGCGAAGCTTTGCGTAAAATATCGTCATCAAAGCTCTGAACCCCCACGCTTAGGCGGTCTATTAGCCCGCGAAATCGCAGCAAGCTCTCAGGCTCAATGTGGTTGGGATCGCTCTCGCACGAGACCTCTTTGATGCTAAAAAGCGACTTGGCAAGCTCTAGCGTGCGCGCTAGCTCATCCTCGTCGATGAGCGTCGTGCCGCCGCCTACATAAAGCGTCTCAAAGTCGTAGCCTGCGTCCTTCGTGCGCTGCATCTCGGTGCGCAGCGCGCTAAAATACGCCTTGCACGCGCTGCGCTCGTAGGCGTATTTATGAAAGGAACAGTACGGGCAAAACGTGTGGCAGAATGGTACGTGCATGTAGAGCATATATTTTTTATCGGGGTTTGGAATTTTAGCGATATTTTCCTGCGTGATGTCGATTCTAAGGGAGTTATATAGGGATTTTTGCATGGTGTCGGCGGCGTATTTTTTGGCGAAGCTATGCACCATTTGACTGATAAAATTCATAAAACTTTAACCTTTTTTAAACTTAAAAACTAATTTTTGAAGTTTATCGAAAACTAACTTATAAATTTATCAATAATTTAATAAAAAGCGCAGCGCCGCCATATACATTAGCGTAGGAAGTGCTATCGTCGCGAGCGAATTGCGAAATTTAGCATGCACGACAAACGCCATAATCAGGCAAAATAGCAGCGTCGCCGTTTGCAGCGCGTTCACGCTAAAAGCTCGCTCGCCTGAGAAGCTAGGCAGCATCGTCTTAAGCGCGTAGATCGTCAAAACGACCATTATCAAAAGACCCGAGTTTTTCTGCAGATACGATAAGCTTGGACTCGCGGTCTTTTTCTTAAAAAGCAGCAGCGGCAAAAATCGCGTCAAAATCGTAGCGAGCGAGGCCAGAAAGATATAGGGTAAAATTTCCACTACCTGCTCCTTTTTAGGAATTTTCGCAGCCTGCGTCCCGTACGCGAAGGTCGCTCGAAGTATTTACGAAAGAGCAGCAAAACCGCAGTGCCGAAAATCAAAGTACCGAATAAAAAGTATTTTGTAGGAAAGATAAAAAGCCCCGCAAACGCGCAGGCAAATCCTAGCAATAGCACTTTGTATTGCGGATTTGCTTTAAAAACCTCATAGGTTAGCATCGCAAAAAGCGCCGTCAGGCTAAACTCGACTCCGCTAAAATCAAGCTTCAAGCTTGCTCCCAAAACAGCCCCCGCAACGACGCCCGCGACCCAGTAGGAATGATTTAAGACCGCGGTTAGATTATAGAGCAGATCAAGCTCTTTTAATCTTTGCGGCGTTACGGGCTGTTCGCCGCTAAGCTCCTCGGGGCGCAAAAACGCACGCGCTTTTAGCAGCGCAAAGGTTTCGTCGGTAAGAGCATATACGGCGTAAATTTTATGACGCACGAAGCGCAGCTCGTCCAGCACCGACATCGTATAGAAAAAATGGCGAAAATTTAGCAAAAACGCCACGACAAAGGTATCTACGAGCGAGGCGTGGGTTACGATGAAGGCGATCAGCACGAACTCCACGCTTCCTGCGTAGATCAGCAGCGAGGTTAGCGCCAGCGCCCATACGGGCAAGTCTTGGCTGATGCCGTAGATACCAAACGCCAGCCCTAGCGGCACGTAGCCCATCATCACGGCGAGGGTGGATCTGAAAATTTCAAATTTACTCATAGCTTCCCTAAATTTAAAAGCGCGATTGTAGCTAAAATTTTATTAAATTTTATAGGGCGTGCGGGCGAGATCTGTGTCGCCGCTAGCGAGTTTTATGCAGTGTGCGGTCGCAATAGGAGATGCAAAATTTGCTCGCTTCGGCGCCGTAAAATTTTAAAATTTAGCCTGCATAGAATTTTGCGAAATTTTAAAATTTCAGAGAGCGGATTTTTAAATTTAGCCTAAAATACGTGGCGCAAAAGTACAAATGCAAACGCCGAAAGCAGCGCCGAGACGGGTAGGGTAATGATCCACGCTAGCCCGATCGGCTTCATCAGCGACCAGTTCGTGTTGTGATTTACCAAGCCGATTCCCAAAATCGCGCCTATTAGCACGTGGGTCGAGGAGATCGGCAGCCCCAGCACCGATGCCGCCATTACGACGACGGCGCTTGCGAGCTCGGCGCTAAAGCCCGAGGCTGGGTGGATTTTCGTAAGATTGGTGCCTACGGTGGCGATTACCTCTTTGCCGATGAACCAAAGTCCCGCTATGAGGGCTACTGCGAACATTATCATAATCTGCTGCGGCACGGGAGTGGAGGGATTGATACTATTCGTAGCCATCGTATCGATGATGGCGGCAAACGGACCCACGGCGTTTGCGATGTCGTTGCTGCCATGCGAAAACGCAAAGCCGCTAGCGGTGAGCACCTGCAGCCAGCTAAACATCAAAAACGCGGATTTGTTTAAATTTGAGCGGCGCAGGGTTTTAGCGAAAATAAACATTAAAAGCCACGTAATTAGCGTCGACATACCGATGATGAGGTAGTTGTAAAAATTCGTAAGCCCGAAATTTAGATTATGCAGCCCCTTAAATATCAGCATCGCAGAGATTACGAAGGCTCCGATACCGGCTACGGCGGGGATCCCGTACTCTAGGGCCTTGTGGGATTTGAGCTTCTCTTTTTTCGCGTCAAGCTCGATCACCTTTTTATAATACTCGCTATCCAGCTCGCTTGGGTCGAAATCGGGATCGCGCATCGCGTAAATATCGTGATTTAGCGCTTCTGCATAGGCGATCTTTTGAATGTCATCCAGGGTCTCGAAGGTCTTTTTATGCAATTTGCGGAGAGATTTTTTTTCGCGCTTTATGCGGTCGATCTTTATTTGAGCGTAGCGGTTGTAATCCAAAATATAATGCTTGATTAGCCAGAAAATTCCAAAGGAGATCACTCCGCCCAAAATCGGTGAGAGCACCCAAGAGATCGCTATTTTGCCGATCTTATCCCACTGCACGAGCCACAACGCGGAAGCCTCTGCGGTATTAAGCAGGGCGCCTAGCGTAAGCCCCGAGCCCACGATACCGCCGATGATCGCATGAGTAGTAGATACGGGCAAACCCTTTCTGCTGGCAAAAAGCAGCCACGCGCCAGCCGCAAAAAGTGCGCTCATCATTACGTAGATAAAGTCTCTCGGATGCACATCCATTTTGCTAAGATCGATTATGCCGCTGCGAATCGTCGAGGTTACTTCGCCGCCTGCAATTACTGCGCCGCTTGCTTCAAATACCGCCGCGATACAAAGGGCTTGCGCGATACTAAGGGTGCCGCTTCCGACGCTGGTGCCGAAGGAATTTGCCACGTCGTTTCCGCCGATATTAAAGGCCATAAAGATGCCCAAAAATACCGAAACTAAAAATAGCATTTTATCGCCGCTTCCTATAAAACCGAATCCCCAGATAAGAAAATAGATTGTTACGCCGCAGAATATGCCGTAGAAAATGAGACTTATCTTGCTAGGTTTCATAGCTCTCCCTTAAAATCCGCGAAATTTTACCACACGCGCCTTAATCCCCACTAAATCGCACGGGCGAGGTATATAAATTTTAATTTTAAAAGCGAATTTAGTGGCGCGCGCTAAGCTTTATTAAATCAATACTTCGTTACAATCCACATTAAATTTTAAAACCGAGGCGAAAAATGTCTAGAATTCCGCTGCAAAGCCCGTATTTCGGAATATTCGTAATGCTAATCCTAACTTTTTGCATCTTTTCGCTCATCGTTAAACTATCCTCTTTGGTAGGCTCGCGTTTGGCAGATAGACGCGACGAGCGGCTCAAGGGCGAAATTTACGAAAGCGGCCCCGAGGCCGTCAAACAGCCTAACCGAATGAACTCCCACTTTTTTTTGATAGCCGTGCTTTTCATACTTTTTGATGTCGAGATTATCTTTATGTTTCCGTGGGCGGTAAATTTTAAAATTTTAGGCGTGTTCGGGCTTGTAGAGATGGCGTTTTTCATCGTATTATTAGGTATCGGTTTCATCTATGCCTGGAAAAAAGGAGCGCTAAATTGGCAGAGCATAAGATAAACTACGCGCGCGAAAACGGGCTTCCCGTAGTTCTTACCACCGTGGATAAGCTAATTGCGTGGGGCAGGAGCAACTCTTTGTGGGCGATGACATACGGGCTTGCTTGCTGTGCGATCGAGATGATGGCGGCGGGCGCGGGCAGATTTGACTTTGACCGCTTCGGCACGATATTTCGCGCAAGCGCCAAGCAATCGGATGTGATGATAATCGCAGGCACGCTTAGCAAAAAGCACGCCGAGTTTACTCGCCGCCTATACGACGCGATGCCTGAGCCCAAATGGGTCATCAGTATGGGTAGCTGTGCCAATACCGGGGGGATGTTTAATACCTACGCGACGGTGCAGGGCTGCGACCGCATAGTGCCAGTTGATATCTATCTGCCCGGATGCGCGCCGCGCCCCGAGACGCTGCAGTTTGCGATGATGGTGCTGCAAAAAAAGATCCGCACCCAAACTCCGCGCCGCGCGCAGAAAGCAAAAAGGCTGATCTGATGAGAAAATTTAATCCCAAAGGCGATCAGAGTAAAAAAAATTACTACAAAGACAGATTTTTCATTCCCGAGGAAACGCCTAAATCCAGCGCAAACGAGAGCGATTCCAAAGACGATCTGGACGCGCTTGAAGGCGTTCAAATTTTAAACTCATACGTGGAATTTAACACTCTCGTGCTCTATGTGGAGCCTGCGCAAAATTTAGCGGCGCTGCGTGCGCTTAAGGGCGCGGGATATGAAATTTTATGTGAGCTAAGCGGCGTGGATTTTACCGAGGCTCGCGGCGGCATTGAGGTTTTTTATCAGCTTTTGGACATCAAAAGGGCGCGCCGCGCGCGGATAAAGTGCTTCGTGCCGAATGAGAGCTTTTTGCAAAGCGCTGCGGGCATTTACAAAAGCGCGAACTGGGCGGAGCGCGAGCTATACGATATGATGGGCGTTTGGATTGAAAATCATCCGAACTTAGCGCGCCTAATAATGCCCGATGATTGGTTCGGACACCCGCTTTTAAAGTCCTATCCGCTGCAAGGAGACGAGTTTGCCAAGTGGTACGAGGTGGATAAAATTTTTGGGGTTGGGGCACGTGAGCGGATCGGCGAAGAAAACCGAAATTCCGCATTCGTAGATGAAAAGGATACCTTTAACTTTACGCGGCTCTATCACGAGAGCGGTTGCGGCGAGCCGCGCCCGCAAGAAAAAATTTTGCAAGAATATCAAGAAGAGGGCGGCGTGCGCTTCGTAAAACGCGCTAAACGCGGAATTTACAAGATCATCACGAAGAGAAAATAATGCAAAATCCAAGCAAGCTAAGACCGTTTTTCGAAAACATTGAGTACGAGCGCGAGGGCGCGAATATGATCTTAAATTTCGGTCCGCAGCATCCAAGCGCGCACGGTCAACTAAAGCTCGTGCTGGAGCTTGACGGCGAGCGCATCGTGCGCGCCCGCCCGGGCGTGGGCTACATGCACCGAGGCATCGAAAAGATGGCAGAAAATATGATCTACGCGGAGTTCGTCCCCGTAACAGATCGCATCGATTACGTCGCATCGGGCTCGAACAACTACGGCTTTTGCGCCGCGGTCGAGAAGCTCTGCGGCATCGAAGTGCCGCGCCGCGCGCAGATCATCCGCACGATCTTGCTAGAGCTTAATCGCATCAGCTCGCACCTTCTGTTTTTAGGTACGCACGCGCTTGATATCGGCGCGATGACGGTATTTCTATACTGTTTTCGTTCGCGCGAATACATACTCGATCTCATAGAAAAATACTGCGGCGCGCGCCTTACGCACAATAATATCAAAATCGGCGGTGTATTTTTGGACCTGCCTAACGGCTGGCTAGAAGAGATGTTAAAGTTTTGCGACGAATTTCCAAGCGATATTAAAGAATTTGAAGATATGCTCGATACGAATAGAATTTGGCTAATGCGAACCGAAGGGGTGGGTGTGATCTCGCACGAAGCGGCTCTTAGCTGCGGCTGTAGCGGCGTGACGCTCCGCGCTAGCGGGCATGCTTGGGATATTCGAAAAGAAGAGCCCTATCTCATCTACGACGAGCTTGATTTTGACGTGCCGTATGCGAGCGAGGGCGATTGCTACGCGCGCTATAAGTGTTATATGGCGGAGATGCGCGAGAGCCTTAAAATTTTGCGCCAGTGCGCGAAACACTATCCGCTAAGCGATCCGCAAATTTTAGCGATCGATCCCGCTTACGTAAATCCCAGCAAAGAGCAGATCATGACGCAAAATTACTCGCTGATGCAGCATTTTGTGCTGGTTACGCAGGGCTTGCGCCCGCCCGTGGGCGAAATTTACGCCGCGAGCGAGAGCCCTAAGGGCGAGCTTGGATTTTATATCCGCTCGATGGGCGAAAGTCGCCCGTACCGCCTTAAGATCCGCACGCCGAGCTTTTGGCACTGCGCGGTCTATGAAGAAATTTTACCTGGGCAGTATCTTGCCGACGCCGCGGCGATCATCGGCAGCACGAATATCATTTTAGGCGAGGTGGATCGATGAAACGCTACGATTTGAGGCATCTGGGCGATAAATTTTTAAACCGTATGGGCGAAATTTTAAAAAATTCCGCTCACGGCGAGACGATGATCTTTATGTTTGAGATGGGCGATTTCAGCGCGGTTCAAAAAAGCGCAGATCTGGTGGAGGGGCTAAATTCCACGCTATTAAATTCTATCAGATACAATCAGGTCGATTGGATGATCGTCGCCAAAAAGGGGAGAGGATGAAAATTTTAAATTTTGCGTCGCTGCTTAGCTTGCAAAATCCCGCGCTTGCAGAAGGTTTTAAGAGCGCTGAAATTTTAAGCGTATCGCCGCTGCAAGACCTGCATCTTCCGGGCAAGCTGATAAAATGCGAGATCGGCGCGCAAAGCTTCGTGCTGGCGCTAATCTGCGCTAGTTTTTGCGACGAGCCCTATTTCGCGGAGCTGGATCTGGAGTATCTAAGCGGCGAAAGCAGCGTGGGCGAGGAGGAGATCGAGCAGATTTGCGAGTTTTTGCAAAGCGGCTGCGACGCGCTTTTGATCGACGATGCGCTCATTAAAACCCATCCCGATGCCGAAAATATCAAAGCCTTTCTATCTCTCATAGCGGCAAAATTCGGGATTAAAATTTTAAGCTTACGCGGCGAGCGAGCGGATTTGGGCGCGCAAGAGGGGGCGAATTTAAGCCCTTTAAAAGAGCTTATGAGCTTCGACGGCGCCGTGGTTTTCAAACACGATGCGAACGATAAACTCATCGGCGGAAGGTATTTTTGTATGGTCGCAAAGATCAAGGACGGCGATCGCGTCCGCATCAAAACGCCGCATCTAAATTTAGAAAAAGAATTTATTTTGGATGAGGAGCTAAAGGGCACGATCGCGCTTTTGGGCTCGGGCGGGCAGGGCTTTGGCGGTTATAATTTCGAACTCGCAGAAATTTCTAAGGTTTAAAATGGCAAAGATCACGATCGACGGTAAAGCTTGCGAGTGCGACGAGGGCGAGTACATCTTGCAGGTCGCGCGTCGCTGCGGCGTTTTTATCCCCGCGCTTTGTTATCTAAGCGGCGGTACGCCGACGCTCGCATGCAGGCTTTGTATGGTCGAAGCGGACGGCAAGCGTGTCTATAGCTGCAACGCCAAAGCCAAAGACGGCATGGTTGTTTACAGCCGCAGCCCCGAGATTGACGCCGAGCGCGAGGCGATTACGCAGGTTTATTGTATCAACCATCCGATGGCGTGCGGGGTTTGCGATCAAAGCGGCGAGTGCGAGCTTCAAAATTTAGCTCATCTGATGCGCACAAATACCCAAAGCTACGCTATCCGCGATACGGCGCGCGAGGTGCAGGATTGGGGATATTTAAGCTATGATCCTAGCCTTTGTATCGTCTGCGAGCGCTGTATCACCGCCGCAAAAGACCGCTTGGGCGTAGATGCTTTTAAGCTCGTCCCGCGCGGCGGAGATGCGCTAAGTAAGGAGCAAAAGGACGCGATGCCCAAAGACGCCTACGCCGTGTGGAACAAGCTGCAAAAAAGCCTAATCGCGCGGGTAAATGAAAATGATGATTGCGTAAACTATGGCGAGAGCGCGGCGGTCTGCCCGACGGGGGCTCTGGTAGAGAGCGCGTTTAAATACGTTTCAAACGCCTGGGAACTGCGCCAAATCCCCGCTTCCAACCCGCACAGTAGCGACTGCGAACTGCTTTATTACGAGATCAAGCGCCGCGGCATAGGCGACCCACGTGAAAAAATTTATCGCGTTAGTAGCGACATAAATTTTAGCGTCCTGCATGCGGGAGCGCGCTTCGGCTGGGATTTTTCAAATGAGCAGGCGAGCAAAAACGAAGCGGTTTTTAACCGCATCGTGCGCGGCATCGAGGATGGCGAGATCAAAAATATCAAATTTAATAGCTTCATCACCAACGAAGAGGCGCGGATTTTAGAGCTTTTGCGGCAAAAATTTAAGCTCGCTCTGATCAACGACGAAGCGCTTGCGTATCAAAAATTCCTGCGCGAATTTTCCAAATTTAGCGGCACGAAATTTTATAATGCGGATTCGCAGACGATTAAAAATAGCGATTTCATCGTCGTTTGCGGCACATTTTTGCGCAGCGACGCTCCAAATCTGGGCTATGCGGTAAACAGCGCCTGCAAGCTAAATAAGGCAAGCGGAATCTATTTCCATCCGTTTTGCGACGAGGGCATTAAAGGCTTTAGTAAAAATTTCATCCATCAGCCACACGCCGCGGGCTTGGAGGCACAGATCCTGCTTTGGATCTTGCAAAAGTTCGGGCGCGATCTGCCTGAATGGCTGGATGCGAAACTCGCGGCGGAATTTGAAATTTCGCGCGCCACGGCGAAGCAAAATTTAGACGATAAACCCGCAGATTCGCAAAATCCTGAGAATTCTGCGGAGGCAAATGGCTCTGGGAATGTTGCGAGTGTGAGCGGTGCCGAAAATTCCGCAAGCGCGGACGGCAACGCTGAAAATTCCGCAAAAAATTCTGCGCAGAATTCTGAGAATCCCGCGGAAAGTAAAATTTCAAATTTTGCCGCAGCACTCGGGCTGGACGAGCAGAAAGTGGATGAGCTTTTGGCTAAAAAGGAGAGTTTTTCGCTCATCATCGGCGAGGATTTTATCCGCACGCCAAATAGCGCCATGCTCGCGCGCCTAGCGGGTTTGGTGCAGCGCTATACGCCGCTAAAAGTGCTAGTGGTGCCGCCGCGCACGAACAGCCTTGGCGTCGCTCTCATCTGTGAGCTTAGTGCGCAAATGAGTGCGGGCGAGACGCTAGGCTACAACGAAGCGGGCGATATTAGCTTCGGCGTGTTGGAAGCCGATCTGGACGCGCCTAGCTTGGTGCAGCAGGAGGGCACGTTTACGAACTACGACAAGCGCGTGGTGCCTACCAATGCGGCGCTTGATTACGGCGGATATGAGCTAAACGACATCGCCTGTGCGCTGGGAGTTTGCGCGGAGCACGCGATTAGCTATACGTCAAGCTTGGGCGCGGATTTTGAGCAGGTCAAATTTGACGATTTAGAAAATTTTTACGACAACGGCGGCGCAAACCACCGCGGATATGAGCTGCGAAATGAGGAGTTTGTCGCTAGCGAGGAGGAGTTTGAAATTTCGCCTTCCGCGCCGCTTAGAGCAGGCGAGGGCGAAATTTTAATCTATGAGGCAAATCCGCTGCATCAATTCAATAAATTTAGCGGCGCAAGCAGCGCTCTGGGCGAAGCGGGCGCACTGTATCTAAGCCCTAGCATCGCCGAAAGCTTGGGCGTGAGTGCAGGCGACATCGTTAAAATTTATCAAGCAGACGATGCGGGCCATGATGAAAAAACTAGCGACGCAGGCAAAACTAGCGCTGCTAGCAACGAAAGCGACAAAGGCGGCGCTGGTCGTGCAAAAAAAGCGGATCGTGCAAGCGGTGCTCGCAAAGCCAATGCCTTCGGTGATGAAAATGGCGAAAGCGGCGCAACCGGGCTCGTAAGCTTAAAGCGCGAAATCGTCGCTAGCGTAAAGATCGATCCAGGCTTTAGCGGGGCGTATCTGCCGTATTTTGATGAGAAACTGCGCGGCGAGATATTTTTCAAAACCTCGCGCTACGCCGGCGTAAAAATCGAGAAAATTTCAAATTCTAAAGGAGAGGGCAGATGAGCGATAGTGCATTTTATTTCGTAGCCACCGTCTTAAAGGCGCTCGTGATTTTAGCCGTCATCGCGCTGCTCTCGGGGCTTGCGACCTATGCCGAGCGCAAGGTGCTTGCCTTTATGCAGCGCAGGATCGGGCCCTCTATGGTCGGGCCTGCGGGACTTTTGCAGGTGGGCGCGGATATGATAAAGCTTTTTACCAAAGAGGACGCGATCCCTGCGCGGGCGAATAAGCTTCTTTTTAAAATCGCGCCGATAATATCGGCTACGGGAGCTTTCGTGGCGCTTTCGGTGGTGCCGCTGCTACCGGAGTTTACTATCGGCGGGCGGACGATACAGCCGATTTTAAGCGATATAAATGTGGGAATTTTGTTCCTACTCGGGGCTAGCGGCACCTGCGTTTACGGACTGCTGATCGGAGGGCTTGCGAGCTACAATAAATGGGGCACGATAGGCGCGTTTCGCGCGTTTTTGCAGATCACCTGCTTTGAGGTGATAAACGGCCTTAGCCTGATCCCTATCGTGATGATCACGGGCTCGCTCTCGCTCATCGACATCGTAAGCGCGCAAAGCGGCGGCATAGATAAGTGGTTTATCTGGAAAGAGCCCGTTTGCTTCGCGCTATTTCTCATCGCAGCCTTTGTAGAGTGCAACCGCACGCCGCTGTGTCTTACCGAAAACGAAACCGAGATCGTAGCGGGCGCGGGTACGGCATATTCGGGTATGCGCTGGGGTATGTTTTTTATCGGCGAATACGCCAATATCATAACCTACTCAGTCGCTACGACGCTGCTGTTTTTGGGCGGATTCAACGCGTTTTGGTTTATCCCTGGCGGCGTTATGATGGTATTAAAATCAAGCCTCGTGTTTTTCTGCTTCCTATGGGCGCGCGCGGCGTGGCCGCATCTGCGCCCCGATCAGCTGATGGGGCTTTGCTGGAAAGTCTGCATGCCGTTAGCTCTTGCTTGCGTGCTAATTACCGCGCTAGCGATCGTTTAAGGAGGGGTGCGATGGCAAGATATGTCCAGATCGACAAAAGAGCCCCTATTAAATCCGGCGGTGATAAGTTTCGCAGATTCCTAGCCCGCACCTTTAGTGGCGAGCTTTTCGTGGGGCTGTGGGTTGTTTTGCGAAATATGTTTAAGCGCGGCGGCTCGCATACGCTTCGGTATCCTATGGAAAAATTTGTCATGCCGCCTAGATACCGCGGCGTGCACAAGCTTATGCGCCTGCTTGAAAGCGGCAGCGAACGCTGCATCGGATGCGGTTTGTGCGAGAAGATCTGCGTGGCGAACTGCATCGCGATGGAGACAAGCCTCGGCAGCGACGGCCGCAAAAAGGTAGATAACTACTCGATAAATTTAGGGCGCTGCGTCTATTGCGGGCTTTGCGCGGATGTCTGCCCTGAGATCGCTATCGTGCACGGCTGCGAATATGAGCTTGCTAGCGAACAGCGGGCATACTACGGCTTCAAAGAGGATCTTTTGATTCGCGGCGAAAATTTATGTTTAAACGGCGCGGCGCAGGAGTTTGCGGGCTACGGTAGCCTGGATGAAAACGCGGGCGCGCGGATTAAGATGACGCCGAACGCCTATATAAAAAGCGACGCCGCAAGCGACAAGCCAAGCTTAAAGAGCGCGGATTCAAATTTAAAAAATAGCGCCGCGGAAAGCTCCAAAAAAGAGGGTGCCGCTAGCGATAAAATTCTATTTTCAAAGGGCGCGGGCTTAAGCGGCGAAATTTTAGCCGAGCGGCAAGACGTGGGGCGGGCAAGCTTAAAGGAAAGCTCCGCCGCAAACGCCAAAAATTCTAAAGAAAATTCCGCGGACGCTGAAAATTCTACGCTTGATTTGGCGCGAAATTCCAAAGGAAATTCCGCCTCACAAAATGCAAAAGATTCCGCTACGGATAGTAAAAATTTGGTGGAAAATTTTAAAGAGAATTCCGTTGCGCCGCACGCTGACAATTCTGTCGGCGATTCTACGGAAAATTTTAAAAATAATTCCGCTACGAACGACGATTTTTCGGAGAATTCCAAAGAAAATTCCATTCCGCAAGACGCGGGAAATTCCGCCGCGCGAGGCAAAAAATCTAAGGCAAATTCCAAAAAGAATTCCATTGCGGAAGCTGAAAATTCTACGCTTGATTCGGCGCGGAATTCCAAAGAAAATTCCGCCTCGCAATGCGCCGAAAATTCCGCCGCGCAGGAGGAGGAGCAATGATACAAACGCTTGCATTTTATTTTTTCAGCGCGGTTTGCCTGGCGCTTTTCGGCATTAGCATTTTTAGCAAAAACGTCCTTTACGCCCTTAGCGCGCTGGCCGGCGGCATGGTCTTTATGAGCGGATTTTTCTTTTTGCTGGATGCGGAGTTTTTGGGCGTAGTGCAGATCATAGTCTACACTGGCGCCGTGATCGTGCTTTACGGCTTTGCGCTGATGTTTTTGGGCGCGGATAAAAACGTAAGCGAGCCGAAAAAGGGGGCAAGGCTATTTTTCGCGCTTAGCGGCGTGACCGCATTTTTGCTCGTGATTATCGTGCTCGGCGCGGTGGTCGCAAACAACGTAGAAACGCTTAAAATTTTAAACACCGACGATACCGAGGCGCTTGGGATGATTATTTTTACGAAATATCTGGCGATTTTCGAGCTTGCCGCCGTGATGCTGCTCGTGGCGATGATCTGCGCTATCGTGCTTGCGCATAAGCAGATGGACGCGAGCCTGAGCTACGAAGAGAGCGAGGGATAAAATGGGTCTAAATCACTATCTGATCGTCGCTGCGATGATGTTTGGGCTCGGGCTTGCAGGTATGATGAAGCGAAGGAATTTAATAATGCTCTTTTTTTCGAGCGAAATTTTATTAAACGCCGCAAATTTAGCCCTCGTTGCCGTGGCGAAATTTTACGACAATATAAACGGCGAAATTTTTGCACTTTTCATCGTCGCAATCGCTGCGAGCGAGATGGCCGTGGGGCTTGGATTACTCATCTTGTGGTATAAGAAAACGGGCAGCATCGAACTTGACAGCTTCGTAAATTTTAAAAATCCTTCCAAGGATGGACCGGATGCTTGATACCGTTTTTGTATGGCTCTTAATCGCCCTTTTTGCACCGCTTGCCTCGGCGATCTTCGCAGGCGTTTTCATTCGCGCCAAAGATAAGATGTTTATTGGCGTAATCTGCTCGGCGCTGGTGATTTTAAGCACTATCGCGTCACTTGCTTTGATGGAGCTCGTCTCTGACAACCGCCTAATCAGCGTAAGCTTAGCCGATTTCATAAGCACGGGATTTTTGGACGCAAAATTTAGCTTTCTCATAGATAGCGTAAGTGCGGTGATGATGGTGGTCGTAGGCATCGTTTCCAGCGTAGTGCACGTGTACTCGATCTACTATATGTGGGATGATGAAAACTTCGCTAAATTTTTCAGCTTCCTGGGGCTTTTCGTTTTTTCGATGCTGGTTTTGGTAACGAGCGATAATTTTTTAGGGCTTTTCATCGGCTGGGAGGGGGTCGGACTCTGCTCGTGGCTGCTGATCGGCTTTTGGTATGATAGGAGCAATTACAGCTGGTGCGCCAACGAGGCTTTCATAATGAACCGCATCGCAGATCTTGGGATGCTGCTTGGAATTTTTTTGATCTATTTAAATTTTGGCTCGCTGCGGTATGAGGTAGTGTTTGCGAATGCGGCGGGCTTGGAGCCTGAAATTTTAACCCTAATCGCAGCGCTTTTATTTATCGGCGCGATGGGCAAAAGCGCGCAGTTTCCATTCCATACCTGGCTGGCAGACGCGATGGCGGGTCCGACGCCCGTATCCGCGCTCATTCACGCAGCGACGATGGTTACGGCGGGCGTTTATCTGGTAATCCGCGCAAACACGATTTTCGCGCTCGCGCCCGAAGTAAGCGGCTTCATCGTCTGCTTGGGCGCTTTTGTGGCGGTCTTTGCGGCTTCGATGGCGCTGGTTCATAACGATCTTAAAAAGATCATCGCCTACTCCACGCTTTCGCAGCTTGGCTATATGTTCGTAGCCGCGGGGCTTGGGGCGTATTGGATCGCACTATTTCATCTGGCGACGCATGCGTTTTTCAAGGCGCTTCTATTTTTGGGCGCGGGCAACGTAATGCACGCGATGAAAGACGATCTAAATATCCAAAATATGGGCGGATTATATAAGTTTATGCGACCTACGGCGATTTTAATGTGCATAGGCTCGCTCGCGCTTTGCGGATTTTATCCGTTCGCGGGCTTTTTTTCAAAAGATAAAATTTTAGAAGCGGCGTGGAGCGCGGACGCGTATTTTATCTGGGCGCTGCTGTTTGCGGGCGCTGCGATGACGACGTTTTACAGCGTGCGTCTGATAATGCTCGTGTTTTTCGGCAAGCAAAATTTTACCCACCATCCGCACGAGGCGAAAGGCTTTGCCCTCATCGCGATGGGCGTGTTAGCCGTGCCTGCGGTGATCGCGGGCTTTTTCGAGCACGATTTCGCGGAATTCGTGCTTAGCATACTTCCGGGCTTTAAAGCTTCGATCCCGCACGGCGTGGAGGTAATTTTGATCGCCCTAACGCTAGCGATGATAAGCGCGGTAGCGATCGGAACGATTTGGACATACGGCAAGGGTAAATTTAGCCAAAATTTAAAGAACTGCAAATTTTATAAAATTTTGATCGCGCAGTATTTTATCCCGCAAATTTACGAGCGCGTGATCGTGCGCGGATACGAAAGGCTTAGCGAGATCTGCGCTAAATGCGACGGCGCGATCATAGACGCCAGCGTCGATCTGATCGCTCGCGTGGCGGTAAAAAGCGGCGAAGGAGCGGATCGCGTAAGCAATAGCGGAGATTTGAGCGCAAATTTAAGGTGGATGGTTTTGGGATCTTTCATTTTGCTGATTTTGGCGTTTGCGCTGTGAGGTGGGCATGGAATACTTTTTAAGTTTGGTTATATTTTTTCCGGCGGTAGCTGCGGTTTTAGGCTTTTTGATCGACGAAGCGAGCATTAAGACCTACGCCGTTACGATGAGCTTTATAGAGTTCGTGCTTTCGCTCGTTTTGTGGATACTCTACGAGCCGGTGGACGGCATCGCGTTTAGCGTACTACACCCTTTCATAAGCGAATACGGTATCAACTACTTCATCGGCGTGGATGGAATTTCGCTGTTTTTAGTGATCCTAAGCACGCTCATTACCTTTTTAGCGCTGCTTAGCCTAAGCATTAAAGAGCGCGCCAAAAATTTAATCATCTGCATTCTATTTTTAGAGATGACGATGGTGGGCGTTTTCGTGGCGCTAGATGCGATTTTGTTTTACATATTTTGGGAGCTTTCGCTTATTCCGATGCTCTATATCATCGGCGCGTGGGGCAGCGGCAAGAGAATTTACGCCGCGGTAAAATTTTTCATCTACACCTTCCTAGGCTCGATGTTTCTACTCGTTGGGCTTGTAGCGATGAGCTACTTATACCACGAGGCTACGGGCGAGTATAGCTTTAATATCCTAAACTGGCAGAGCCTATCGCTGCCGCTTAGCACGCAAATTCCTCTATTTTTGGCATTTTCGGTCGCTTTTGCGATCAAGACGCCTTGCTTTCCTTTTCATACCTGGCTTCCGTACGCGCACGGGCAGGCCCCTACGATAGGCTCGGTTCTGCTTGCCGCCGTGCTTCTTAAAATGGGTACCTACGGCTTCGTACGATTTTCGCTGCCGCTATTTCCCGATGCGAGCGTGCATTTTAGCGGGATGATGTGCGCCGTGGCGATCGTTATGATCATCTATGCAAGCTTCATCGCCTTTGCGCAAAAGGATATCAAACAGGTTATCGCGTATAGCTCGATCGCGCATATGGGCGTCATAATGCTAGGAATTTTTTCAATGAGCCGCGAAGGAATGAGCGGCGCGGTATTTTTGATGATAAGCCACGGTATCGTAAGCGGCGGGCTTTTTATGCTTGTAGGCTTTTTATACGACCGCAGGCATACGAAGCTTTTTAGCGAGTTCGGCGGGCTTGCGCGAGTGATGCCGCTTTATGCGTTTTGTTTTTGCGTCGTGCTGCTAGGCTCGATAGGACTTCCGCTTACGATCGGCTTCGTGGGAGAATTTTTAAGCCTTGTAGGAATTTTTAAAATAAGCTTTAGCTATGCGCTTTTGGGCGGACTCGGCATAATAATGGGCGCGATCTATTCGATGAATCTTTATAAAAAGACCTTCTTCGGCGCTCTCGTGCATGATGAGAATAAAAAGCTAAGCGATCTAAACAGAACCGAACTTTGCTCTATCATCCCGATCTGCGTACTGGTAGTAGTGCTTGGCGTCGCGCCGAATTTGATGCTAAAGAGCATCGAGCCTAGCGTGACGCAAAGCCTTGAGCTGATGTTTAACAAAGCCTCTCAGACCGCAACTCGCGCCTATATGGAAAAAGCAAATTTTAAGGTAAGAAGCGATGCAAAATAATCTTTTAAATTTAGCCTCGATCGCGCCTATGGCGATACTTGGAGGATTTGCCCTGCTGATGCTCGCGGTTTCGCTTTTTGCGCGCACGCTATCGTATAAATTTTACGCCGTCATCACGATACTGGCGCTAGCTCTGGGCTTCGGACTCGTTTTTGGATACAACAGCGGCATACGCGGGCTTTTCGATGTAATGCTGGTGGACGGAATCGCGACGCTATCGATGCTTATTATGCTCGCGGGCTCGATATTTTTCATATTTCTGTCTTTGGGCGCGAGAAGTGCGCACGAGTACCACACCGCGGAGTTTTTCGTGCTGTTTTTATTCGTGCTTGTGGGGTATGAGTTTATGGTCGCGAGCGAAAGCTTAATGATGATCCTCGTTGGGCTTGAGACGGGCTCGCTAGCGCTTTATACGCTAATCGCGCTGCATAATCGCGCCAGATCAATCGAAGCGGCGCTAAAATACTTCATAATGGGCGCGCTGGGATCAGGCTTTTTCGCATTCGGCGCGGCGATGTTTTTTCTATCGACCGGCTCTATGGAAATTTCAAATATCGCGCAGATCGCTAAGAGTTCAAATTTACAAACTAGCATCCTACTTTTCGCCGCCTGCTCGTTTATGATCGTCTCGATAGGATTTAAGCTCTCGCTGATCCCGTTTCACACCTGGACGCCCGACGTTTACGAGGGCGCGAGCTCGGCTATGGCGGGCTTTTTGTCCGTCGTGCCCAAGATCGCGGGCTTTGTCGTGGCGATCAGGCTATTTGAAGCGCTGCAAAGCATCGGCGTGCAGTGGCTAAACATCGTGCTCTACGCCGTAGCGGTGCTTACGATGAGCTTAGCGAACCTCATGGCGCTCGTGCAGCGCGACGTCAAGCGGATGCTAGCTTTCAGCTCCATTTCGCACGCGGGTTTCGTGCTCTGCGCGATCGTGATCGGCTCGACGCAGGCAAACGCCGCACTTTTTACCTACTGGATCCTGTACGCCGTGGCGAACCTCGGCGCGTTTGCGTTCATCTGGTGCGTGCGGCAAAGGCGCGCGCGCTCGTTAAATTTAAAATTTAAAACCCAAAGTCTCGCTTTAAATTTAAATGCAAACGGCGAGAGCTCTATCTCAAATGCAAAGCCGCCTTTTTCGCAAAATCACGAGCCAGACTCCGCCGGCGAGTTAAATTTAGATGCGAACGGACAAAATTTAACTTGCAATGAGCGGAGCTTTAAAGCAGGCGAGCAGAATTCCAAAGAAAACGAGCAAAATTTTAAAGCGAGCGAGCCCGGCGCGGAAACAACCCTTTTCGGCACTGAAACTTGCGAGCCCGGCGCCAAAATTTGCGCGCAAAGCTCCAAGTTTGCGGCTCGCTTCGAGCATCCGTTTGAGAAATTTGACGGGCTGATCCGCACCCATCCGCTTTTTGCGCTATGCGCGGCGATCTTTATGCTCTCGCTTGCGGGCATTCCGCCGTTCAGCGTGTTTTGGGGCAAGATGTATCTGCTAAGCGCCGCGGTCAATTCGGGCTACTTCGCCCTCGCCGTCATCATGGCGGTAAATAGCGCGCTCGCGCTGTATTACTACCTGCGCCTTATCGTGCGTATGTTTTTGCACGAGCCGCGGGAGGACGCGGAGCTTGACGGCTCGCTGGGCGCGGTCTCGGTGCAGATAAAATTTGCCGTCGTACTAGCTAGCGTGGCATGCGTGCTGGCGCCGTTTTTAGTCAAATTCCTAACCGGCGCGGTAAATAATTTCGTCTTTTTAAGCGGGTATTGAGCTAAAATTTAAGCGCGAGCTGAACCTATCGCGCTTTGCCAACAAGGAGAGATATGTTTTTGGGCGAGCTAAGTGCTGACGGCTACGGTTTTGCGCTGCTTGATGTGCGCGATTTGAGTGAGTTTTTAAAGGAGCGAAAATGCAGAGCAAAAAAGCTTCTAAGCTACTGGGACGCGCACAAGCAGCTGTTTTATGACGCCGTAAAGGGCGCTAAAGCTTTACCCTTCTACCCGCTTACGGTGCGCGGCTATGAGATCTTCGTTTGCATTGACGAGGAGTTTGCGCCGTCTGCGGGCTACGAAGTAGCTTTCAAGCGCGATAGGCTGTATTTCGCCCCGCAAAGCGACTCCGCGATCCTAGTGAGCTTCGATGCTTTGCAGTATCGTTTCGATAAGCTAAAAAGCGGCGAACTCGAGCTAGGCTATGAGTGCCAAAGCGGCGCTGCGGGCAAGATACGAAAATTTAATTCCACGCTCAAGCTCGGCTTGCAAAGCGGCACTTACGAGCTTTGCGTCGTTGGGCTAAAAAACAGCTCGCAGCACCCCGAGAAATACGGTTACGCCTTTATTTTCAAGCGCAATGCAAGCGCGGAAAATCAAAATTTTGATAGGCTTGATAACGATAAATTTAGCTTTGATATTTACGAAGGCGATTAAATTTAATTGAAATTCTGCGCCGTACGAGACATTGGCGCGACCCGCAAAATTTTAAAGATGCGACCGACGCGGTAAATTAAATCTAAATTTTACTTCCTTGTCCCGCTGCTTTCTAGCAAGGGCACAAATTTTGATAAATTTTGATTTTAAATCTCGTAGTGAAAGAATTTTAAAATTTCACGCTCCAGCTCTTGCGGCGGCGCTGAAATTTTATCCGCGAACTGCGAGCGGTTGAAAGTACGTTGGCGCTTTGCGAGCTGTATCGTGTGCAGGCTCACGAGCTGCTCGCACTGCGCCCGCGAGATCTGTCCGCGCAAAAGCTGCCCGCACTCCTTTAGCCCGATGCAGCCTAGCGCCCTGCACTCCGCACCGTAGCGAGCAAATAAAAACTCCGCCTCCTCCAAAAGCCCGTGCTCAAACATCGCCTTCGTGCGCGCTTCGATGCGCTGCGCAAGCCACTGCTTAGGCGCGTCGATCTCAAAAATTTTAATATCCGAAATGACGGGCGGAGCGGTTTTTTCGCGCAGAAATTTACTTGGAGCCTCGCCACAAAATTTATAGATGCTTAGCCATTTTTTTAAACGAAAACTGTCAGACGCGCTAAATTTCGCGGCAAATTCCGGATCGATCTGCTGCGCTAGAGCGTAAATTTCATCGTTTGAAATTTCGCTTTTAAAATCGGGAACCTTCGGCGCCAGCCCGCTTAGCATCGCTTTGAGATAAAATCCGCTGCCCCCAGTGATTATCAAAGGCGCGCCGCTACGCCCTGCAAAAGCCCGTGCAGCGGCGTATTCTTTGATAAACTCGCCGACGCTAAAGTACTCGTTTGGGTAGATTAAATTTACGCCGAAGTGCTTGATCTCGCGTAGCTGCTCCTCGCTTGGCTTGGCGCTTGCGATGTCGATCTGCCGGTAAATGCAGAGCGAATCCAGGCTCAAAATCACGGCGCCGGTCTCGCGCGCTATACTTAGCGCAAGATCGCTTTTGCCGCTTGCGGTGGTGCCGATGATCGCGATCAGCGGGCTTGCATGCGGGTTTTGATTTTGGCTCAAGGCGTTTCCTTTCGTAAATTTTTCGTTCAAATTATATCAAATTTAGAGCTATTCTTACTTTTTTTTGATACAATGGTGCCCAAAATAAGGGGCGAAATGGCTAAATTTAAAGAAATTTTATCCGATATCAACGAATTAATAGTTTTTAAACACTCGGTTTTCGCGCTGCCGTTTATCTTTACGGCGATGATTACTGCAAGCAAACTGCAAAACGGCTCGGTATGGTTCGGCTGGAAGCTGCTTTTTTTGGGGATTTTATGTGCGGTGAGCGCGAGAAGCTTCGCGATGGCGCTAAATCGCTACTTGGACGAGGATATCGACCGCGCCAATCCGCGCTGCGCTTCGCGCCCTAGCGTGGACGGACGGATCGGACGCGGGAATTTACTGCTTTTCATTATCGCAAACGCGGTGGTTTTCATAGCGGTTTCGGCGCTTATAAATCTTTTGGCGCTTAAGCTTTCGGTGCCGATTTTAGCGGCATTGGGCGGGTATTCATATTTTAAACGCTTTAGCGAAACCGCGCATTTGATGCTAGGCTTTTGCTTGGGGCTTGCTCCGATTGCGGGAGCGATCGCCGTTAGCGGCGGAATTCCGCTATGGTCGGTGTTGCTATGCTTTGGAGTAGTATTTTGGGTAGGCGGCTTTGACGTGTTGTATTCGCTTCAAGATATGGAATTTGACCGCACGGCTGGGCTTTACAGCATCCCTGCGCTTTACGGCAAGGAAGCCTCGATGTTTATCTCCAAAATTTTTCACGCCGTAGCAGTGCTTTTTTGGCTGCTGTTTTGCGCAGCGGCAAATTTAGGCTTTTTTGCCTATCTGGGCGTGGCTGCGTGCGCGACGATCCTGTACTTCGAGCATAAGATCGTGCAGAAAGATTTTAGCAAGATTGATCGTGCGTTTTTCACGCTCAACGGCTACTTGGGCATCGCCTTTTTCGCTTTTGTTTTTGTAAATTTATTTTAAGGAACCCCTATGGATCTTAACACTATCATCATTTTAGGACTTTGCGTCGTTATATTTTTGATGTTTTTCGTCATATATTTTAAGGATAAGCAAGCGGATAAAAAATTCGAGCGATTTGATCAGGTATTGACCGATGCTATGCAGGAAAACTATCTGCTTAAAAAGAAGGTCGAGGAGCTAAAAGAGATGATCGATTCGGGCGGTAAAGTCGCTCCCAATATCGATATAAACGCGATTGCAGACGTAATCGACGAGACAATAGAGCAGAGACTAGATGTAGTGCCTACGATGATCGACGAGCGGGTAGAAAAGCAGATCAGACCGCTTCTGGATCAGCTTAAAGAGCTCATCGGCTCGGTAAGAAAATAGCCGGAGCAATATAAAAATAAAATTTTGCAAAATCGCTTTGTTTTTTATATAATCACCGCAAATTGATATTAAGGCAAAATATGCTAATTGATAAATTTGGACGAACGATCGATTATTTGCGCATTTCGGTTACGCAGCGGTGTAATTTCAGATGCAGATATTGCATGCCGAGCACGCCGTTTAACTGGGTGCCGCGAGAGAATATTTTAAGCTTTGAGGAGATGTTTTTATTCGTCAAGGTCGCGATCGACGGCGGCGTAAAAAAGATCCGTATAACCGGCGGCGAACCGCTGGTGCGAAAAGGGATCGAAGATTTTATAAAGATGATTGCGGATTATGCTCCGGACATCGATCTTGCGCTTACTACCAACGGATATTATCTCAAAAACTACGCGCGCGCCTTGAAAAACGCGGGGCTAAAACGCATCAATATGTCGCTTGACTCGCTGCGTCCGGAGCGGGCTAAATTTATAGCTCAGCGAGGCGTGCTTTATAACGTCTTAGAAGGCCTTGACGCCGCACTTGAAGCGGGACTAAAGGTCAAGCTAAATACCGTAGCGCTAAAGGGGATCAACGACGACGAGCTGATCTATTTGCTGGAATTTGCCCGCGAGAAGGATTGTCAGATCCGCTTCATAGAATTTATGGAAAATACCCATGCCGGCGATCTTACAGGCTTAAAATCAAACGAAATTTTAGATATTTTAAGGCGTAAATTTATCTTTACCGCTCTGCCGAAATCGCAAAGCTCGCCCGCGTCGCTTTATGCGCTTGGAGACGGCTACACCTTCGGCATCATTGATCCGCACAAGCACGATTTTTGTGAGAGCTGCAATCGCATCAGATTAAGTGCCGAGGGGCTTTTGATCCCATGTCTTTACTTCGAGGACGCGCTAAGTATCAAAAAGGCGGTCAAAGAGGGCGACATCGCTGCAGCCGCCGAAATTTTGGCTAAAATTTTAGCGAATAAGCCCGAAAAAAATCGCTGGCAAGCGGACGCTTCGAATGAAATTTCAAGCCGCGCATTTTACGAGACGGGCGGATGAGGCTTGTTGAGAGCTTTTTAAGTATCCAAGGCGAGGGCAAATATGCAGGCAGGCTCGCGTTTTTCTTTCGCTTTGCGGGCTGCAATCTGCGCTGTGAGGGCTTCGGCGGCGAGCGCATTTCGCCAAAGACCGGCGAGATCTTGCGCGGTTGCGATACGATCCGCGCGGTTTTTACAAACCACTTCGAGCATGAAGAAATTTTAAATTTAACGCAACTTTTGAATAAAATTCCAAATTTATCAGATCTGTCCTGTTTCGCACCCGCATGCTCTGCGCCGGGTTTTTGCGCCGCCGAGTCTTTTTCTAAAAGCGATACGTTAAATTCCACCGCCGCGCAAACATCTCCCCGTCCAAACGGTAACGCAGAAAAATCTTTAAATTTAACGAGCGAAAATTCTTTAAATTTCGCGGCGCAGAATTCTTTAAATTTAAAGCCGCAAAGCTCCGTCTCGCCGCAGAGCGCTAAGCTTTATCAAAAGCCGATCGTCGTTATCACCGGCGGCGAGCCGATGTTACATCACAAAGAGGCGCTATTTTACGAGTTCGTCTGCGAGCTGCTTGCGCGCGGACACGCGGTGCACTTCGAAACCAACGGTACGATTTTCGTGGATTTTGAAAAATTCCCCGCCTACAAAAGCTGCGTCTTTGCAGTCTCGCCTAAGCTTTCAAACTCCGCCGAGCCGCGCGAACGCAGGTTAAACTTCGCCGCGCTGCGAAGCTTAAAACAAAACGCAAAAGATAGCTTTTACAAGTTCATCATCTCGCCCGAGTTTGACGCGCAGCCCGAGATCAGAGAAATTTTATCGGCGTGCGAGAGCGAGGTTTATTGCATGCCGCGCGGCGCAGATCGCCGCGAGCTGGAAAGCGGCGCGCAATTTTGCGTGGATTTTTGCCTAAAAAACGGCTATAATTACTCCGATCGCCTGCACATTAGAATTTGGGGCGAGAAGGACGGGGTATGATAATCAGGAAATTATACGAATTTGAAAACGCTCACATCGTGCGCCTGTGCGGCTCGAAGCGGTGCCGCACGAGCATTCACGGCCACTCCTACAGATGCGAAATTTTGCTTAGCTCAAATTTTTTGGATGAAGCGGGGATGGTTTACGACTTTGGCTATATGAAGCTCGGTATCCGCGAGCTTATCGATAGTTTCGATCACGCCACGACGATCTACGCGCGCGATGATGCCAGCTATATCGCGGATCTTAAAAAACACAGCGCGCGCTGGGTACAGATACCGCTAAATCCGAGCGCGGAGCAGTTTTGTAGAATTTTTTTCGTTCTAATCGACCGACTTTTGAGCCTAACTCAGATGCAAAACGGCGAGCGCGAAGTAAAGCTTCACAGCGTCATCGTGCACGAAACGACCACCGGCTACGCGCAGTGCTTCCGCGAGGACGCCTACAGCGCGCAGATGGGCGAGATCGCGCTGGAAGAGATAGAATTCTCGCCCGCCGTGCGCGAGGAGTGGAGGCAGCCGGAACTTTGGCGAAAGCTTCTGCGCGGCGAAAAAATCATCTATCCGAAGGATTGCTGATGAGAAATTTCTTTAAATTTGGCTCGGGGTTTATGCGTGTTTTTGCCGCGTGCGCGATCTTTGTCTGCGCGCTTGCTTTGGGCGGCTGTGACGATGAGAAAAAGAACACCTTGCAAAAGCCGCCGGTAGATAGCGAGGTGCCGAAGGACGTGCCTATCGCGCCTAGCGAGCCTAAAGTCGATATAAACGCCGATATGCCGCCGCTTCCGGTGACTGAATAAGGCGCAAGTATTGAAAAATCGGCGGCTAAATTTGAAAATTTTTAAAATTTGCGTTTTCTGTATGCGGCACGCAAGCGCGATTTTGGCGTTCTTCTTACCCGTGCGATCTGCGCAGAGAAATTTTAAATTTTATAAAGCTCTAACTGCGAAATTTCATTCTTGGCACGAGAAATACGGCACGGAACCGCAATTAAAATATGCGGTAAATTTTAACGCAACAAATATCCGCAGCCGCTTTGAAGGATTTTTAAAATTTCAAAGGCGCGGAGCCGATCCGTTTTATTTCGCGCCGAAAAAATTTGCGTTAAAATTTGATCGTTTTGGCTCTAGCCGCGCAAAATTTTATCCTGCAAATTTAACCCCCTGGCGGAAGTGATGGATTATCTGTATCAAAGCGCCCTGGGCTTTCATAAATTTTTCGCGCTAGCTGCGGTGATTTTAACAATAATTTATCTGATTTTTACCCAGCTTAAAATCGACGCGGCAGCGGAATTTTGCCCTCGCGGCAAGGCTTTAAATTCCGCCGCCTCCGCGCCGCAAGCTGAAAATTTAAGGCAAAAGAGCAGATCTGGGCTTAGATTTCTTAGGCGCATCAGGCTGTTTTTGCCGATCTATTATTCGTGCATCGCGGCGCTGATAATCAGCGGAAGCGTGATGCTAGCGGTGCTGCGCTTTGATCTGAGCTTTAGAATTTACTTCATGGTGGTCGCCGCGCTAGCGATGATCATACTTGGCGCGGCGTCTTACAAGCGGCTAAAAATCGCGTATCTGAGCCAAAATTTTGTGCCGTATCAGCGCAAAATGCGGGTGATTTTGGGGCTAAGCTTAGCGATAATTTTGATAGCGAGTGTTATTTGATGGTATATTTTTACGATAAGCTTGCAGGCGAACAGAGCCTGATTTTGCAGAATGATCAGTTTTTGCACCTAAAGGCCAGGCGCGCAAGAGCGGGCGAGCGCATAGACGTGCGCAATCTTGAGGACGGGGCGAGTTATCTATATGAGATCGCCGAAATTTCGCGCAAGGGCGCGGCTTTGAATTTAGTTTTTAAAAGCTCCGTTTTTATGCCGCCGCACGATTTTTGCGTCGCTTGGGCGGTCGTCGAGAGCGCCGTGATCGAAAAGAGCCTGCCTGCGCTAAACGAGATGGGCGTCGGGCGGCTTGTTTTGGTCTATGCCGATCTGTCGCAGAAAAATGTGCGGCTCGATCTGCAGAGGATGGAGCGGATTTTGATCAACTCATCTCAGCAATGCGGGCGAAATTCCATCATGCAGATCGATGTTTTGGGCGGCTCGGACGAGCTCGCGCAAAGGTATGAAAACGTAAGCCTGATCGATTTTGGCGGCAAGAATATCGACATTTTTGGCGGCGATGAGGTCGCTTTCATCGGCCCGGAGGGCGGATTTTCGCCGCGCGAAAGGGAGAAATTTAAAAACGCCTATGCGCTTAATAGCCCTTATATTTTGCGCTCAAACACCGCGCTGATCGCAACTTGCGCGAAGCTGATGTTTTAAACGCTCGGCAAATTTTAAAATTTAAAGCCGCGTGCTTTAAATTTTGGAATTTAAAATTTGCTCTGCGCGATCCGCTATGTTTATCTGCGGCTTGACGCGCGGCGTGTATTTGCCGCGGCGCGTATTCGCGCGCTGTATTTTGCACGCCGCAGTAGGCCGCGGCGAAATAAATTTTACCCGCAAGGCGGGCTAAATTTTAAAATTTTCGCGTTCAACAAACATGCTCGAAAAGAAAACCGCCGCTTCGCCGAGAGTTTTTTTAAAACCCTTTAAATTTGCTTTTTAGATAAAAAAGTTGTATAATCGCTGCCTTTTAAAATCATCAAAAAGGATCAAAAATGAAAAAAGATATCCATCCAAACTTTGTCGAAACGACCGTTACCTGCGCTTGCGGAAACACCTTTAAAACGCGCTCGAACAAGCCTGAGATCCGCGTCGATATCTGCTCCAACTGCCATCCGTTTTTCACAGGCAGCGAGAAGATCGTAGATAGCGCGGGCCGCGTCGAGAAATTTAAGCAAAAATACGGAATGAAATAGTTGCTATATCTCATTCCTACGCCGATAGGAAATGTAAGCGATATCTCGAGCCGCGCGCTTGAGGTATTGCAAAGCTGCGAAATCCTAATCTGCGAGGATACGAGGGTTTCAAAAAAACTTCTAAACTTATTATCCGATAAATTTCAAATTTCATTTAAAATTTCACAGTTCTACTCGCTGCACACGCACAATGAAGCGGAGTTTTTCGCGGGCTTTGATGCGGCGCTTCTGCGCGAAAAAGTTTGCGCATACGTAAGCGACGCCGGCATGCCCTGCATCAGCGATCCGGGAATTGCGCTCGTTAAATTTGCGCAGCGAAGCGACGTGCCTTACGAGGTGCTTAGCGGCGCAAACGCTCTGCTGCTCGCAGCCGCCGCAAGCGGGCTAGTGGAGAAAGAATTTAGCTTTTTAGGTTTTTTGAATAATGACGGCGCGCAGCGCAAAGCTCAGATCCTAAATTTAATGCAAAGCCCATATCCGTGCGTGCTCTATGAATCTCCAAAGCGCGTAATAAAGCTAATAGAGCAGATCGCGGCGATCGACGCGCAGCGCAAAATTTTTGCGATTAAGGAAGCTACGAAAAAATTTGAAACCAAATTTTTCGGTAGCGCCGCGGAGGTTCTATCCGGCCTAAACGGCGCAAATTTAAACGGCGAATGGTGCGTCGTGATTGACGGCGCAGGCGAGAAAAGCTTTGAAAAAATCACGCAGGAAGATATTCTGTCGCTTGAGATCGCGCCGAAAATAAAAGCAAAACTGCTCTCAAAAATAAACGGCGAACCCGCCAAAGAAATATATAAAAATTTGATACGCTAAGTCATATTTTAACCGTTTTTCGCTAAAATCCCAAAATGATTATTTACGGCAAGCAGCTGTTTTTGCACCTTTTAAACCGGCATCCGAAGAAATTTATCCGCATCATCCTTGCTAAGGAGTGCGAGAAAGAAATTTTTAAAAAGATCGCCGCAACTGGCGTAAAGATCGAGCGCGCCGATGCGAAAAAAGCTCAAGCCCTCGCTCGCGGCGGCAACCATCAAGGCTTCTTGGCCGAGGTGGAGGAGTTTGGCTTCGGCGATCTTGCTAGCGTCAAAGACGATAAATTCGTGCCGATCCTTTATGGGCTTACCGACGTCGGGAACATCGGCGCGATAATGCGCAGCGCCTATGCTTTGGGCGCGGACAGCGTGATCGTCGTCGCAAATAATCTAAATATGGCGGGCGTAGTGCGCGCAAGCTCGGGCGCGGCGTATGAGCTAAACGTCGTTAAGGCCGCAGACGGGCTTAGCGTGATAAACGAGCTTAAACAAAGCGGCTTTGAAATTTACGCCGCGAGTGCGGACGGGACGAACTTTAAGGAGTTAAAGCTCGGCGCGAAAAATGCACTCGTAATGGGAAACGAAGAAGAGGGGATACCCGCTAGGGCGCTTAAAAAATGCGACTGCGCGGTATTGATAAAGATGCGCGAAGGCTGGGACTCGCTTAACGTAAGTGCGGCATTTGCGATACTATGCGATGGAATTTTAAATGGAAGAAATAGAAGAGAAGTTAAATAATACGGACGAGCAGGCGGAACAAACCGAGAAGCCCGAGCAAACGCAGCAACCAAAAAATAGCGATCTGGATAAATTAAAATCTATGGATCTGATCGAGATAGCGCGCACGACGCGCATCGACGCGCAAAATTTAGAATACATCATAAACAAAGACTTCGAGAAGCTGGCAAATTTTAACGTTAGGGGCTATATTAAAATTTTAGAGCGCGAGTTCGGACTGGATCTATCGGACTGGCTTAGCGAGTTTGAGAGCGCGAAAGAGGGCTTTGCGCCGGTTAAAAAGGCCAAAGTCGAGCAGGTCTATGGTCAAAGAGTTAGCCCTAATAAAAGCGGCAGCGGTTGGCTTTTATGGCTGCTTGCGATGGTACTAATCATAGGCGCAATCTTTTATTTTGGACTTTATAAAAGTTTTGGCGAGTTTTTGGGCTCGCTTTTATGGGAGCAAAACAAAACCACCTACTCGGACGCCCCAATCGTAAATAACACTCAAAAAAAGCTTGAAAATATAGGCATCGACGTCGTTTCGCACAACGCTACAGATGAAAAATTCGCATTAAAGTCAGATGCCAATGCAGCCGCTGCTGCGGATGAAAATTTAAGCTCGCTAAACGCGCTGGACCGCTCTATCAGGATTGAGCGCGCGAGCATTAAGACTGAGGAAAATTTTACCGACGAAAACGCCACGCAAAACAAACCCGCGCCGAGCAAGGATATCGTGCTTAATCCGCGCGGCAAAATGTGGATAGGCATTATCGATCTAAAAAGCGGCAAGAAGCGCGAGATGGTCATCAATGCCCCTTACGTCGTCGCTTCGCAAGGAGATGAGGAGCTGCTAATCTCTACCGGTCACGGGATGTTTGAGCTCGGTAAAGCCGATGGCAACGTAACTTTCAGCGAAAGAAACACTCAAAAATTCCACGTCAAAGATGGCAATATCACTAAAATTTCAGCCGATGAGTTTCTGCGCCTAAACAAGGGCAAGAAGTGGTAAAATCCTCGCTCTCGCGCGAGGTTTTTTTGCTCGTAGAATTTTGCCGCAGAGGACAGAGGGCAAAATTTTAGCTTGCTATGGTGCGCAGTTTAAATTTAAACCCGCGAGCGTAAATTTAAAGGTTTGAATCGCGCCGCCTTGGATAAAATTTAAAACGGCGCAGGTAAAATTAACGGTGCGGATAAAATTTCAAGCGTTGCGGGCGCTTGCGGTAGCGCGATAAATTTAAAGGGTTGTCGTTCGAGGACATGGCGTAAAAACGGCAGCTTTGATCGTTATCGTTTTGAGCGGACGTAAATTTAAATGTCGCCGCAAAGTGTCGACGCGCTAAATTTAAATGATCAATGTCTCGGCGATTTTAAAATTTTAGTGTGGTAAAATTTTAAAATCGCCTTAGCAATATAAAATCGCCGCCGCATCGCCGCTAAAGCTTGAAATTTTGTCTCCGTGCAGTACGAGCAGATCGCGGCGCTTAAGGCGCTAAATTTTAAATAAAGCTTGAAAATTACTTTAAGATAAGAGGTTTGAGATGTTTGACGAAATCCGTTTTTCAAAAATCGAGCGTTTGCCCAATTACGTTTTTGCCGAGGTCAATGCTATAAAAATGGCGGCGCGCAGAGCCGGCGAGGATATAATCGATTTTTCGATGGGCAATCCCGACGGCAGGACGCCGCAGCATATAATCGACAAGCTTTGCGAAAGCGCACAAAAGGACAAGACGCACGGCTACTCCGTAAGCCAGGGCATCTACAAGCTACGACTTGCCTGCGCAAATTGGTACAAGCGCAAATACGGCGTGATCTTGGATCCCGATAGCGAGATCGTCGCCGTGATGGGTTCAAAAGAGGGCTTCGTGCATCTAACTAGCGCGATCGTAAATCCGGGCGATGTCGCAGTGGTGCCCGATCCTGCGTATCCGATCCACACTCAAGCCTTCATCATCGCGGGCGGCAACGTCGTTAAAATCCCACTTGCCTATGATGAGAATTTAAATTTTAACGAGAATAAATTTTTCATCGATTTGCAAAAGACCTTCGATGAGAGTATTCCGCGCCCAAAATACGTCGTCGTAAATTTCCCGCATAACCCTACCACCGTCGTCGTACAAAAGAGTTTCTACGAGCGGCTTGTGGCGATGGCGCGACAGGAGCGGTTTTATATCATCAGCGACATCGCTTACGCGGAGATCGCTTTTGAGGGTTACAAAACGCCGTCCATTTTTGAGGTTCAGGGTGCGAAGGACGTCGCAGTCGAGGCGTACACGCTCTCTAAAAGCTACAATATGGCGGGCTGGCGCGTGGGTTTTGTTAGCGGCAACAAAAAGCTCGTAGCCGCGCTTAAAAAGATCAAGTCGTGGTTTGATTACGGCATGTTTACGCCGATCCAAGTAGCCGCCACGATCGCGCTGGACGGGCCGCAGGAGTGCGTAGAGCAGATCCGCGCGAGCTATGAGAAGCGTAGAAATTTTTTGATTGACGCTTTTGCGGACGCGGGCTGGCAGATCGCAAAACCTAGCGCGTCAATGTTTGCGTGGGCGAAATTACCGCCAGCTGCGGCTCATCTAAGGAGCATGGAGTTTTCCAAACAGCTTCTTACCAAGGCGCGCGTCGCTGTAAGTCCCGGCGTGGGCTTTGGCGCGGCGGGAGACGATTACGTGCGGATCGCTTTTATCGAAAACGAAAACAGGATCCGCCAGGCCGCTAGAAATATAAAAAAATATTTGAAAGAGATCTGATGAAGGTAGCGATTTTAGGCGTCGGCACCGTAGGTAGCGAAGTTGCAAACATTTTGATCAAAAACAAAGATATCATCCTTGCGCGCGCAGGCGTTAGCATAGAGCCCGTAATCGGGCTTGTGCGCGATACGAGCAAAAAAAGGGGCGTGCAAATTCCGCTTAGCAGCGACGCTGGGAGTATCATCGAGCGCGACGACATCGACGTTTTTGTAGAGCTTATGGGCGGGGTAGAAAAGCCCTATGAGATCGTAAGCGAAATTTTAAAGCGTAAAAAGGCGGTCGTTACCGCAAATAAGGCACTTTTGGCTTATCATCGCTACAAGCTCCAGGCTCTAGCTGGCGATACGCCTTTTGGCTTTGAGGCGAGCGTAGCGGGCGGGATTCCGATCATCAAAACCCTGCGCGAGGGACTAAGCGCCAACCGTATCGAAAAAATAATCGGCATCATAAACGGCACGAGCAACTTCATCCTTACGAATATGATGCAAAAAAATGAGAAATTTGAGGACGCGCTAAAGCGAGCTCAAGAGCTCGGATACGCCGAAGCCGATCCTAGCTTTGATATCGGCGGATTTGACGCGGCACATAAGCTCTTGATCTTAGCTAGCATCGCATACGGCGTGCACGGCGACCCGGAGGATATCCTAATCGAGGGGATCGAGGAGATCACGCAGGAGGATATATATTTCGCGCGCGAATTTGACTTCATAATCAAGCTGCTTGCGGTAGCCAAGCGCGCATGCAATAATAAAGTCGAGCTGCGCGTCCATCCCGCGCTCATTTCAAAGGATCAAATGCTCTCAAAAGTAGACGGCGTTATGAACGGCGTGAGCATCTACGGAGACTGTGTGGGCGAGAGTATGTATTACGGCCCTGGCGCCGGCGGAAGCGCTACGGCAAGTGCTGTTATAAGCGATCTCATCGACATTGCGCGCGATAATAAAAATCCGATGCTGGGATATAAAATTTTGCCGAGCGAAAATTTTATGCAAATTCTGCCGAGCGAGCAGATCCGCACGAAGTATTATTTCAGGCTGCGCGTGCGCGACGAGAAGGGCGTGCTCGCGAAGCTTACGAACATTATGAGCTTAAACGATCTTTCGATCGACAGCTTTTTGCAAAAGCCGAAGCTCAAAACGGACGAGGAAGTGACGCTGTTTTTCACGACGCATACGTGTTGCGAGAAGGACATAAAGCGCGCAATAAGCGTAATTAGCGGCGAAAATTTCATCACGCAAAAGCCTTTTATGATCAGGATCGAAAGCTAAATTGAGCTTAAAAGAATATCTTTTCGGCTTTGCCTGCGAGGACCGTGCGGCAGAATTTTTACGCGGCGAAGGGTTTGAAATTTTAAAACGAAATTTCCGCTGCCGCTTCGGCGAGATCGACATCGTCGCGCGCAAAGACGGGATTTTGCACTTCGTCGAAGTAAAGGCCACGAGCGGCGATTATGACGCCGCAGAGCGCGTGACGGGCGCTAAGATGGCTAAAATTTTAAAGGCGGCGGAATTTTATCTGATGAGCTGTGATACGGACGAGCCGTGGCAGATCGACGTCGTGGAAGTTTATCCAAAGCAGATAAAATTTATCGCCAACATATCTTTTTAAATTAGAATTTTTATTATTTATTTAAGATAATAAACTATAATTCGCGGAATTTTAACACAAGGAGAACATTATGGGAAAGTATATAGAGCTTACTTCGGAGAATTTCGACGTTATTAAAGAGGGTGTCGCATTAGTCGATTTTTGGGCACCTTGGTGCGGGCCGTGCCGTATGATCGCCCCGATCATCGAGGAGCTTGCGAACGATTACGAGGGCAAGGCTAAAATTTGCAAAGTAAATACCGACGAAGCGCAGGATCTTGCGGTGCAGTTCGGCGTCCGCTCGATCCCTACGATTCTATTTTTCAAAGACGGCGAGCTAAAAGCTCAGCTTATCGGCGCGCAATCTAAGCAGATCATAGCCGACAAGCTAAACTCGCTTCTGTAAATTTTAAAAGGGCGACTTTCGCCCTTTTCCCTCCCACTCATCGTTATATTAATTAAATTCGTAAATTTAGCGCCCGCGACTTTACTTAATAAAATAATTAAGGAGAAAAAATGTTAGATTTAGCAATTATCGGCGGCGGCCCTGCAGGGCTAGCGGCGGGGCTTTATGCTACTAGAGGCGGTTTAAAAGACGTCGTGATGTTTGAGATGGGGATGCCCGGCGGACAGATCACTTCAAGCTCCGAGATGGAAAACTACCCAGGCGTCGCCGCGGTGACCGACGGGATGAGCTTTATGGCGCCTTGGCAGGAGCAGTGCTTCCGCTTCGGGCTGAAGCATGAGATGGTGCGCGTGCTGCGCGTCTCAAAAGACGGCGACGGAAATTTTACGATCTATCTCGAGGGCGATCAAACACGACGCGCGCGTGCCGTTATCGTCGCTACGGGCTCTACTCCGCGTCGCGCAGGGATCGAGGGCGAGGATGAGTTTTTCGGTCGCGGCGTCAGTACTTGCGCGACCTGCGACGGGTTTTTTTATAAGGGCAAAGAGGTTGCTGTCCTCGGCGGCGGTGACACGGCGTTAGAGGAGGCGCTGTATCTAGCTAAAATTTGCTCTAAAGTCTATCTGATCCATCGCCGCGACGAGTTTCGCGCTGCGCCTTCGACCGTGCAAAAAGTGCGCGAAAGTGAAAATATCGAGCTCATCACAAACGCGCTCGTAGAGCAGATCAAGGGCGATGCAAGCGGCGTGACGGGCATAGTTGTCAAGGATAAAATTAGCGGCGCCGCGCGCGAGCTGCAGCTGCCTGGGATCTTCGTATTCGTGGGGCTTGACGTGCGAAACGAGGTCCTAAAAGACGAAAGTGGCAAGTTCATCTGCGACGTCACGCCGGGCGGACAGGTCGCGGTAAATTTAAAGATGCAAACAAGCGTACACGGGTTATTTGCGGCGGGCGATATGAGACAGGATGCGCCTAAGCAGGTCGTTTGCGCGGCAGGCGACGGCGCGGTTGCCGCACTTAGCGCGATCGCGTATCTGCAAGGACACGACAAATAAACCTATCTTCGGCGCAAAATTTCACGGCGCGGCGAGCGAAACTGCTTCCGCCGCGCTTTAAATTTAAAACTTCACATAAAATTTTTAATGAAATTTTGATATAAAAAAGCGGCTAAATTTTAAAATTTCATAAAATTTAGCCGCGAGATGAGGCGCTTATTGCCTTTCGTAGAAGCCCGCTATAACATCTTTTGACTTCATTTTATTCACGGGATCTTCTTTGCCATTCGTGATAAGTTTAAATTTATCAGACAGATTTACGCTTTTACCCTCATTTACGATAAAATTTAGCTCGATAGCAAGCTTTGATGATTCGCCTTCTTTATGTCCGAAGCTCGCGTCCAATTGCTCTGCCGTTATTTGCGAGTAATAAATGGCTGCTTTTAAGCACTCCATAATAGAGTCTATGTAGATTTCGGTATCGCTTTCTTTCAGTATCTCCCCTTTTAATTTGTCGTCGCAATCGACCGACTTCCATTCCTCCTCAAAAATTCTATTTTGCCTTTGGTTTTTAAGCGTTTCTTGAAATTTAGCTTCGTTTAATTTACAGTGTTCTTTTGCCAGCTTAAGCAAACCTTGCGCGTCGTAAGCCTTGCCCTCATAAAAAGTCATAACCCTTTTTAAAGATGAGTCTAACATCTCTTGTTTATATGATTTAAGCCTATGCTCTACATCCACGTCGCAGAGCATCTTAACCGTTTTTAATCCGCCGTTTTCCTCTTTGCTCCAGGTGATATTTTTGCAGATTTTTGAACCCTCGATCGCCGTACCGATACTCATAGATTCAAAATCGGGCAGGGTGTAGTTTTTCATAAGTCCCACATCGTCATCGCCGCATCCTGCAAAAATAAATGCCGCAAGCGCAGCGCCTAATGCGTATTTCATACTCGCTCCTTCAAGAAAAGTTAACGAGCAATGCTACCCATCTCTGTTTAATAACGGATAAATTTAGAGCTGAAATTTGAGATAAATTCGCGAAGTACGTGGCTAAAAGCGTGAAAGATAAAATTTAAAGATGGAATTTTTAAAAGAATTCGGCGAGAGAGGGAGGGAATCGAACCCCCCGGAAAACGGTCAACCGCCCTCCTATCGGATTTGAAGTCCGCAGACGCCACCAGGTCGCCATCCTCTCCAAATGCGGGAATTATAGCGAGATAAAATTTATTTAGCTTTAAAGAGGCTAAATTTTAAGCCCTTTCGGCTCATTATTAGAGACGGCAGGATTATGAGCGCGCCCAAAAGCAGCAGGCTCATCACCAGACATATTAACATCCCGAAGTAGATCGTAGGCCAGAAATTGCTCATCATCATCACGCTAAAGCCCAAAATGATTGCAAACGACGTATAATACATCGCGTATCCGATACTTGCGTGGCTTGCGCGGATAGCCGCAGCCTCGTCGCCAAGGCGCGCAAACTCGCGCTTGTAGCGATAGATATAGTGGATGACATCGTCCACACCGATACCGATGCTAATCGCCGCTATCGTGATACTCATGATATCCAGCGGAATGCCCGCAACGCCCATGATGCCGAAGCAGGCGCAAAGCGGGATCAAATTTACGACGATCGCGATAAGCGCGTATGAAAGCGAGCGAAAGATGACCACAAAAAGCACGAAAAGCACGAGCACGGTGATACCCAGGGTGTCTATCTGCGAGCTCATCAGGCTTTGAAGCATATTGTTGTAAAGCACCATTATACCGCTGATCTGTGCGCTTGCCTGCTCGCCCTCGAGCAAAGAATTTAGCCCGCTTTGTAGATCTTTTAGGAATTTCGCTCTGCGCAAGCGTGGATCGCTGTCTATCGTGCGGACGCTAAAGTGCGCTTCGTTCGCCTTGATATTTACAAAAGGTGAAAGCACCATCTCGCGGTAGTTTGCCGGCATTTCAGAGTAGATTAGAGCAAGGCTTAGATCGTCGAGATCGCGCCCCTGATTAATCTGCTTACCGAGCTTCAAAAGCGACGCGAGCGAGCTTACGTTGCCGATAAACTCGTGTCCCGTGACGTTTTTGTCCTTCAAAAAATCATCTATTTTGCCGATGATACGCATCTTTTCGGAGGTGAACCAATACTGCGGCTTGTTTTCGTTGGCGGCGTATTCGGCTTCGAAATCGCCAAAATCGTCGCTCGCAGTGGAATTTTGCTCTAAATTTGCGGCATGGGTTTGATCTAAATTTACGGCGCCGCTTGGCTGTGCTGCCGTGACGGAGCTTTGCTCGGTAAAATTTTGATCATTTAAATTTTGCACCGCGGCAACGGAACTTTGAGGTATGGAATTTCTTGCAATAGAATTTTGCACCGCCGAGGTAGAATTCTGTGCGGCGGAATTCTGCGCAATAAAATTTTGTCCTGCGGGATTGGAATTTTCGCCGTTCTTAGAATTTGCGTTGTCGCTTTCGGAATTTTCGCTCTCGCTAGCGGGATCTGCGTCGCCCGCGCTTTTAAATTTAACGACGATATCAAGCGGGATCGTTCCTCCGAGATTTGTGTCTATGACCTCCATGCCCGCGCGGATGTCGGTGCTTTTTTTGAAGTAGCCGATGAAGCTGTTTTCGACGCGCAGCTGCGAGATACCGTACAGCCCAAAGATCACCGCCGCAGCGCACACTCCGTAGACCGCGCCTCTGCTGCGTAGCGCCGTTTCAGCGCACCAAAGCGTAAATTTAAAGTGCTGCTCGAAGCTGCGATTATTGTGCGTGCGCGGCAGAAGCGACATAACCGCGCCGAATACTCCAAACGCCGTAACTAGCGAGATACTGATGCCTACACTCATCATAATTCCCAGAGAAATTACGGGTTTTATATCGCAAAAAATTAGCGACATAAAGCCGATAACGGTCGTAAAGATTGCGAAAAAGCAGGGCATTGCGCGCTCGCGTAGCACCGCATAAACGAGCTGACGCTGCGAAAAGGCGTGAAAGCGCGCGCTAAACTCGCGGTATGCGACGATTAGGTGGATACAGACCGAAACCGTGATGATGAGCTGAAGCGCTATGAAATTTGAGCTAATCACCGTGACCTCAAAGCTCAAAAAGCCGAATAATCCCGCTGCGAGCACGACCGAGTACGTGCAGATGATAAGCGGCAGCAGGATAAATTTCGCCTGTCTAAAAAAGAGCCAAAAGCAAGCTAGCAGAAGCACCAAGGCGCCGAGTCCGTAGGTCACCAGATCCGAGCGGACGTAGCCCACCATATCGTCGGCGATCATATTCAGTCCGCCCAAAAACAATCGGTCGCCCGTAAATTCCTTCTCAAAGCCCGCGATCAGCGCGCGTAAAGCCACAATGTCGCGGTGATCCTTTTCGCGCAGCTCGTCGCGGTAGGATTTAAAATTTTGCTCCGCAACTTTAAGTGTATCTTTGAGCTGTGAAATTTGAGCCCCCGAGCGGTTGCTCTCGTGCTCTGCTTGCTCTAGAGCGCTTTTGGCTCCGTCTCTTAGGCGCAAAAGCTCCTCGTAGCGGCTCTGCGGCTTTAAATTTATCAAAATTGCGGTAGTGCGAAAATTGGTGCTTACTAAATTTGATGCGTAAAAGGGGCTTGTGGCAAACTCGCGCCTAGCCGCGGTTAAATTTACGTCCGCGTCGGTAAGGGTGGGTATGTGTTTAAGCAGCTCGCTCATGCCGCCACCTTTGTTTAGCAAAAGCGGTACGTTCGTGATGTCCGTGACGCTAGCAACGAAATCCAGCTTGGAAAAAGCCGCATCCATCTGCTCTATTTTGCGGATCGTCTCGGGCGCTAAAAGATCGCCCGCGGGAGTGTATGCAAGCACCAAGAAATTCGGCGTTTCGTAGCGTTTGGATACTTCGCGCCAAATTTGAAGGTCTTTGTCATTATCTAGTAGAAGCGTCTGGCTCGAAGCGTCTATCTCTAGCTTTGTGGAGTAATATCCGAAAAACAGCGCCAGCACCGTAAACAGCGCAAGCGTGATTTTCGGAAACGCGACGATTAAGCGAAAATTTTTTTTCAAATACCGCTCTTTTGAGTGCGTCGCTATTCGCCGCTATTGATGACGGTGGAATTTAGCCGCTTTATAAGCTCGTCAAAGCCCAAGCTTTGCGTTACGTCGCCTAGCTGCGAGCGGTAGGTCTGAATTAAGCTGACGCCCACGATATCGACGTCGTAGATACGCCAATCGGCGCCGTTAGGATAAAATTTAAAATCTATGTCGTAATTTTTCTGCTCGCCGATGACCTGCGTTTTTAGCACGCGGCGCTTATCGCTCGGGCTTTGTTTGCTTAGCACCTTCATATCCTGATCGGTATAAAGCGAAAGCTTTTCGATAAAGGAGCGCTTTAGATGCGCCTCGAAGGCTTTATTAAATTCCGCGATCTGCGCCGAGCTAAGGCTAGCGTAATGCTTCGCAAGGGAGAGCTTTGCCATCATCTTATAATCAAAATAGCCGTCAAAAAGTGCAAAAATTTTCGCGGGTTTTGCGTCTTTGGGAGTACTGCTTCGCATAATGCCTACGGCCTCGGCGACCTTTTGGCTCATCACCGGCTCGATATCCGCATCGCTAATAGCGTGCGCCGAAATCAAAAGCGCTCCGCAAAGCGCTAGAACTTTTAAAATTTTCATTTTCATTCCTTTATTAATTTCTCGCGATTTTGCTCGTAAGCATCGCGTAAAAATGGATATAGATCCACCGCATCTTTGGTCATTTTTTCATAAAATTTCGGATCGCGCGAGTAGTCGTTAAATATTCTAAATCCATTGACGGAGTTTCGAACGGTGCCATCTTTAATATAATTTATCGGGTTTGAAAAATAATCTCCGACAAGTCCCGCTGTATCGCGTAGATTGCTTTGTCCTAAGATCGGCCAGACGATGTGCGGACCTGCCGGCACGCCCCAATATCCGAGCGTTTGCCCGAAATCCTCGTCGTGGCGCGAAATCCCGTAGTATTTGCCTGCCATATCGTTAAGTCCGCCGAAGCCGACGGTCGAATTGATCAAAAACCGCTTCGTCTCGTCCCAAGAATTTTCAAATTTACCCTGCAATAGGTTGTTTACGAGCCTCATCGGATATAAAATATTATAGAAAAAATTTGAAAACGCGCCCTGGATCGGATCGGGCATTACATAGTCGTAACCGCTGGCTACGGGGGTTAGTATATATGAGTAAAATACGTCGTTGAAGCTCGTCATAACGCGGTTATAGCCGCTAAGCGGATCGAAAACCTCGCGCTTGGCAAACTCCTCGTCAAAACCATCCGTATCGCTAGGCGCTACGTCTTGCTTTTGCGAGCAACCGCAAAGTGCCAATGCCGCGACTAAGAATAGAATTTTTATAAATTTCAAATGTGACCCTTCTTTATAAATCAAAGTGGCGATTTTACAAATTTAAAGAAATTTTGTCAATAAAGGTAAAATTTCATATAGAATTTCCCTCTTTATAGCGCAAAACAAAGCCCGCAGCTGTTTAAGAAATATATCAGAGGATATATTATAAAATCACGCGAAAGTAAATAAGAAAGGATGAAAATGGACGCAAAATTTGCTTTGGAATTTCTGCTTGGCAACGAAGCATCGCTTCTAGCCAAGCACATTAAGCTGCTTAAGGCCGTAGATGAGACTAAAAGTATTACAAAGGCCGCAGAGATCGTAGGAGTGTCGTATAAAAACGGCTGGGACGCGCTAAATTTAATCAACAACGCGAGCAAAAAGCCGCTCATCGTCCGCACTCAAGGCACAAAGAAAAATAGCGGCTCCGAGCTCACCCCTTACGCTCACAAGCTGATTCGCGCCTATGATGCTATCAGCCACGCGGGTGAGACATTTTTGAGTGAAATTTTAAAGCTTGACGAGATCACCGAAGAGAGCCTTTTAAGCTTAGAGAAGATCGGTATGAAGCTTTCTGCGCGAAATCAGCTAAGCGTTGAAATTACGGATGTTCAAACAGGCGCTGTAAATTCTCAAATCACGGCTAAGCTCGCAGGTGGCGAAATTTTATGCGCGACGGTAACCGTAGAGAGCGAAAAGAATTTAGGGCTGAAGGCGGGCAAGGATGTGCTGTTTTTATTCAAAGCCCCAAGCGTCATCATTGCCAAAGGAGCCTCGGAGAAGCTAAAACTTAGCACGACGAATCAAATCAAAGGCACGATTAGCGAGGTCAAAATCGGCGCGGTAAACGCAGAGATCTGTCTAGGCACAAGCTCGCATCAAAATATCACCGCGATCATCACGCGAGAATCTGCCACCGCGATGGGTCTAGGAGTAGGAGATGAAGTAACGGCGATCATCGAGCCTAGCGAGATCATTATTGGCGCGTAATAGGGTGAAATTGGGTGCGCAAAATTTTAAAATTTAAGGCGTAAATTTAAAATTTTAGATACAATTCAATTCTCGGTGAGAGCCGAAACGAAAGGCATAAAATGAAGTTGAAAGCGGTGCTTTTAGGAATTTTAACGGCAGGCGCGCTAAGCGCCGGAGAGGTCAGCGTCGCAGCCGCTGCGAACACGACGTATGCGTTTGACGAGATCAAGGCGGAATTTGCCAAGCTGCATCCGCAAACTACGCTAAATGTGAGCTTGGGTGCTAGCGGTGCGCTTAGTACGCAGATCAAAAACGGCGCGCCGTTTGATATTTTTATGGCGGCGGATATGAAATTTGCAGACGATCTGCATAAAGAGGGCTTCGCGACGGCACCTGCCAAGACCTACGCAAAGGGCAAGGTCGCGATGTTTAGCGTGCGCGGCGTAGATCTTAGCAAAGGGCTTGAAGCTTTAAAAGACCCTAGCGTCAAAACGATTTCGATAGCAAATCCAAAGACTGCTCCTTACGGCACCGCAAGCGTACAGGCCTTCCAAAAAGCAGGGATTTACGATGAGATCAAAGGCAAAATCGTAGAAGCAAAATCGATTGGCGAGGCTCTTTCGCAAGCGCTTAAAGCTTCCGACGTCGGCTTTATCGCGGCCAGCGCGATGTATGCGCCTAAGATGGCAAAGGACGGCTGCAACGGCAAGCCTTGCAAGCAGGGCGAAAATTTCGTCTTGGTCGACACCAAGCTCTACGAGCCGATAGCTCAAGGAATGGTTGTGCTAAATCGCGCCAAAGACAATGCCGAAGCCAAGGCGTTTTATGATTTTATACTAAGCGATAAGGGCAGGGCGATCTTTGCTAAATACGGATACGAGTTTTAATGATTAGAGCGAGAATCAACGAAATTTTACAAAAAGATGGCATCCATTCTGTAGGATTTATCGCGGGCGGCATCAAGCTACGTGGCGTATTTCTGCAGCTAAGTAGCGAGCTTAAGGTGGGTAGCGAAGTTTACGTGGGCTTTAAAAGCACCGATGTGCTTTTATCTCGCGAAGCCCTAAGTGGTGTATCTAGCGAAAATGAAATTCACGGCAAGATTATGAGCCTAAGCTTAGGTGAAATTCTATGCACGCTCAGGTTTGAAGGCAAGATAAGCTTTGATGTGCTCATTAGCGCGCATTCTGCGCAGGAGCTTGCTTTACGCGAGGGCGACGAGATTTTCGCATACGTTAGCGCCACTGCGATATATATAGAAAAATATGATAACGATTGATTGTAAGAAAAAAATCAGTGATGATTTCTCGATTGATGCTCGCTTAGAGATTAACAAAGGCTCGTTTGTGTGCCTATATGGGCGCAGCGGCAGCGGTAAGACTACACTGCTGCGCATTTTAGCGGGATTTTTGCGCGCAGATAGTGGTAGCATAAAAGACGGCGATCGTGTGCTGCAAGAAGGCAATGAATTCTTAAGTGCGGGCAAGCGCAGGATCGGCTTTTTATTTCAAGACTACGCACTTTTTGAGAATATGAGCGTGACGGGCAATCTACTTTTTGCCAGAAATGATCCGCAAAAAGCCGCAATGCTGCTTGAAATTTTAGAGCTTAGTGAGTTTGCGAAATCCGGCGTCGAGGGTCTTAGCGGCGGACAGAAGCAGCGCGTGGCACTCGCTCGCGCACTGATGCAAGAGCCTGAAATTTTACTACTTGACGAGCCGCTTTCGGCGCTTGATTTTACGATGCGCGAAAAAATCCAAGAGTATTTGTTAAAGATCCACGAGCAGTTTCATCAGACTGTGATTTTGGTAAGCCACGACGTAAGCGAGATCTATAGGCTTTGCAAGCGAGTTTATGAGATGAAGGACGGCAGGATCGTCCGCACCGGTACGCCGGAGGAAATTTTTCTTAAAACTAGCGGCTCGCAGAAGTTTTCTTTCGTGGGCAAGATTGTCGATTTGCAAGCTCGCGACGGGATCAAAGTAGCTGTCGTAGCGATCGGCAGCCAGCTATGCGAAGTGGTGCTAAGCAATGCAGAAGCCGATGGCTTGCAAGTAGGCGATGAGGTCAAAGCGGGTGCCAAAGCCTTTAATATCACTCTGCGTAAAATTTAAACTTGCAGACAAGCTTTTAGGTGCGCCTAAGTAGGAAACTTCAACTAGATTAGAGATTTAAATATAGGCTTTTATGGAATTTAGACGAGGAATTTTGCGAAATTTTAGCTAGATTTGCCCGCAAAATACGGTGAGATTTTAAAATTTCATTCGCATCGCGCTTAGATTGTGCAGAAATGCAAAAATTTAAACGCAGGCTAGAGCAAAATTGCAATGTGAGACTAGATGACGTGTGGAAATTAAGCTTTAAATTTTAGATTTTGCGCAGACAGGCGCCGTTAAATTCCTTCTTTGAATTTATTAATTGGCGTGGTGGGTTTATTTTTAAATTTGGCGGTTTTTAGCTTACTTTTTTGGCAGGAGTTGCGCGAATTCTATCATGCGATTTTGGTAAAAAATTTAATGTGAAGCTTCGCGCAAACTTAAAATTTTTAGATTTGGAATTTTACCTGGATTTTGTGGCTTTGAAATTTTAAAAGCTCTAACGGCTTGAAGCTTGCGTGCTAAACTCGCTTAATTTGCAAGCTGTGACAAGGTTTTATTAACCCGGCCTTTTAGGTTTATGCGAAATTTTAAAATTTCGTTTTGTCGGGCTCAATGTAATTTCGCTAGGTCGTTCAGAGGGCGTCGTTTAGCCTATCTTGCGTGAAATTTGCGCTCAGATAAATCCCGCCCGCTCAAGTTTTAAAGTCTAGTGAAGCTTTTTAGAATTTAGCTCAGCAAAATTCGTGGTCTTAAAAATTTGCCAGCTTGGGTAGAGCTTAAAAGCTCAGCAGGATTTGCACGCTTGAAGAAATTTATTAGCCAAGCACTTTTATAAATTCCGCCCAGTTTAGCTTGCATGGAATTTTTAAAATTTCATTTTGCTAAAGCTCTTGCGCAGCTAGGTCTGCGCAGAATTTTTCAAAATTTCATTTTGCAAAGCCTTATGACTATGAGGTTTGCGCAAATTCTATCTAGCTTTACCTCTAAATTTTAAAGTAGGGCTAGGCTTTTAAGATTTTATAGTTTGGGCCCAGCGGCTCGGCTCGGAGGATAAATGTTTGAAATTCTAAAGGGGCTCGATTACACGCCGTTTCTCGTCTCCTTAAAGCTTGCGAGCTTAACGACATTTGCGTTGTTTATCATCTGCGTGCCGCTCGCGTTTTTTATGGCGAGAAAAAATTTCCGCGGCAAAAGCGTGATCGAATCGATCATTTCGCTTCCGCTGGTGCTGCCGCCTTCGGTGCTAGGGTTTTACCTGCTCGTTTTTTTATCGCCGTATTCGGTGCTGGGCGAGTTTTTTGACAGACACTTCGGGCTTAGACTCGTATTTAATTTCAGCGGGCTCGTGATCGCAAGCTGTATCTACTCGCTGCCATTCATGTTTTCGCCGCTGGTTTCGGGCTTTCGCTCGCTTCCGCGCTCGCTTTTTTGGGCGTGCGATTCGCTCGGTAAGGGCTATTTTTCCAAGCTTTTCCGCGTCGCGTTGCCCGCGATACGCCACTCCCTGCTTAGCGCCTTGGTGATCTGCTTTGCGCATACGATGGGCGAGTTCGGCGTCGTGCTGATGATCGGCGGCAGCGTGAGCGAGCAGACCAAGGTCGCCTCCATTGCGATTTACGAAGCGACTGAGACGCTCGATTTTGCGCAGGCTCACGCGTATTCGGCGCTGATGCTGCTTTTTAGCTTCGTGGTGCTTTTAATCATGCATTTTTTGGGCGCGCGCGGAGCGAAAATCGAAGCTTAAATAGGCTTTAAAACGAAATTTGCTAAAATCCTGCAAAATTTGGAATTTGGCATGAAAAACAAAAAAGACTTCGTTACCGAAAGATTTAACGCCGCCTTGATTCTAGGCGCTGCGCTACTTACGCTTGTAGTAGTTTGCGAGATTAGCTTTTTGCGCACCAGGATCGCTACGCAGCTTGATTTGCGGGCGCGCACGGCGATTACTTTACTTAAAAATACCGACGAGTCGCTTTTTAGCGAGCTTGAAATACTAAAAGAAACTATCCTTTCTCTGGACGCAAGGCACGAAGCTGCACAAAGCGAGCTTTACGCGGATTTGATCCGCAACGTCGTAAAATCTTCTCATAAATTTGACGCTATTTTTTATCTACGCGCCCGCGGCGCGGAGCAGGAGAGCTTGGCGCATTTTTCATCGGATGCGCGCATTTCGGATCTTGGCGAGATACGGCTTGCGGATATCACAAGCGAGCTAAAAAAGGATGAATGGGTATCGCGCTATATGATGATGGACGGGGCGTGGCGGTATTTTTTGATCAAGCGCGTAAATGCCGATTCGTATCTGCTAGGCTTTGCCAACACCGCTAGGCCGATTGCCAGGCTCTCTTCGCTGGGAGATATTTTGGTCTTTAATGCCGAAGGCAAATTTTTTAACGCTCCTGGCAGCGTAACCGATATATTGGGGCAGGATTTTGATTTTTCGCGTCTGGGCGAAGTGGTAAGCTTTGAAGACGAATCTGGGCTAAGCTTTGCCTATCTTGCAAAATTTGGAGATAATTTCGTAATGGCTCGCGAACGAGCCGGCTATTTTTTGGGCGCGGACGATTTTATCGTCGTAGCGCTAGCAGCGGCGATTTTAGCTTATTTAATCCTTCTAATTTCAAATTTTACGTTTTTAAAAAAGCGCGTTTTTATCCCGCTCGCAGCAGTTCAAAACGCGCTGCGCCAAGGGGATTATCACTCAAAAATTCGCGATATAGAAGCGCTAAATCCGCTAAGCTCCGTCTTAGAAATTTCTAAATCCATAGACGAGGTTTTGAAGTCTAATTTGCGCCACGGCGATTTTAGCCTCAGCTTTAAAGATGCGCTAAAATATAGCTCCCTTTCGGTACTTAGCATCGATAACGTCGCAGGCACGATCGAAAGCGCTAGCAACGGCGCACGCGAGCTTTACGGCGATGACGTCGTAGGACGGAATATCTTCGCGCTGCAAGCAGGCTCGTTTTACGATCACGCCTATCAGACCCAGCGTGCAAACTATGTCAAAGAAAACTATGTCGTAACCCGACAAGAGACCAAAAATGGCGTCAAAGACCTTTATGTTAAAAAATCTTATATCCGTGACGGAAGTAAAATTTCAACCCTTTTTGTGGTGCTGGATGCGTCAAAATATCGCAGATTTTACGATGAAACTAAGCAAAAATATGAGTATTTAAATCACGCGCCTATCGTTACACTCGTGTTTGACTACACTTCGGGCAAGATCGTAGATACTAGCAAAAATATAAAAGAGCTTTGGGGTTACGAAGCGGCGCAGTTTTTAAGCGGCGAGATAAGGCTATGGGATTTGCTGGATGAAAAGGATGCGAATGAGGCTAAAAATGAAATTTTAAACCGCTTAGCCGATATGCCCGCAGAAGAGCTAAGCTTTTCTCAAAGCTATAAAATTCGCCACAATGACAATATCCGCTATAGCTACGAAGTGAGCATCTATGTCAAAAAGTCCGCCGCCAGGGCTGCGTTTTATTTTCAAAATATCGATGACGATGTTAAGGCGATCCGCGGCTTGCAGGAGGATTTGGACTTTTATCGCACGGTAATCGAGACTAGGAATTTTTGCACCTGCTTAATCGATCTTGACGCGCAGACGCTGTCGTTTGATAAAAATTACTTTAAAATTTTAAAATATCGCGGCAAAAGGCTAAACACTGCGATGAGCTTTGGGGAGTTTAGTTATGAAATTTACTTCGCGGATTTAGAGAATTTCAATAAAATGATCCGCGAATGCACCGCCGGGCTTAGGAGCGATTTTAGCTGCGAATTCCGTCTGCGAAACGCCGCTAATGCCTATACTTGGATCAGTATGCAAGGCTACGTCACCGAAAAGCACGGTTCTCGCTCTCGCCTTGTAAAAACTACGCTTGAAGATATCAGCTCGCGCAAGCAGACGGAGCTGGAGTTAAATTTAAACGCTAACGTATTTTCGCGCTCGCTAGAGGCGATCTTAATCACAGATGAGAGCGGTCGCGTGCTGCGCGCTAATAACGCTTTTTACGAAATCACCGGCTATAGCGAAAGCCAAACCATCGGCAAAATTCCAAATTTCTTCGCTCCTACAGAGGGTGGAGCGGACGTGATGGAGAGGATTAGAAAAAATCTCGTCGGCAAACAGACCTCTTACAAAGATGAAATTTACGGACTAAAAAGAGGCGGCGGCACCTTTCCTGCGCTATTTACGGCAATTGCGATAAAGGATGATTTTTCGCTTACTTCAAATTTCATTCTGATGTTTACCGAAATTTCGCAGATAAAGCAAAAAGAGAGCGAGCTAGCTAAGATCGCCCATCACGACGCGCTTACCGGGCTTCCAAATAGAGTGTATTTTATGAAAGCCGCGCAGAGATTTACCGCAAGCTCGGGCGAAAATTCCAAGCTTATGGCGGTGCTTTTCATCGATTTTGACGGCTTTAAGGCGATCAACGACACCTACGGGCACGAGGTCGGCGATATGTTTTTACAAGCGATCTCAAAAGCGATGAGCGGGCTACTGCGCAAAGGCGATATCTTAGCGCGCCTAGGCGGCGATGAGTTTGGCGCTATCATTGGCGATCTGCAAAGCAAGGATGCCGCGCATGTGCTATTAGACCGTCTGCTTGGAATTTCAAAGATGAAATTTAACCTCAAAGGCAACGAAATTAGCGCAAGCATCAGCGTTGGCGCAGCGTTTTACGATGGCAGCGAAAAGATCGATTTTTCAGGACTTTTATCGCGCGCGGATAGGGCGATGTATCGCGCTAAAACGAGCGGCAAAAACCGCTACTGCATCTTTGAGCGCGCCGAAGCAGACGGACCTAGCGAAGAAGGGATTGCTGCGGCGATCGAAGAGGGGGAGTTTTTCGTGCTCTATCAGCCGATCATTAGCGGCGCGCAGATTTACGGGTATGAGCTGCTTTTACGCTGGGATCGTGGAAAGCGCGGAATTCTTGCCCCGCAGGATTTTGCGCAGATATTAAGCGAGCCGCGATTTGAGTTGCCGATCTCAAAATTTGCGTTTTCAAAGATGATGGAATTTAATGCTCAAACGGGCGCAAACTGCTCGATAAACGTAAGTCTAGCCGTGCTTGCAAACGACGAATTTTACGATTTCGTAGCTCACAGCTTGCGAGACAGGGCTAATGCAAAAGGCGAGTTGATGTTTGAGATAACCGATTTTAGCGAGCAAAATTTTAAGGAATTCACCCCTGCGCGTGGGCGTTATGCAGATCTTGGGGTTAAATTTGCTCTTAATAGTGCAAATAAAAGCAATATCCCATTCCTGAATGCCCAGCCTTTCGATGTCGTTAAAATCGACCGCGAGCTCTGCCTTGACATAGGCAAGAAAAAAAATGCTATCCGAACGATGGTGGAGATCACAGGCAAGCTAAAGCGGGAGTTTGGTTTTGCTCTCGGCGCTCAAGGGGTCGAAAACGCGCTGTCGCTGCGGCTTTTAAACAATTTGAAATTTAACTATCTGCAGGGAAATTTTATCGCCAAGGCTCTGGATCGCAAAGAGATAGACGCTTTCATCGCGCGATTTAAAGATACGCCCAAGCTTGCAGCCATCGGCAAAGATGAGTTTATCAGCTTTTTAAACGCGCTTGATTACAAAGAGCTTGCTTTAAGCTTCGTTTCGCGCGCTGATGCAGGCGATCTGAGCCCCGGAGAGTTTGAAGGCTTTAGAGCAAAATTCGGCGAAATTTTAAATAAAACTCAAAGCGCGGGCAGCGAAAAATTTGCGCTAAATACAGAAATACGTAAGCAAATTTTAGATATTCTTTCGCTTGATTACCGCGTTTTGGCAAGCTTCATTCAGAGCTTTAAAACGCGGCTGGATCAGTTCATAAGCGATTTGGAGGCAGCATGATAGATAGCGTTAGCGCCGATTTCGATCACGAGATACCCAACGGCTCGAGGCTTTATTTCGGAAAGAGCGCGCAGCTCAAGCGCGAGCTGGAAAATAAAGCGAGCGAAATCCTCGTTAAAAACGGCTTTAGCGAAATTTTAACGCCATATTTTTCATATCATCAACACCTAAGCGTCGCGCCACAAAAGCTTCTTAAGCTCTCCGATCCCACGAACCACGAGCTTGCGCTTCGCGCAGACAGCACCGTGGACGTCGTGCGCATCGTGCGCAAACGGCTGAAAGACGATAAGCTAAGGCGGCTATTTTACGTTCAGCCTACCTTCAAATACCCAAGTGACGAGTTTTATCAGATCGGCGCGGAGCTAATCGGAGAGAAAAACCTGCCGCTTGCGATCAAAATCGCGCAGAAATTTTTTAAAGAATTTGATCTTATGCCCGCGCTTCAGCTAAGCAATATCGAGATTCCCAAAAAAATTTGCGAAATTTTAAACCTGCCGCTTGAAATTTTTGAAAAGGGCAAGATTGAGACGCTGCTTGATCAAAATTTGCCTTGGCTGGACGCTACGGCTCGCGCCACGTCGCTAAAGGACGTGCAGGCTCTGCGCGCGCAGGTGCCTGAAGAGCTCGTGCCTTGCCTAGATGAAATTTTAAACCTAGGCGTGGATTACGAGCATATCTGCGTTTCGCTGCTGTATTACTCTAAAATGCGCTATTATGACGCGCTATTTTTTAGATTTTTAGATGCGGGCGCGGTGTATTGCAACGGCGGAAATTACGAAATAGACGGGCTAAAATCCAGCGGCTTTGCGCTATTAGTGGATGCTTTGATAGAAAAAATTATGCAAAAGGATGAAAAATGAGTAAAGTTGACGTAGTCATCGGCGCCCAGTGGGGCGATGAGGGCAAGGGCAAGATCGTAGATATGATAAGCGCGAATTATGATTTCGTATGCCGCAGCAGCGGCGGGCACAACGCAGGCCACACCATCGTTATAAACGGCGAGAAATTTGCGCTGCATCTGGTACCCAGCGGTGTGCTTCATAAAAATATCATCAACATCATCGGAAACGGCGTCGTGATCAACCCCGACGTGCTGATTACGGAGATGGCGCAGTTTGAAAATTTAAAGGGCAGATTTTTCATAAGCGAGAAGGCGTTTTTAAATTTACAGCACCACTCGCTGATCGATCAGGCGCGCGAAAAGAGCAAGGGCGAGCTTGCGATCGGCACTACCGGCAAGGGCATAGGGCCTGCGTATGCCGATAAGATCGCGCGCACGGGACACCGCGTAGTGGAGCTTTTAGAGCCTGAAAGGCTTGCCGAGGCGCTATCGCGCGATTTTGCTTCGCATGAGAGCGTTTTTGAAAAAGCTGGGGTTAAAATTCCTAGCAAGCTTGAAATTTACGAGGAGCTAAAGCGCTATAAAAGCGCGCTCGAGCCATACATCGCCGATACGACGCATATGCTGTGGAAGGCGCTTGATTACGACAAGCGCGTGCTTGTAGAGGGCGCGCAAGGAAGCCTGCTTGATATCGATCACGGCACCTATCCTTACGTCACGAGCTCGACGACTATCGCGGGCGGGGCTTGCAGCGGGCTCGGGCTCGCGCCGAAAGATATCGGCACGGTGATGGGAATTTTAAAAGCCTACACCACCCGCGTGGGCAACGGTGCGTTCCCTACCGAGGATAAGGGTCCGCAGGGCGAGGCGATGCGCGAGATCGGCAAGGAATACGGCACCACGACGGGCAGGGCGCGTCGCTGCGGCTGGTTCGACGGAGTAGCTACGAAATACGCCGTGCGCCTTAGCGGCATCGACAAGCTTGCGCTGATGAAGCTTGACGTATTAGACGGCTTTGAGAGTATTAAAATTTGCCGCGCATATCGCTACAAGGGTGAGGAGATCGATTATTTCCCGATCGATTTGGAAGCCGCCGAGCCGGTTTATGAACAGATGCCGGGCTGGGATAGCGTCAAAGGAATTTCAAAATTTGAGGATCTGCCGCAAAATGCGCAAAATTATATCCGCAAAATAGAGGAGCTAAGCGGCGCGAAGGTGGGCTTCATCTCCACCAGTCCCGAAAGAAGCGACACGATAATTTTATAAACCCGGTGAAATTTTAAAATTTCACCCGTTGCGGGCGGCGAGACCGCTCATAGAACTGAATTTAAAAGGAACGATCATGCGAATACGACTACCACACGTGCCATATATCGCGCATAAAATAGCGCTGGATCTGCTAAACTCCGGCTGCGTTACGCTCGGTGCGGGCATAGAGCCCGTCGCCAAGGAAGCCGACGAGATCATAAGGACCGATCTACAAAAAGAAAGAGCGATAGACGAGCGCGCGAATGAGCTGATAGATGAGCGCATAAGCGAGCTAGATGAGATGAGCGTGAATAAAAAAGATATGTTTTGGCTCATCAAGCGCCACATCGCAAACGACGAGAATTTCGAGCTAAATTTCGAGGATCGCTACGGCACCATATCGCATAAAATTTTAGAAACCGTTTGGAAGAAAAATTTGATCGATTACAAAGTTTCGGAAAACAGGCTAAAGACGATAATTTATAACGCGATCGACGAATATCTTAAAAATTATCAAAAGATTGAGGATGCGGTCTATGAAAAGATCGATGGCTACAAGCAAAAACTGATCCCCGGCACCGAAGAATACGAGCTTGTGTTTGAAAAGCTCTACGAAGAGGAGCTAAGAAAACGGGGCATGCTGTAATGAACGCGTATATCTACATAGAAAACGGTATTTATCTGCAAGCCAAGGCGTTCGGCAAGGGCGGTAGCGCATTCGGCGAGCTCGTGTTTAACACCTCCGCCACCGGCTATGAAGAGATCATCTCAGATCCTAGCTATGCGGGGCAGTTTATTATTTTCACTATGCCTGAAATCGGTATCGTAGGTATCAACGAAAATGACAAGGAAAGCTCCAAAATCCACGCCAGCGGAATTTTCGTAAGAAATTTTAACAACGAGCCTTCAAATTTCCGCTCGCAGATGAGCTTGGAGGATTATTTTCTGCAAAATGGAAAATTCGGCGTTTACGACATCGACACTAGATTTTTAACCAAGATGCTGCGCGATCAGGGCAGTCTGCGCGCCTTCGTCTCTACCGAGATCAGCGATAAGGCGGCTCTTAAAAAGGCGCTTAGCGAATCTGCGCGCATAGAGGAGATCAACTACGTAAGCATCGTAAGCACGAAGGCGCCGTATAAGCACACATCGGGTCGCTGGAACGCCGAGCGCGGAAGCTACGCTCAGCCCGTAAGCTGCGGTAAAAAGATAGCCGTGATCGATTACGGCGTCAAGCGAAATATCCTAAACGAGCTTTGCGATCTGGGGCTCGGCGTCGAGGTTTTTCCGCACGACGTTACGGCAGAGAGCCTGATTGCTAAATTTAAAGAAGGGCAGATCGACGGCGTGTTTTTATCAAACGGCCCGGGCGAGCCTCGTATGCTTAAAGAGGAGATCGCGCAGATCAAAAAGATGGTGGGGGCCCGCATGCCGATTTTTGGAATTTGCTTGGGTCATCAGCTGCTAAGCAATGCGATGGGGTATGAGACCTACAAGCTGAAATTCGGCCAGCACGGCGCAAACCACCCCGTGCAAAATCTGCGCACCAAATCGATCGAGATTACCGCGCAAAACCACAACTACAATGTCCCCGAAACGATTGCGCAGATTTGCGAGATCACGCACCGCAATCTTTTCGACGGCACGATCGAGGGCGTGCGCTACAAAGACTATCCCGTATTTTCGGTGCAGCACCACCCCGAAGCCAGCGCGGGGCCTACCGAGAGCAAATATATCTTCAAAGAATTTCTTGAAATTTTATGATTTTTGAAATTTTGCTTGCATGAAATTTTACCGCGGCCCTGCGGTAAAATTTTAAATTTGCGGCAAGCTTTAAATTCTAACGCGGTCTTTGCGTCGTAAATTTAAAACCCGTCGCAGCCTGGATAATTGCAGGCTAGAGTAGCGTGTAAAGCGCGCTTTTGCGAACTAAGGATTGCCGCGGTGATTTTGGATTAAGCAGCTTTTTGGATGAAGCGATCTGTGCTAGTCGCGATTTTAAATTTAAACTGGCTGCGCGACGCATGCTTTTCATTCGTGTGATTTTTGTGTCCGTATAACTTCTAAGCTCGCAGCTAAATTTCATGCGTTTTAAATTTAAAAATTGGACTTGGTGCGCTTAGCCCTTTCAAAACAGATCCTGCGGCACATTTCGCATGGCTTCAAGCTCTTTAAATTTGACGAGCTGTCTTGTTTCCGTCAAAGTTATGCCAATAAACGCTTTGCCGCCTGTAAAATTTTATCTAACGCCGGTTACCTACTAAAACCTTATCAGCGCTGTTTCATTTCCCTCTAAAAGCCATTTGCCTAAAATAAAATTCCGCTCCGTCGCGTAGTGAAATTTTACCTGCATTCACTTTAAAATTTTACCTGCGTTTGCTTTGAAATTTTACTTTCAGCCGCTCTTAAATCTCTTTCGCACCGATAAGATTAGCTTGCGTCATTTTAAATTTTTACTCCATTCCTAGGCTGCGGTTTTTACTCACACTCCTTTTTTATCCCGCCCATATTTGCACCTAAAATAAGAGTTGTGTTACTTTATGAAATTAAATTTTTAACTTAACATTATTTTAAGCTCAATAAAAGAGAAAATTTGAAAGAATTTCGTTTGAAATTTCGCCTTGAGGGGTCTGCTATGAGCTGCGCTTTAAAAGAGCTGGACGTCTTGCTAGTCGAGGATGATACTAAATTACTAGCCTCGCTGCATAAGGCGTTTGAGGGCATTTTTAACAACATTTACAATGCCCAAAACGGGCTTGAAGGTGTGAAAAAATTCAAAAAATTTAGCCCCAATCTCGTCATTACCGACATTCTAATGCCGATTGAAGATGGGTTAGCGATGATACGCCAGATCAAGCAGATCTTTCCGCATGCCCCTATCGTGGTGCTTAGCGGCTTCAGTAGGGAGGAGCAGCTAAAAGGCGTTATGGAGATTGGCGTCGAGCGGTATTACTTTAAGCCGGTAGATATCGCCGCATTTGTGTTAGAGATAAGTGCGCTGATGAAATCTAAGCTGGACTCTGTACGAGTCGTAAATATGGGTGCAGGCTACGTATTTGACGGGCTTCGCCGTATTTTGCTGAAGGATGGCGAGCAGATCGTGCTTACTAAAAAGGAGCTTTCTTTTGTCTCGCTGCTAGCCAGTCGCGTGGGCGAGCTGGTGCTTTACGAGGAGATCAAGCGTTATGTTTGGACCGAAGGAGCCGTGAGCGATACGGCGCTTCGCACCTTCGTCAAGCGTATCCGCGATAAAGTGGGAGGCGAAATCATAAAAAACGTCCCGAGCCTGGGATACAAGATCGAGCCTGAGCCAGCTTAAATTTGATTGCGTTTTTGCCGATTTGTAATTTACGGAATTGCACTTGTAAAATTTTGCGTTTAAATTATGCCGCGATTAATGCGGAGCGAGGTAGAATTCCGTGCTCAAAGCGCAACAGATTAAAATTTTATGCTCGTCCAATTTGCTAAATTTGACTTGATAAAATTTAGCTTCTCAAGCTTTTCAAAAACTTCTTTGCTTAAAAGCCCAAACTAAAATTTTCTTGCTAAAATATCACAAAATTCCGTGTTCTGCGAATCGCTCATAAAGGATTTGTTTTGAAAAATTTGCCCTCTAAAAATCTCTTTGTCTACACTAGCTCGCGTGCGCTACGCGCGGCGCTGCAAAGCGAGAGCGGCGGCGTGTTGGCGCCTAGGATTACGTTGGCGGAATTCTACGAAAAGGCGCTTTTTGTGCCGGATCTTGTCGCTTGCGGCGAGATAGATCGCGCGCTTTTTATGAAACAAGCGGTAAACGAGAGCAAGCGCGCAGGCGAGAGGCTTAAATTTCCTAACGAGCTTTACGAGTTTATGCGCAACCGCGAGTATCTTTTTGGCTTTTTTAAGGAGCTTGCGACGGAGCGCGTGAGTATCGATGCGCTCGATCTTAGCGACACCTACGCGTGGTACGCCGAGCATTTTGAAATTCTGCGAGAGCTAGCGGGGGCGTATGCAAGGATTTTGCGCGAGCATGGATTTTACGACGAGATCACATTGCCCGCGCTTTATGAGCTAAACGAGTCCTATCTGCGCGGATTTGAGCGGATAGAAATCAACATCGACGGCAATCCTAGCGCATTTGAGTTTGAGGTTTTTAAGCGCGCTGCAGAGCTTAGCGAGGTCGTACTGAGCTTTAGAGCCACGACTTTAAATTCCAAGCCCGTGCGCGCGGTGGAGGAGCTTTGCGGCATAAGCCTAGAGCCAGGTTTTGCATACCGCGTAAATCTTGGTACGGGTGAAATTCTAAGCCGAGAGCCGCTAAGCACTGGTGGGGCGGTTGTTTGTAGAGGCTTTGAGTTGCGAAGCTTGCAGGCGAGCTATGTTTTTGAAAAAATTTCATCCTTCGTGCGCGTGGGCATCGCGCCGGAGCGCATTGCGGTGATTCTGCCCGACGAGAGCTTTGCCGGCACACTGCGGCTTTACGACGAGCGCATCGCAAGGGCTCGCAGCTCACACCGCATGCTAAATTTTGCGATGGGAGAGAAGCTTAAAGATAGCCTATTTTACGTAACGCTAGAGAAAATTTCGCAGTGCTTAAAAGAAGCGCGCATGCCGAAATTTGGCGTAGATTACCACGCATTCAAAAGTCCGGATGGAGGATTTTTGGATACGGAGGATTCCGCGGTACAGCAAAATTTAGCGCTTGGGAATTTCGCTTCGGAGAATTCTATTTCACAAAATTTTGCACAGCAAAATTCCGCGTTTGATTGCGAAATTTTTTCAAATTCTAAAGCGGATTTAAATTTTATGTCTGCAGGGGCGTTTGAAAATACGGAAAATTTTGAAATTCTGCGCGAAATTTCGGCGGAACGCGCGGATAGCGCGGAGGAGCAAAACCTTTCGGTAGAGTTTGCAGAGTTGCAAGAGCCTTTGGAGTGTGCGCAGCAGCGCGATTATTCGGTTAGCGCAAAACGGCAGGAGCTTTCAAAGAAGCAGCAAGGGAGCCTAAAATACTCTATGCAGCAGGAGCATATAGAGCTTGAGGAAGAAGATGGGTATTCAAAAAGCCCTAAACAGCGCGATCGCTTTAGGCGCTCTAAAATACGCGAGGGCACAGATGAGTATCCGCAGCGCCCAAACCCGCAGGAGCTTGATCTGTTTTTTGCGAGTGTGGGCGTGGATGAGGCACTTTTTGGTGAGTTCGCGCGCGATTTTGCAAAGCAAGTAAGCTTCGAGCATTTCGAGGCACTAATTACCAAGCTCGCCTGTTTACCCAAAATTAGCGACGCGCTGCTGCAAGAAAAGCTAAAAGAGCCGCTATATCTAATTAAAATTTTGCTTCGAAAATTTAAGGACGAAAACCTAAGCTTGGGCAATCTGATCGATCTTTTTTTGTTAGAAATTTCGCGCATTAAGCTCGATGATGTTCGTGGCGGAAAGGTCACGGTAATGGGACTTTTAGAGAGCCGCGGACTGCAATTTGACGGCGTGATAATCCCCGATTTTAACGATGATCTGGTGCCAAAGCGCAGTAGCGGAGAGATGTTTTTAAACTCCGCTTTGCGCGCTAGAGCAGGGCTCATCAGCCATGCAGACCGCGAAAATTTACAAAGATTTTACTACGACGGCTTGCTAAGAGGCGCTAAAAAAAGCGCGATTTGCTATCTGCAAAGCGTCGAGAAGTTGCCTTCGCGGTTTTTGAAAAGCTTTGAAGTGCAACAAGACGCGGAATTTTCGCAGGAGGATTATTTGCGGCTTTTTGGGCGAGAGGAATTTAAGCCCGCCTTATGCGGACAAGAAGATCCTGTGGCTCGCCATGATTTTTTTGCCGAGGAGCTATCGTTTTCGCGGCTGGATACGTTTTTAGAATGCAAGAGGAAGTATTATTACCGCTACGTTTTCGGGCTGAAGGAGGGGCTAAAATTCGGTGAGGACAATGCGCTTTTAGGCAAAATTTTGCATACGAGTTTTCAGCGTTTATATGAGCGAGCGGGGATGAAATTTAGCATGGAAAAATTTCGCCCTATTTATTCGCAGCTTGCGCGAGAAGCGGGCATCGCGCGCTTTGATGCGGAGCTTGAGCTAAAAGCTGTAGAAAAGCTAGCTAGGCTTTTGGAAGGGCATGAGCAAATTTGGAGCTTTAGCGGTAGTGAAGTATCGCTAAAAGGCGAGCTTGACGGAGTGCGGCTGAGCGGGCGGATCGACCGCATTGACGAAGACAAGGCAGGGCGGAAGTTCATCGTCGATTACAAACGTGGTTCAGCTAAAAAACATATGGAAAAATTCCAGCTTACGTTTTATCGCGCGCTTTTGGCTCAGGAGTGCGAATGCGCCTATCTGTCGCTAAAAGACTGCGCGTTTGCGGCTCCTGGCGACAAAACGCCTAGCTTAGAAAACCTGCGCGAGACGCTAAACTCTATCGGCAAGGAATTTGCAAGCGAGGTTGCCTTTACTCGTACGGAAGCGGTGCAAAGCTGCGAATACTGCGATTATAAAATCATTTGCAAGGGGCAGATTGATGGCAAAATTTGAAAATTATCTGGCGCTTGAAGCAAGCGCAGGCAGCGGCAAGACCTTCAATCTCGCAGTGAGGTTCATCGAGCTGGTGCTAAAAGGTGAGCCGATCAATGAAATTTTAGCGCTTACCTTCACCAAAAAAGCTGCTGCTGAGATGAAAACGCGCATCGTGGAGAAATTTCAAAATTTGCTGCTTTTTCAGGATGGCTCGCTAAAGCCTAGTGCCGAGCTGGAGCAGATTTGCGCTGATTTAGGGCTAAGCGTGGATGAGGTTATGGCAGCTCAAGAGCGGCTGAGCTCAAAATTTTTAAGCGAAAGCTTAAATATTTTTACCTTTGATGCGTTTTTTGCAAAGGCTCTGCGCTCCTTTGCGCTAAACAGCGGCATTGACCCAAGCTTTGAAAACGATGAAGGGATTTTGGGTGTGCAGCAGGCGGCGTTTTTAGGCGCGATTTGTAAAAACGAAGCGCTATTAAGAGAGGTCGTGGATTATGTAAGCGACTCAGGAATGACAAAGGGTGAGTTTTTAAATAGCTTACAAAGCATTTGGAGAGGCGATATAAGCATAAATCCGCCCACGCTTCCCGCAAGCTCCACGCTAGCAGAGATAAATAAAATTTTATCCTGCTTGCAAAAAGCGGCGAGAGATGCGGGAGTAAGCGCTGGAGCCGTAAATGGGCTAAGCCCTGTTAGTGATCTGTCAAAATTATCCTCGGGCTTCATTCTTTCGGCTCTTGCCAACGGTAGTTTCGATTATCCGCGCTCGCAGCTTAAAAAAATTTCGCATCTTGACGGCGAGCTAGTAAGGCTAAAAGACGCCATAGCTCGCGAAATAGCGTGGATGGATGCGACATATGCGGCTAAGCTGGCAGGACTAATTAAAATTTACGCCGAAGCGCTTAAATCGGTGCAGCGCAAAAGCGGCAAACTCACGTTCGGTGATGTCACCGCAGCCGTGCACTCGCTGCTAAATCCAAGCGCAGAGGCGTTGCAGGGCAACCGCGAGCTTTTGTATTTCAGGCTCGATTCTAAAATCACGCATATTTTAATTGACGAATTCCAAGATACCGACATTTGCCAGTATGAAATCATGCTGCCGCTAATCTCCGAGGCACTTGCTGGCAAAGGGGCGGAAGAGCGCTGCGGTAGCTTTTTTTACGTAGGCGATAAAAAACAGAGCATCTATAAATTTCGCGGCGCAGAGAGAAAAATTTTTGATATTTTACGCGAGCAGTTTAGCCAAATCAAAACGCAGAGTCTGCCGCGCAATTATCGCAGCTTAAAACTCATCGTAAAATTTGTAAATGAGATCTTGCGCGATAAATTTGCGTCTTATGAAGATCAAATCGCAGCAAATAAGCTAGATAGCGATCTGCCAGCTTCGGTGCTGCAAAAAATCAAGGATTATCCGCTTTCTCATCTACAAATGCCGCTATTTGAGGTGCAAAGCGATGATTACGGCTACGTAGCGGCATTTTCATACGACGACGTGCTAAAGGGGGCTGCGGAGCAAGCGCGCAGACTTGTTGAGGAGTGCGGCGTGAGAGCTGATGATATTGCGATTTTATGCTGGAAAAACGAGCACGTAAGCGCGCTAAAAGAGATGCTATCGGAATTTTGCGAGGTTTGCAGCGGCTCAAATAAGGCTCTGCGTTGCAGCGAGCAGGTAAATGCCGTAATTCAATACGCAAAATTTTGCGTAGGTGGCGATAAAATTTATCTGCGAAACGCCGAAGTGATTTTGGGTAGGCGGCTTAAAAAGATAGCGGTCGATTTGCATAAAAATGCGCAAAAAACGGCAGAATTTATAGCTAGCTCGCTGAAATTAAATTTTGTCGATCCAGATCTGCTGCTATTTTTTGAGACGCTGGCAAAATTTAATAGTTTTAGCGAGTATCTGTTTGCAAACGACGAAACGGAGGTATTTGCTAAGGAAGAAAGTGGCATTAAAATTATGACCGTGCATAAGTCCAAGGGGCTTCAGTTCCCACACGTAATCGTTTGCGACCGCATCGGAGGAAAAGATCGGGGCGAGAGCTCAAAGCTCGCGACGGACTATGATTTTGCCACGCATAAGTGGAGAATTTTTTATAAATTTGCGAGCAGAAAGAGCCTGGATGCGGAATTTGCGGTGCTAATGGATGAAAACGATCGCTCTGCGCATGAAGAGGATATAAACAAGCTCTACGTAGCATTTACACGCGCTGAACGCTCGCTCATCATCGTAAAACGCTCCGAGGCAAAAATAGATCAATACAATTATAGCTTTTTTTCGCCTTACGCCAAAAAGACCAAGGGCGCGGGCGTCGTGGAGTGGCTGGATATCCCGGATTTTCAATACGGCTACGTAATCCCAAGCTCCGTAAAATCAGAAGAGCAGCCACCGCGCAAAAAGATCGCGCTCGTAGCGGGCGAGCCTCAAAGCGCGCAAGAAAAAGCAGGTGGTGGCGAAACGGAGGCGCTAAGCGCGATATATTTCGGCGAGGCGCTGCACTATGCTCTGGAGATGAGTGAAGGATTTGCGGCGGATGAAATTTTACGAGGAGTAAGCTTAGCAAGAGGCCGCTACGCTAAATTTTTAAACGATGCGGATTTTGAAAATATCGCGACGCGAGCGCTAGGGCTAAGCAAAAACGAGGAATTTTTAGCTCTGATAAAGGGTGCTCAAGCTTATAAAGAGATACCGATCAAAAGCGCGGAGGGTGAGCTTTTGCGCGTGGATCTGGCGTGCTTTGGGCAGGATGAAATTTTGCTTTTTGATTACAAAAGCTCCGAAAAATACCTCGCGCAAAACAAAGCTCAAGTGGCGCGGTATAAAAGCGTGATCCGCGAGTTTTATCCGCATGCGCGAGTGCGCGCCTTCGTGCTGGTTCTCGAAGCTGCGGGCGCTAAGCTGATCGAAGTGAATGAGGAGGGATAAAATTTTAAAATTTAGATGAAATTTGAGCGTAGATAGATTAAATATAGCTTAAATTAAGCTATACATAAGGATATTTATATATAATCACAGCTCAAATTTTAATAAGGCGGAAACCATGACAGAAATTACAAAGCCTAGCGAAGTTAAGCGCGACTGGGTCGTTATCGACGCGACCGACAAAAGATTCGGTAGGATGCTTACCGAAGTTGCCGTATTGCTACGCGGCAAACACAAACCAAGCTACACTCCAAACGTGGATTGCGGAGATTACGTCGTTATCATCAACGCTTCAAAAACCGTATTTACCGGCAATAACAAAGGCGACGATAAACTTTATCACAGCTACTCGGGCTATTTCGGAAGCGTAAAGAGCGTGAAATTTCAAGACCTGCTTAAAAACAATCCCGCAAAGCTCTACAGACTTGCGGTTCGCGGCATGCTTCCTAAGACGAAGCTCGGCAAGGCGATGATCAAAAAGCTATTCGTATATGAAGGCGGCGAGCACCCTCATACTGCGCAAACAACTAAAAAAGGAAAATAATCATGGCGACAATTTATGCAACCGGAAAGAGAAAAACTGCCGTAGCTAAGGTTTGGGTAAAACCTGGAAGCGGCAAGATCGTAGTAAACGGTATGGATCTAAACACTTGGCTAGGCGGTCACGAAGCGATCAAACTAAGGGTTGTTCAGCCGCTTTTGGCGACTAAGCAAGAGACCTCGATGGATATCACCGCGCAGACTTTGGGCGGCGGATATTCGGCTCAAGCGGATGCGCTAAAGCACGGAATTTCAAAAGCGCTTGCTGCGATGGATAAGGATTTTAGAGCGGCTCTTAAGCCAAAAGGTCTGCTAACTCGCGATAGTCGCGTGGTCGAGCGAAAGAAATTCGGTCGCCGCAAAGCGCGCAGAAGCCCGCAGTTCTCTAAGAGATAATGTTTTTTACAAATTTGTGGCGAAATTGTCGCAAATTTGTAAATTCTTTAAAAATTTTATGGTAATATCGAATTATAACTTTATTTGAAAGGATGTTTAATGAAGAAAGTTCTACTTGCATTAAGCTTATGTGCATCTAGCGCGTTGCTCGCTACAGATGCTGATTATCACTGGGAGATCACCCCTACTATCGGTGGAATGACTCATGAGGGCAATATGGATTTGGATTCGAATTTTATGTTCGGTCTACGTCTTGCCAAAAATCTACAAGATTCGTTTATCGATCAAGTAGAGGTTGGTTTTGATTACTCTCGCAATATAGGCGTAGAGGATTTGGCTCATAGAGTAGGCAACGACAAGCCTGATGCTAAATACTATCACATCAATGCTGTGAAAGACTTGGTAAATTTCACCGATAATTTCAAATTATACGGCTTGCTAGGTCTTGGATATATGGATTACACTAAAGACGTTTATAACGATGGCGACCAAGATAGCGGCTTCGGTCAATACGGCTTGGGTCTAAAATACTACATTACCGACAATTTTGCTACAAAACTTGAAGCACGCGATGCTATCAGATTTGACGACGGCAACCACGTATTGTTCTATACTCTAGGCTTTGCAGTTGATTTTGGCAAGAGATACGCTGATGCAGCTCCAGTTGCTCCGGCTCCTGCAGGTTGCAAAGACGCAGATAACGACGGCGTATGCGATAATGTCGATAGATGCCCAGGCACACCTGCCGGCGTAGTTGTTGATGAATACGGCTGCGAGAAGGTTATTAGATTAAATTTGGGCGTAAATTTCGCTACAGATAGCTCAAAAATTTCCCCTGAGTTTATGAACCAGATCAAAAACGTAAGCGACGTGCTAGTAGCTCACCCTGATTACAAAGTAATTCTAGAGGGTCACACCGATAGCACCGGTTCGAATGCATATAATCAAAAGCTTTCCGAGCGCAGAGCTGCTGCTGTTGGAGGTGCGCTTAAGAGCTTCGGCGTAGATGCTAGCAGAATCACCACTGTAGGATACGGTGAGACTAAGCCTATCGCTACAAACGCTACTAAAGCAGGTCGCGCTCAAAATAGACGCGTTGATGCTAAATTTAGAAAATAATCTTTTCTAGATCCACATAAGCGGAGCTTCGGCTCCGCTTTTTTTATATCCAAATTAAATTTTAAAATGCCAAAATTCCAAATTACACTGCTTTTCGATCTGGACGGCACGCTCATAGACTCCACGCCCGCGATACTGGATGGCTTTCACTACGCGTTTGCGCATTTGGGCGCTGCAGAGCCTAGCGACGAAGCGATTAAAAGGCTTATCGGACATCCGTTAGAGGTAATGTTCGAGCGTCTAGGTGTGACGCGCGATGTGCAGAATTTCGTGCTCGCCTACAAACAGCGATACGCGCAAACTTTTTTGGATCAGACCGTTCTGCTAAGCGGTGCGTTTGAGGCGGTTCGTGCGGCGAGCGAGTTTGCAAATTTAGGCGTCGTGACTACCAAGACGTCGAAATTTTCTAAAATTTTATTACGTCATCTTGGCATCGCGAAATTTTTTAGCACCATCATTGGACGAGAGGATGTAAAAAATCCCAAACCAAGCGCCGAACCGATCTTAAAGGCGCTCGAAAATTTAGGAATTTGCGGCGCGACCGCTAGCCAAAGCCCGCATGCGGCTCGCGGTAAAACTCACGACGCGACTGCCGATGAAAATACAAGCGCTGCTAGCAGGAGCGCGATTTTGAGTGAAATTTCAGCACCCGATTTAAAGAGCCCTACTGCGCTTGATCCTAATCCTAGCAAAGTTTACGAGCAAAATTTAAGCAGCATCGCGAGTCAAAATTCCGATAGGATTTTGTTTATAAATTTAAGCAAAGCAAAGAGCAATAGACATGAGGCTGGCGATAAGAACCGAAAGGACAATATCGGCATCGAGGGAGAGAGCGATAAAGGCGGTGCGCGCGGCGGTAAAATTTATGATGCACATGAGCTAAATTCCACTCCTTGTTATGACAAAATTTGCAGTGACGAAATCCTGCCTTCTGTAAGCCAGAATATCTTTATGATCGGTGATACGTCGCTTGACGCCATCTCGGCAAAGTCGGCAGCGGTGCGAAGCGTGGGCGTAAGCTGCGGCTACGGCAGTGCCTCGGAGCTACGGGCGCATTTCGAGTTCGTATGCGCGGACGCAAAAGACGCGGTTGAGCTGATACGCAAAATTTCATCGAAATTTTAGGCGTGACGGAGCGAAATTTTTCTAGCTTCGATGCACTATTTTTGCGAATACTTAGAAGTGAACCCGCGCCCGAAATTTAAAATTTCCAATTAATTTTTGCGTTTTAAACAGCGCGCGATATAAAATTTGTCCGCGCTATTTAGCTGGGGAGCAAGGTGCTTTCTAGGTGTTCAAACGATACGCGAAGTTAAATTTCGCAATTTCTACTCTGGTCTAGCAAATAGCCCGTGCCGTATTAACGATGCATGAGAGATTTCACTCTGTTCGTCGTGCTTGATCTGATTTGTCGAATGTTCAGTATTAAAAATGCATGGGGAAATCTTGCCGCAGTCAAATTTTACGCAATTTCATAATGTCTTTTGAGCCCGTAAAGGGCTTTTGTAAGAAATTTTATGTGAGCTTCGCACTCAAATTTTGGCTTTGATTTTAGTTGATACTCCACCTTATCGTGATAAATTCTATGTTCCGCTTGAGGCAAGTATTTGGTAGGACTTTTGTGTGATCATATCGCAAGTCTATTTGACGCTTATTTAGGGCGCTGCATTCCGGGTTTTGTCGCAATTATGTTCGCTGCAGATTTTCGGTGCGATTTATAGCATTTAAGGCCGCGCCCGCGCCTAGCGAGCACTAAACATATATGTTTTGAGGTGGGTTCATGCGCTAAAATTTCATCCTGCGACAAATAGCTCGCAAAGGCGCAAATATAGGATAAACTAGCCAAATTTTAAAATTTAGCTCCGTGGCGAGTAGCCATATTCTTTTATCGGAGCCGATGAAAGCAGCGTTAGCTTTTGCGTTTTAGTTTTATCGTTTAGGCGCAGCAGGGCTTTAAATTTAATCTAAAATTTTGCAAAATTTTAAAATTCCGCCCGCTCTTATGCTTTTTTAAAGCAAAATTCTATAAAATACCGCTTCCGCAATGGGCTATCGTCTAATGGCAGGACAACAAACTCTGGATTTGTGAATATAGGTTCGACCCCTATTAGCCCATCCATCCGAATTTTAATTTCCTTTATCATGCTAGTTTTTGAAATTATTTTACGCGGCGCCTTTGCAGATAGTGGCAGCATTTGTCGGCTAAAGCAAATTGCGTCGAGTCATAAAATAGGCAAAATTTTGGCGAGCTAATAAGTAAGTTGCCGCTTTAAAGCGGCGGATTATTTGATTTTTTCTTTGCCTTTGTAAGTGGCAATGCTTTGATATGAGCCGTCTTTTTTAAACGCTACCACATCATAGACCTCGGGCTGTGAGTCTTGCTCCATACCTGGCGCTTCTAGCGGCATGCCAGGTACTGCTATGCCGATAACGTCTTTAGGCTTATTTTTTAGTAGCGTGCGGATCTCACCTGCTGGCATATGTCCTTCGACTACATATCCGTCTACGATCGCGGTGTGGCAGCTAGCGAGCTCCAGCGGAAGTTTGAGCTCATTCTTCTTCTGGATAAGCGGCTCGTCGGCCAGCGAAATCATCTCGACTTCAAAGCCATTTTGCTCCATATATTTTGCCCAGTTATGGCAACAGCCGCAGCTCTCGCCGTGATAGACCTTGATGTGTTCGCCAGCCACCGCATAGCTACCTAATGCCGCTAAAAGCGCACCTGCAAATAAAATTTTCTTCATATTTTACTCCAGTGATTAAAAGTCCTCGATTATACAATATGTATAGTAAATTTTTAAGAGTGAACCGTAGGATTTTAAGATTAGATTTGACGAAGCAGACCCGCTCGTAAGCCGAAATTTTACGAAATTTTAAAATTTCGGCGTCGCGGATAAGCTTAGTTATAGGCACTGAGAGAGTGCTGATTTGATAGCGGATTTTGATACGTAGCCTTCCGAGTCGCTGGTAAGTGATACGTCGCAGCCCGGCTTATAGTTTTTCCAGGTGTAGATATTGCCATTGTCTTCGGTTGTCTTGATGGAGTCTGGCTGTTTATTCCATGCAGAAATTACTTGATTGATATGAAATGCATCGCTGCGGTCTTTCGGCGCATTAGTCATACCTGTGCTGTCGGGCAAGGTCGTTTCGACCATATCGGTAGTGCCTGCGGTGGAGACCTCTTGGACTTTATCATTTACGCCGCCGATATTTGTTTTGCTGCTTTGGGATTTTGTTTGATTGCGTACTCCGCTTGGTTCGTTGGATATATTCCAGTTGGAACAACCGATAAAAAATACCGCTGCTACGAGCGCAGCTATTAAATTTCTCATAAAATTCTCCTTCAAAAATTTCGTTGCGATAGTAGCACATTTATCTTTAGTTTAAAATAAATCCGAGCCCTTGAAATTTGAAATTTCGTAGGAATTTTGTGAGGCGTTTCAGTAGGAATTTATAAAATTTCGGATAATATTCAAAGTTTCATACCAAACGGGCTTTTAAATTTTGCACGGCAAATGCCTTTTTGGCTACCAAATTTTAAAGGATTTTTGATGTATGCTATCATCAAACACGGCGGCAAGCAGTATAAGGTCGAAGAGGGCAAGTACCTAAATTTAGACTATTTTAATGCTGAGCCGAAAGCAAAGCTCGAGCTTAGCGAAGTTTTAGCGCTAAACGACGGCGAGTTAAAGGTAGGAGCACCGTTCGTAAAGGGTGCCAAGGTAGTTTTGGAGGTCGTTTGCGAAGGCAAGGATAAAAAAGTCATTATCTTCAAAAAACGCAGACGTAAAGATTCAAAAGTAAAACGCGGCTTTAGACGCCAATACACCCGCGTCAAAGTCGTTTCGATTAACGCATAAAGGATAGGAAATGGCACACAAAAAAGGTCAAGGCTCAACCCAAAATAATAGAGATAGTATCGGACGCCGCCTGGGCGTCAAAAAATTCGGCGGCGAGTTCGTTCGCGCGGGCAACATCATCATCCGCCAGCGCGGTACTGCGACGCACCCGGGCTGCAACGTAGGCATGGGTAGCGATCACACGATTTTCGCGCTGATCGACGGTGTCGTAAAATTTGAGCGAAAAGATAAAAACCGCAAAAAAGTATCGGTTTATCCAGCCGCGTAAACATCGCTAAAATCTTCGGGGGCGCAAGCCCCTCTTTAAAATTTCATCCGTTTAAAAATTATCTTCAACTCATTTGGCTATAATTGCCGTTTTAAATTTAAGGATAGCTATGTTCATAGACAGCGTAAAATTTAGCGTCAAATCAGGGGGCGGCGGCGCAGGTTGCGTCAGCTTCCGCCGCGAAAAATTCGTCATCTCAGGCGGTCCCGACGGCGGCGACGGCGGCGACGGCGGCGACGTGTATTTTAGGGTCGATAAAAACTCCCACACTCTCTCATCCTACAAGGGCAAGCGGGAGTTTAAAGCGCAAAACGGCGCGCCCGGCGAGGGTCGCAAAAAGACGGGCAAAAGTGGTGAGGATCTCTATCTTATCGTGCCTCCCGGCACCAGCGTTTACGACGAGGATAGCGGCGAGCTGGTGCTTGATATGCTAAATGACGGCGAGACGAGGCTGTTTTTAAAAGGCGGCAAAGGCGGGCTTGGCAACGTGCACTTTAAAAGCTCGATCAACCAAGCCCCCGAATACGCGCAAAAAGGCCTAGAGGGGCAGACGCGCGAGGTGCGCTTGGAGCTAAAACTCATCGCCGACGTGGGGCTCGTAGGCTTTCCAAACGTCGGCAAAAGCACGCTAATCTCGACCGTCTCAAACGCCAAACCTCAGATCGCAAACTACGAGTTTACCACGCTCACGCCAAAGCTCGGCCTCGTCGAGGTGGACGAATACAGCGGCTTTGTCATGGCCGATATCCCTGGCATCATAGAGGGGGCTAGCGAGGGGCGCGGGCTTGGCGTGCAGTTTTTAAAACACGTCGAGCGCACTAAAATTTTGCTTTTTATGCTCGATCTTGCAAACTACCGCAGCCTTGAGGAGCAGTTTGACGCGCTGAGGGCCGAGACGGCGAAATTTTCAGAGGGACTTGCAAAAAGAGACTACGCGATCGCTCTAACTCGCGCGGACGCGGCCGAAAATTTGCAGGAAAAATTTGACGCATTTTTAGCGCATTTGGGGCTCGCGGGCACGGCGGGCGAGATGAAATTTAAGCAAGATATTTATGAGCTTGACGCCGCCAAGCCGTTTTTCGTGATGCCGATCTCCTCGGCAACGGGAGAAAATATAAACGAGCTAAAATTCAACCTGCTTGAGCTGCTTAAAAAGGAGCTGTAGATTGCGCTAAAAGCCGCACCGTAGGGAGCTTTGACGAACGCGAGCTTTAAGCGTGCCCGTATATGCTGTTAAATTTTATTTTTATCGCTCGCAAACACTGCAAAAAGATAAAATTTAGGGGTGGAAATGAATAAAATTTTAATTTTTGCGTTGTTATGCTTCGGCGCATACGGTTGCGATCCCGCCGATCCGGTGCCGAATTTTATGGACTTTAACGATAAAGATCGCGACGGTGCGCTAAGCCTGGATGAGTGGGCGGCTAGCGAGGTGCCGCATGGGTTAAAAGTAGAGTTAAATTTGCGCTCAGGCTCGGAATTTAAGAGGCTCGATGCTAATCGTGACGGCAAGATTAGCCTAGATGAGCTGGGAGCGAAACCGTCTGCAAAGATTTATTGGTCCGAAGATCCGTGCGCTTTTTGGCCTTGGCCAGACGGATCCGAGGATAAAAATCAATCCGCCGTCAAATAAGCGCACAAAACGGCAATGATGCGACCTTTTGGGCGGGGTTTGATTTGCGCGACGCGTATAAATTTTACTTCGTGCGAGCGCGAGCGGACTAGTTTTGCTCCGCGGTCTATGTAAAATTTATTTCGAGCATGATTAGCGCCTGCATGATCGCTCGCGCCGTGATGTGGCTAAATTTAAAGGAAAAGAATGAATATAGTTTTTATGGGAACGCCCGAGTATGCGGCTAAAATTTTACGCGCACTTACGGAGGCGAAATTTGAGATCGCGGCTGTCTTCACGCAGCCCGATAAGCCCGTCGGCAGGAAGCAAATTTTAACTCCTAGCGAGGTTAAAGTTTACGCGCAGCAGCACCTGCCCGCCGTACCGATCTTTCAGCCAGCGAGCTTAAAAGACGAAGCGGTTGCAGCGCAGATAAGAGAGCTAAAGCCTGATTTTATCGTGGTTGCCGCATACGGTAAAATTTTGCCGCAAAGTATCCTTGATATCGCGCCTTGCATAAATCTGCACGCTTCGATCCTGCCTAAATATCGCGGCGCAAGTCCTATTCAAAGCGCGATCTTGGCGGGCGAAAAGCAGACCGGCGTGACGGCTATGTTGATGGATGCGGGGCTTGACACGGGCGATATGCTTGATTTTGCCTACACGCCTTGCGAGGATAAAACGGCGGCGCAGCTGTTTGACGAACTAGGTGATTTGGCTGGTGAGCTGATAGTGCGAGTGCTGCGAAATTTTGCAAATTTGACGCCGCTTAAGCAGGATGACGCTCAGGCTACGCACTGCAAAAAAATAAGCAAATCAGACGGGCTTTTTAGCTTTGAGGAAAGCGCATGGCAAATTTATAATAAATTTCGTGCGCTAACGCCCTGGCCGGGGATTTATCTAGCTAGCGGGTTAAAAATTTTAGAACTAGAGCTTTTGCGCGAATCTTGCGAGCGTAAATTTGAACGCGCTGGCGAAATTCTGCACGTTGATAAGCTCGGCTTTTGCGTCGCATGCGGCGAGGGTGCGGTTAAGATCATAAAGGTGCAAGAGCCCGGCAAAAAGCCTGTGGACGCTAGCGCGTATCTAAACGGTAAGCGGCTAAAGATCGCCGATCTACTATGCTAAGCGGGATTTTAAATTCTCGCGTTTTATGCCGCACTTTTGATGTTGCGCGGGAATTTTATTTGCGCCGCACTTTTGGCGTTACGACGGAATTTTGCCTCAGGTATCGCTGCGATCGTGAAGTAAAATTTTACCGCGCGGAATTTCGAAGTGAAACCCCAAAATCAAGGCTTTATAAAATTCTAAAACCTCGCTTCTATACTTTAAAATTTTACGCTCGCAGGAGATTAAAATTTCGCCACCGCGGTTGCAGACTTTGCAACGTCGCACCGAACGCGCACTATTTAAAATTCTATGATCGTGCCGCAGAATTTTTGCGAGACAAAGCTTTAAAATTTTATCGCGGTGCCGCTAGGAAAATCCGCGTTGCCAAAAAATTTAGCAAGATCGTAAAATTTCATTGCATAAAATTTCGCTACGCCGTAAAATTTTATCGTGCTAAATTTCATCTTGTTGCAAAATTCTATCGCAGCGCGGAATTTAAACGCTTGCAATATTTTAAGGCGAGCCCTTCGTCTTACGCAAGGAGCGGGTTTTGCAAGTAGAATTTGTAGAGCAAATGCCCTCCACGCAGGAGTTTTTGGTGGGCGCCGTGCGCGAAGGCAGGATAACGCCGCCTTTTGCGATCGCCGCAAATCGCCAAAGCGCCGGTATCGGCTCGCGCGGCAACGACTGGGAGGGCGCGAGCGGCGATCTTGCTTTTTCGTTTTGTGTAGCCCAAACGGATCTGCCCGCGGACGTGCCGCTGCAGTCGGCGAGCATATATTTTGCGATGATTATGCAGGAGCTTCTCGCATCGCTCGGTTCGCAGCTTTGGCTGAAATGGCCCAACGATTTTTATCTGGGCGAGCGTAAAATCGGCGGAGCGATGACGAATAAGATTAAAGATAACTTAATTTGTGGCATCGGAATCAATCTAGTCAGTGCGCCCGAATATGCGGGAATTTTAGATATAAAAATCAGCGCAAAAGACGCTATAGAGGGCTTTTTTGCGCTATATGAAAATAAAACCTCGTGGAAGCAAATTTTTAGAAATTTTTCGTTACAATTCCAAAAATCGCAAAAATTTAGCGTCCATTTGGGCGGCGAAAAAATTTCGCTTGCGCAGGCTAAACTTTGCGAAGACGGATCAATCATAATAAATGAAGAAAGGGTTTATGCTTTAAGATGAGTGAAGTAATTACGATTGCCAATCAAAAAGGCGGCGTCGGAAAGACGACCACAGCGGTTAATCTCGCTGCGTCGCTAGCGATAAAGAAAAAGCGGGTCCTACTGATCGACGTAGATCCTCAGGCGAACGCTACGACCGGGCTTGGCTTTAACCGCAGCGACTTTGAATTTAACATTTATCACGTTCTAACGGGGCGTAAGAGCATGTCCGAAGTGATCCAAAAGACCGAACTTGAGTTTATGGATTTAGTACCGTCAAATATCGGACTTGTAGGCATCGAGCGCGAAGTAAGCGAAGAGAAAGACTTCAAACTAATGCTAAAAAATAAAATTTCCGAGGTTAAGGACAGATATGATTTCATAATCATCGATTCGCCGCCGACGCTCGGTAGCATTACGGTAAATGCCTTGGTCGCAAGTGATAGCGTCATCATCCCGATTCAGTGCGAATTCTATGCGCTTGAAGGTGTCGCGCTGATCCTAAATACCGTAAAAGTCGTCAAGCAAACGCTCAATAAAAATTTAAAAATTCGCGGATTTTTACCTACGATGTATAGTTTGCAAAATAATCTAGCCAAAGAAACGGTCGCGAATTTACGCGAGTATTTTGATGATAAGCTCTTTCGTATCGGCAAGAGTGATGATCTAGTCATCATCCCGCGCAATATTAAGCTAGCCGAAAGCCCAAGCTTTGGCAAGCCGGTGGTTTTATACGATATAAAATCTGCTGGCTCCATCGCTTATCAAGACCTCGCTAAATCCATAATGGAGCAAAAATGGGCAAGGTAAAAAGAGCGCTCGGGCGCGGGCTCGGTGCTATTTTAGATGACGTAGAAAGCTCCTATAACAGGGAGCTAGAAAGCGGAAATGCAGATAGTTTAGTTATCGAAATCGATGTCGATAAAATCGAGCCAAATCCATATCAACCGCGTCAAAGCTTCGATGAGGAGGCACTTAGGCAGCTGAGCGAAAGCATCGCCCGTCACGGGCTTATTCAGCCTATCATTGTTATTCAAAAAGATGATTCTTACGTCCTCATCGCCGGCGAACGACGCCTAAGAGCGACGAAGCTTTTGGGCGAGAGTAAAATCAAAGCCGTAGTCGCGGACATAAAATCTCAAAATTTAAGAGAGCTTGCCCTCATCGAAAATATCCAGCGCGAGGATCTAAATCCTATCGAGCTTGCTAAGTCCTATAAGGAGCTCATCGGCGAATACAGGATCACGCAAGAGGAGTTAGCCGACATCATCAAAAAGTCCCGTACACAGATTACCAACACGCTAAGACTTTTAAATTTATGCTCCGAAGTGCAAGACGCAATAAGTGCAGATAAAATTTCGCAAGGGCACGCCAAGATAATGGTTGGACTCGAAAAAGAGGATCAAATTTTAGCGCTAAATACCATTTTAGGACAGCGTCTAAGCGTAAGAGATACCGAAAATTTAGTAAAAAAGCTCAAAGATAAAACCGTTCCGAAAGAGAAAAAGCCTGGTGCGGAATTTCAAAGCTTCAAGCCTGAGCTTTTAAAGCTAAAGGCTAAGCTTGATCAATTTGGTAAAATAAGCATCAAAGAGCGTAAAATTTCGATTGAATTTAGCGAAATTTTACAAATTTCCGAGTTTTTAAAGAAAATCGGATAATTTTTTATAGTGTATTTTAATTTTTCATATTGTAAAATACACATTTTGTTTAAAACTAACCTAGAGGAGGTGCGATGCTAGACGTAAGTTTGACCGCCATGATAACGACCATCGTCGTATTTTTAGCTTTGATTTACTTCTTAAATATCAAGCTTTATAGACCGCTACTTTTGCATATGGAAAAGCGAGAGGCTATTATTAAAGAAGATGAGGCAAATGCGATGAAAAACGCACAGGATGCAGATGCCGATAAAGCAGAGATCGTAAGGATCATGGATGCTGCGAAGTTGCAGGCTGTTAAAATAAAGCAAGAGGCGATGGATAGCGCAAAGCAGGCTGCCGCCAGAGAAATAGCCGAGAAAAAAGCCGCTATGGAGGAGGATTTCGATCAATTTTTAGGCGGTTTGGATGAGCAAAAGCGCAACCTAAAAAATGATTTGCAAGCCAAAATTCCGGAATTTAAAAATGCTCTAAGTACTGCCGTGGCTAAAGTATGAGGATTTCAGTATGAAAAAATATCTATTTTTATTTATAATTCCCGCGCTTGTTTTAGCAAGTGGCGAGCACGATGGAGTCAAAGACTACGACGTGCTGTGGCGAAGTATAAATTTCATTTTATTTTTCGGAATTTTGTTTTATCTGTTAAAAGGTCCTGCAAAAGCAGCATATCAAGGTAGAATCGACGGCATCGCATCTAGACTTGAGGCTAATCAAAAAATTTTAAAAGAGTCCGCAGCTCGCAAGGAGCAAGCTAAAAAAGATCTGCAAGATGCCAAGGTTCAAGGCGCAGCTTTAATCGAAACCGCTAAAAAAGAGATCGTGTTCGCCGCCGAAAAGATAAAAAATGCAACCGAGCAAGAGATTGCGAATTTGCAAAAATCTTTCGACGAGCAGAAGGATTTCGAAGCGCGTAAGATCAAAAAAGAGGTCGTAAGCGAGATACTGGATGACGTTTTTGCATCGGATGACATTAAATTCGGTCAAGATAAGCTGGTTAAAATCGTAGAGAAAAAGGTAGGATGATGATAAATAATACCTCAAAAAGATATGTAAACGCCCTGATACTGAGCTATAAAAAAGATGAATTAAGCTCTGTTTTGCAGACGCTCGAGAGCGTCGCGAGTGCGTTTAGAATTCCAAAATTCCAAGATATTATAAAATCCCCGACGCTAAAAGAGGAATCCAAAGTGGAACTTATCGCGTCGTTTATAAAAAATCCAAGCGAAAAAATCGTAAATTTTATTAAACTCCTAGCTAAAAATAGGCGTATTGCACTAATCCCGCAGATAGTCGAGGAACTGCGCAAGAATATTGCGGCGCTGGATAATAAATACTTAGGTAAAATTTATTCCGCTACCGAAATAGACGCCGCGAAAATAAAAGAGCTAGAGGCTAAAATTTCAAAGAAATTTAATGCAGATATTACTCTGCAACCCGTTAAAAGCGAGCTTGAAGGCATTAAGATCGAAGTCGAGGATCTTGGATTTGAGATTAGTTTTTCAGTTGATAGATTGAAACAAAAAATGAGCGAATATATTTTAAAAGCAATTTAAAGGAGTAAAGCGTGGGTGCGAAAATTAAGGCAGACGAAATCAGCAGTATAATCAAAGAACGAATCGAAAATTTCGATCTTAGCGTTGATATCGAAGAGACTGGTAAGGTCATTTCGGTCGCAGACGGCGTTGCTAATGTTTACGGCTTAAAAAACGTAATGGCTAACGAGATGGTCGAATTCGAAAACGGAGCTCGTGGTATCGCGTTAAATTTAGAGGAGAGCAGTGTCGGTATCGTTATTTTAGGCGATACTAGCGGTATTAACGAAGGTAGTAGCGTTAAAAGACTGGGTAAGCTTTTGCGCGTTCCAGTAGGTGATGCCCTAATAGGTCGCGTGGTAAACGCTCTAGGCGAGCCGATCGACGGCAAGGGCGCGATAGAGACCAGCGATACTAGATTTGTCGAAGAAAAGGCCAAAGGCATCATGGCTCGTAAATCCGTCCACGAACCGCTTCAAACCGGTCTTAAAGCGATAGACGCGTTAGTGCCGATCGGTCGCGGACAGCGCGAGCTCATCATCGGCGACCGTCAAACAGGAAAAACCACCGTTGCTGTTGATACCATCATCAATCAAAAGGGCCAAGACGTCATCTGCATATATGTAGCAATCGGTCAGAAACAATCCACCGTCGCACAAGTCGTTAAAAAGCTTGAAGAGTACGGTGCGATGGATTATACGATCGTAGTTGCAGCCGGTGCTAGCGAGGCAGCCGCGCTTCAGTATTTGGCTCCGTATTCGGGCTGCACTATGGGTGAGTATTTCAGAGATAACTCCCGCCACGCGCTTATTATCTACGATGATCTTAGCAAGCATGCGGTCGCATATCGCGAGATGTCGCTTATCTTGCGCCGTCCGCCAGGACGTGAGGCGTATCCTGGCGACGTATTCTACCTACACTCCCGTTTGCTTGAGCGCGCTAGCAAACTAAGCGATGCACTCGGCGCAGGCAGCCTAACGGCGCTTCCTATTATCGAGACGCAAGCAGGCGACGTTTCGGCGTATATCCCTACAAACGTCATCTCTATCACTGACGGTCAAATTTTCTTGGAGTCGGGTCTGTTTAACTCGGGAATTCGTCCTGCGATCAACGTAGGTCTTTCGGTTAGCCGCGTCGGCGGTTCCGCGCAGATTAAAGCGATCAAAAAAGTCTCGGGAACCTTGCGCCTAGATCTCGCTCAATACCGCGAACTTCAGGCGTTTGCGCAGTTTGCGAGTGATTTGGACGAGAGTAGCCGTAAGCAGCTGGATCGCGGACAAAGAATGGTCGAAATTTTAAAGCAACCTCCTTATTCGCCGCTTCCGGTCGAAAATCAAGTGGTCATCATCTTTGCGGGAAGCCGCGGATTTTTGGACGATGTGCCTACGAGCTCAATTGGCAAATTCGAAGCTGAGCTCTATCCGTATATCGAGGCAAAATATCCTGAAATTTTTGAAGAGATCAGAAGCAAAAAGACCATCGAGAAGGATTTGGAAGAAAATTTAATCAAGGCTCTAAATGACTTTAAAGCGACCTTTGCCGCTTAAAAGGGCTAAATTATGGCAAATTTAAAAGATATAAAGCTACAGATCAAGAGCGTTAAAAATACGGAGAAGACCACCAAAGCTATGAAGCTGGTCTCCAACGTCAAGCTCAAAAACACTAAAGAGGCGGCGATGCGCTCGCGAGCTTATGCAGTGAAGATTAACGAGGTCTTAGGTGAAATTTCTGCGCGCGTTAAAAACTACGTAGGCAATAATTCGGGTAACGACGAAAAACTTAGAATTTTTGATACCACTCGAGAGGTAAAGGTGGTTGATTTGCTGTTTATTACCGCAGATAAAGGGCTTTGCGGCGGTTTTAATATCAATACCATCAAAAAGATCAAAGCTTTGATCGAGGAGCTTAAAGCTAAAAAGATCAAGGTTCGCCTTCGCGCCGTCGGCAAAAAGGGGATAGAGTATTTTGATTTTCAAGGCATTGAGCTTTTGGAGCGATATATCGGCGTGAGCTCATCTCCATCGTCCGAGAAAGCTAACGAAATCGTGCAAGCCGCGGTTAAGGATTTTAACGAAGGTAAAACTGACGAAGTTATACTTATCCATAACGGCTATTTGAATATGATTACCCAAGAGATGCGGGTAAATACGTTGGTGCCAATCGGTGAGCCTGCGATTAGCGAGGACGCTTTAAAAACATCTACATTGGAAGTAGAGGTTGAAAGTCCTGAGGATGAAGAAACATTGATGTTAAATTTAATCCAGAGCTATCTTAGCTACAGCATGTATTACGCGCTGATCGACTCTTTGGCGGCGGAGCACTGCTCGAGAATGAATGCGATGGAGAATGCGACAAATAACGCCAAAGAACGCGTATCGCAGTTAAATTTAGCATACAATAAAGCCAGACAAGGCTCTATCACGACTGAGCTTATCGAGATCATAAGCGGCGTCGAATCAATGAAATGAAAGGAAAATGGATGAAAGGAATAATTTCTCAGGTAATGGGTCCTGTGGTCGATGTCGATTTCAAGGACTACTTGCCGAAGATTAATGAAGCTATCGAGGTTAAATTTGACGTCGAGGGCGCTCATCGCAGGCTGATCCTAGAGGTAGCCGCGCACCTTGGAGACAATCGCGTTCGCACGATCGCTATGGATATGAGCGATGGACTTAGGCGAGGGCTTGAGGCTACGGCTCTTGGCACGCCTATTACGGTGCCTGTAGGCGAGAAGGTTTTGGGTAGAATTTTTAACGTCACGGGCGATCTGATCGACGAAGGCGAGGATGAAAAATTTGAAACCCGCTGGTCGATCCACAGAGATCCGCCTAGCTTTGAAAATCAAAGCACGAAGAGTGAAATTTTTGAAACCGGCATTAAAGTGGTCGATCTACTCGCTCCTTATGCAAAGGGCGGTAAGGTAGGACTCTTCGGCGGTGCGGGCGTCGGCAAGACCGTCATTATCATGGAGCTAATTCACAACGTCGCTTTCAAACACAGCGGTTACTCCGTATTTGCGGGTGTTGGCGAGCGAACGAGAGAGGGAAACGACCTTTATAACGAGATGAAAGAATCGGGCGTTTTAGATAAAGTCGCCTTGACCTACGGTCAGATGAACGAGCCGCCGGGGGCGAGAAACCGTATCGCACTAACCGGTCTTACGATGGCTGAGTATTTTCGCGACGAGCTTGGGCTTGATGTTTTGATGTTTATCGATAATATCTTCCGTTTCTCGCAGTCGGGCTCGGAGATGTCCGCGCTGTTAGGACGAATTCCGTCCGCGGTCGGTTATCAGCCTACGCTTGCTAGCGAAATGGGTAAACTGCAAGAGCGAATTACTTCTACCAAAAAGGGCTCCATTACCTCCGTTCAGGCCGTTTATGTTCCTGCGGACGACCTTACCGACCCAGCTCCCGCGACCGTTTTTGCGCACCTTGATGCGACGACCGTTCTAAACAGAGCGATCGCCGAAAAAGGAATTTATCCTGCCGTCGATCCGCTTGATTCGACCTCAAGAATGCTCGATCCGCAAATCATCGGCGAGGAGCATTATAAAGTCGCTCGCGGAGTCCAAGCGGTACTTCAAAAATACAAAGATTTGCAGGATATCATCGCGATTTTAGGTATGGATGAGCTTAGCGAAGAGGATAAACTCGTAGTCGAGCGCGCTAGAAAGATCGAGCGCTACCTATCTCAGCCGTTTTTCGTAGCCGAGGTATTTACCGGAAGCCCGGGCAAATATATCTCGCTAGAGGAGACTATCGCGGGATTTAAGGGAATTTTAGAGGGTAAATACGACGATCTGCCGGAGAATGCCTTTTATATGGTAGGAAATATCGACGAGGTAGTAGCAAAAGCTGAAAAGATGAAAGCATAGGAATTTTAAGATGAAAGAATTTTTGCTTTTAGATATCGTTACACCCGAAGGGATGATCTTTTCGGGCGAAGTCAAATCCGTCCAGCTCCCCGGCATTACTGGCGAAATGGGTATTTTACCTGGGCATGCGAGTTTGCTAACGGGACTTAAAGACAAAAGCGAAGGCGGAGTCGTTGAGATCGTAGATAAAGATGGCAAAAAGCAGCTTGTTTTGGTAAACGACGGATTTTTGGAAGTTACCGAAGAAAAAACTACTATCCTAGCCACTCAAGCCGTAGCTATCGGAGGCGATAGCGAAAGCGCCGTAGCAAAGTCTTTGCAGCGCGCCAAAGATATGCTTGCGTCCATTAGCTCCGATGCGGCAAATTCCGCAGCAATCATGGCTAGAGTCGACGAATTCGCAAGGCAAAGTTAAATATGCTAGATATAATTTTAAGTTATTTTACGAGAAGCACGTTTATTACGATATTCGTGCTTTCTTGGTTATCCATTTATTTTATCGTCACTTTTACGATTTTGATCTCCAGATTTGTAGGGCTTAGTGCGTGGCAACACCGCGAAGCAAAGGCACTCGAATCCTTGCTGATGGGCGGTAGGATTTCGCTTTCGGGCTCTATTTTTCAAAAAGTAAATACCGATAAAATTTCAAAAGAAGCCTTGGAAATTTATAAAGGCAAAGCCGAACGCGACTCCACTAGCGGACTTACTTGGCTATCTATCGTCGCCTCTACTTCACCATTTATCGGGCTATTCGGTACGGTTGTTAGCATACTTCACACATTTTCCAAGCTTGGCGGCGGAAATTCCGGCATCGACACCATCGCTCCTGCGATCAGCGAGGCGCTAGTTGCCACAGGATGTGGAATTTTTGTAGCGATCCCCGCATACACCTTTAGCTTACTTATAAAACGCAAAGCATACGAAGTTATGAGCATTATAAATCGTACAGCGGATATTTTGCTATTTAAAGCAAACACTGGAAAAGCTATTTAATGTATAATTTTGACGAAAATCCAGAGTTAAATATCACTCCGCTCGTCGATATTATGCTTGTTTTGCTAGCGATTTTAATGGTCGCGCAAACGGCGATTATCTACGATGAAAAGATCGAACTCCCTAGTGGCTCAAAAGCACAGGTTTCGGAAAATACCGCGGAATTCCTGCTTGTGCGTATCGGCGAAGATCGCAAGGTTTATATCGACAAAAGCTCGATGAGTCTGGCAGAATTCCCGGATAATCTCGTACTGCTTAAAGGCACCGGCAAGTATAGCTTGGAAAAACCTGTCTATATCCAAGCCGATAAAAGACTCGTTTACGACGATGTAATGTTTGTTTTAAAGAGCCTAAAGCAGGCGGGTTTTACAAAAGTCGCACTTCAAACAAATGGCTAATTATTCAAATTTTACGGGGGTTAAATACGATAATTTTAAATCGTTTTTAATCGCCCTTTTTGCCTATCTACTGGTGATTTTTGTTCTTTTATATCAAATTTCAAAGCCGCAGGAAAAATTTAAAAAATATACTGACAATCCCAACGATTATATGGATGTTACTTTTGATTTCGAAATAGATGATAAACTTCCGTCCGCGCCTGAAATCGCTAAAGAAACAAAGCAAGGCGAGTTTGACAATAAGAATGTGAAGGATGTGCCGGAGGATAAAATTAAGACTACGGCGCAAGTAGTTCCGCCGCCTCCGGTGCAGGCAAAGCCGAAAGAGCCCGAAAAGCCGAAGGAAGAGCCAAAACCGGAACCTAAAAAGGACGAGCCTAAAGCTGAGCCCAAAAAAGAGGAGCCCAAGCCTGAGCCTAAGTTGGAAGATAAACCTTCCGAAAAAGTAGTAGAGAAAAAAGAGGAAGCTAAGTCGGAGCTGAAAAAAGAGGAAAAACCGAGCTTGAGCGATCTTTTTTCAGATACGACTAAGGACAATAAGAAGCTTGAGGAGAGCGCTAAAGCTAGCGACGCCGTTCAGAGTAACAAAAAGTCCGATAAAGAAACCGCCACTTCTAGTGCTAAGGATAAAGCGGCATCTAAAAATGCTGTCGTTAAATCCGATAAGCTTGGCGGCAGGACGCAAAGGACGGGTGAGTATAACGCTTATTACGGCGCTATCGAGAAAAAGCTTCAAGTTCTATGGAGCAGATATGTGGCGACCGCGAAGGACGACGCAAGGATTAAGATAGTCTTTGGCGCAGATGGGCGAGTGGCGGATTATACTATTATAGAGTTGGGGCGAGAGACTGAATTTAACCAGAAGTTGCGAGATTTTTTGGATAATCTATCGACTCAGACTTTCCCGAAGTCTCCCGACGGAGCGTCGCATGAGATTGATACTAGGATGTCCGACGTGATGAAGACAAATTAGAATTTTGTAAGGAAAAAAGTGAAGAGACTTTTTTGTATTTTTGCGTTTTGCTGTATGCTTTTTGCAGTGGATTCGGAACAGAATTTTATTTATGAAAGAAATTCCGTTTCGCAAAAATCTGGTAAAATTCAAATTTCAAAGGAGCTAGATGCTTATTTTTCGCAGATGGCGTCGAAATTGCAAGCTCTATGGACGAAGTATCAAGCAGGTATTTCCGATGAGGCTAGAGTCCGCATAGAATTTAGCAACAATGGACGAGTTTTAAATTATCAAATTTTAGAGCTTGGGCGTAGCACAGAATTTAACCAAAAGCTAAGGAAATTTTTAGATGAGCTTCCTAAGCGAAGCTTTCCAAAATCACCGGATAATAAATCTCACACATTTGAAATGGTATTATCCGACGTAGCAAATTAAATTTAAGGAGAAAAGATGAAGAAACTACTTTTGATTCTTGCATTTTGTAGTAGCATTTTCGCGGCAGATGCGACTATGTCTATCGTAAACGAAGGGGTAAATCTCCCTAAGATCGTCGTTCAAGATGCATCGAACCTTGCAAATTCAGAATTTGGCAACAAATTCTTTAAACTTATGGTGGGCGATCTAAAGGTCGGCGCGACTTTTGAAGTCAGCGACGAGTATCTACAAAGCAGCTATGATGCGGGCGCTTCCGACAATCTAGGCTCTAGCGGTGCCGCTCTTATCGTGCGCTACGCGGTAAGTGATAAAAGCTCGCCGATGAGCCTAAAAACCAAAGTGCTCGAAGCAAACAGCGGCAGGGTGATGTACGAGAAGAGCTTTACGCTTTCAAATGCCGAGAAATATCCGTTTTTAGCCCATATGGCGGTATCTGAGATCGTCAAGCAGCTAGGGTACTCAAACGTCGATTGGATGAAGGAGATGATTTTGCTCTCTCGCTACACTTCGACGCGCGAGAGCGAGATTATGGTAGCGGATTATACGCTTACCTACCAGCAGGTTGTGCTTCGCGGCGGATTAAATATTTTCCCTAAATGGGCGAGCGCGGCGCAGAACGAATTTTATTACACCTATTACGTCAATAAAAATACGCCCGCTATCTATAAATTTAATCTATCCAACGGTAGCAAGAGTAAAATTTTTACCGGTCATGGCATGACGATAGCTTCAGATGTAAGCGCCGACGGCAGAAAGCTTTTAATCACCAATGCGCCTAAAGATCAACCCGATATTTATTTGTATGATATAGCCTCGGGCAGCGCTAAACAGATTACTGATTACGCTGGCATTGATGTAAATGGAAATTTTATCGACGGCGATTCGCGCGTGGCTTTTGTAAGCGATCGTTTAGGTTATCCGAACGTATTTGCCACTAGCATAAATGGCGGCAACGTTCAGCAGCTCGTGTATCACGGCAAAAACAATAATTCCATCAGCACAAATGGCAATTATGTTACTTACTCTAGTCGCGACGGCGGGGGCGGATTTAATATATATTTAATCTCAACTCAAACCGATATGATTCGCCAGTTAACGGCTAGTGGCAAAAATATGTTTCCTAGATTTTCTAGCGATGGCGGCAGCATTATGTTTATCAAGCAAGACGGCGGCGGAAGCTCGGTAGGTATTATCAGAGTTAACGAGAATAAAAGTTTCCAATTTCCGTTAAGAGTGGGTAAAATTCAATCGGTTGATTGGTAAAATATTAAAAAATCTCGTGATATAATGACTTCAATTTTTTTTGAAAGGATAGAAAATGAAACATTTAGTTTTATCTTCGATAGCAGTTGCTGCTCTATTATTGAGCGGTTGTTCTAAAAAGACCCCAGAGGCCGATACTACAAGCACAAGTGATGCAGATAGACTAGCTGCTTTGGCATCTCAGATCCAAAGTGAAGTTGGCACTGTTTATTTCGACTTTGATAAATTTAATATTAGAGCCGATCAACAAGGCACAATCAATAATAACGCAGCTTTATTCAACCAAGCAGGCGCAGAGTCTCTAACTGTTAAAGTTGAGGGTAACTGCGATGAGTGGGGTTCTGATGAGTACAACTATGCTCTTGGTCTAAAGAGAGCTACTGCAGCTAAAGACGCATTGGTTGCTCAAGGCGTAAATGAGAGCAGAATTTCCGTAGTAAGCTACGGTGAGAGCAATATGGCTTGCACAGAGCATTCTAAAGAGTGCGATGCTCAAAACAGACGCGACGAATTCAAAGTTGGATTCTAATTTGAAATTTAAAAATTTCACGGTGGCGGCTCTTTTGGGAGCTGCCACTTTTTTAAATGCAGAAACTTCTGCATTTGATGCTGGCAATATTGATTCTGGCAGCTCTTACGGGCTAACTGAAAACGAGCAAGTATTGCGCGACAATCGCAAGCGTATAAGCGAGATGCAGTCTAGCGTTGATAGTACTCGCGAGAGCGTAGAAGGCTTGCGTACAGTGCTTGAAGGCACTAATTCCCAAATTTCAAAACTTGAAAGCAGAGTGGCGGATCTAGAAATTCGCGCTACCGGCAAAAGCCAAGGCAGCAGCGAGCTAGATCAGATGAAACGAGACATCGCTACTATAAAAGCCCAAATTGCTGAAATCAATAAAAAATTAGGCAGCGGCGGTAGCGTAAAAAAAAACGCTGAATTAGACGCAGGTGCTGCCTCAACCCCCGCTAATACAAAATCAGATTCCGATTTTAAATCAAAAGATCAGGCTTCGGTGTTGAAAGAGGCCGACACTTTATATGCCAAAAAAGACTATTCCGGCGCAAAAGAGCGCTACAATTATTTAGTATCTAAAAATTATAAGCCCGCTAAGGCAAACTATATGCTGGGCGAAATTTCATATTTTTCCGGCTCATACGCAGAAGCGATAAACTACTATAAAAAGAGCATCTCGCACAACGAGAGCCAAGACTACACCCCAAAACTTCTTTATCACACTGCGATCAGCTTCGATAAGATCGGCGATAAAGACAGCGCAGATAAATTCTACAAAGCGCTAAAGGCTTCATATCCAGACTCCAAAGAAGCCAAAGCCGCGCCTACTAGATAACCTAAATTTAAATACAAACTCAAAATAAAATTCTAAACAGGAGAAAACTATGGCTAACAACCGAGTTATAAAGATGCATTACGAGCTAAAAGACGGCAAAAGCGGCGAAATTTTAGAATCAAATTTAAACTCCGACCCGATCACCTTTCTTAGCGGCAAAGATCAAATCATCCAAAAGCTGGAAGATGAAATTTTAAATCTACAAGCGGGCGAGAGCAAAACGGTTCGCATAAGCCCGAGCGACGGAGTCGGCGAGTATAGAGAGGACGCCGTGCAGATCCTGCCTAAAGAGCAGTTTGCGGGTATTGATCTGGTCGTGGGTATGGAGCTTTTCGGTCAGGCGGAGGACGGCGCGACTACCCGCGTGAGCGTCAAAGCTATCGGCGAGCAGGACGTTACCATCGACTTTAACCATCCATTCGCGGGCAAGGAGCTGGAATTTAACGTAAAAATCGTCGAGAACCGAGAAGCGACGGCGGACGAAATTCTTACCGGCCAGCCGGAGGGTGCTCACAGCTGCGGCTGCGGACATAATCATCACGAGGGGCACGAGTGCTGCGGCGGACACGGACACGATCACGCAGAGGATCACGAGTGTTGCGGAGGCCATGGGCATGCAGACGGTCATGAATGCTGCGGAGGTCACGATCACGGGAAAGATCACGAGTGCTGCGGCGGGCACCACCACGAGCATTAGGACTTTTTTATGAAATTTGCTTTTATCTTCCCCGGACAGGGCTGCCAAAGCGTAGGCATGGGTAGTGAGTTTTACGAAAACTCCGCCTCTGCGCGCGCGCTTTTGGATGAGGCTTCAGGCTTTACGGGTATCGATTTTAAAAATTTACTGTTTGAACCTAACGACAAGCTTGACGTTTCGGAATTTACGCAGCCTGCTATCGCGCTAAATTCTATGATGGCGCTTGCGGCGCTACAAGAAAGACTGGATCAAGAAAAGCTTAACATCGCTCCGCAGTTTTTGCTCGGACATTCGCTGGGCGAGTTTAGCGCGCTAAGCGCTGCGGGAGGCATGGAGCCGAAGCAGATGCTAAAGTTGGTAAATATTCGCGGCAGGCTCATGCAGAACGCCTGCGAGGGCAAAGGCGCCGGAATGATGGTGATTTTGGCTCTTGCCGACGAGGCGGTCGAGAAAATTTGCGCGGATGCAAAGAGCGCAGGTAGGCAGGTATGGGCGGCGAATTATAACTGCGACGGGCAGATCGTAGTTGCAGGCAAAAAAGACGATCTCGCGGCACTCGAGGGCGAGTTTAAAGCCGCAGGCGCAAAGCGCGCAATGCTACTAAATATGAGCGTCGCAAGCCATTGTCCGATGCTAGGGAGTGCTAGCGACGAGCTTTTGGAATTTTTACGCCCCGCGCTAAAAGAGAGCTTCGCTCCTGTCGTCGCTAACGCCACGGCGCGCGCATACAGGGCGAAATCCGAAGCGCTAGAGCTGCTTAAAGCCCAGCTTATCAGTCCCGTGCTTTACAAACAAAGCATCAAAAATTACGAGGGCGAGGCGGACTGCTTCGTCGAGTTCGGCGCGGCGGTTTTAAAAGGTATAAACAAAAAGATCACGCAAAAGCCGACCTTCAGCATCACGGATCTTGCGAGCCTAGACGAGTTTGCAAAATTTGCAAAGGAGAATGGATGAAAGTTGCGATCTTAGGCGCGATGCCCGAAGAGATCGAGCCGCTGTTATCTGCGCTGCGCGAGCGGGGCGTGAGCGTGGAGGCTGTGGAGCACGCGAATAATAAATTCTACGCCGCTAAGCTTAACGGCCACGATCTCGTGATCGCGTATTCGAAGATCGGCAAGGTAAATTCCGCCCTGACCGCTACGATTATGATCGAGAGATTCGGCGCGCGCGCGCTCATTTTTACGGGCGTCGCGGGAGCTTTGAAGCGCGGCATTAAGATCGGCGAAATTTTATACGCTACCTCGCTCGTGCAGCACGATCTAGATATCACGGCGTTTGGGCATCCGTACGGATTCGTGCCGGGAAGTAAAATTTCGGTTCAAACCGACGCGAAGCTAAACTCTATCGCGCAAAGCGTCGCCGAGCAGCTTGGCATCACGCTAAAATCGGGCGTCATCGCTAGCGGCGATCAGTTTGTGAGCGATGAGGAGCGCAAGAGCTGGATCGAGCGGACGTTTGATGCGAGCGCGGTCGAGATGGAGGGAGCGAGCGTGGCGCAGGTGTGCGACGCGCTGGGCGTGCCGTTTTGCATACTTCGCGCGATAAGCGACGAGGCGGGACACAAAGCCGAATTCGATTTTGACGAGTTTATGGTAAAAAGCGCGCAAACGAGCGCAAATTTCGTCCTAAAAATGATCGAAAGGTTATGATAAACCTCTCCAAAAAGCTACTTCGTCGCGTCGGACAAACCAACGCCAAATACAAGATGTTCGAGCGCGGCGATAAAATTTTACTGGCTCTTAGCGGCGGCAAAGACAGTATGAGTTTGGCGCACGTGCTGAAGCACTTCCAAAGCGTAAGCCCGTTAGATTGGGAGTTTCGAGCCGTTACCGTCACCTACGGCATCGGCGAGGATCTGCGCGAGATAAGCGCCCATTTTAAAGAGCACGAGATCCCCTACGAGATAATCGATACTAAAATTTTTGAATTCGGCAAAGAAAAGATCCGCGCGAACACCACGTTTTGCAGCTTTTGCTCGCGTATGAGGCGCGGATACATCTACTCCTACGCGCTTGAGCACGGCTTTAATAAGATCGCCATCGCCCACCACCTCGACGACGCCGCGGAGAGCTTTTTTATGAATTTCACCTTCAACGGCGCGCTGCGCACCCTCGCTCCGCGCTATGTCGCCGAAAACGGGCTTGTGATCATCCGCCCGTTCATTCTCACGCGCGAGCGCCAAATCGCCGCCTGTGCCAGAGATAACGAGCTTCCGATCATGCGCGAGGAGGAGGTTTGCCCCGCGAGGCAATACGGCGGCAAGGGGCCCACTGCGCGCGCCGCTACGAAGGAGCTTTTAGCGCAGTACGAAAAGACCCATCCGAGGTTTTTTATCAGCCTGCAAGCCGCCTTTGCCAACATCCACGAAGAGACCTTTTTCGAGCCTAAATTTTAAAATTTTAAGCGGTTTGATCTCTCGGCTAGAAAAGCCTGAGTGTGGCTTTCGCGGGCTCGGAGATTTTGTGCGCTTAGTTCGATTTTTTGGCTTGAATGAGTCTGACGCACGCAGAGCAGTTATCCTCCCCCGTGCTCAAACGAGCCGCGAACCGCAGCGCGAGCAGTTGGGTTCACTGCGTCCGAGCCGCGTGCGCGAGTGATTGAGCCCTTGCGTCCAAGAAACCGTACGCACGAGTGATTGCACTCCTGTGTCCGAAGCTGTGCGCAGGGGTGAGCACCCGCATTAAGTCGTGCGTATGAACGGTTACGCCCTCTGTACCCGAGAAGCTACGAGATATAGTAGGTTGTGCGTTGCTGTATCTATTTTTACAAAACAGCCGCGGCTGTTTTCGGTGCCGCACTTTCGTCTTGCTTCGGATATCGCCCGTGTCTAAGCGAGCTTTATGGGCGAGCGTTAGTGGCTTGCAAAGTTTGCGCGAAAGATAGTTGTAGAAATTTTATTCCGAAAAGTATTTTTGAAATTTTACTTCACAAAATTTTAAAATTCTCAACCAGACTAAATTTTAAAATTTTAACGAAGCCCGATTCAAAACTCCGATGAAGCCGAATTATGAAATTTTACCCCGCAAAATTTTAAAATTTTATCCGCAGGCTATAGTTTGAAGCGCATTCGCAGATCCGCCCGCCGTGCGCCGTAAATTTAAACCGCCCGCTCCGCTAAAGATAGTTTTAGAAATTTATTTCGGAAAATGTTTCTAAAATTTTACCTTACAAAATTTTAAAATTTTAACGAAGCCGAGTTCAAAATTCCGGCGGAGCTAAATTTTAAAATTTTAAAGCAACCGAATTTTAAAATTTAGCAAAGTCGAATTCTGAAATTTTATCGTAGCCGAATTTCCGCTCTCATTTCATAAACGTTACCTTTTGAAATTTCATCGCTCGCGACGACCTAAATTTCACGCCGCTTCCAAACTGCTAAAAAGCCCACGTATCGCGCGCGCAGATCAAATTTTAAAATTTCGCGCACGCCGCGGTACTTCTCAAATTTACACACCGCAGAATTTTAACCGATTTTCGCTCCGAAATTTATGCCGCATTAACCGCCGCGGATATATAATAGCGAATGTCATATTTCACAAAGGAGTAAGCATGGCTACAATCCAACCAAGCTATAAGCTTTTCATCGACGGCGAGTTTGTGGGTGCCGAAGGCGGCGCGAGCCTAGACGTTTTTAATCCCGCTACCGGCGAAAAAATTTCAAAGATCGCAGATGCTAGCAAGGCGGACGTCGATAAAGCGGTCGCCGCAGCCCGCAAGGCGTTTGAGAGCTTCCGCCGCACCAGCGTTTATGAGCGCAGCGCGTTGCTAAACAAGATCGCCGACGTCCTAGAGCAAAACGCCGAGTTCATCGCCACCGTAGAGACTATCGACAACGGCAAGCCGATCCGCGAGACGCGCGCGGTCGACGTAGCGTGGTCGATCGAGCATTTCCGCTATTTTGCGGGCGTGATTTTGGGCGAGGAGGGCAGCGCCAATATGCTAAAAGAGCGCTATCTATCCGTCGTTTTACGCGAGCCGATCGGTGTAGTAGGACAGATCGTGCCGTGGAATTTCCCGTTTTTGATGGGCGCGTGGAAGCTCGCTCCGTTACTTGCCGCGGGTGATACGTGCGTGTTTAAGCCAAGCTCCGAAACCAGCCTTAGCATTTTGGAGTTCATCCGCCTGATCGCGCCGCTGCTTCCAAAGGGCGTCATCAACGTCGTAACCGGCAAGGGAAGCAAGGCAGGCGAGTTCGTCCGCACTCACAAAGGGCTCGACAAGCTTGCGTTTACGGGCTCGACCGAGGTCGGCAGAGGCATCGCGCTAGCCGCGGCGCAAAAGATTATCCCCGCTACGCTTGAGCTTGGCGGCAAGAGCGCAAATATCATCTTTGACGATTGCGATTTCGACGTTGCGATCGACGGCGTGCAGCTGGGGATCCTTTTCAACCAAGGTCAAGTCTGCTGCGCGGGAAGTAGGATCTTCGTGCAGGAGGGCATCTACGATAAATTCGTACCGGCGCTCGTGGAGAAATTTAAGCGCATCAAAGTGGGCGATCCGCTCGATCCAAACACCCAGATGGGATGCCAGATCAACAAAAAGCAAGCCGATAAAATTTTAGACTACGTAAAAATCGGCGTAGAGGAGGGCGCTAAGATCGCCGTGGGCGGCAAGCGACATAGCGCGGGAGAGGCTTTCGTCGAGCCTACGCTACTCGTGGATGTGCGCAACGACATGCGCGTGGCGCAGGAGGAGATCTTCGGTCCTGTAGGCGTCGTGATTAAATTTAAAGATCAAGACGAGCTCGTCCGCATGGCAAACGACAGCCTCTACGGACTAGGCGGCGCCGTATTTACGCGCGACATCGCAAAAGCGCTCACGGTCGCACGCCTGCTTGAGACGGGTCGCGTGTGGGTCAATACCTACAACCAGATCCACGCCGGCGCGCCGTTTGGCGGCTATAAAGAATCGGGCATCGGTCGCGAAACGCACAAGATGATCCTGGATCACTACACCCAGACCAAAAACATCTACATCGACACGATCTCCAAACCGAGCGGCTTTTACGAGCAGTAAGGGCTTAGCGCGATATTTCGGGCTACATTTCGGGCGGTTTATGCCGCCCGAAATTTTATTCTGCTTTAAAAGACAATATAAAAAACGAAAATTAAGTTTAATAAATATACAATTAGGCACCATTTAAAAGGAGAAAAAATGAGACGAATTTTTTTGTTGAGCCTTACGGCTATCGTAGGTTTAGGTCTTGCCGGATGCGGAGAGGACGAAAAAGAGCCAAGAACAATTTCTTATTTCAAAGAAAATCCGCAAATAGCTAAAGAACGTATTGCTGAATGCAAAAAAATGGAACGCAGAAGTGAAAAGGTTGACAAAGATTGCAGAAACGCTTCTTTGGGCTTTGAGCAAAGTAAAAACTAAAATAATCAAATTTCTGAAAGTAGTAGCGCAAATGCGCTAATAATGTTTTCCCTGAAGCGGAACTTAAAGAGAGAAAGAGAACAGAATTCTTAATGGCGAGCATTAAGTAGTTTCAATTTTTTCTAATTTCTTTGCAATTTTGCAGCAGCGTGCATTCAAATGTCCGATATGACTTTTGTCGCGGGCGGCTCACAAAAACCTTACTTGACCTGCTACGCTTACGCAGCGTTTAAATTTAATCTCGTCGCAGCTGCGCTAAATTTTAAAATTTCAAACTCGCCGCTTTAAAGAGCCGTCATCCGCGGGAGTGCGCATAGGCGGGTGCATGCAAGAAATAGTCTCGGGCGCTGTTTTATCGCGGACCTTCGTCCGCATCAAGTCATACCGAGCCGCGCCAAAGTCTCAAAACTCACGCGATTGCTAATTTTGCTATCGAGCCGTACGCAAGCCCGCAGCCAAACTCGCGCGGCGAAAATCTAAATTTACGCTATAATCTTGCAAAGCGGAGCGTAGAACTCCTGCTGCGCGTGCGCGACGAAATTTAAACAAAGGCCCGCAAATTCGGGTTTCTTAGCTTTCGCGCAGCTGTGGCGTAACGCTAAATTTAACGGAGGGCGTATGGATAAGGAGCGGTATATTTTTGAAAAATTTAGATCAAAATTTAGCGGCGATGATTGCGCCGTAATCGGCGAACGGGCGTATTGCAAGGATCTTTTTGTCGAGGGCGTGCACTTCCGCCGCGGCTGGCTGAGCCTGCGCGAGATCGGTGCAAAGGCGATGCTCGTAAACATCTCGGATATGATCGCGACCAATGCGCGCGCCAAATACGCCCTGCTGGGGCTTGCACTGCCGCGCGAGATCGGCACGCGCGAGATCGACGAGCTGTGCGCGGGCGTGAGCGAAACGGCGCGCGAGTGGGGTATACGGATCATCGGCGGCGACACGGTAGGCTCGGATCGCATCGCGCTTAGCGTGAGCCTGATCGGCAAGTGCAAGCGCCCCGTGTTTCGTAGCGGCGCACGCGTGGGCGATCTCATCGCGCATACCGGCGAGCCGGGTAGCGTCGGGCGCGATCTGGCGGTGCTTTTAAGAGATGAAATTTTTCCCGCTAGCTCGCAGACGCAAAACTGGGACGATAAAATTTCGTCGATGCAAAGCTCAATCACTGCGCCGCAGGGTCTAAACGCCGAGACTTTGACGACACAAAATCCTGGCGATGAGGTGCGAAGCCCGGACGATAAAATTTCGCCCGCGCATGCTAAGCTACAGAACCTAGACGCTGAAACTTCGGCAATGCAAATTTTGGATCTTGAGCCGCAAAGTCTGGACGATAAAATTTCACCTGCGCGCGCCGAGCCGCAGAGCCTGGATGCCGAAATTTCGGCGCAAAATTCCGTGTCACGAAGCGGAGAGGATCACAAGAATTCTACGTCGCAAAGCCTCTCATGCGAAAATTCTACATCGCAAAGCTCTGCAGGCGAAAATCCTGTGCCGGGTAGTGGCTCATATCGCTTGCGCGAGGATCTGCGCGCAAAAATTTCAAAGAATTCGCGCTTCGTTAGGCCCGTTTTGCGCGATAAGTTTTTTTACAAGGCGGCGAAGTTCATCAGCGCGGCGATGGACATTAGCGATGGGCTTGCGCAGGACTTGCCCCGCCTGATGGAGGCTAGCGGCGTGGGTGCGCGCTGGATCGCCCGCCCTAGCGAGGCTGCGTTGCAAAGCGGCGAGGAGTACGAGATTTTGTTCAGCTTCGCGCCGAAGTTTTTGCCTAAAATCTACGCGATTGCTGCTAAAACGGGCGTTTCGATTAATATCATCGCCGAGGTTTGCCCGCGCACGCCGCAAAGCTCTATGGAATTTCGCGGCAGCTCGCACCATTTCGCGCCTTGAAATTTACCGCGACCGCTTTAAATTTTAAGGCACGGGATTTGGATTTCAGTTCGAAACGGCACGCAAAGCGAGTAAATTTTACTTAGTAAGTGAGCTACGGCGTGCTTTATACCAAAGAATTCGCGGTTTTTGGCATTTTCTGAATGGGCGAGAGATGGGATGCGGCTCGCAAGGGTGCTGCGGCTAGCGGACATGAGACTTAAATAGGTAAATTTCATATCCAAAGCGTTCGACGCTTCAAGCCTTGCGTTTAAATTTAATCTACAACTATAAGCCGAATTTTAATCTGTCCAATTTAAATATCCGCGCAGACGGCGTGCATCGCGGTTCCGTCGTTTGCCACGGCGTAGAGGCGCCCGCCGCTAGCGAGCATAATCTGATCCGAGCCGAATTGAAACTCGCCGAATTCCACCTCTTTTAAGATCGAGCCGTCATCTGCGCTAATCAAAACGGGCTTATTACGGCGATCTGCGAGTAAAATTTTATCCTCGCACCACGCGAAACGCTCGGTGCCGCCGGTGTCAAGCTTAAAGATCATCTCGCCGCTTGCCGCGTCTACGGCATATAGATGCCCATTCTTGCCCGCAGTGCCGAAATACAGCGTCTCGAGACCCCGCCGCTTACCTTGCGCATCAAAATGCGACGCCGCTGCGCCGCGCAGGCAAACCGGCGTATATAGATACGCGCCTAGCTTCAGCCGCCAAAGAATTTTGCCTTTTGCTGCCGCTTTTTTGCGGGCTTGCTTGCCGCTGTTTGAAATTTTATCTTTCGTCTCGCTCGTTTCATTGCGCGGATTGCTTTTGTGCGCTTTGCAAACAGTCGCCGCGCCGTTAAAATTTGATCCGTCCTGCGAAGCTATGCACTCCATCATAAAGGGCGAGCTCATCCGCACGGCAAAGCCCTCAAATTCGTAGGTTCTCGCATCGTTGTAGATCTGCTTCACGGGCGCAGGAGCGTCGCCAAGCTCGCTAATTTCGCCGTCTTGTATTTTGATGAGTTTTGCGGGTGAATCGACGAAGCCCCCGTAGTATCTCGTATTTAGCACGAAGTGGCCGTCCTGCGGGTAGCAAAGCGCAGAGGCAGCAGAGAAAATTTCGCGCTGCTCGTAGGCAAGCACCGATCTTTTATGTTCGCTAAAATCGCGCGAAAACGTGTCGAGTAGCACGTAGCCGGGCGTTAGCTTCGAGAGGGTGTTTTGCTCGCTGGGGGCTGCAAAGGCAAAGTGGACGAAGGTAATCCGCTCGCCCATCTCGTAAATGCCCGTCACGCCGTGTCAGCGAAACTCCACGCCCTGCATCGTAAGAGGATATGATTTTAGTATTTGCGGCTCCTTGAAATTTGAAGCGATTATAGCTTAAATTTGGGCGCGAATTTTAAAATTTTGTATGCACGTTGAAATTTACGGCGTGCACGTTAAATCATACGATGCACACGCTAAAATTTTACGGCGCGCGGCATGGAATTTGAAATTTCGCGGAGCCACTGAATTTTGTGGAGGGACAGAATTTCGTGAAGCCGAGGAATTTGGAATTTGAAATTTTGCCCCTTCACGTAGCCTACACGCAAGCTCGCTATCATACCGCTACAAAATTTACAAAGGAGCCGTATGAGGGAGATCGTAAAAAAATTTGTCGCAGGCGACGCGGATATTATATTCGCCAGACTTTCCGTTATCATCGTGCTTGCCGTGATGGGCAACTACAAGTGGTTTGAGTTCGAGGTGGAGGCTTTAAAGCCGCTCTTTTCGCAGACGTGGCTTTCGTTTTTGCCCTCAGCGCTCGGGGACGCCGGCGCGAGCTATTTTTTGGGCGTGGTGGAGACCGTGGGTTATCTCTCGCTCATCGCGGGCTTTTTCAAGCCGAAGGCGGGCATCGTGGGCGATCTCATCGTGATCGTCATGGCGCTGAGCACGCTCAGCCTACTGCCTCAGCTGGGCAAGATCGACGGCTTTATCTTTAAAGACCTTTTCTTGCTAGGCCTTGGCTTGGTGCTGCTAAAATACGACCTGGCGCGCCTTTGCCGCGGAGAAAAAAGCTGCGATTGAGCCGTCAAAATATATTGGCGTCGGTTCCGACGCAACACTAAATGATCGCGCACGGCGAGTTTGAGGTATTTTGATTTAAAGTCTGCTTTAGCTGGTTGCGTGCTTGAGCCTGCTTGCTTGTGTAGTGCCGTTTAAGATACGGCCGCGCGCTAAAATTTTATGACGCACGGTTGAAATTTATCGAGCTGCGGTAATTAAATTTTACTGACGCACAAACTCAAAATTATAAAATTTAAATCGACCTATTGGATTGCGCCATAAATTAAACCACGTTAAATTTGACGGCGAAAGCTTAATCCTAAACTTAAAGCATTAGATTTAGGTCCAGCCGAATTTGCGTTTGATTAAGCGAAAAGAAAAGCGCAAAGTTATATCATTTCCTAAAATTCTGCAATTTTTTCGAAAGGATGAGATATGAAGCACTTTTCACTCTCAAAGGCCGTTTTTATGGCGGCGAGTCTGGCCCTGCTCGGGCTAACAGCTGCGAATGCGCAGGAGAAATTTTCCCCAGTTATCGTCATTCACGGCGGCACCAGCGGGCTTGATCTAACCAAGGAGGAATTTAAAATCCGCGAAGAGCCGATGAAAAAGGCGCTTTTGGCGGGCCAAGCCGTGCTTGAAAAAGGCGGCAGCGCGATGGATGCCGTAACGGCGGCCATTATGGTGCTTGAGGACGATCCGAATTTCAACGCGGGCAAGGGCGCGGTATTTACCGCCGACGGATTTAACGAGCTTGATGCCTCGATCATGGACGGCTCGACCAAAAAAGCGGGCGCGGTCGCTATGGCGAGGCATATCAAAAACCCAATCCTAGGCGCCAGGCTCGTGATGGATAAGACGTGGCACACGCTGGTTGCGGGCGAGGGAGCCGACAAACTAGCCAAAGAAAACGGCCTAGAGATGGTCGATCAGAAGTACTTTTTCACGCAGTTTAGATACGACGCGCTGCAAAAAGCCAAAGAGAAGCAAAAGCTGTTACTTGATAGCGAAAAAGTAAAAAAGACGTCGCTAAATTTACACGAGCGCCCATATCTTGGCACCGTGGGCGCGATCGCGCTGGATAAAAACGGCAACCTAGCCGCAGCGACCAGCACGGGCGGCATGACCAACAAAATGACCGGTCGCATCGGCGATAGCCCGATAATCGGCTCGGGAACCTACGCCGACAACGACTCGGTGGCGGTTTCGTGCACAGGCACGGGCGACATCTACATGCGCGTAAACGCCGCGCACGAGGTCTCGGCTCTGTATAAATACAAAACCTCCGACGTGCAAAAGGCCGCCGAAGAAGCGGTAAAAGAGGTCAAAGCGCTCGGCGGTAGCGGCGGCATCATCTCGATCGACAAGCATGGACACACGGGCTTTGCTTGGACGAAAGATAAGCTCGGCATGTATCACGGCGAAGCAAGACTCGGAGCTAAGCCGATCGTTTACTGGCCGCTAGGAGACAAATAAGCGTATTTAGCCCCTTTACGGGGCTAAATTTAAATCAAATAGTGAGGATAATACGCTTTTTATCGCATGTCTATCAAATTTGGCGCTTTCATCGATCGAGCGCTTCGGCGAGGCTAAATTCGGTCAAATTTTAATTTCAGCACCTCGGCAAAGCGCAAATTTTCTATCATTAAATTTTAAACCGCACACACTGCTATCTTTTATGGATGCAAATTTAAACATCGCTGCCTCACGTATTTTGTGAAAAAATTTTTAAAATCAAATGTTGTTTCGCCTCTTTTAGGCGCCGTTGTATAAAAAAGATGGAGAATTTCATAAATTTCTAAGGGGAGGGGGGGGGTAAAATTAACCAAATTTTGCCCGGAAAGGATATGAAATGAAAAAATCACTGTTTGCGTTGGCGTTTATCGCCTCTTTTGTATTTGCGGCGTCCGAGCTTGAGAAATTCGAAAAGGAGTGCGATGGCGGCAATATGGACTCTTGCGCTAGCGCCGCCGTACGATACGAAGATAGAACGAAGAAAATCGAACTGCTTCAAAAATCCTGCGACGGCGGTTATGGAACGGGCTGCGTAATGTTAGGCAACGAAATATTAGAAGAAAATCCCCAAAAAGCCATCGAACTTTATCAAAAAACTTGCAACGACGGCAATGAAGTAGGCTGCATAATGTTAAGCAATATGGGGATGCAGGATGATCCCCAAAAGGAAGTCGAGCGTCTTGAAAAAAAAATGTAACGATGGAGATGTGGGTAGCTGCGGATTTTTAGGGGCTTTATATAATGACGGAGAGAAAATACAAAAGGACATATCAAAAGCGATCCTCTATTACGACAAAGCTTGCAACGGAGGGCATGAACTATCGTGCGGTCTTTTATCGGATATGTATCAAGCAGGAAAAGGCGTTAAAATGGACATAACAAAAGCGGCGGTCTATTATAAAAAAGGCTGCGATCTAAACTCCTTATTATCTTGCTCTAACTTTGCAAATTTTAATTACTATATCGCAAACGACAAAAAGAAGGCCACCGAGTATTATAAAAAAGCTTGTGATCTCGGTAAAAACAAAAAAAATGCCTCTCTTATAAAACTATCGCCGGAGTTTAAAGAAATTTGGCAAAAATCCTGCGATATGTATGAAATCGGCAAATAATAAAACGGCGAATTGATAAAATTTGCGCCTACTACGGCTTGGACATAGACGGGACTTAGACGCAGCGGATACGCTCGCTTAATCCCGCCTCTGCTTAGACAACTTGCGAAACGAACGGCATACGAATTTGATGCCTTGAGGTTTAAATTTAAGCCGTCCAGTGGCCTTGCCACAAATTTTATCCTCGCTCAATTTCGTGCCAAAAAGCGCATCGGCGGCAGATCCGCGTAGATACTGGCGCTGCGCCGTCTCATTCGCACCTTAAAACCGCGCGAGCTAAGCGGCGAAATTCGGCTCTGTAAATTGAATTTTACCAAAATCCATATTTCTTGATACCAAAGCGCTCAAATTTCAGGTAGAATATCGCCACATAAAATCAAGGCGGTAAAATGAGAAAATTTATAGTCGTTCGCGGACACGCGGGCTCGGGTAAAACGACTTTTGCAAAAGAGAAAATTAAAGAATTTAAAAACGAATATCCGCAGGCGCAAATTTATCATCTGGAAAACGATATGTTCTTAACCGATGAGGCGGGGGTTTATACTTGGTCGCCGAAGCTTTTGGAGGACGCGAAGCGCAAGGTCGCCCGCGAGATAAAGCAGGCGTATAAATTTGCCCTGGAAAACAAAGCTAAAGACGTTCTTATCGTGCTTAGCAACGTGAGTGCGCGCACCAAAGAGCTGCTAAGCCTAAAAGAGCAAGCCGCCCAGAATGGATTTATTTTCGAATGCTTTAGAATGCAAAATTTCTTCGCTTCCGAGCACGGCGTCGATGAAGATACCGTGATAGCGATGTTTATCAAGGTCGCAAACAACAAAATAGAGGGCGAAATTTTGATCCCGCCCGTTAATCCTATGAGCCAAAGCGTAGCACAAAAGATTAAAGACGCCGCGGCTCTAAACAGGCGCGATCTGCCCTTTGATGCGGCGCAAAATACCTACGTAACGAAAAAATATATCGCCGCCACGCAGGATAAAAGGCTCTGGAGCGCGCGTCAAAGCGAGCTTTATCCCGAGCTTCGCACCTACAAATACTCAAAACGCGTCTTTTTCAAAGCCGATTGGGATAAGGCGCTACTTGAGATGCGCGGGCTCATAATGGACAATAATCTAAATATCATCGTGCGTCCGTTTAAAAAGGTCTATAACTACTCGGAATTTACCTCGCACAAAAGTCTTTATCCTATCGATATCACAGACGATACGCCCGTGCTTGCCGTGCGAAAGGTAAACGGGTTTTTAGGGTGTTGCACCTACGTAGATGCCCACGAAAGCAGCGCGAGCTTTAACCGCCGCGTCATCTACTCTACGACGGGATCGACCGATAGTAGATTTGCGCAGATGACGCGCGAACACTGCCGTAAATTTGAAGAGATTTTCAAACGCTATCCAAATAAAACTTTTTTATTTGAGATCACCGACGAGAGCGACCCGCACATCGTAGAAGAGGAGCTTGGCGAGACTTTTATCGGACTTATCGATGTTAAAACCGGCGCGCAAGAGAGCGAATTTGAGCTGGATAAGATCGCCGCAAGCACCGCTGGCGCGCTAAAAAGACCTTTTTATAAAGAGGGCGAGCAGTACCTAAAAACGAGCTTTGCGGAGCTTAAAAATATAGTCAAAGATGCGAAATTCGAGGGCTTTATGGTATATATCCCGAGCCAAAACGATTTTTGCTTTAAGATGAAAACGCCTTATTATCTCGTGAATAAATTTTTCGCTCGCAGTAAAAACGAGGCGCTTTCCGGCAAACTGGATAAAACCAAGCTCGATGAGGAATTTCACCCATTGGTCGATCACATCAAAGCAAACGAACGAGAATTCAGATCCCTTGACGAGCAGGGCAAACTAGGCTTCATAAAAGAATTTTTGGAAAAAATTTAACTATTATCGTGAGAATATTTGACGCCACGCGAATTTACGTAAAGCTCAAAATTTAATGCAGCGATTAAAGCTTAAAGGAAAAATGATGATATTTTTTACCTCCGATTTGCATTTTTATCACGGCAATATTATGAAATACTGCCCTAAATTTAGGGCTTTTAACGACGTAGCTGAGATGAATGAAAAGCTAATAGAGCTCTGGAATGCCGTAGTGGGGCCCGAGGATACGGTTTATGATCTGGGCGATTTTGCATTTTGTAATAAATTAAAGGATCTAAAAAGCGTCGCGCGTAGGCTAAACGGCTCGCATGTGCTGATTTTAGGCAACCACGATACGCTCATTAGCCAAAACAAAGAAGCACTGCTACGCGAGCTAAAAGACGACGGAAATCCCATCTTTAGCGATATCCTGCACTACAAGGAGCTAAATTTTGACGGCGGCGCGGGCGCGATAAAGGACGGCAAAACGGGTATGAGCATCTGTATGTTTCACTATCCCGTAGAGGAACACAACCACGCCTCGCGAGGCTCTTTTATGCTTCACGGACACTTGCACGACCGCGCTTCTAGCCTGGAGGGGCGCATACTAAACGTAGGCTTTGACTCGCACGGCAAAATTTTAAGCCTAGATGAGATCGTGCAAATTTTAGGGCAAAAGCAAATCGCGGCAAGATATTTGTGATCCTGGCTAAACACGGACAGCCGTAGCATTGATTTAAGCGTAGCCTGTCTCAATATCTTGCAAAAGCACCCGCATAATACGGGGATAGGCAAAGCTCGGCGGCATCTTTATCGACAAGCACGGACACACAGGCTTTGCGTGGATGAAAGATAAGCTCGGCATGTATCGGCGAAGCAAAGCTCGGAGCGGCAAGAATGAGAAGCAGGATATGTGTTCTCTTTGGTACCAAAACCCAAAAAGATGCCGCCTTTTGCACGGTCTATGAATACGGCGTGTATGAAGCAACAGAGCAAGGGCGAGCCCAATCGGTACACGGTGAAATTTCGTGAAATTTTGCCGATTGTCGCGCGCGGTTTTATCTAAGCTGCTGCAAATTTTATACGTAGCCGCCGCGATCTTGCCCGCGTCCAAATAAAATTTCATGAAATTCCGTAGAATTTTACGCTGCGTATTTTGCAAACCGGCGGACGAAATTTTGCGAGCGCGACCGAATTGCATGCGCAAATTCCGCCGTCAAATTATAACCTAGTGCAAATTTTTACGGACGGAATCGCTAGCTAAATTTTAAACCCGCGCGGTTAAGCCTAGCAAGCCCGCCCGCTAAAATTTCGTTTGCGCAGAATTTCATTTGTGTAAAGTTAAAATTCCAGCCGAAACTCCGTCTCTCCAGGCTCGCTTTTGCACGAAATTTTAAGCCCGAGCTCGTCGCAGTATTTTTTCACGATAAAAAGCCCGATGCCAAAGCCGCCGTTGCGCTGATCAAAGCGGGTGTAAAGCTCGAAAATATGCGGCAGATTTTGCCGTGCGATGCCCGCGCCGCTGTTTTTTATGCAAAGCAAGCGCTCGCGCAGGCTCACCTCGACGCAGCCGAGCTCATCACAATATTTTATCGCGTTGCCAAGCAGATTATCGATGATTTTTCGCAGCTTAAACTCATCCGCGCAAAAGGCTACCGGGCGCAGATCGGTGCTTAGATTTATTTGCTTTTGCTCCGCAGAGATTCGGAAATATTCAATACGGCTTTGCACCAGCTCGCCTAAATTTACCTCTCGTCCGCTGCCGCTTTTGTTTAAGCTTAGCGCGGTTAGGTCTTCAAACAGCGCGTTTATCGTGTTTGCGCCCGCCTTGATATTGCCCAGATATTTTTTCGGCTCGGTTTCAAAAAGCTCGATACTCATCAAAATCACGCTAAGAGGCGTCTTTATCTCGTGCGTCGTGTCGCGGATGAAGCCGTTTAGAAACTCGATCTTTTCGTAAAGCGGGCGTAGCGAAAGGCGGATGATAAAATACGCGATCAGCAAAATAAGCGCCAAAATAAGCGCGCTCGCGGCTAAAATTTTAAGCTTCAGCGCCGCCAGCTTGCCCTCAAGTGCCTCCGTTTTGATCGCCACGTAATACTCCGTGCCGTCCTTGGCAGTGAGATTAAACTGCTCGATCCTGCTGGTCCCCTCCATATACACGCGCGGTGCGTCATCCTTCGGCTCAAAATCCCGTGCGATCTCATCGCTGCTATTCAGATCCGCCGCGTATGCCTGCATGGCGTCAAAATCGCTCTCGTTTAGGCGCCCGCCGCGCGCAAGCTTAGCCTCTAAGCCGTGCTTGAAATCTCTGATCGCAAAGGCATCGCGATCCGCGATAAAAAACTTCTCCCGCTCGTAAAATACGCTGCTTACCAGCGCCAAAAACAGGACGCTAGTAAGAGTGTAGAGCAAAAAAATCGGTAAAATTTGACGCATTTTGGACACGGCGCGCTCCTAAACATATTTGTAGCCGAGCTTGGAGGCGTTTATGATGCGATCTTTGCCTAAAATTTTTCGCAGCTCGGCGATATAAACGCGCAGGCTAAGCTCGCTCGGACTTTCGTCGTAGTCCCACAGCGCGGCGAAAATTTCATCTTTGCTAAGGAGCTTATCGCGGTTTTTTAGAAGTAGCGCGAGAAGCCTCGCCTGCTTTTGCGGCATCGGCACGAGCCTGTCTGCATGATATAGCGCGCGCTGAGCCATATCGAAGCTAAAGCTTCCGCCGATATTTTCGCGTCTGGCGGCGTTGTGGACGAAGGTACGCTTTAGTAGATTATCTGCGCGCAGGGCTAGCTCTTTTAGCTCGAAGGGCTTTTTTAGGTAGTCGTCGCAGCCGCTTCTAAAGCCGCTTTCAACGTCTTGCAGAGTGTTTAGCGACGTCGTGAAAATGCACGGTGCGCCGCGCCCTGCCTCGCGCAGCTCGCGAAGTAGCGCAAAGCCGTTTCCGCCGATGATTTTGACGTCGAAGATCCACAGATCGAAGCTCTTTTCGTATGCTAATGAAAGCGCCTCGTCGTAGCTTTTGCTGCCGCTTACTTCGTGCCCCGCACCGCGCATATAGGTGCACATCATGTCTAGTAGCATCCCCTCGTCCTCGACGATCAAAACTCTTGCCATAGCCCACCTCCTTGCGTAGAATTTTTGAAATTATACCCTGTGAAATTCCACGTAAAATTTAATTGCAAAATTTCGCGGCAAATTTTATCTTGGCGAAAACGGCGCGTCTTGGCTCAAGAGCACGCTTCGTAAATTTAGATTGCTCGCCTAGTAATTAATTTACGCAGTGCGCCAAGCCGCGCAAGAGGCTAAAATTTTACGATATAAAATTTACGCGCTGCGGAATTTTAAAATTTACAGGCAAAACGCCGGGGCTTTAAAATTCCGCCGCTACGAAATTTTAAAATTTCACGTCCTAAAATTTTGCCGCGTAGAATTTCAGAACCTCGCCTGCGCCGATAAAATTTTGCGAAATTTCATCGGCGCTATGCCGCATAAGCTCCAAAGCTAAATTTTAAAATTTCTATGCCACGATTTGTTAAAACAAAATTCCACGCAAATGCTGCGCGGAACTAAATAGCTTGCGCACGGACGGCTATTGCTGCGTCATAGGGCACACAGCGTCGCCAGCGTTTTGATTGCACGGCATCCCGTCCCTCGGCGGCATTGCCGGACCCGCGCCGTCACCCATCCCTTTATGCGGCATATGACCGCACTCGCCGGGTGCCATCTGCGATCTGTGCGGACCAAACCCGTGAGCGGGCCTTTTAAATTTGCCGAAATTACCGCGATCCTTAAGCTCGATATCCAGCCTATCCGCCTGCTCGACGCTTAGCTTGCCCGCTTGGGCGTTATAGTTTTTTCTAAACTCGTCTAGGAATTTCTCGCGATCCTCGACGCTCATGGAGTCCAGCTTCTTTTTAAACTCGGTCTTAAATCCGCGCTTAAGATCCCTTGCCTGCGCTCTTAGCTCGCCCGCGCGCTTGTCGATCTCAAACGCCGCTTCGCTTAAGCTCTTGGCGTCCGCGCCGGCGACTGCGGCATTGATCTGCTCGGGGCTGCTTGAGCTAAAATCTGCGGCGAACAGCACGACCGCGACTAAAACGCTTGCTAAAACAATCTTTTTCATTCTCTCTCCTTTGTGAAAGTTAGCGTGATTGTAGAAAAAAGTCGTGAAGAAAAAGTTAAATGAAGCTCACGCCGCCAAAATAGCTCGGAGCCGTAAATTTAGAGTCTTGATTTAAATTTGAAAAATTTTGCGATGCTGCTACAAATACGGAGCGGAGGTACGATGTGGGCAAACGGGACTAAATTTTAAAATTTTAAGCGGAAGGCAAGAGGTGCGCAGCGCGTAAATTTAACATAAATTTTGCGCTGCATAGATTGCATTAAAAGCCCGCCGTGCGTAAATTTAACGGCAGAGAGGGCGTATCCCGGCGCTGCGGACGGCGAAATTTCATCGCGTAAATTTAACCGCAGGGCTGCTAAATTTAGAGATTGCGGATGATTAAATTTCATCCGCAATGAAGCTTATTTTATAACGCCGCAGACCATTCTAGCGCCGCCGCCGCCAAGCGGCTTTGGATGGTCGCTGTGGTTATCGCCGCCTACGTGAACCATCAGCGAGTGGCCCTTTAGCTCATCTAGGCTCTTGATCTTCGGAGCTAGCACCGGATAGACCGCATTGCCCTCGGCATCAACGAAAAGCGCAGGCAGATCGCCCTTGTGGCCGCTATCGTCCCAAGCAAATGAGTGCTTTTTGGTGTCGCTCGGATCCCAATGGCCGCCCGCTTTCATACCTAGGCCCTTCTCAGTAGCGCCGCAGTCGGCGTTTTGATGCACGTGAAAGCCGTGTACGCCGCTAGTAAGGCCCTTTAAATTCGGGAAAAACGCCACGCCGTAGTTCGTCTCGACCGCTACGACCTCGCCGACGCTCACGTTACCCTTCTCGCCTAGTTGCTCCATCGCAATGACGAGGTGCTTGCCGGTCTTAGGGTCGAAATTTTGCATATCGCCGTGCTCGTGAGCGATCAAGGCGCTTGCGACTAAAATTGATGAAATTAAAAATTTCTTCATGAAAAATCCTTTAAAGTGAAATGTGAGTGCAATTTTATCCAAAAATACTTAAAAAATAATTTTTCTTATTTAGATAAATTTCGCTTTTTATCTAAAAGGCTTATCGCGAAGAATAAGATCAAGCTGAAAATTACGAGCAAAACGCTTAAAATCAGCGCCCGCTCGTTCTCTCCGTCATACACGGCATTGTAGATCGCAAGGCTTAACGTATCGGTCTTGCCCACGATATTTCCGCCCAGCATCAGCGTAATACCCACTTCTCCAAGCCCGCGCGAGAGCGCTAAAATGAGCGCGGAGCCGAGCGTTTTAAGCGAGCTTGGAAGGATGACGAAGAGGAAAATTTGAGCTCTGTTTTTGCCCAAAATTTGCGCGGCTTCGATTAGGCTTTTCGGAAATAGCTCAAAGCTCGCACATACGGGCTTTACAAACAGCGGCAGCCCCACCAAAAATGCGGCGATTACCAATGAAGAGAAGTTAAAAACGATATCTAAATTTAAGGCAGAGCCGATAAATTCGCTCTTTCCAAAAACATAAAGCAGCAAAAATCCCGTCGCGATCGGCGGGAAGATAAGCGGAAAAATTACCAAAATTTCGACGATCTTTTTAAATTTAGCTTTGCTGAAAGCTAAAAAATACGAAATTGCTAGCCCTATTGAAATCAGCAGTAAAAAGCTGCAAAACAGGGCTTTGACGCTTAAAAGCAAAGGATGCGCGATCCAAGCTATGTCGCTCATTTAAGGCCGAATTTTGAAAAAATCTCTTTTGAGCGATCTGACTTAAACTCCTCCATCACCTTTTCGCAAAGCGCTTCATCGCCGCACGCGCTAAGCCTTGCGATGCCGATGTATGCGGGGCTGTAGAGGCTCTCGTCGATGTAGATGATCGAGCCGAACTCATCTTTTTTGGCGACCGCTTCGGTGCTGTTGATAAAGCCCGCCTGCACCTCGCCGTTGATGACGTAAGCGACTACCTGCGGCACGCCCGCGACGGCTAAAATTTTATCTTTTACCGCGTCCATCTTGGCGTTTTGTAAAAACTCGTTCGTTCTGATACCGTAAATCGCCTTTTTAGGATCTGGCATCGCGATTTTATCGAACTTTGCGATCTCGGAGACATCGTTTATTTTAATATTTTTCGGCGTCACCAAAACGAGCGTGCCGCGCCCGATGCGTTCAAATTTAGTGATATTTAGATCGCTTTTTTTCAAAAACGCCTCGTCGCCTACGATGAATGAAATTTTATTCTCGCGCGATTGAATGACGAGCTGGCCGAGGTTGGCAAGCGATCCCGCCACATCCATGCCCTCTTTTTTCAAATTTTCGATCACGGCCGAGACGGGCTTTTTATATCCACCGCCAGCTGCGATTATCAGCTGATCCGCGCAGAACGAAACGCTTGCCGCAAGCGCCAAAATAAAAGCAATTTTTTTCATGAAAATCCTTTTTTTGAAATTTTAAGAATTTTACAAAATATACTCTTATTTATTAATAAATCGCGTTTTTCATGCCATTTTTCAGACTTTCTCATCTTAAAATTTAAAATTTAATATTTAGATAAATTCTATCTTTCCGCCCAGATCGCACACGCCCTGATTCCAAACCGCCGAGCTTACGAGCACGTCCGCGCCGGTAGCTGCAAACTCGGCGCAGTTATTTTTATTTATGCCGCCAGCGGCGCAAATTTTAATCTTCGGCGCCGCTTCATCTCGCCTCAAAACGCAGGCTCTAAGCTCGCCAGGGCTCATCTTATCGCACATTATCGCATCAGGCGCGTATTTTAAGAGCTCGCTAAATTCGCGCTCGCTCGCTACTTCGATCATGATCTTTCGCTCGGGCGCGCGCTCTTTAAATTTAGCGATCTGCGCGCAAAACTCGCTAAAACTCGCAAACGCACGGATGTGGTTTGAAAAAAACAGGACGCTGTCGTGCAGCCCCAGGCGGTGCATCGTTCCGCCGCCCGCTATCAGCGCATTTACGCAAAGCTCCTTCGCAAAAGGAAAGCTCTTGCGCGTCGCACCCAGCACGCAGCGCGGATTAGCCTCTCGCATCAGCGCAACCATCTCATGCGCGTAAGTAGAAATTTTGCAGGAGTACTCAAACACGATCTGAACGATCTTCCAAGCTTTATGCAAGCTCTCGAAGCTCCCCTGCGCGCTAAAAATTTCTTCTCCCGCGCAAAATGCGCTTCCCTCACGCGCTAGATGCTGCGTCTCGCAACCAAAGCGCGCCGCTACCTCGCGCGCAATCTGCCCGCCGCTAAAGATCAGATCCTGCCTCGTTACGATCGAAAGCCGCGCGGGCGCGTTTAAATCCACGAGGTCTTGCAAAAGCTCGGTCGTAAGATCCAAAAATACGCCGTCGCTAGCGATAAGATCATCGATTTTACTCTGCGAAATAAACATATCTAGCCTACGAAGTGAATTTTAGCGGGCTCAAAGCGTGAATGCGCCTTTGTGACGCGAGACGGAAAGCCCAAAGGCATAATGCAAAACGCCTCCAAATGCCCAGGCAGATCCAAAATTTCTCTTACGCGCTCCATCGCGTAAATATCGGGCGCTACGCCCAGCCACGTGGTGCCAAGTCCCAAATGGTGCGCCGCCAGCCAGAGATTTTCTGCCGCACAAGCGCAGTCGTAGCGAGCGTAGGGCTGGAATTTTAAGCCGCTTTTGCGCGTGCAGACCACGATCGCAAGCGGCGCATCTTTCGTGCAGCCGCCGTAGGTGCCGACGCTGCTAAGTAGCGTAAGCGTGGTGCGGTCGCGTACTACGTAAAACTCCCATGAGCGCTGGTTGCCCGCGCTAGGGGCTTGCATCGCGGCTTTTAGCACGAGCTCGATCTGATCGTCGCTCGGCATTTTTTCGGTAAAATTCCGCACGCTCGTGCGTGTAAAAATTTCATTCATCGCTGCTCCTTTAAAATAAATTTCTAAATTCCGCTTTTTGCGAGCGGTAAAAAATGGAATTTAGAAGTAAGCTTGCCGCTGCGTTTGCTTGAGCCCTGCTTACACTTTACGCTTATTTAGGCGCTACGCGGCGGCTGATGCGCGCAGATTTGGTTTTGCTTGCTTGAGCGCACTTTTTTTCGCATCGGAAAGCGCGCGAAACTGCGATAAAATTTCAAATCACGCTGCTATAAAAATCCGCCGTAAAGAATATACACGCAAGCTTAATTCAATCAAAATTTCGCTCACGAGCAAGCTTGCGATCCGCGTATTTAAATTTTAATCCTAGGCCGCTATCTGGCGCCCGCTAAAATAACCCGCGCCGTATAGATTGACCTACGTGCGTAGCTCGCGTGGTCCTTAAATTTCATCTCGCACGCAAGCCTGCGCCGATCTTTGCGGATAAAATTTTATCCTTCGCAGCAATGAAATTTCACCTTCGCGCCGAGCAAATTTTATCTTCGTCGTCTGGAAAATTCCGCTTTCGCCGCTTTTGAATTTTAACCGCATCGCGCGCCGCAAAGCACCGGCCGCGCCGTACCACATGCAAAGCGCGCTCAGATCAAAAGCTCAAAATATATAAAATTTAACCGCCAAGCACGACTAGGCGGAGCCATGCGCCGAAGCGCTATGAAATTTAAGCGTTAAGCCTGCTCGCCTATCAGCCTGCGCACGACGTAGCTTGCGATGAAAAGCCCGAAGCTCGCGGTCACGCCCATGAAGCTGCCCATCGACTTGACGCGTGGCGGCTCGCTCGAGCAGACGACGTCAAAATCGCCCGCAAAGCCGCGTTTTCGCAGCTCATATCTGATCTTGCGCGCGAGCGGATCGCCTTGCGTCCGCCAGATTGAGCGGATTTCGATTTTAGCGGGATCGAGCCTCTTTGCGCCGCCCATCGAGCTCACAAAGCCCGCGCCCGCCTCGCTGCAGCGCAGCGCAAGAGCGATCTTGACGCTCACGTCGTCGATCGCGTCGATTACGAAATCAAATTGCGCCAGATCAAATTTAGATAAAAATTCCTCATCGATCCTAGCGGCAATCGGCGTTACGCCTTTAAATCTGCGCGCGAAAACCTCGCATTTTAGTTCGCCTACATGTTCGCTTCCAAGCTGGCGGTTTTGATTGGTGATCTCGAAGCAATCGCAATCGATCACGCTTAAGCCTACCGCGCCGCTGCGGTACAGCGCCTCTATCGCCGCTCCGCCCACGCCGCCGCAACCGCAGATTAAAATTTTAGCGCTTTGAAGCCTTACGAAATCCTCGCCGAAAAGCAGGCGCGAGCGCGAAAAGCGGTCTACTACAACTTCACTCATTGTTTTTCATCCACCTTTCTAGCGCGCTCATCTGCTCGTGCGCGGTCAAATTTAGTTTGATCGGACTTAGCGTAGCCCGCCCCTCAAAAAGCACCGAAATGTCGCTGTTTTCGTTTTTGCTCGCATCAAAACTGAGCGTGGATTTGCCGAGCCAATAATACTCTATTCCGCGCGGATTACGGTTTAGCTGCGCGTCGGTATCATAGAGCTTCTCGCCGCAGGGCGCAACCGAAAGCCCCTTAAAATCCTGCTTTGAGACGGCAGGGACATTTAAATTTAAAAACTGCTTCGGCGGCAGAGGAAAGCCTTTTTTAAAAATTTTCTCGACCAGCTCCACCGCGAGCTCGCACGCGAGATCAAATCCGTATCGCTGCAGCGAATCCGCGACGTAAAACTGGCTCACCGCGAGCGCGGGAATGCCTTGCAAAACCCCCTCCATCGCGCCTCCGCAGGTGCCTGAATAGGTTACGTCCTCCGCGACGTTGGCGCCGTGATTTATGCCGCTTATCACCAGATCGGGCTTGCGGTTATACAGCGCGCGGAGTGCCAAATACACACAGTCTGCGGGCGTAGCATCGTCGAGTTTGAAAAATCCGTCGTCAAGCTTGATAAATCTAAGCGGACGCGTAAGAGTGAGTGAGTGCGAGCAGGCCGATTTCTCCGAGCTCGGCGCTACGATAGTGACGTTTGCGATCCCTCTTAGCGCGCTTGCGAGCTCCAAAAGTCCGCGCGCTTCGAATCCGTCGTCGTTAGTGATTAAAATTTCTTTCATATTCTCTCTTTAACTAAAATTTCGCGACAGACCTATCGGGGCGGAATTCTATCTGCAAAATTCTAGCGCTCAATTCTTTACTATGCAAAAATTGCTATTTAGCTTGCGTGGCATAAAATTCCGTCGCGCCAAATTTTTCAATAAAATTCCATGCGAACTTAAATCGCAAAATTCATAGAAAAATTCCGTCTTTTTACTACGAAATTTTATCTTTTTTTGCTACAAATTTTATAGCCTGCCACGTAATTTCATCGCCTAAATTTCGCTTTCGAAATTCCTTAAATTTGGTGGTCGTGCTCCGCAACTCGCCGCAAAATTTGTCTTTTAAATTATCGTAAAATTTTACACCACGAAATTTTGCTTTCGCGCCGATGCAAATCCGCGGCATAAAATTACGCTAGACTTATCTATAACCCTGCTTTGCGGCATATCTCCTCGCTTACCTGCGAATCAAGTAGGTGCGAGCTTGGATAATCGTAGAAAAATCGTTGCACTTCACGCACTCCGCTTCGCAATAAAGCTCGCGTACTAGGTGCGTTGCAGTCATTTTCGGTAATATCCTTGGCTAGCAATTTGAGATATTTTTGCCGATCGGAGCTTTTCAAGCTCGCCCAGCCAGGGCTTAGCGAGTAGGCATAGATCAGATCGCTTCCTTGTGCGCTAATTTCTTCGAGGAAGGCAAACTGCGCAACCTTAACGTGGGGCTTTGCACCGCCCACGTCCGCTGCGATCTCGCTAGCTGCGGCTTTAGCGACGAGTGCGGGCGAGCCTAGCTTACTAAGCGCCTCAAAACGCGCCGTTACTGCGGGATCCTCGGTGACTTGACGCTTTTGGTATTTAGCCGCACTGCAACCGCCCAGAAACATCGCGAACGCGCCGCATAGCGCTAAAATTTTAAAATTTCTCATCTTAAATCCTTTGTCGGCTTAATTTTAGCACATTTTGCTATAATTAACAAAAATTCAAAAGGCCAAATTTGAAATATTTAATCTCTTGCCTAGAACCCTCTGCGAACCTGCATTTCAAAGAGGTTCTAGCGCATCTTAAAAGGCTTGATCCCGCTTGCGAGATTTGCGGAATTTACGATGAAAAGCTTGGCTCGCCGATATACAAAAGCAGCGAATTTTCGGCGATGGGCTTTATAGAAATTCTGCCGCTGATTTTAAAAGCCAAGCGCGCGATAGCGCAGATGACGCGGCTTGCGGCGGAGTGCGATCGCGTGCTTTTGATCGACTCGCCTGCGTTTAATCTGCCGCTTGCTCGCGCGATCAAAGAAAGCGGCGCGCGCGCGGAAATTTCATATTATATCCTGCCGCAGGTTTGGGCGTGGAAGCCGCACAGAGCGGAGAAGCTGAAGGCGTTTTGCGATAATCTGCTCTCAATCTGGCCTTTTGAGGCGAAATTTTTCGGCGCGGACTACGAGGTAGATAAAGGCGCTGTGCCGCAAGAAGCGGAGAGCAAAGACTCTGCGCTACAAGAAGCAAAAGACAAAGACGCCATGCCGAAAGAGGATGCCGCGCGCCAAAGCAGCCAAAGCGCTAAAACCGCAAAGTACTCTTTCGTGGGGCATCCGCTATTAGACGAGATAACGCTGCGAAAGCAAAGCTACGAAAAACAGGGCAAGATCGCCTTTATGCCGGGCTCGCGTAGGGCTGAAATTTCAAGGCTGATGCCGATTTTTAGAGCCCTTGCGCCTAAATTTGAAAATAGCGAGCGAACCTTAATAATCCCGTCGCATCTGATGGATCAAAGAGATGAAATTTACGGGCCTCTGGACGGCTTTAGCATCGCAAACGATACTCCTGCCACGCTTAAGGATTGCGATTTCGCCTTCATCTGCTCGGGTACGGCGACGCTTGAGGCGGCGCTCATCGGCACTCCGTTCGTGCTGTGCTACAAAGCAAAGGCATTTGACGTTTGGCTCGCGCGAAAACTCGTAAAGCTAAAGCATGTGGGGCTTGCGAATATTATTTTTGATTTTTTGGGCGAGGAGCCTCTGCATGAGGAGCTTTTGCAATCCGAGGTAAGCGCGCAAAACCTACTCGCCGCGTACGAGCGCTGCGACGCCGCGAAATTTAAACTCGCGAGCAAAAAGCTGCGAGATTATCTAAAGCTCGGCTCCAGCGAAAACGTGGCAAAAATTTTAACGCAGTCTGCGAGCTAAAATTTTAAGGCTAAAGCTTATATAATTTGATAAAAAGAAAGGAAGATTATGACGACAGAACCAATGACGCTTTACGGATATGAAAAGATCACCTCCGAGCTCAAGGAGCTTCAGAGCGTGAAGCTACCTCACATCGTGCAGCAGATCGACATCGCGCGCGGACACGGCGATCTGAAAGAAAACGCCGAGTACCACGCGGCGCGCGAAGAACAGGCGTTTCTGCTCTCGCGTATCGCCGAGCTTAGCGACATCGTTTCTCGCTCAAAGATCATCGATCCCTCGACCTACGAACACGACCGCGTAAAATTCGGCTCCACCGTTACCTTTATGGACGTAGAGACCGAGCGAGAGGAGACCTACGTCATCGTGGGACTTAGCGAGGCGGACATCTCGCGCAAGCTCATCAATATTAATACGCCGCTCGCGCGCCAGCTTTTAGGTAAAGCTGAGGGCGATGAGGTGGTGCTTCAGCTACCATCAGGCACCCGCGATGTGGAAATTTTAAGCGTCGAATACAAGCCGATTAAATTTGAGAATTAGCGTGAAAAAAGTAGGCATCATCGGCGTTAGCGGTTATACGGGGCTTGAGCTGATTAAAATTCTAATTTCTCATTCAGGCCTTGAAATTTCATATTTGGGTGCTTCGACAGATGGTGAAATAAGCGAAATTTTCCCGCAGCTTCGCGGCGTGTTTGAGATGCACGTAGAAGCCGCGGATGTTCGCGTTGCGGCGCAAAGATGCGATCTTATTTTCTTGGCGCTGCCACATGGAAAAGCGATGGAATTTGCCCGCGAAATTTTAAAATTTAAAAGTGTTAAGGTAGTCGATCTATCGGCTGATTACCGCCTAAGCCGCGAGCTTTACGAGAAAAATTACACCGCGCATTTAGACCCTCGTAATTTAGCCCACGCCGTTTACGGACTGCCCGAGCTAAATCGCGAAAAGATCCGCGCTGCGCGGCTTACGGCAAATCCTGGCTGCTATCCCACCTGCTCTATTTTGGCGCTCGCGCCGTTTATGCGGCTACTCGATCCGGATACCGGCGTATTTATCGACGCAAAAAGCGGAGTAAGCGGCGCGGGCAAGGCCCTTAAAGCAAGCAGCCATTTCGTAAGCGTGAACGAAAACGCGGGCGCCTACTCGCCGATCTTGCATCGCCACGCAGACGAGATCAAAGAGCAACTGCAAATTTTAAGAGGCGGTGCGTTTAGCACGCTTTTCGTGCCGAATTTGCTGCCGATTACGCGCGGAATGCTAGTTAGCGCGTTTGGCGTACTGCAAAAGAGCGTGGATGCAGAGGCGGTGCTACGGGAATTTTACGCAAACGAGCCTTTCGTGCGCGTCCGAAGCGAGCCCGTGAGTATAAAAAACGTCGTAGGGACGCACTTTTGCGATATTTTTGTAAAAACTGCGGGCGATAAAATTTGGATCAACTCGGCGATCGATAATCTTTTGCGCGGAGCATCGTCGCAGGCGGTCGCAAACGCAAATTTAATGTGCGGATTCGCCGAAGCTACGGCGCTGCCGCGTATCGCATACGGAATTTAAGCGATGAGCTTTTTGCAAAAGCCTTCACGCGCCGGAGCCTAAATGCAAAATGATCAAATTCAGACGATAAAACCGGGCGCAATCTTTATCGGCGATGCGCACGCGGGCGCGAGCAGACCGCAATTTTTGAAATTTCTGCGCGCGCTGAAGGCCGAACCCGCGCCGCCGCCTCAAATTTTTATGATGGGCGATATGTTTGATTTTTTGGCAAACACGACCTACGTGCAGCGCTTCTACGAAGAGGAGATCGCGCTAATAAACGAGCTATCGCGAAAATGCGAAATTTTTTACTTCGAGGGCAACCACGATTTTAATCTGCGCGAAATTTTCCCCCGCGCAAAAGTTTATCCAAACGCCGCGCAACCCGTTAAATTTATCTACGAGAGCGGCGAGGCGGTACAGATTGCGCACGGCGATCTGTTTTTGCCGCGCCTGACGCAATTTGCGCTGCTTTCGCTACGAAATAGAGCTTTTCTGAAATTTATGGATCTGCTCGATCGCGCTTTAAAATTTAAAATTTCAAAGATGATCTTAAAATCGCAAGAGGGGAAAAACCTCTACAGAAAAATGCCAAATTTTAAGGATATAATCGCGCCGAAGATCGATTTTTACACGGCAAATTTGATCATCGAAGGGCACTATCATCAAGATGAAATTTTATATTTCGGCGAAAAAAAATATATAAATTTATGCTCGTTCGGGGTTAGGAGCAAAATTTACGAGGTCGCAAAAAGCGAAAAATTTATGCTAATTCCAAAAAACTTAAACTTAAATTAGCTATAATTCCTAAATTTTTGCGAGGATATTTATGATAAAGCTTTGTGTTTTTGACTTTGATTCTACGCTGATGGACGGCGAGACGATAGGTTTTTTCGCCGCTAAAATGGGCACGCAGCGACAAGTTAGCGAAATTACAAAGCGCGCGATGGCGGGCGAGCTTGATTTTTTCGAGAGCCTTAGCGAGCGCGTGGCGCTGATAAAGGGGATGAAGCTTAGCGATGCTAAAGCTATCTCAGAAAGCCTGCCTTTCGTTTGCGGCGCTAGCGAGATCATCGCGTATCTAAAGGGCAAAGGCATAAAGGTGATCGTCTTTAGCGGCGGATTTCATCTAGCCACCGACGCCGCGCAGAAAAAACTAGGCTTTGACGCGAGCTTTGCAAACTATCTGCACGAAAAGGACGGAATTTTAACCGGACTTTTCGGCGGCGAGATGATGTTTGGCTACTCAAAAGGCGCGCTACTTGCGCAGCTTAAATCGCTGATGGGCCTAAGCGCAAGCGAAGTAATGTGCGTGGGAGACGGCGCAAACGATGTTTCGATGTTTCGCGAGGCGGGACTTAAAATCGCCTTTTGCGCGAATGAAATTTTAAAAAGCGAGGCGAGCATCTGCATTGAAAAAAAGGATTTGAAGGAGATTATGAAATATGTATGATAAAGCCCTAAATTTCAGCCTTTGGTGCGACTTTTTGGAGCGCGATTTTATCGATAAAGATTTCGACGAGCTGATCAAAAAGGGGATAATTAACGGCGCTACCTCCAATCCTGCGATCTTTAAAAACGCGATCCTAAGCTCCTCTGCATACGACGCGGCTAAAGAGGAATTTAGAAAAAAAGAGCCTAAAAAGCTGTATGAAATTTTAGCCACCGCAGACATCAGAAGCGCGGCGGAGAGCCTGCTTAAAAATTTTATCAACGGCGATGACGGCTTTGTGAGCATCGAGGTTGATCCGTGCTTTGCAGACGACGCCGAGGCGATGTACCGCGAGGGCAAGCACTTATATAGCACGATCGGCATGCCAAACGTAATGATAAAAATCCCTGCTACGAAGGCGGGCTACGAAGCGATGCGCGATCTGCTAAAAAAGGGGATCAGCGTAAACGCGACCTTGGTTTTTTCGCCTGAGCAGACCGTAAAATGTATAGAGGCTATAAAAGAGGGTATCGCGGGCTTTCGACGCTATTTCCCGAAAGCAAATTTACCAAAAACCGTAATTAGCATCTTCGTTAGCCGCTTCGATAGGTTACTGGATGAAAAAATGGCCGCGTCGGGCCTTCCTACCGGCAAAATCGGCACGATGAACGCTTCAAAATGCTACAATATCATCGCTAAAGAAAATTTAAACTACGTAAAACCGCTGTTTGCGAGCACAGGCGTAAAAGGAGATGATCTGCCGAAGGACTACTACGTCAGCGAGCTAATGTATCCGGGCTGCGTAAACACCGCGCCCCTTGAGACCATAGAGGCTTTTATAAGCGGCGATCAAAAGCCCAAAATGCCGCCTAGCGACGCGCAGACAGAGGAATTTTTCGCTCGCGTAGCGGAGGCGAAAATCGATATGAAAAAGGCGTATAAAAAGCTACTGGATGACGGACTAGCGGCTTTTGAAGAGGCATTTAAAGAGATAATAAAAACACTTAAAAAGGAGAAATGATGGCGGGTTCTATAGATTATTCGCAGTATCAAGTTGACGCTTCTACGCTGGATTTTAAGCAGCGAGATAGGCTAAATAAATATCTGGAATTTCTAATACAAAACGGCGGTAGTGACCTTCACATAAAATCAGGCGCGGTTATCAGAGGGCGCATCCACGGCGAGCTAGTAAAATTTAGCAAAACGCCATTTTTGAAAGAAGACGCGATGACGCTAGCCAAGGAGCTTCTCATCACGCGCTTTCCTGAGCTTATCGAGAAAAAGAGCGTGGATTTTACCTACAAGCTAAACGAAGATTATCGTTTCCGCGTTAATATTTTCTTTCAAATCGACGGTATCAGCGCGGTTTTCCGAACGATCCCGGTTAAAATTCCGGAGATCGACGATCTAGGTCTGCCACCTTCGATCAAAGATATTTGCGACACGGCTATGCGCGGCGTCGTGCTACTTACGGGACCTACGGGAAGCGGAAAGACGACAACGATCGCAAGCATGATCAATCGCATAAATAGGCAAAGAACCAGCCACGTCGTTACGATCGAAGACCCCGTAGAGTTCGTATTTAAAGACGATAAATGCATCATCAATCAGCGCGCTATCGGCGAGGACTGCAACAACTTCGCCGATTCGCTTCGTGCCGCGCTGCGAGAGGATCCAGATGTAATATTTGTGGGCGAGATGCGCGATTTAGAGACGATCGAGACCGCGCTTCACGCCGCAGAAACGGGACACTTAGTGTTTTCGACGGTGCACACCATCGATGCGAAAGAGACGGTAAACCGAATCATCGCGATGTTTGAGCAGGCTGAGCAGGAGCGTATCCGAATGACGCTAGCATCCGTCCTAGAGGCGGTCATCTCTCAGCGCCTTGCCCGTACTATCGAGGGCAAGCGCGTAGCCGTCGTTGAAATTTTGCGCAAGAATACCCGTATTAAGGATATGATACTTGATGCGCGTGACGATGAAATTCCAGACGCGATTGCCGACGGTCGCAACACCTACGGCATGCAGACCTTCGATCAGCACCTGCTCGATCTTTATAGAGACGGCGTCATTACCCGCGAGGAGGCGCTGGATAAGGCCTCTAAGCGAAACGACCTCGATCTACAGATCAAAAACGTGGATCTTGCCAAAAAAAGGGATTTGGCGGCAGAATCGGGAGAGAGCGCCGAAGAGATGCTCGCAGGCGAAGTCGTACAGCTAAAAGAGATCCGCTAAGTCGTAAATTTTAAAATTTTAAAAAATTCTGCCTGCTGCCGCGCGGGCAGAATTCTATTCGCTTGCTCGTGCATATACGAGTATGTCTTGAGTTCGCAGGATTTAGCGTAAATTTTAATCGGCTAAATTCCGTGCAATTTTACTTCTAAATTTTATCGTGGCGCTTAAATAGATTTAAAGCAACATTTAGCTATTATCTCGCTTCATTTTTTCACAAAGGAAACCTAATGTTAGAAGGTATCGTTAGAGATAGTATCGGTAAAAGGGCTTCAAAATCCCTAAAACGAGATGGTTATCTAATCGCTAATATTTATGCGAAAGGATTTGAAAATATTAACGCAGCGTTTAAAGTAAACGACTTTATCAAGGCCATGCGCGCAAAAGAGGATCTTCCTTTCGAGGTTAGTGTGGGCGGTAAGACATATTGCGTCATCGTGCAAGAATACCAAAAGCACCCCGTCACAAATACCCTAACTCACGTAGATTTGCGAGTAGTTCAGGATGACGTCGTAAGCAAATATTTAGTGCCGGTTAAGGTAACTGGCGTCGCTAAAGGGCTAAAAAATAAAGGTATTTTGGTGCAATCCAAGCGCCGTATCGCCGTAAAATGCGCCGGCAAAGATCTACCAAACGATTTTACGCTCGATGTAAGTGATCTTGACGTAGGCGATTCGCTTTTGATCCGCGACATTCCGGTAAAAGAGGGCGTCAGCATCATTCTAGACGGCTCGGTAGCGGTAGTCGGAGTTACTTCGGCTAAATAGGGGCGCCTATGATACTGATCGCAGGACTTGGGAATCCTGCTCAGAAATACGCAGACACCAGACACAATGTCGGTTTTATGCTAATCGACGAAATTTTAAAGACGGGCGGCTTTAGTGAGCTCGGCTCGTCTAAATTCCAAGGCGAGCTTTTTAAAAAGGGCTCGCTTCTTCTTTTAAAACCCCAAACTTTTATGAACTTAAGCGGCAACTCCGTAAAGGCGGTGAACGATTTTTATAAACCCGAGCGCATCATCATAGTGCACGACGATATAGATTTGGATCTGGGTGCCGTTAAATTTAAAAAAGGCGGCAGTAGCGGCGGGCACAACGGCATCAAATCGATTGATGCGCTAATCGGTGCGGATTACGAGCGCGTGCGTATCGGCGTGGGAAAAAAACGGCAGGACCAGGATGCGGCAAATTTCGTGCTTGGAAATTTTAACGAAAGCGAGCGCGAGAAGCTAAGCGAAATTTTACCCTACGTCGCGCGCGCGGTAGAGGAGCTCATTTGCTCGGATATAGAGCAGATCGCGCAAAAATTTACGATTAAAAAGGCTAGGGTGTGAAGTTATACGTAAAATACGCGGCTCTTTCTTATCTGAAGTATTTTTTTATCCTTCTAATAGCCCTTGAGTGCTTTTATGTAGGCATCGATGTGCTTACTAATCTCAAAGATTTTCCCTCAAGCGCGAATACCGCTCTTTTGTATATCGCTCTAACCGCGGCAGTCGCGCTTAGCTACACGCTACCGCTAAGTCTTATTTTTGCGCTTATTTTGATGGGCTTTAATATGATCCGTAGCAACGAGCTGGTAAGCTTTTATGCGCTTGGAGTTAGTAAAAACGCTCTGATAATCCCTCCATTTTTGATCGCACTTGCGATTACTGCAGGCTTTATAGCTTTAAATTCCACCCCGTTTGCATACGCATTAAAATTTCAAAAGAATTTAACCGATTTATCGCCTACGGGAGGAGATATGTTTTTGAAATTTGAGGGTAAATATGTCTATATCAAAGCTCTAAACGGCAAAAACGCAAATGACATAACGATCTTTGATATGGGTGATAACTCCGTTGCTTCGCGCTCGCACGCAAGCTCTGGCGAATACGCAGGTAAAATTTGGCATCTGCGCGACGTAAATACCACGACTTTACCAGTGCAGCTTAAGCTTGGAGGAAGTGGATTAAAAAGTAAGCTTAGCGCGCAGAGCGAGGCGCTTAAAGGCTTTGATCCAAGCTCAATTGCAAGCGTTTATGATACGAGTAATGTATATTCGATCAAGGATGCTTTGCGTTCGATCCGTACCTTTTCGCATCAAGGCGTTAATATCTCCACCATAAAAGCAAGCCTTTATAATATGATATTTTTTCCGTTGTTTGCACCTTTGGCGGTATTGGTTCTGTATTATTATCTGCCCGTTACGGGACGATTTTTTAATCTCGCGCTACTAAGCTTTGGATTTTTTATCGCTACGCTATGCGCTTGGGGCGTGCTTTTCGTGTTAATTAGGTTTTCTCTCAACGGCGTCATCATCCCAGAACTTGGCATTATCGTGCCCATAACAGCGCTATTAGGCTTTGCGGCATTTTTAGTTTTTAAGCATCGTTAAGCCTTGATTTGTTAGAATGGCGCAAAATTTATCGGTGGAAATTCTATGGATTATTCAAGCTTAGCCCGCAAATACGGCACTCCTTTATACGTTTACGATTTTAACGAGATACAAAAGAATTTCATAGCGCTCAAAGAGGCCTTCGCAGCGCGCAAGTCGATCGTCTGCTTTGCTATTAAAGCCAATTCCAACCTTAGCGTTTTGAAGTTTTTGTCAGATCTGGGCAGCGGCTTTGACTGCGTCAGTATCGGCGAGTTGCGCCGCGCTCTGTATATCGGCGCAAAGAGCTATAAGATCATATTTTCAGGCGTCGGCAAGCAAGATGGCGAGCTCGAGTTTGCGCTTCAATCAGACATCTTGCTTATAAATTTAGAAAGCGAAGCCGAGATGCTGCGCCTGGAGCGGATCGCGCAAAATCTAAATAAGCCCGCTCGCATCAGCATCCGTGTAAATCCAAACGTTGACGCCAAGACCCACCCCTACATCTCCACGGGGCTAAATGAGAATAAATTCGGCGTTAGCATCGAGACTGCGCGCAAGATGTATATCTACGCCAAAAAGAGCAAATTTTTAAATCCCGTCGGTATCCACTTTCACATCGGCAGCCAGCTCACGGACATCTCTCCGATCTGCGACGCCGCAAAGATCGTAAGCGATCTGCTGCGCGAGCTGCGAGCCCTTGAGATCGATATAAAATTTTTCGACGTGGGCGGCGGCATCGGCATCCGCTACGAGGATGAAAAACAGATCGTGCTCTACGACTACGCGCAAGGAATTTTAAAGAGCCTAAGCGGTCTAGATGTCACGATCGTGTGCGAGCCGGGGCGCTTCATCACGGGAGCTTCGGGCGTCCTCCTTACCCGCGTGCTTTACGAAAAACAAAACTGCGGCAAGCGCTTCGTCATCGTTGACGGCGCGATGAACGATCTCATACGCCCGAGCCTCTACGGCGCGCACCATAAAATCGAGCTTGTAAGCGAGCGCAATTCCGCCTGCGAAAGCTGCGCGAGCCAAAGCGACACCGAGAATTCTACGGCACAGAATTCCGCGCATAGCAAAGCTTTCGGCATCGAGGCTAAGTCCGCCTCAGAGGTTTTCGCACCGCAGAATTTCATGCCGCAAAACGGCGTTTCACAAAGCTTGCAAGGAAATTTTGCGCCACAGAATTCCTCTAATCTAAGCTCCGCTGTGGATAATTCTGCGCCGCAAAGCTCTGCAGAGAGCTTAAGCCTCTGCGATGTCGTGGGCCCGATATGCGAAAGCGGCGATTTTTTAGCCAAAGGGGTGAGCTTGCCTAGCCTGCAAAGCGGCGATCTGCTCGCAGTGCAAAGCGCCGGCGCCTACGGCTTTTCGATGTCTAGCAACTACAACACCCGCTGTCGCGCCGCAGAAGTCGCGGTTTACGACGGACAGGACCGCCTGATTAGAAAGCGCGAGAGCTTTGATGAGCTAATCGCGCTCGAAAAGGATCTCGTATGATCCGCGCGGCAAGCCGCTTAAAACATGGCGCAATTTTAAATTTCAAATCCGAGTGCGCAGCGGTTTTAAATTTTAACGCCGTAGCGAGCGCGGTCTTAAATTTTAAACGCACTGCCGATTTAAATTCCGAGCCAGAATGTACAGCCGCTTTAAATTTCAAATTCAAGCAAAATGCGCCTGTAAATTTTACGGTAAAACAAAGCCCCGTTTTAAATTTTAATCGCGCCTCTTTAAATTTCAGATCTCGCTGCGACGGATTTTATCGCGCCTTCTTAGCGTGCGGAAGTTGCGGCGCAGCTGTCCTAAGCGATGAAATTTTAAGTTCGCGCGGTAAAAATTTCAAAGCGTACGGCAAAAGAGGCGGCGTGAAATTTCTAAAATCCGTGCCGAAATTTGAAGGCAAGCAAAAGGAGGGTTGTGATGCAAAACATCGATGATCTGCGCGTTTGTATCGACAGGCTGGATGATGAAATTTTGCGCCTTATAGACGAGCGCATGGGGTTTGTCAAAAAGATCGGCGAGCTAAAGCAGACCGCGGGCAGCGCGATCTACCGCCCGGAGCGCGAGCGCTCGATCATCAGTAGGCTAGACGGCGGAAAGGCGCGAAATTTAAGCAAAGAGGCGATCGAGGCGATATTTTTTGAAATTTTCTCGGTTTCGCGAAATTTAGAAAAGCCGCAGATAGTCGCGTTTTTGGGGCCTTTCGGCACCTATTCGCACCAAGCCGCCAAGAGCCGCTTCGGCGCGGTAAGCTCCTATCTGCCGCTCTCAAACATCGAGGCGGTCTTTAAGGAGCTTGATAGCGGCGAGGCCAAATACGGCGTCGTGCCGATCGAGAACAACACCGAAGGCGCGGTGGGAGCAACGCTTGATTGCTTGCGAAAATACGAAGGCGTCAAGATCGTCGCCGAAATTTATATGGATATCCACCACTGCTTTGCGAGCCACTGCGACGACGTAAGCACGGTGGATCAGATATTCTCGCATCCGCAAGGATATAATCAGTGCCTTAAATTTCTAGACGATCACGGCCTTAGCGGCGTTAAATTTACCGCGACCAAATCGACCGCGCTTGCGGCGCAAATGGCGGCTGCCACGCCGCACTCCGCCGCGATCTGCTCCAAGATCGCCGCCGATCTTTACGGCGTGCCGATGATGTTTCAAAAGATCGAGGACAACTCCGCCAATCGCACGCGATTTTTCGTACTGAGCGACTTTAAAAACCAAAAGAGCGACCGCAACAAAACGAGCATTCTAGCCAAAACCGACGACCGCCCGGGCGGGCTCGTGGACTTTTTGCAGATGTTTCGCAACGAGGGAATAAATTTAACCAAATTAGAAAGCCGCCCTGTCAAGCTTAGGGATTTTAAATGCGTCTTTTATGTCGATTTTGAAGGGCACATCGATGACGAACGCGTGGCGCGCGTGCTGCAAAACGCGCAGAAAAACGGCCACGAAATCACATGGCTGGGAAGCTATATAAACGGAGGGGAGTGATGAAATTTAACGAATTTGTAGAAAATCTAAGCAATTACGAAGCGGGCAAGCCGATCGAGCTTGTGGTGCGGGAGTTTGGTATCTGCAAGCAGGACGTGCTAAAGCTTGCCAGCAACGAAAACCCCTTCGGCACGAGCGAGGCGGTGCAGGAGGCGATCGCGCAAAACGCGGCACGCGCACATCTTTACCCCGATGATTCGATGTATGAGCTAAAGGGCGCGCTCGCCTTAAAATTCGGCGTAGAGCCGCAAAATATCATCATCGGCGCGGGCAGCGATCAGATCATCGAGTTTGCGCTGCACGCCAAGCTCAATTCACGCCGCGCGATACTGCAAGCGGGCGTTACCTTTGCGATGTACGGCATCTACGCAAGCCATTGCGAGGCTAAAGTTTACAAAACGAGCGCGCAGGAGCATGATCTGGCTGAACTTTTAAAAATTTACGACGCGCACAGAGATGAAATTTCGGTCATCTTTTTATGCGTGCCGAATAACCCGCTGGGCGAATGCTTGGATGCGGAGGCTGTGTATGAGTTCGCTCGTAGCGTGGATGAGGATACGCTTTTGGTGATCGATGCTGCGTACAACGAATTTGCGGCGTTTAAAGATGAACGTAAAAAGCTCGATCCAAAATTTTTAATTCAAAATTTTAAAAACGTGCTCTATCTAGGCACCTTCTCGAAGGTCTACGGTCTGGGCGGTATGCGCGTAGGCTACGGCATCGCGCCGCGGCAAATCATAAGCGCGCTTTATAAGCTGCGCCCGCCCTTTAACATCACGACGCTTAGCCTCGCAGCGGCAATTGCGGCGCTAAAAGACGAGGCTTTCGTGCAAAAGAGCTTGCAAAACAACGCCGCGCAGATGAGCCGCTTCGAGGATTTTGCGCACGAGCGAAATTTGGAATTTATCCCTAGCTACGCAAATTTCATCACGTTTAAACTTAGCCCGCCGATAGATAGCAGCGAGCTTTGCGAGAGCCTTCTGCGCCGCGGCATCATCATTCGAAATTTAAAAAGCTACGGGCTAAACGCCGTACGTATCACGATCGGTACGCCTGAGCAAAACGATCGCGTCTTGGGCGCTTTGGGAGAGATTTTGAGTGGATATTAAAAATAAAAGCCTAGAGGAGCTACGAGAGCTCTGCGCACAGATCAGAGCGCGCATCATCGAAGTCGTGAGCAAAAACGGCGGCCATCTAAGCTCAAATATGGGCGCGGTCGAGCTCATCGTGGCGATGCACTATGTATTCGACGCCGCGAACGATCCGTTTATCTTCGACGTAAGCCACCAAAGCTACGCACACAAGCTTCTAACGGACCGCTGGGAGGAGTTCGGCTCGCTTAGGCAGTTCGGCGGTATCAGCGGCTACATGAAGCCTAGCGAGAGTAAATTTGACTACTTCGTGGCGGGGCACGCCTCGACGTCGATCTCTTTAGCCGTGGGTGCGGCAAAAGCGATAAGCCTAAAGCGCGAAAATCGCGTGCCGGTCGTACTCATCGGCGACGGATCTATGAGCGGCGGTATGACTTATGAGGCGATGAACGAGCTAGGCGATCTGCGCTTGCCCTGCGTCATCATCCTAAACGATAACAAAATGAGCATCAGCAAGCCTATCGGCGCCTTTAGTAAGTACCTAAGCCAAGCGATGGCGGGCGAGACATATCAAAAATTTAAATCCCACGTAAGAGAGCTGCTATCCCACGCTCCGCAAAGTGCGACATATATGGCAAAGCGCTTTGAAAATTCCTTAAAGCTCATTATCCCGGGGATGTATTTTGAGGAGCTTGGGCTTGATTATATCGGTCCCGTGGACGGGCATAATTTAGAGGATCTAATATCGGCGCTAAAGACGGCAAAAAGCGCGCGCAAGCCCGTCGTCGTGCACGCTCAGACGATCAAAGGCAAAGGCTATGACAAGGCCGAGGGCTATTTAGAGAGCTGGCACGGCGTAGGGCCTTTCGATATTCAAAGCGGAGAATTTAAGAAAAAATCCGCCGCCAAAAGCGCCACGCAAATTTACGCCGAAGCTCTTTTAAGCTTAGCCGCCAAGCATGAAAACGTCGTGGGCGTGACCGCCGCAATGCCGAGCGGCACCGGCATGGATAAGCTGATCGAGAAATTTCCTCACCGCTTCTGGGACGTCGCGATCGCCGAGCCGCATGCGCTAAGCTCGATGGCTGCGATGGCGCGCGAGGGTTTTAAGCCGTACGTTACGATATATTCGACCTTTATGCAGCGCGCGTTCGATCAGATCGTTCATGACGCGGCGATTATGAACTTAAGCTTAGTCCTTGCGATGGATCGCGCGGGCATCGTGGGCGAGGACGGCGAGACGCACGAGGGGGTCTTTGACGTGAGCTTCTTAAACGCGATTCCAAACGTCAGCATGTGCGCGCCGCGAGACGAGGCGAGCTTTAAGCGGATCGTCGAGTACTCCTACACGCATGAGGGGGTTTTGGCGATCCGCTATCCGCGCGGAAGCTTTATATTGAACTGCGACGAGACCGGTGTATCTGCAGTAGAGCTTGCAAAATCGGTGTTTTTAAAGTGCAGCGATAGCGCGCACGTAGCACTCATCGGCTATGGAAACGGCGCGGGCAGAGCGTATAAAACGGCTGAAGCGCTAGAGGGGCAGATCGAGGCGGACGTCGTGGATTTAGTCTTTGTAAAGCCTTTGGACGCCGAGTTTTTGCAAAATTTGGCTCGCAAAGATAAAATTTGGTACATCTTTAGCGACAATGCCAAAAAGGGCGGCGTCGGTGAAATTTTAAGCGCATTTTTGCAAGAAAATGAAATTTCGGACGTAAAGATCGTGAGCTTCGAATTTGCTGATATCTTTTTACCGCACGGCAAGACCATCGACGTGGAGCGCAGCTTGGGCTTGGATATCCAAACTCTAACCGAGCGAATATTAAGTGATAAAAAGTATTAGTTAATATCAACTTTGTTTAAAGTAAAATTTGATAATATCACTTTAAAATTTTTTGAAGGACAAAAATGAGCCACGTAGAACTACTCAAAACTTGCGGTTTGAAAGCAACTCCTCAAAGATTGTGCATCCTAAAGGTGCTAGATCGCCACGAACATCCAAGTATAGATGACCTATACGAGGGGATCAAGGAGGATTATCCATCTATTTCGCTAGCGACGGTTTATAAAAATTTAAACACCCTACTCGACGAGGGCGTCGTAGTCGAGGTCAATGCGCCGAATAAAAAGAGCCGCTACGACATTTATCAGATGCCGCACATCCACGTCGTATGCGAAAAATGCGGCAATGTCACGGATCTTTTCATGGATGATGCCTTTAATAAGGACGTTTTGAAAAACATCGAGCGCAAAGCGGGCAATTTCATCCGCAAGCTAAATATCACGGCTACGGTCGAAGACTGCGAAAAGTGTAGATAGTTTAAAGAATTTTCTGCTATTATTACCCACTTTATTTTTGGAGCGGGTATGCAAACTAAGCGTAAATTTTTATTGAGCGACGATTCGATTCTGCGGACGCTAGAGCGTGCGGGGCTAAAATGTCGCAAGGTAAAGATCGCTTGGTTTTATACTTCGTTCTATCCCGAAATTTACTACATCCGCCAAAACGACGAATGCTCTTTGCACCACAAAAAAGAGGATCTCGACAGACAAATTCTAAATTTTAAAATTTCAAAAGATGATTTCAAAGAGGCTTTAAAAAGCAGGATCGCCCGCGTCGTACAAAAAAACCGCTACGGCTTTGCCAGCGACGAAGCGGAGTTTTGGCTAGAGCTTTACGGCGGCGAGTTAAGCATGCTCGCGATTTTACGAGCGAAATTTCAAAGCGAGGCGGCAAGCGCAAATTTTGATTTTGTAAAAACCTTCGGCAGCAGCGATTTTTGCGAGATCACCGACGATTACCGCTACAAAAGCCGTTATCTGGCGCGCTACGGCATACCGCCGCGATCTCTTGATTTCGCGCATGCCCGCAGCGTTTTTAAAAAATTTAGCCGAGTTAAATTTCTCGCGCCGCCCTATGTGGACAGCGTTAAGCTCGCGCGCTTGGCGCTTGAGCTGGCGTGGACGAGGGCGTGCGGCGCAAAGAGCGAATATCAAAAAAGCCTAGCCCCCGAAGCACTTCACGAGCTGCGCGTGCAGATCCGCAAATTTAGAGCCGTTTTGAAGCTATCCTCGCCGCTTTTTGAAGCTGAAAAAAAGGATGAAATTTTAAAACTGCTCGCAGAATTTATGAGCCGCACCAATCAGCTGCGAGACCTTCATGTTTTTGCGGAGTTTTTAAAAGCCGATGACGCGCCTGCAGGCTTTTTGCAGCAGCTAAATCTTATCGCAAAGCGCTCGGAGGATAAAATTTTAGAATTTCTTTCTAGCGCGGAATTTGCAGATTTAAACGGCGCTATTAGCGGCTTTTTAAGCGGCGCGGACGGCATCTACGCGCGCAGCGAATATGAAAAAATTTCAAAAAAGTTCGCCTCCGCCCGCCTTTGCAAGCTAATCAAAAGCTTGCGCACAGAGCTAAAAAATTTAAAGCAAGGCTCATCTCTGCAGGCATTTCACGACGCGCGCATAGGGCTAAAGAGGCTGCGATACGCGCTTGAAATTTTTGCAAGAAGCTTTGACGAAGGCTGCGTCAGGGGGCTGTTTAAACACACCAAGGCCGCCTGCGAGGATTTCGGCGCGCTGCAAGATATCAGCGTGTGGCGAAATTTCATCGCGATCTATCAAAAAGCAAGCGATAAAAGCGGCGTCGCGTTTGCGTATCTGCTGGCTCTGGACGCCCGGCTAAACGACCGCCGCGCCGAGCTGGAGGAAAAAATTTTAAATGAAAAAGAGGCTCTTTTGCGCGCGCTGAAAAGATCGCTGCGCAAAATCAAAGCATACGAATAAGGAAAGCCCGTGCAAAAACAGGAAAAAATCATAAAGATGTTCGATGAGATCGCGCCTACCTACGATCTGGCAAACCGCGCCATCAGCTTTGGCGTGGACGTTTCGTGGCGCAAAAAAGCGGTCGAGCTGACGCTTGAAAAGCTTAAAGGAAAGCTCGTGAGTATCGCCGACGTCGCGTGCGGCACGGGCGATATGATAAGCTCGTGGCGCGACTGTGCGGCGCAGCACGGCGTGCAGATCGAGCGGATCGTGGGGATCGATCCTAGCGAGGGGATGCTCGAGGTAGCTAGGCAAAAATTCCCTAGCTGCGAGTTTATCAAAGCGACCGCGGGCGCCACGACGCTAGATGATGCAAGCGTGGATATTTTAAGCATCAGCTACGGCATAAGAAACGTTGTGGAGCTGGACGCGGCGCTTGCAGAGTTTAACCGCGTCATCAAACCGGGCGGCTCGCTCGTAGTTTTGGAATTTACCAAAGCCGCAAGCGGCGGGCTCGCGTTTAAAATCAGAGATTTTTACGTGAGCAAAATTTTACCCAAAATCGGTGCCTTTATCTCGAAAAACAAAGAAGCCTACGAGTATCTACCAAACTCCATCGGCAGCTTCCTAGACGCCGCGAGCTTTAGCGAAAAGCTCAAAAACGCGGACTTTGAGCTGCGCGTGCAAAAGGGCTTCAGCTTCGACGTCAGCACGCTTTTCATCGCGGAGAAAATCGCGCGGAAGAGCGACGATGCTTAGCGTAAGCGAGCTCAACGCCCAAGCTAAGGTACTTTTGGAGACGAGTTTTAGCTTCGTCGAGGTCGAGGGCGAGATCTCTAAGTTTAGAATTCAAAGCACGAGCGGGCATTGGTATTTCACGATCAAAGACGCGAGCGCGGCGATCGATTGCGCGATGTTTAAATTTAACGCTGCGCGGATAAATTTTATCCCAGCCGTGGGCGATAAGCTCATCGTAAGCGGCAAGGTTTCGCTATACGCCCCCACGGGCGCATATCAGATCCAGGTATCAAACATCCGCAAAAGCGGCGAGGGCGAGCTGGAGGCCGCGTTTGCCGCGCTAAAAGAAAGGCTTAGCAAAGAGGGGCTCTTCGATGCCTCGCATAAAAAACAGCTTCCGAAATTTGCCCAAAGTATCGCGATCATCACGAGCGCGGGTTCCGCGGCGCAGGCGGATATGCTTCGCACGGCGCAGGACCGCTTCGCGCTTTGTAAGATCGATCTGTATAACGCGCTAGTGCAAGGCGAGGGCGCGCCTGCTTCGATCATAAGCGTGCTGCGTGCAGCTGACGCGAAGGGCTACGATGCGATCGTCATCGCTCGCGGCGGCGGCTCGCGCGAGGATCTGTGGTGCTTCAACGACGAGGCCTTGGCGCGCGCGATCTACGCGACCAAAACGCCCGTCATCTCGGCGGTAGGGCACGAGATCGATTTTAGTATCAGCGATTTCGTAGCCGATCACCGAAGCCTCACGCCCACCGCCGCGATGATCGATCTGCTGCCCGATATTTGCGCGATCTTTCAGAGCTTAGACGGTGTAAGCGACGCACTTGATAGGCTGATAAAAGATAAAATTTCATCCGCACAAAACGTGCTGAGCCTCGCAGCTTTAGAGCTTAAATCGAAATCTATAGAGCCAAAAATTTCAGGCTCGCTTGCAAAGCTTTTAAATTTCGAGCTTAAATTTAAAAGCTTCATCGACTCCAAGCTAAGCGCCGCAGAGCATACGCTAAGCGCCAAGGATGAGCTTTTGGCGCAAAAGGCGAAATTTTTTGAGATTACAAAAGATCTCGTTCAAATCCAAAAGGGCGGCAAAACGGCGGCCCTAGGCGAGCTTGCCGCGGGCGACGAGTTCGTCCTTTACTCGCAGCAGCTCAGCAAAAACGCAAAAATCATCTAAAGGAGGCAAAATGAATAGAGTAATAAATTTTAGCGCAGGACCTAGCACCATCCCGCTGGGCGTGCTAAAGCAGGCACAAGAGGAGCTGCTAAACTACGCGGGGCGCGGATTTTCGATAATGGAGATCTCGCACCGCACCAAAATTTTCGAGGAAGTCCTACATAGCGCGATGGACCGCGTGCGCGATCTTTACGGCTTTTCGGATGATTTTACGATTTTGTTTTTGCAAGGCGGTGCGAGCCTTCAGTTCGCACAGGTGCCGATGAACCTATACGCAGGCGGCGTCGCAGAATACGCTAACACGGGCAACTGGACGAGCAAGGCGATCAAGGAAGCGGGCGTGCTCGGCATAAACTACCGCGTGGTCGCAAGCAGCGAGGATAGCAAATTCGACCGCATCCCTGAGGTTAAATTCTCTGACGGCGCCGACTACGGCTACATCTGCTCGAACAACACGATCTACGGCACGCAGTATCCGCAGCTGCCGCAGTGCGGCTGTCCGCTCGTAGTCGATAGCTCGAGCGATCTGTTTTCGCGCCCCGTGGATCTTAGCAGCGTGGGGATGTTTTACGGCGGCATTCAGAAAAACGGCGGCCCCGCTGGCGTTACGATGGTGGCGATCCGCAAGGATCTGCTGGATCGCGCAAACCCCAAAACGCCGATGATTCTGCGCTACAAGACACAGGCGGACGCAGACTCGATGAGCAACACTCCAAATACTTTCGGAATTTACATGCTAAATTTAATGCTCGGCTGGATCAAAGACGAAATCGGCGGGCTCGCGGTGATGCATGAGCGCAACAAGCGCAAAGCGGCGCTACTCTACGGTGCGATCGATGCTAGCGGCGGCTTCTACCGCGGCCACGCGCAAAAGGAGAGCCGCAGCCTGATGAACGTTAGCTTTAATATCGCAGACGCCGCGCTTGAGCCCGTTTTCGTCGCGCAGGCGGAGGCGGAGGGGATGATCGGGCTTAAAGGACACCGCGTTTTAGGCGGCATCCGCGCCTCGATCTACAACGCGATAAACTATGAGGACGTTGAAAAACTAGTTGCTTTTATGAGCGAGTTTGCGCGCAAAAACGGTTAGCGGCGGTTAAATTTAGAGGGTTTGAACGCAGCTCGCGCTTATAGACGAGGTTGTTTAGGATCCGCGCTTGCCTTGCCGCTGAGCTAGTATTTGCCATAGTCCTCGCTTTTATAGCCGGTATTTTACGGCAGAAATAGCTTTGATGTGGCTTGGATTTCGCTGCTAGAATTTTATTGAAGGCAAAATTTTATGATGTTAAATTTTGCATTGGATGAAGTCTGATGGCTTTGATTTTGCAGCGGCGAGCGGACTTGGCGCTGCTGGGATTTATTAGGTAGGATTTAATATTTAAAACGCTATTATCGGTGTTCAAGGATGGAAGGCGGTTTATTTATGTAGGCGCAGGTTTAGCGTATCTAGCGCCTAAATTTAAGCTTAACCCTAAAAACAGGCAAAATTAAACGAAAGGATTTAAATGAGTTTTAAGAGATTTTTTGCAGTAGCGCTTGTGGCGGGCGCTTTCGCTTCGGTGAGCGCAGAGGCTAGCGCTGCTGGGGATTTTTGTATCAAAAATGGCGGCGAGCTGATCGTCCGCAAAGACGGCAACGGCGTGGATTACACCGTTTGTAAGCTGCCCGACGGCACTATGATCGATGCTGAAGAATTTTATAAAACAGGCGGCGATTTGAGCAAATTTAAGAGCGTAAATCGATAGAATTTTATCGATTGTGAGATTTGCAGCAGCGAAATTCCATAAAATTCTGCGTCAAAATTCCTCTTTAAAATTTAGATGAATTCTAACTAGCAAGCGTTAGTGCAAGTAAATTCTTGGGCGCCACAAACGAAGTGATGGAGCAGATTGATGGAAAAAATTCAATTATCCAAACATCAACGATGTGCGGAGATTTTGCTCCAGTAAGGCGCTGAAAGCAGTGGCTATGCAAGACAGAAACATTTTAAGTGATTTGACGCGACGCGCAGGAAACCTACTAGATTGCTTGATTAGGACGCAGGTTTTTTGGATATGCGATAAGCGTTTGTGCCCATACTTGCTGAACTTAAATTTTAGCCGTTCGTGGGCGTAGCTCACTTTATTGTTTAAAAAGCTCAAATTTTAACTGCTTGCGAGCGCCCATTCGCTTCCTTGCCCGCGTAAATTTAGTGCGTGAAAACCACGACCTCGCCGCGCTCAAACGTGATCTGCCGTCCCGCTAGATACAGCTCGAAGTACGGCTTCAAAAAGTCCTCCTGCGGCCTTTGCGCGTAGTTTGGATACTACAAGTACACAGGTAGCAGATAGACGCAGTCGATCGAATAATACGCCTCGCCGAGCACCCATAGCTTCGTATCGAGCTTAGGCGAATCTATCATCCACTCCGTGATCGCCTCATAGACGGCGCACGCAAGTTCGTCTTTACTATGCGCAAAATCAAAACCTTTCTGCACTCGAGCGGATTTTATCTGCTCAAGCATCTCTAAAAGCTCGTCATCTCCGAGAAACTCGGCGAAAATTTTTAAATTTCGAACGTACGCTAAAGCTAAGCTCTTAAGCGCTTCGTCATCAAATTTCTGATCCTGCGGCGGGCAAAAATACCCAGGCGCCACGCCTTGATCGAACGCCTCTCGCGTCTGCTGCGCCGTGACTGCGTAGATCGGCATTATGCGCGCTTGCAGCTCGGTGCCGTTTTGTAGCGGCGCAAACACTGCTTCTAAGCCGGCGCCGTCAGGCATGAAGCACTGAAAAAGCCCGTAAAGCTTATCCTGCAGATCGATCTCGTCGCAATCTAAGCTTAAATTTAGCCCCACAGCCTCGTTAATGCGACTAGCGTACTCGAAATTAGTTATTTTCGCCCCTTTAAATTTTGACCGTCAAAGCGTTTGGGTGGAATTTTACCTAAATTTTGCGCATTTGCCGAATTAAAATTTATGTGCGATGAGACTTTTGTAGAATTTAAAATTTAGCGGTTCGGTTTGGATTCGGTACTGCGACAAAGCGGCGGGGCGATGAGTGGAGACGGGTTGCCGTGCGGGCGGTTAGTAGCGGCGGATGGGTATCGCGCGGCGGCGGACGGCGGCACCTACGGCACGTGACGACAGGGGTAGCCGATGATCGCGACCGCAGCGCTCGCAGGCAGCAGCTTGCTCGCAGAAGTGAGTTTTTCGCGCTCAGGCCGTCGCAAAATGGCGAGCAGTGTATTGGATGACGGCGGCGCTTGTAGTACCCGTGATGAATGCCGTGTTTTTTATAATCCCTCCTTCGGTAGAAATTTTATTAAATTTAGCTCGCCCTTTTACCGCTTGCATTAGTAGTGCCCTTCCATCTACTAGCTGTATCGCCGAAGAGGCGCAAACGCATCGTGCAATGTAATTTTACAGATCTTTTTATTTTGGCTAATTTTAGCTAAAATAAGCGAAATTTTAAAGGAAAGATATGCTGATTTCTTACTCGCTGCAAGATAACCGGAAATTCGCTAAAATGAGAACTAGAATTTCGCGCAGAATTTATAAAGGGAGCAAGTTCATCCACGCCGTCTGCGCGACAGATTTGCTTTTCGCTTTTGCGTTTTCGGCTTGCCTTTTTATTTTTGAGGACGATTGGATAGAGTTTGTACGCGAGTACTATGGTGATAAGTCCTGGATAAAGAGCTTAGGAGCGATCTTGCCTACTGCTTGCGCAGTTTTCTATATTTACGCTATTTGCGTTAGATCGTGGCTACTAAATTCCGCGATATATGATAAGAATAAAAATGTCACTTTCGGCGATTTTAGCATTGAAATTTCAGACGATTTAAAGGGGCAATTTATATTAGTAAATGAGCGAGATACGCTAATTTACGATGCGGAATTTTGTGAGGTGGTAATGGAGCGCGATTTTTTGGTAATTTTGCTAGAAGGAAGTCTTTTTATCGCCGTACCAAACGAAGCGTTTAAAGAAATAAGCAAGGAGGAATTTGCTGCGAAATTAAACAAAACAATAAGTGAGGCAAAAAGCGAAATTTAAAAAGCTATGGGCAAATAGAACGGATATGATTGCGATCACAATGGAATCTTAGCCATAATGAAATTTTATCCGTTGCTTGCAAATCTTTTGCTATTTTTGTCTTAAAAATTTTTGCTAAAGAATTTTATTTATGCTTACGAGCGCATAGTAAAAGTACCGCACTAAAATTTATTAAGCTCGGTGATGTCCTCTTGAGAGTACGCCTAAAATATTTTTATGCTCACGCTCTGCATCGCTGCGACGGTGCGGTAATGAGCGACGATAGATAAGTTGTCGCGCGGCGGCGGACGGCGACACCTACGGCACGTGACGACATGGGTAGCCGATGATCGCGACCGCAGCGCTCGCAGGCCACTTGTTTGCAGAAGCGGATTTTTCGCGCTCAGGCCGTCGCAAAATGGTGGGCAGTGTATTGGATGACGGCGGCGACTGTAACGCTCGCAGGTCTCACTTGCTCGCAAAAGCTGGCTTGCGTTCAGAGCGCGCATTGCGGCGCAAGGTCAGCGGCATTATTCGATCTGTTGTGCGTGAGATTAAATTTTTTTATCGTTTAAATTCTAGAGCAAGACCTGTTTCTGCGGCGGTAAATTTGCTTATAGGAATAAAATTTATCGTCTAAATTTAGCAAAAGATAAAATTTCAAATTGCGCGGGAGTTTAATGATTTGATTTTGCTTCGTCGCGCATCGGTTTGCGCGGCTTGTTTTAAATTTTATTCTATCCCCGCGAATGCTGCCTTTGCATCCGCCAAATCCTTCTTGTCGGGATGTTTCGCAGCCTCCGCCCAGCGCGCAAGTCGCTCGGGGGTGATAGGATGGGGCGAGTTGCCGCTAGAGGCCATTTTGCGCATCGTTTCAAGTAGATTCGGATCGATCGCGCCCTGGCAGGCAAACTCCCCTACGATCTCGTTGCCGTTTGCCCTAAGCCCCTCTTCAAAGGTATCCAGGCACTTGCGCGAGTGCTCGCCGTCCGGCTCTGCGCCCAGAGTCATAAAAACGCCAAGCTTCTTGCCGTGAATCTTGCGTAAAAAGCGCATAAATTTCGCTTCGGCTTCGCCCTTATCGACGTAAAAGCCCAAGGCTATGAAGTCGTAATCATCGACCTCGCCTTCAAAGTCGCGGAAATTTAAGCTTTCGCAGCCTAGTTGCTCGGCGATCGCGTCGCCCACCTTTTTCGTGTTACCCGTTTGTGAGGTGTAAAGCACGATTTTTTTCATACAAAGTCCTTTTTAATGATGTTTGCTATCTCTTCGTTGATGTTGTTGCCCCAAAAAATTCCGTCCAAGCTCAAGATCGATCTTTGATCTTTTAGCTCCAAAAGCCCCCAGCTCTCAAATTCTTTGAGCTTTTGCACCGCTTCGTCGTAAATGCTCGCGCTCAGAGCCTCTTTTAGCTCGTTTAAGCTTACGATCGGGTATTGAAATAGATTGTTTAGCACGCTATATTTTGCCTCGCGCTCATCGATTCGCGAGATCATCTTGTGCCCCGAAACGCCGTAAATTCCGAAGCCCGCTACATGTCCGCCCGCGCCGTTGCCGATAGGCAGGATATCCGTGCCCTTGTGGCTTAGCTTGATGTAGCCGTAGTTATCGCGACCTTTTCGAGCAAGTTTGGTAAGCTCCAAAACCTCGAAATTCCCGCTTTGCAGTAGCGCCTCTGCAAAGGCATGGTGCAGCTTTTTATCGGTCGGCAGATCGTAGTAGGAGGTGTCGATCTTTTTGGATAATTCCGAGCCATCGAAAAACATCAGCGAGTAAAAGCTAGCGCTATCAAGTCCTAGCTCATCTACGTAGCGCGCATCCTCTAGCGCTTCCTCTACGCTTTCGCCCGGGAAGTTGTAGATAATGTCGCAGCAGAGCATGCCTTCAAATTTTTCTCTAAGATCCTTCAGTCGCTCGATTGCGCGAGCGGGCTTATGCACGCGGTTTAAAAGCGCGCGCCCCTGTCTGCTGAAGGTCTGCACGCCGATGCTAAAGCGGTTTACGCCGAAGCTTTGCAGAGCGAGCGCTTTTTGCGTATCTAGATTATGCAGGGTGGTCTCTATGCTGATCTCGCAGTCGTCCGCGATCTTGAAATTTTTATGCAGCGCACCCAGAACCTTTTCGAAGTGAGCTTCGCTAAATACGCTCGGCGTGCCGCCGCCGAAGTAGATACTTTTGACGCTTTTGGTATCGAAATAGGGCATCTCGCCGTAGTCTTTGATCTGGCGGATTAAAAATTTAGCGTATTCGTCCAGCTCGTCGCCAAGCTTGGAGCGCATCATCGAACAAAATGAGCAGATGTTGTCGCAAAAGGGCACATGCAGATAGATCACGCAATCGCTGTCTTTCGCAGGCTGCTCCAGTGCGTCAAACAGCTCGTTTTCGCTTGCGGAAACGCTCTCGAAAAGTTTGGAGCGGTGGTGGGTTTTAATGCGTTCTTTAAACATCTATTTCGTTGCCTCCGCGTAAATTTCATCCACCGTCTCGCCGATCTGCGAGCTGCCCCGCAAGATGAGCGTCGGAGCTTTTAAAATTTTGCCCGATTTTACGGCTTTGGTATTTTTAAGGATCGGATTTGCCTTTAAAAAATCCTCCGTCTCGCCGCCTACGACGACGATTATATCGGGGTTTTGCTCCAAGATGTATTCGGCAGATACCAAAGGCGTGCTGCCTTCAAGACCGTCTGCGATGTTTTTGGCGCCTAGGCGAGCGAAAATGTCGCCGATGAGGGTTTTGTCATTGAAAGCCATCGTAGCGTTCGCGCCGAAAAACATAGCCACTTTTTTGCCGCGAAGGGCGGGTTTGTCTGCAAAAATTCCATCCATCCGCGCGCAAATTTTATCCGCCTCGCTCTCCTTTTTTACGATCGCCGCGACCTTCTTTACGTTTTGGCAGATATCTGCGGTGGAGTTTGCATCCATTGCAAGACTCTTAAGTCCCAGCTTTTGCAGATTCTCGCTAACGCCCGCGGAGTGAAAGCTCGTGATGACTAGATCGGGCTTAAGCTCGACGATCTTTTCCATATTCGGCTTTACGTAGGTGCCTACGCTAGGCAGTTTCGCGGTTTCTGCCTCCGGGCGGATCTTGCTCATCGAGGTAGTTGAGATCGCAGCGATCTGATCCTGCGCGCCTAAGGCGTAGATGATCTCGACTGCGGCGGGGTCGAGCACTACCAGGCCTTTGGCGAGCGCAAAACTCGCCGAAAGCAAAGCTATAAGAATTTTTTTCACATTTTCTCCTTTTGCGGTAAGATAAATTTGGTTCCTAAATTTTCAACTATCAAGGCGTCAAAGCCGTAAATTTCTTTTATGATCTGCGGCGTAAAAAGCTCGCTCGCGCTACCGCGATACCTCACTGTGCCGTCTTTTAGCATCAAAATTTCATTGCAAAAAAGCGAGGCTAAATTTAGATCGTGCAGCACGATGACGCTCGTTAAATTTAGCGTTTTGGTTAAATTTTCGCAGATCTTCATCGCCTCGATCGCGTAGTTCATATCAAGCGCGCCCGTGGGCTCATCGAGCAGTAAAATTTCAGGCTCGCTTACGAGCGCTCTGGCAAGCAGCACGCGCCCGAACTCGCCGCCGCTTAGCTCAAACGCGCTGCGATTTAAAAATTTTTTCACGTCCAAAAGCTCGGCGATTCGCTCTACCTTGTCGTGGTCACTCGCATCGTAGCCGCTAAATGCGCTTTTTAGGCGGCAAAATCTGCCCGCAAGTAAAATTTCATTCACGTTCAGCGCGGCTGCGAGGGCTGTTTTTTGCGGCACGAAGCCGATGAGCGCGGCAAGCTCTTTGAGGCTATATTCGCTTGCTTTTTTGCCGTTTATTTCGATGATTCCGCTTGCGGGCTTTAAAATTTGCAATATGTTTTTTAGCAAGGTGCTTTTGCCGCAGCCGTTAGGACCCAAAATCCCGTAAAATTTCCCCCGCTTTAAATTTAACTCGATGCCTCGCAAGATCGCTCGTTTGCCGTAGCTGAAGTTTAGCGCCGAAATTTTCATGCATGCTTCCTAAACGCGAGGTATAGAAAAAAGGGCGCGCCGAAAAAGGAGGTCACCACGCCGATTGGAATTTCTACCGGCGAGAGGGCGTTTTTAGCGATTACGTCGCAAAAAACCAAAAAAACTCCGCCGGTAAGCGCGCTAGCGGGGATCAGCACGGCGTTGCTCGCCGTATGAAGCGCCATGCGAAGCGTGTGCGGAATGATGAGCCCCACGAAGCCTATCATACCCGTAAATGCGACCGAAAAGCCGATGATGAGCGAGGAGACGATGAGTAGGCTCTTTTTGGACTTCTCGACGTTGAGTCCCAGCGATTTCGCCTCCTCGTCGCCGTTTAAGATGATATTTAGTTCGTGGCGCTTCGCGTAAAAATACGCCATGCAAAATAGCAGCGGCGGCAGTAAAAGCGCGATCTTTTGCCAGTTTGCGCCGCCTAGATAGCCCATCATCCACGCCGTAATCCTAAAGCTATCCTCTCCGATTAGATAGACCGCGAAGGATGTAAATGCGCCCAAAAAGGACGATACGGCGATGCCTACGATCAGCAGAGTCGAGATCGAGCGGGTATGGGCTGCGAGCTTAAAGATCACGAGCGAAAGCCCGCTGGCGGCCAAAAACGCGAAAATTCCGTAAAAAACGTCGCTAAGCCCTAGCAGATAGGCTATGACTGCGCCGAAAGTCGCTGCCGAGGCGATGCCGATGATGTATGGGTCTGCAAGCGGGTTTAAAAACACGCTTTGCACTACCACGCCCGAAGTTGCCAGCAGCGCGCCCACTAAGATGCCCATTACTAGGCGCGGCAGGCGCATTTGCAGCAATATGAGCTGCTTGGTCTCGTCTATCTCGCCGAAGGTGAAAAATTTTACGATGTCGCCTAGCGAAATGCTCGCTCCGCCGCTACTAACGGCTACTAAAGCAAGCAATATGAAAGCTGCGGTTAGAAAGAGATAAAATTTAAAGCTCATAGCCCACCAAGCGAACTATACGCGCAGATTTCGTCGCGTCGGATATTTTTAAAATTTAAGCGATGCCAGGAATTTATGCGCGCGGATTTTATGAAATTTTCACGACTGGCGCCATCATTTTTGAAGCTTGCATAGCTTTTGATATCAGCGCGAAAAGGTACATAGCCGCGCACCTGATCCGGCATAAATTTCCTCCTAAAAGTATTCGCGATTTTCATTAAGAAATTAAAATCGTTATCATGGGATTTTATCGCTTGATTTCTTAAATCGCGATAAATTCCGTAATGGCTAAGAGCTGCGGGGTTAAATTTAGGGCGATTAAATGTTAAAATTTCGTGCGCCGCCAAGTGGTCTATTTAAATTTGAAATTCAAAATTTAGGCGGTAAATTTAAACGCCGAAAGAACTCTTTTTAATTTCGCGATTCAGCTTTAAATTATAAAAACGCCGATAAAATACGCACTAAATTTTATTTAACGAGTCCCGCTTTAAAGGCGCAAGCCGTTTTATTAAACGGCAAATTGCGCCAAAGCCGCTCGCTAAGCTTTAAGGAGTGAGCATGAAATTTTGGCAAAAGATCCTTTGGGCGGCGGTCGCCGTCATAGGGGCGTGGTGTTTCGGCGTACTTGCGCTAAATAAAGGCGAGAGCATCAGCGCCGTCTGGCTCGTAGTAGCCAGCGCGTGCATCTATCTGATCGGATACACCTTCTACGGGCGCTTTATCGCGTATCGTGTCTTTGAGCTGGACGATCGTCGCGCAACTCCTGCGGTGATCCGAAACGACGGGCGAGATTACGTCCCTACGAACAAATACGTCCTTTTCGGCCACCATTTCGCCGCTATTGCTGGCGCAGGACCGCTCGTAGGTCCCGTAGTGGCCGCACAGATGGGCTATCTACCCGGTATGATCTGGCTTTTGGTAGGCGTCGTGCTCGCAGGCGCAGTGCATGATTTCATCGTGCTCGTGCTCTCCACGCGCCGCGGCGGAAAGAGCCTAGGCGAGATGATAAAAGACGAGATGGGTAAGCTCACCGGCGGCATCGCGATGATCGGGATTTTTTTCATCATGCTGATCATCGTGGCGATCTTGGCTATGGTCGTCGTAAAGGCGCTTGCGAACTCGCCGTGGGGGCTTTTTACGATCGCGATGACGATACCGATCGCCATATTTATGGGAGTTTATATGAGGTTTTTGCGCCCTGGCAAGGTTAGCGAGGCATCGATCATCGGCTTTGTTTTGTTGATGCTTGCGCTTTGGGGTGGGCATTACGTCTCGATCGATCCGTACTGGCACGACGTTTTTTCGCTAAAGGGCGAGACGCTCGCGCTTCTTACTATCGGCTACGGCTTTATCGCGGCGATCTTGCCCGTGTGGCTGCTGCTTGCGCCGCGCGATTATCTAAGCACCTTCCTTAAGCTCGGCGTCATCATCGGCATGGCGGTTGCGATAATCTTTGTTGCACCCGAGCTTAAAATGCCCGCTACGACGAAATTTATCGACGGCACGGGTCCCGTTTTTGCAGGCCCGATATTTCCGTTTTTGTTTATCACGATCGCATGCGGCGCGATTTCTGGCTTTCATGCGCTGATCTCCAGCGGTACGACGCCGAAGATGCTCGAGCGCGAAACCCACGCTCTTTTCATCGGCTACGGCTCGATGCTTATGGAGAGCCTTGTGGGCGTAATGGCGCTCGTAGCGGCGTGCATCCTAAGCCCGGGCGAATACTTCGCTATCAACTCGCCTGCCGCGGTGCTGGGCAAAGACGCGGTAAGCGCTGCGGCGTATATAAACTCTATCGGATTTAGCATTACGCCCGAGCAGATCGGCGCCTTGGCTTCAAACGTCGGCGAAATCACGATGATGAGCCGCACGGGCGGCGCTCCTACCTTTGCGATGGGGCTAACGATGCTTCTGCACCAGATCATCGGCGGCAAGGAGCTGATGGCGTTTTGGTACCATTTTGCGATCTTGTTTGAGGCGCTGTTTATTCTGACCGCGGTCGATGCGGGCACGCGCACGGGGCGCTTTATGGTGCAAGAAATTTTAGGCAACGTCTATAAACCATTCTCCGATACTAAAAATTCCCTCTACGGCATCATCGCGACGCTGATCTGCGTGGCGGGCTGGGGCTATCTGCTCTACAGCGGCGTTACCGATCCTATGGGCGGAATTTACACGCTGTGGCCGCTTTTCGGCGCGTCCAATCAGATGCTCGCGGGCATCGCGCTTCTGCTTGCGACGGTGGTGCTTTTTAAAATGGGCAAGCAAAAATACGCCTTCGTCACGATCGCTCCTGCGATTTGGGTGCTTATAACCACGCTTTATGCGGCGATCTTAAAGCTTATGCCGGCTAATGGCGAGCGCGTGCACGATGCGGTAAGCCACGTGGCTATCGCGCAAAATACCGCCGCCAAGCTTGCTAGCCTAAGCGATCCCGCGGCGATCGAAAAGGCGCAGGCTATCATCAGGAATAACGTCATCGACGCCGTGCTATGTGCTCTTTTTGTCGTCGTTACTATCGTCGTCATCGTCCAAACGATCCGAATGTGCCTTAAAATTTCAAAAGGCGGCGCGAGCGAGGGGTATTTTAAACTGGCAGAAAGCGAGCACATAGATAGGGGCGTTTATGAAAAAGCTTAAATTTAACCCGCTCGCAGCTCCGAAGGCCGTGGCGAGGTTTTTGGCGCGCGCGGATGCCGCGCTTGCGCCTCTCATCGGGCTCGGCGATTACGAGGGCTATCTGCGCCATTTCAGAAGCGCCCATCCTGACGAAGTCCCGCTAAGCAGGGCGGAATTTTTCCGCGCGATGCAAGATAGTAAGGCAAAAAACGTCAAGTGCTGATAGCGGCGAAAGGGTGCGGTCGCGCCGTACAAATCGTCGTTGATCTGAAATTTTAAATTTGATAGGGCGCGGGCGCGCGAGTCATGAAATTTAGCCTGCTGCTAGGGATAAATTTCGCGCATGCCTCTTTAAGATTGCCTTTAAATTTGCTCGCACTTAGGGCGTTAAGATTTGTCCTTGTCATTGCGCCGTATTTATCGCTAGTCGCGACTTTTTGCAACGATCTCACCTGCATGTCGTAGAATTTTTAAACGGGTATTTCCGCGTCTTGGTAGAATTCTATATAAAATTTTGCAAAATTTTTAGCAAACTTGCTTTAATTAAAGGCGTGAAATCACAGCTGCAAATTTTAAATCAGGAATATGGGCGTGCTTAGACCATGGCTTAGATCTCATAGCAGGTTAAAATTTGCTCCGCGTCCTCGTCGTAGGCGTTATCTACCAGTACCTGGCATGTGCGGGTATGCGGCTGAGTATGATCCTCTTTTTTGACGCCGCTTTCAGGCGCTAAATTTTGCTCGGCAAATGCGTCCTTTTGCTCCGCTTCGTATTTTGCGCTCGCAGCCCGGCAAGAAGTAGCCGTAACGACGCCTAAAATTCTCGCACCCTTTTGTTTAAATTTATGTGCCAGCACAGGCTTTGCCGCAAGGTATTGGACCTGCTCGCCGAGTTTAAATTTAAAGGGCTCGTCGTACTCAAATTTATCCGTCGCTTCGCATCCGGATTTGCTCGCCTTGCCCTGCGTAAATTCGCCCGAGCCGCCGCGATTAAATTCGTCCGCTTCGTCGCATCTAAATTCCTTGGCTTTATCGTGTGCAAATTTGCCCGAGCCGTCGTGCTCGCCGCTCTCGAGGTCGCCTGTTTTGCCGTGCTCGAAGCCGCCCGCTTCGCTACGCAGATCAAGAACTCTCAGTTCATTCGGCTCGTTTATAAAGTATCCGCGCCAGCCGTCTGATCCGTCCGCCGCAAGCTCGAATTTATCGAAATCAAAGTCCAGCTTCACGCGGAATTTAACGTTAAAATTTGCGTCCGTAAAAACTAGCTCGTTAGTACCCTCTATTTCGCCGTTTTCGCCAGCCTCGCCCGCGCGAATGCAATATCCGCCGCTCGCGCGCTGTGCCTGCGTCATAGGGCAAGTTTTAGCGATGATTTTAAGCTCGCAACTGCTCAAATTTAAGCCGTAAATTTGACCCGAACGCGTAAAAATCAAGAAATTTAGCTCATCCTGCTTAAAAATCGCCGCACAGCCTCTTAATCGCTTTCGCATGCCCGTTTGCGTCTTAAAATCGTAAATAAAAAGCGTGTCGTCTGTCGCCGTAATAGCCTTTTTATCGCCGTCCTTGCTACTTAGCGCGATAAAGTTGCCATATTTTAGCACGCCTTTTTTGTGCTTTGAGATGAGCGCGAGATCCGCGGCGTTAAATTTATAAATCGTGTCTACAAAGCCCAAAACTACGAGCGTGCGGCCGTCATCGTCAAAGGTCACGGCACGGGTAAAATCGTGGAAAGGCGCGCCGGCTAGCTGCTCGCCGCTTGTGAGCGAGAATTTTCTAAGCTTCATCTGCTTTTGCTCGTCGTTGTCGCCTACGTAAAATGCGTGATCGCCCTTTATCAGGACGTTTTCGCCGATATCGCGAAGTCTGTTTTGAAGCCTACTTTGCCATAAAATTTTCATCCGTCGCTCCTTTCGTCTGCGCGTAAAGAACACAGCGCGATTTATTGCCTTTAATTTGCGCTAGCGGTTTTATCAGTACGCATGCTAATACTTGAATTATTGCTTTTAATTTGCGCTATTTGCACGGCGCTCGGTACCGATCGAATCGGCATTTCAGCCGTGCTTTGCAGGCAAATTTATCCGCACAGCGTTTGGACCGGACTAAAAAGAAATTTAACCGCGCGCTGTTTGAGCGAAACCGCAAAATTAGCCTCGCAAATTTAGATCATTTTTTCGGTTTATTTTCTTTGATATAGTCCACTGCGATACGCTGGCAGGCGATCTTATCGTTCTTTTCGAGGCATAAAGTCTCCAGCTCCTCGCGGCTGAAATTTTTGTAATCTTTGATTGTCTTTTTGCCGCCGCCTCCCATCACGAAGTATATGAGAGCCGCTAAAATCGCCATTACGGCGATTAATCTAAGCATAATTGCCTCCTAAATTTCATAGATTTTGCGCCAAATGTGCGAGCGAATTCGGCGCGTATCTGTTTAAATAGGCAGTCAAATTCTATGCCGTTCAGATTTTGCGAGCAGCGCATTTTTAAATTTAAAGCAAATTAATCTGCTTCGGAAAGTACCTATCCAGTGTCTGCGCTACCTGCTCTAACCAGGCCTTTCGCTCGATCTCGTCGCTGTCTGCGACCACTCTAAACATCAGTCGCTCAAAGGTTTTCACGCCGCAAAAATCAAAAATGCAGCTTTTCCAAATTCTTT